>CAYXOC010000009.1:0-17206 GCA_964466715.1 uncultured bacterium
GGGCTCTTGAGGAAGAGAACGGGAGGCTGAAGAAGATCGTGGCGCAGCAGGCACTTGACATAGACATGCTGCGGGACATCAACTCAAAAAACTGGTAAGCCCTCCGGCCAGGCGCGCCGCCGCAAGATATCTGCATGACAAGTGGAGATGTCCACTCCGCCGTGCATGCGCTCTGGTAGGGATCAGCCGCACAAGCTTCTCCTACCAGCATCGCAGAAAGCCGGATGATGAAGCATTGACGGAGCGGATTAAGGAACTGGCAAAGGAACACGGACGCTACGGATACCGGCGGGTCACGGCGCTGCTGCACCGAGAGGGCGAAGAGATCAACATCAAGCGAGTCCACAGGATATGGAAGTCGGAAGGACTGACCCTTCCCGTGAGGCGGCCGAATAGACGGCAGTACGGGCCGAAGGGAGAAGTCGTCAGCAAGGCAGAGTATCCGAACCATGTGTGGACCTACGACATACTACAGGACCGGACAGAGCGGGGAAACCGGCTTCGGATACTCACGGTCCTCGACGAATACACCAGGGAATGCCTGGCGATATGTGTAGGGCGAAGCATCTGTGCCCGGACGGTAGTAGAGAACCTGAAGTGGCTGTTCATGGATCGGGGAGCGCCCGAGCACATAAGGAGCGACAACGGCGCCGAGTTCATCGCGAAGGCCGTTCAGGAGTGGCCGGCAGAGAGCGGCTGCGGGACGATCTACATCGAGCCAGCAAGTCCGTGGGAGAACCCGTACATCGAGAGCTTCAATGGTAAGCTCAGGGACGAGTGCCTGAACCGTGAGATCTTCAGGAACGCACTGGAGGCGCAGATCATCATAGAGGACTGGCGGGAGGGGTACAACACCAGGCGTCCGCACAGCTCGCTTGGATACCTGACGCCGGCGGAGTTCGCCGAGAAATGCCGGAGGGGACGATCCCCGGAGCCCCTGACGGAAGAGGGCAGCATTGATATCTTACAAGTACTCACACACTGAGTGGCACTAAGAACGGGGACAGGTCACACCGACGTAGTCAGACTCGTCTCCTTCGCAAAGTCAAGTTCCTAGTCGCCGCCGAAGAGGATGATCGTGCGCTCCATTCGGTCCTCGACCTGGCGGGTGTCGCTCGGGATCTCGGTTGTTCGCAGAGCAGGACAACCGGATACGACACAAGGAACACCGCCATGCACATCGAACCTACCAGTGAGAATCCCACCGAGGTAGAACGATGCGCATCCTTACCATACTCCTGATCCTCATCCTCGCGGTCGGCGCGGGGTACGCCCAGACGCCGGAGAATATGAAGCTCCGGGTGAAGGTGATCGACGCCGAGGGGAAGCCGATCCCCAAGGACGCCGTCGACCGCTTCCACATCCTCGATATGTCCGACGAGCCGATGTACACGCTGATCGTCCCGCACGACGGCTCGGTGACGGTCGTGCTCCCCACGCCGGAGAAGTCGCGGCCGCGCAGGGTGGGGGACCCCTCCCCAACCCTCCCCGCTACGGGGAGGGAGCGCCTGGGTGCATTCTCTGCTACGGGGAAGGAGTCTCTCGTCGCCGCAGACCCCTCCCCGGCCCTCCCCGCTACGGGGAGGGAGCGCCTGGGTGGATTCGCCGCTACGGGGAGGGAGCACGTGGGTGGACTCCCCGCTACGGGGAGGGGGGACGTGGGCACTCCGCACTCTACGCTCGCCACTCCGCGTTCTACACTGGCCACTCCGCACTCCAACATCATTCCCTTCCAGATCTGCATGATGCTGAATGTCCCCGGCTTCGGGGAGGTCGCGGTATTCGCCGATGGGAAGGGGAAGGGCTACTCCCAGGCCGGGACGATCGACTTCGCTACCGAGGCCGCCGCGACCAGGCTCCTCCGAGTCCGAAACGCCCTGAAGGCCGCCGAGCGCCAGGGCATCCGCATGCCCAGGGAGTTCAGGGAGAAGCTCGACCGGGCGGAGAAGCTCCCGCCGTACGAGTCGCTGGCGATCACCCTCGCCGCCGGTGAGGAACTCACTCTCACCGCCGCCCGTCAGCGCATCGAGAAGCTCAAGGCCCCGCGAAAGGACTTCATCTTCGGCTGCAACGCGTTCGGCTATCCGGCGCGCGGCCCGCTCTATCAGGAGCGGTTCAAGGAAGTCTTCAACCTCGGCATCACGAACGTCTACATCAGCCACTTCGCGCCGACCGAGACGACGCGCAACTACGACCGCACCGACGCCGAGACGGAGTGGCTGCTCTCAAACGGCATGAAGGTCAAGCCGTGCCCGCCGTTCTACATGGCAGGCGGCGTCACCCCTCAGTGGCTCAGGGACAAGCCGCACGCGGAGGTCCCGAAGATCGGATACAAGCTCGTCTACGAGACGGTCGCGCGATACAAGGGCCGGACGGAGTTCTGCGAGATCATGAACGAGGCGCACGATCACTCGAACGCCCTCCGCCTCTCGCCCGATGAGCTGACCCTCTGCGCGCTATACACATCCCGAGCCGCGCGTGACGCCGATCCGAACGTCCGGCGGATCATCAATTCCTGCCACCTCTGGGGCGAGTACGTGGCGAGCCGCGACCGAGAGGGCCGGGTGAAGCGGTCGCCCTTCGCGTACCTGCAGGACTGTCTGGCGATCGGCGCCGAGTTCGAGATCGTCGGCCTCCAGCTCTACTATCCGGAGTACGACCTCTTCGAGATCGAGCGGCTCTTCGACCGGTTCGCGACGCTCGGGAAGCCGATCCAGATCACCGAGATGGGCTGCCAGTCCGCGCCGGGGCTCGATCCGAACGCGCAGAGGCAGCGCGCGACGAAGGGCTGGCACGGGCCGTGGACGGAGGAGATGCAGGCGGACTGGGTCGAGGCGATCTACACGCTCGCGTACAGCAAGCCGTACATCGAGGGGGTTTCGTGGTGGGATCTCGCCGATGCGGTCTCCTTCTGGCCCTACGGGGGGCTCCTCCGCGGGGATTGCTCCCCCAAGCCTGCCTTCGAGCGGCTCAAAGCCCTCCAGAAGAAGTGGAGCGTAGCGAAACAAGTTGGGGACTAGGCGCCGAACTCCCTCCCGGTAGCGGGGAGCCCATCCAAGTACCCCCTCCCCGCAGCGGGGAGGGCCGGGGAGGGGTCTGCGGTGCCTAGAGACTCCCTCCCGGTAGCGGGGAGCCCATCCAAGTGCCCCCTCCCCGTGGCGGGGAAGGCCGGGGAGGGGTCTGCAGAGACAAGAGACTCCTTCCCAATGGCAGGGTGCCCACCCAGGTCCTCCCTCCACACAGCGGGGAACCCACGCAAGTACCCCCTCCCCGTAGCGGGGAGGGGTCCATCCAGTTGCCCGAACCCACCCCGTCAGCCCTGAGTAGTCCTGAACTCCGACTGCACTTCGATACGCGCTGCTACTCAGTGTAGTCGGAGTTCAGGACGTATCGAAGGGCGGCCTTGCTCCACCAGACCCCTGGCTAGCCCCGACCGTCCTTCGATACGCTTCGCTACTCAGGACTAGCGGGTTCTATGTCCCGGGAAACCCACACTGTAAGGACTGACTAGCCCCGACCGTCCTTCGATACGCTTCGCTACTCAGGACTGGCGGGTTCCATGTCCCGGAAAACCCACGCCGACCAGCCCTGAGTGATGCGCAGCATCGTATCGAAGGGCGGCCTTGACCCACAACTACCGGCCGGACGCGTACTCAGGACTTGCCTGCCGTGATCACCTCGAGGAGGTCGGGCGGGACCATCAGCCTGCCGTCCTCGAGCACCGTTTTCCGAGAGAGCTTGATCTGCCCACCCATCCACTCGACGCTGTCCGAGTCGGGCAGCAGCGTGTACCTGTCACGCCCGCAGAAGATCTTTGCCCCGTCTTTCCCGAGCCAGTGCACGCTTGCCCCGGGGATCTGCGCCACCAGTTCGCGTATCGGCATCAGCTCTTCGTTCGTCATGTCGCCGTCATCTGACGGTTCTTCCGAGTAAGCGCTTGCACTCACGCCGAACGCGTGATAGAGGCCGATGATCTCTCCCGTCACCGCGTTCACCCAAGCCGAGCAATTCACTACTCTACCCTGCGCATTCCGCCCGTTGAGCTCGAATGTCCAGATAGCAGCCTCGGGCCATGCAGTCAGTGTTGGATCGGGATCGTTATCCAGCCGCACCATCCCCTCGGCGTTCTTAGCAATCTCGACAGCCTGCTCCGCGGTTATCCTCGCCTCCAGCGGAGTGAACTCCGGGACGCGATTCGCGTGGTAGCTCTGGATACGGCCGTCCTCCGGGTTGACGTCAACGCTCACGTAGCTGGAGATACACGGCTCGCAGGCAACCTCTTCCCACCACGAGAAGGACCAGCCGTGCTCATCCCACTCCGGCTCATCGGGGACGAAGTTCATCTCGTCGAAGCCCCGGAACTTGGCTCGTGCGTAGCGCTCCGCGTACTCCCTGCACTCCTCCGCGGTCAACCTGCCCGTCGGTTCGTCGGTCCGCTCATCCGGATACGCGGAATGGTCCATGAACCAGGTCACTTCTCCTGTCACGGCATCAACGTCCCACGTACGGCCGTCATTGTCTCTGTCCCTGATCTCGTAGGACCAATCGTGCATAAACGCCGGTCCGTCGGTAGACGAGTCCAGCTCGCGGCATATCAGCATCAGGTCCTGGTTGCCCTCGAAGGCCCTCACGGCGTCTCTCGCCTGGTGAGGCGATATGACAGCCGGCGGAGTCACGGGCGGTCCCGCGTCCGGGTCTTCGTCGTCGGGCCGACCGTAGTCCGTCCGCCTGGCCTCCAGGACCTCCCCCGTCCGGGATTCGACGCGAACGTAGTAACAGACGTCGAACTCGTCCGCGTTCAGGCCCTGTATGTTGACCGTCCAGTAAGTCACGCCGGGCGGATCGACCCGGAGCTCGGTCTTGGCCGTGTCGGTCATATCGATGATCCCGGCGGCCTGTTTCGCGATGCCTATTGCCTGATCCGAGTCTACCAGCGGTCTTTGGGGCGCGGCCGTCGGATATCGTTCGCAGTCGTAGTCCTGGATGCGCCCATCAGCGGCGCACACCGCGACCTTGACGTAGTTCATCGATACTGCGCCGTAGTCGAGGACCTGGCGCCACACGAATACCCAGGCTCCTTCATCCGGAATCTGTTTGTCCAGACGATATCCCATCGTGTCGAAGTCTCTATACTTCGCCCTCGCGTAGTCCTCGGCGATCCGTCTGCACTGCTCCTGCGGGAGTGCTTCGTGTCGGCCCTGGAGGGGATGCTGTTTGTAGAGATGGTATATAACGCCCTCGACCTCGCCGGTGATCGCATTAACCCAGTAGTCGGCGATCTCATTGTCGTGATCGCCGGCCTCCAGGGAGTACACCCTGTAATGCGACCACTCCGGCCCTTCGTCGTTCTCGTATGTCTTAATTCGCCAGAACTGCAGGCTCGGATCGCTCTCGAAGGCGCGCACGGCTTCCGCCGCCTGTTCCTCGGTGATATGCTGCGCGCCGCACAAGCCGCAGGTGAATGCCAGAATCAAGGATAGAGCGATGAACCCCGCGTGTCTCATAATCGGCCTCCTGATGCGTTGGACCAGTGGTGTGTCGAAGGTAACCAGACAGGTGCTATGTTCCAAGTATTAGACACCGGGAGGCGGATTCCTGTTCGGGGCGAGGAAAGAGAGGATGAAGCGGTCCCGCGGACGCGCGGCGAGCGTCACTCCGCCATCGGCATGGCTTCCGGCTCGGCGGGGACCGGCGACTTGCGCACGATCGGCTTCTTCCACCGACCGGAGAGGTAGTACGCGAGGCTCATCAGCGCGCCGGAACTGAATCCGATCGCCATGCCGTACCACACGCCCTCGATGCTGTGCATCGAATGGGAGAGGTAGCTCGCAATCGGCACCCGCACGCCCCAGAGCGCGATCAGCGTTATCGCCGTTGTGATCATGGTATGGCCCGCGCCGTTGATCACGCCGTTCGCCACGAACATCACCGCGAAGAGCACGTACGCTCCACCGACGATGTGCAGGTACGGAATCCCCATCGCGACTACCTTGGGGTCGTCAATGAACGCGCGCATGAGGAACGCAGGGCAGGTGATCGCCAGGGCCGAGGCGAGCAACGTTATCCCGCAGCCGAAGATCATCCCCCACTTGAAGGTTTCCTTGACTCGGTCATGACGTTGCGCGCCGATGTTCTGGCCGGCAAGCGTCGAGACGGCCATGCCGAGAGTCATCGCCGGCATGAATGCGAGCTGGTCTATGCGCATCGCCGCGCCGAATGCCGCCATGCCGTCCTTTCCGAACGCATTCACGAGCCCGGTGATCACCACCATGCCGATCGATACGAGCGCCTGCTGGAGCATAGACGGGACCCCGATCCTGAGGGTGAGCCAGCTCATCTCCCTGTCCACGCCCAGGCGTCGCCAGTCCGGCGCTACCAGATGGCGCTTTCCGTGCAGATAGTAGAGGACCGCCACCAGCGCGGCCGCGTTCGTGAAGATCGTCGCCACCGCCGTGCCGTTCAGACCCATCCTCGGGAATCCGAGCCATCCGAACATCAGTATCGGGTCGAGGACGGCCGTGACCGCGACGCCCGCGGCCTGGAAGTACAGCGGCGTCTTGGAGTCGCCGACTCCGCGCAGCAGGGACGCGATCAGGAAGAGCCCGAACATGAACGGCATGGACCAGAGGAAGATCTGCAGGTACTCCGAGGCGATTGCCAGCACCTCGCGCGGCGTATTCATGATCATCAGCATGTGCGTCGCCAGGAAGTGCCCTATTCCCGACAAGATCACGCTGATGACGGCGATGAGCACGGTGGAGTTGCGGACGACTCGCCTCAACTGGTCGAAGTCCTTCGCCCCGAAGCTCTGTGCCGCCAGTATGCCGGATGCCATGGTCAACCCGGCGGCGATTGCCATCAGGAAGAAGAAGATCGGCATGCTCACGGTGACGGCGGCCATCGCGGCCGTGCCGAGTCCCTTGCCGACCCATATTGCATTGACGATGCTGTATGCGGTCTGGAGAGCGCTTCCCGCCAGCATCGGGATCGAGAATGCGATCAGATGCCGGGGGATGCTGCCCGTGGTCAGGTCCGTGCCGTGCTTCGCGGACGGGTGTTCGGTATCGGGTTGTCGATCCTCGGTGGTCATAGACCGTCATTATACTATGTTTGGCCGCCCCGAGGATAGACTCGGCTGCTGCTTGCCAGGGTAGTTCGTGTGCGAGTCCGCGTAGGAGGGATTTTGCGATCCCTTAGGATCGCTAATCCCGACGTCGGAGTTACCGGGCAAAGATCGCCCGGAAGACTCCTCCTACGGGGGGCTGGATGCTTCGGAAGCAGAGTTCGCGGTTTGTGCGAACGGCGCTACCGAAGCCCCTCGGGTGTGCCGTGTAGGGAACGCCCGCCGTCGCGTTCCGCTTGGTGGATACCTACGCCCACGGAACGGGACAGCGTCCGTTCCCTACAGGCGGCGTCTGTCTATGTAGGGCACTGCCGCCGCCCTGTGCCGGTGGTATCGACCCGAAACGCACGGAACGGGACAGCGCCCGCTCCCTACGCGCCTGGGTCCTGGGACGCCGGCAGAGCCGGTTGCGATCGTGACGATGCCCGTTCCCTACGCGGATGCATCGGCAGCGTCACTCCGTTCTGCTACCGATGCATCTGCGTGAAAACTCTTCCCACGCAGGCAATGACGCGCAGATGAGTTGCGCTCATTCCGGCTGCTTGACGTGACCGAGAGCGGATGGTACGCTGGGAGCAGCCCACAACAACCTGGCCGGAGGCCGAAATGATCCGCGTTATCCTCGTCCTGTCGCTGATAGCCGCCGTGAGCGCGGCGGATAGTCCCGTGCCGATCTCCGACAATCGCCCGCTCAGACTCGGCGTCGTCGCGCCCGATCGCACGGAGGTCCCTCTCTACGGCAAGGTCGAGTTCACCCTCGACCTCCAGGGCACGTATGAGAACGCATTCGACCCGCAGGAGATCGCGATCGACGGCCGGTTCCGCCTGCCGGACGGAGGGAGCGTCTCGGCGCCGGGGTTCTACTTCCAAGACTATACCCACGCGCGGAAGGACGGTCAGGAGGTCATGACACCCCGGGGCGCGCCCGGCTGGCGGATACGCTTCTCGCCTACTCAGGTCGGCCGATACTCGCTTACGGTTACCGCTAAGGATTCCACCGGCAAGAGCGTGACGTCGAAGCCCGTCGAGTTCGAATGCCTCGCATCGGAGGACCCCGGCTTCATCCGCATCAGCAAGTCGGACAGGCGGTACTTCGCGTTCGACAACGGCCAACCGTACGTCCCCATCGGCGCGAACGTCTGCTGGGGCAACGCTCCCGGCCTCTTCAGCTACGAGGAATGGCTGCCGCAGTACCAGCACGCGGGATGCAACTACTTCCGGCTCTGGCTCGGCCCGGCGTGGGTGACTTTCGCCCTCGAGCGCGCCGCCGTCGGGACGTTCGACCTCGCCAACGCCTGGCGGCTCGATCAGGTGCTCGACATGGCGTCGAAGCGGGGCATGTACGTGATGCTCTGCCTCGACAGCTACAACGAACTGCGCAAGACGCCCGAGGGCGGATACCCGTTCTGGGACGGCACTCCGCACAACGCCGCGAACGGCGGCCCGCTCGAGGAGCCGCGGGAGTTCTGGACCGACCCGACTATGCTGCGCCTCTACCGGAACAAGCTGCGTTACCTCGTCGCGCGCTGGGGATGGGACCCCCACGTCATGAGCTGGGAGTTCTGGAACGAGGTGGACATCATCTCCTCGACCGCCTACATTCCTGACGAGGTCAAGCGGTGGCACGCGGAGATGAGCGACTACCTCCGCGGCATCGATCCCTGGAAGCACCTGCAGACTACGAGCTTCGCGGGCTCCGGAGGCAAGCCGGAGATCGACCGCCTTCCGCAGATGGACTACGTGCAGACGCACAACTACGGCTCGCGCGACATGGCGGGCGACCTCACGGCGTTTCATCGGAGCAAGGAGGCATACGGCAAGCCGCACTACGTCGGCGAGTTCGGCACCGATGCGATGCTGAAGGAGGGGATGAAGCAGGAGACCATCGCCCTGCACAACGGCATCTGGAGCACCCTCATGTCCGGCTCCGCGGGCGCGGGGATGCTGTGGTGGTGGGACAATCGCATCCATCCCGGCAATCTGTACTCTCACTTCGCGGCGCTCACCGGCTTCATCAAGGGGGTGGACTTCCCGAAGGAGTCGTTCCGGCGCATCGAGGACGCCGCGTTCATCCCGCTCCGGCCGGGCACGGTATCGTATGCCGACCTGATCATCTCCGGCCCGTCGTCCTGGGAGCCGTCAACCGCCAACCGACCGACGACGGTGCGCGTCGGCGCGAAGTCGATATCCACCGAGGGCGAGGTCTCCGGCGTGCTCCACGGCCTCGTCAATCACCCGAAACTGCACAATCCCGTGACTTTCGAGACGAACCTGCCGCATGCGACCCGCCTGCAGATCCGCGTCGCCGGTGTCTCCGGATACGGCGGCGCGCGCCTCATCGCCGAACTTGACGGCGCGCGCGTACTCGACAAGGACATGCCCGATCCCGGCAACGACCCCAAGCACGAGACGATACGCAAGTACGATGGGGCCTACATCGTGGATATCCCCGCGGGAGAGCATAAGGTCGTAGTCGAGAACATCGGCGCGGACTGGGTGTTCGTGACCTACGTGCTTGAGAAGGCGGAACTTAGGACCGCGCCGGACCTCAGGCTCTTCGGCCTGCAGGGCAAGCGGACGTCCCTGCTGTGGATACAGAACTCGCAGAACACGTGGTACCGTGTATGCACGCTCAACCGCCCGCCGGAGTCCCAGCCGCCCGTGCGCCTCTCGATCCCCGGATGGCCGGCTGGTCGCTACCGCGTCAGGTTCTGGGACACGTACGCCGGCACGGAGATCGGGACGAGCGTCGTGAGGGTAGGGGAGACGGGCCTTCGGTTGGAGTTGCCTTCCATCGAGAAGGACATCGCTCTGCGGATCGAGAAGCTCTGACCTCGAGACGACCACGTGGCTGTAGGGGCGAAGCATTGGCTACCGGCATCCGACAGGTTTCGATCTTCGGTAGCCAATGCTTCGCCCCCGCAGAGGCCGGAGAAGCCATCATGCCAATCACGAAACAACAACTCGTCGCTGCGCTCCGCGAGATCGGACTGCAGCCCGGGGACAGCTATATCGTCCACAGCTCCTACAGGAGCCTGGGTGACGTCGAGGGCGGCCCGGAAGCCGTCATCGACGCCCTGATCGAGGCTGTCGGCCCGACCGGCAACCTCGCGCTTCCGACGTTCAACTACACCGCCAACATCGCCGAGCCCTACTTCGATCCGGCCGTCGTGCGGTGCCTGACCGGCATCATCCCCGAACTCGGACGCAAGCGCCCGACCGCCGTCCGCAGCCTGCACCCGACGCACTCGATGACCGTCATCGGCCCCGACGCCGTCGAACTGACGAAGGACCACATGTCGTACCGCTCCGTCGGCCTCGGCAGCCCGATCGACCGCCTGGCGAAGATGGGCGGCAAGGTGCTGCTCCTCGGCGTCGGTTTCACCTCAAACACCACGGTCCACCTCGGCGAGGAGTACGCCGGGACGCCCAAAGTCGGCTGGTTCGAGGAGACGAAGTACGCGCGGGTCCTGATGCCCGACGGCTCGATCGTCAGTCACGAGGTCGATACCTCGACTTCGTGCAGCCGTGGGTTCGGCGCGGCGGAGCTTCCCCTGCGCAGGAACGGCGAGATCCGCGACCTTCAACTCGGCAACTCGAAGTGGATGTTGATGCAGGGGATGGATGTCGTCAGGCGCGTGGTCGAAATCCTCGGCGAGAAGCCGGACGCTCTGCTCTGCACCTGGGCCGGCTGCCGTCCCTGCACCGGAGCGCGGAGAAACCTGGGATTGGAGTGATGGGTTCCCATCACTCCATTACTCCACCACTTCATCGCTCCGCCGATCCATCCACGCTCACGCACATCGGCGCTGGCTAAACCCGCGGACGCTCGGGTATAATGGGCCAATACCAAAGTGGGGGGGTGCAGTCGTGCTGAGACCCTTTCTCTTGTTCGCCTGTCTGATACTTGTCTGTGCCGCGCACAGCTTCGCCGCCCGTCAGGATTCGTGTCGCATCACCAACGCAGGCATATCCGACTGGCGCGTCCACCTGCCTGAAGACGCCGGCAGCGTCGAACGGTTCGCCGCCACAGAGTTGAAGCGGTATGTCAGGGAGATGTCCGGCGCGCGCCTCCTCGATACACGCACTCCGAGCCGTCCGCGCACCATCCGAATCGGCCTGCGCGAGGATCTCGACACCTCCGACCTTCCCGCGCCCGAGCCGGGGTTCGACGGATACAGCATCTCCATCACCGAGCGGATGATCACCATCGCCGGCGACAACCCGCGAGGAGTCCTCTACGGCGTCTATGACTTCCTCGAACGCTTGGGGTGCCGGTGGTACCATCCCGCCATCGACCCGAAGGATCCCGAGGTCGTGCCGAAGAGCCCCGACCTGTCGCTCCCGACCGGCATGTGGTCCGAGTCGGCCAGGATCGAGGACCGGATCTACTGGATCAGCGGCCTGGCGTTCGAGATCAGGCCCGAGACCGTCGCTCAACTCGACTGGGCGGCGAAGAACCGGTACAACGGCTTGAGTTGGCAGTGCGTCGCAGAGAAGATCGATGAGCATATCGCCGAGATGCAGGCGATAGGTATCTTCGCGGCGATGGAGCAGCGCGGACTCAGGCTCCACGGACCGGGCCATTCGTTTCCGTATTTCCTGGCGACCGACAAGTACTTTGGGACGCACCCCGAGTGGTTCGGGTTCCGAGACGGGAAGCGCCAGCCCCACGGCGGCAAGTGGCCGCTCACCAACTTCTGCATGAGCAACGCCGACGCCTGCGACGAGTTCATCCGCAACGTCGAGGCCTTCGTGAAGAAGCATCCACAGTTCCACTGGCTCGACCTCCTGCCGATCGACGGAGGCGTCCCCTGCGAGTGTGAGGAGTGCCGGAAGAGCACCCCGACCGACCTGCTCATCGGCCTCTACAACAAGCTTACCGACCGACTGAAGACTGCCGCGCCCGAGGTCATCGTCGACTGCGTTCCCGGCTACGGGCAGGTCACCAATCCGCCGAAGGAGGTCTTCCCGAACGAGCGGCTTGCAGCCGTCTACGCTCATTGGGGGCGCAACCACCACGACAGCTACGACGACCCGTGGTATGCCCGCAAGCCGAACATGCTGACCTGGGCCTCCTACTTCAAGCGGTTCACGATCTGCTCCTACTACGCTGCCAACTCGCATCAGCCGTTCACCGGGCCGCCGTTCATCCACGCGCTCGAAGGCGACACCAAGTCCATGGTCGAGCACGGCATCACCGGCGCCCTGGTGCTCGAATACCCCTTCGGCTTCTGGTGGAGCAATTCGTTCAACGTGCGGATGGGCGGTCTCTATCCGTACTACTATCCCAATCGCGCGCCCAAGTCGGAACTGAAGGATTACGCTCTTCGCTACTACGGTCCGAAGGCCGGCTCGCTCGTCTCGGAGTACCTGCTCATGATCGGCAGCAACGAGAACCTGGAGCGGGTCTACCGTGCGAGCCGAGGCGAGGGCGACGACTGGGACGTGATCTGGCTGAACGAGTCGCGCTCGATGCTCGCTCGCGCGGCCCAACTCGCCGCCGACGACCCGGTCTACTCCTATCGGATTTCCAAGCTGACTTCCGGGCACGACATGCTCATCCGACTCGGCGGCTCCCGGCGCAGGGTCCAGGAGATCGAGAAGGCTGTTGCCGAGGTCAAGGAGGGTCGGGCGAAGAAAGAGGATGTCGAGAAGCAGATCGCGGAAGCCAGGATCGTAGTCGCTGATCTTATATCCCACGCCGAGCAACTCGGCGCGAAGAACGATGGCGTGATGGATGCGGAGTGGATCAAGGGCTGGACAATCAATCGCACATATGCCGAGCGCCTCGACCAGGCGGAAAGGAGCCTTGCAGAGATGGTGACTGAGAGTCTCCCCAAGCTCCCTGAGCGCGGCCTGTGTGCTCATCGCGGAGCGATGGATACCCACCCGGAGAACACGCTTGCCGCTTTCCGTGAGGCTATCCGCGTCGGTGCTCACATGATCGAACTGGATGCCTACCTCACGAAAGACAAGCATCTTGTGGTGATCCATGATGCATCCGTGGACAGGACCACCGACGGCAAGGGCAAGGTTTCCGATCTGACTCTTGCCGAGATCAAGGCTCTCGACGCCGGAAGCTGGAAATCGCCGGAGTTCAAGGGTGAGCGCATCCCGACGCTCGACGAGGCCCTCGAGATCATGCCGCTGAACATCTGGCTGAACGTGCACCTGAAGGGCGGCGCGGAACTCGGCGCGGCGGCGGCGAAGGCGATAGTCAGACACGGCCGCCTGCACCAGGCGTTCCTCGCCTGTTCGGCGGAGGCGTCGGAGGGCGCTCGCAAGGTCGAACCGAAGATCATGATCTGCAGCATGGGCAACCGTGATGTCGCCGTCGACTATGTGAAAAAGTCCATCGACATGAGGGCCGATTTCGCGCAACTCGTCGGTGACATCGTTCCGGAGATGAAGGAATGGACGAAGGACCTGAAGGCCAACGGCGTGCGTATCAATTACTACGGCACCACGAAAGCCGACGAGGTGCGCGCGCTCTTCGACCTGGGCGTGGACTTTCCGCTCGTCAACAATGTTGCCGAGCTGATGCCGGTCGCGGCGGAACTCGGCATGAAGCCTGTCAAGCCCATTCTTCCGAAACCGAGATCATTACAGTAGAGCAAAGGAGAGAATATGGCAAATCTGACGCTTGGTACACTGATACTGGTCGGACTCGTCGCGACTGCATCATCCTGCGGCGCTTCGACGGAAGGCCGCGACCTGTACGAGGGTCACGGGTTCAGTTTCGAAAGGACAAACATTGCCATGCTTACACCGGAGGAATTCCCGATCCTGCCGTGGGGATGGACCGCCCCCGATGACAAGGCGCTGAAGGAGATCAAGGAGTGCGGGTTCAACCTCGCGGGCTTCGTGCATCCCAGCGGCGTCAAGAAGGTCGAGGAGGCCGGGCTCAAGTGCATCGTCAGCGATCCGCGCATCTCCGGCAGCATACCCAGAGGCCAGGAAGTGACCGATGCCGGGGTCGCCAAGACCATCGAGGAGTGCGTCAAACCGTTCCGGGGCAACCCGGCTGTCTACGGCTACTACATGAAGGATGAGCCGACGGTGGACTGGTATGCGAACCTCGCCCGGTGGAAGGCCGCCCTTGCGAAGGCCGATCCCGATGCTCTCGCGTACATCAACCTCCTGCCGATCGGCGCGCAGGGGCCGGGCGTGGAGAACTACGAGCAGTACCTCGAGCGGTTCGTGACGGAGGTCAAGCCGACCTACATCAGCTACGACCACTACACGCTCTACGACGACGGCTCGATGCGGCCCTCGTTCTTCCAGAACCTGGAGGTTGTCCGCAAGACCGCCCAGCGCCACGGGATTCCGTTCTGGAACATCATCCTGTCGAACGCCCATTTCCACTATGCCAAGCCGACGCAGGGCACGATGAACATCCAGGTCTTCGGCACGCTCGCATACGGCGGCGGCGGGATCAGCTACTTCACCTACTTCGCGCCGCTGATCGGCAACTACCGCGACGCGCCGATCGACCAGTTCATGAATAAGACCCCGACCTGGGACATGGTCCGCATCCTCAACCTGCAGATACACAAGCTCGGGCCGACCTACCTGAAGCTGAAGAGCGTGAACGTCTTCCACCATCCCGAGGTGCCCGAGGGCTGCTCGGGCATCGACACCAGCAAGCATCTCACCGAGGTCGGCGGCGGTACTTTCCTCGTCGGCGAGTTCGTCCACGAGGACGGGCGTCCGTTCGTCCTGATCGTGAACAAGGACATCCACAAGTCCACATCGTTCAGCGTGAAGTTCAGGAAGGAAGGCCGGATCATGCTCACCAACTCCTACACCGGCGACACGGCTCCCTGGCAGGGCGAGAACAACTGGCTTGCGCCCGGACAGGGCATGCTCCTGAGCCTGGAGAAGTAGGGGCCGTGCCTCTGTGCCGGCCCGAAACCGTAGGGGCGATCCCTCTGCGGTCGCCCGTGCGTTGTAGGAGCAGCTTCCAACTGCGAAACGCCGGTTCATCGCAGCTGGAAGCTGCTCCTACATCCGGGAGGGCGTTGAAGCCCTCCCCTACGGTCTGTGAGGAACTACCATGACTCATCGAGAACGACTCATGGCCGTCCTGCGCGGCGGGAAGGCCGACCAGGTCCCGTTCACGTGCTATGACTGGCTGATCCCCGACACCGATGCCGGGCGGCGGCTCCGAAAGGAGGCGCTGATTCCCATCAGCAGCGTCGGGCTGTTCGAGAGCAAGTGCCCGGATGTCACCGTCGAGCGCGAGGAATCGGTCGTTGACGGCAAGCGTCGCATCCACTCGCGGATCAAGACACCCGTCGGCGATCTGACTGAGGTCGCCGGCTTCGAGCCAGGTTACGGCAGCCGGTGGATCATCGAGCACTTCATCAAGTCGCCGGATGATTACCACGTGATGCGGTACGTCTACGATCACACCACCATCGAGCCTGCGTGGGACGGCTGGGCGGAGGCCGATCGGGCGATGGGCGATGCGGGCATCGTGCTGGGCTACATCGACCCGATCCCGGCGCAGGTGCTGCTCGTCGATACAATGGGGACGGAGTCCTGGTCGGAGGGCGTCGTGCTCTATCCAGACAAGTTCGTCGAACTCCACGACGCGCTCGCCCGCATCTACCGCCGTCAGGCCGACATAGCCGCCGACGGCCCTGCCGAGGTCATCTGGTTTCCCGACAACGTGACCGGGCTGATTATGTCGCCAAAGCTCTACGAGACCTACTGCATGCCGGTCTATGACTACGCCTGCGGGGCGCTCCATCAGACCGGAAAGCTCTGTTTCGCGCACTACGACGGCGCCAACAGGCCGCTCGCCGACCTGATCGCTCAGACCGACCTCGACATCATCGAGGCGTTCACCCCGCCGCCGATGGAGCAGATGACCGTCGCGGAGGCGCGCGCCGCCTGGCCGGAGAAGGTGCTCAGCCTGAACTTCCCGGGCAATCTCTTCCGCGAGCCGGAGGACGTCATCCGCCGCTGGACGAGGGAGTACCTGGAGCAGGGCGGCGGCGACGGGCGGTTCATCATCGGCTGCACGGAGGATTTCGACGTCGGCGATTTCGACCGTGCTTTCACCACCATCGCCAACGAAATCGTCCGTTCGCGTGTCTGATATATGAGTGCGGAAGCGGAGTCTCCCGACGGAGCTTCCGCTTTTGTGGGGAGGAAGACATGCTGAGAGTCTGGCTGATCGTAATCGGCATCAACGCCGCTGTGTGGATATCGCTCATCCTCGTATGGCGTGTCATGCGCGCCCGGATGGCGGAGAAACTGCAACAGGATGTCAGCAACACCGGCGAATACCTCGTCCTCGGTCCGCAGAACGGGTATTACGCCAAGGTGAAGGGCATCGTGAGCGTCAGGAGCATGGGCGTCATGGCCTTGACGAACAAGCGCCTGATATTCAGGGTGGTGTTCGGCAAGGGGTTCGACATTCCCCTGGAGAGCGTCGTCGGAGTCTCCGGTGGCGCCTGGTTCCAGGGCATGTACCGGAACGGCCGGGAGTTCGTGGTTCTCAAGCTGCGCGACGGCAGCGAGATCGGCTTCCAGACCAGGGATGAGCAGCAGTGGGCCGAGCAGATCAGATCGCTCGCGTCCGTATCCTGACCCTCGGAAAAACGCTCGGTCTGAAAACCGGAGCTAGGACTTCTTCTCTGCTACGATCACGATGTTGCTCTGGAACAGCGGCGCTCTGCACAGTCCCAGTGCCCTGCGCCTGACCTTGGCGTTCGGGATCAGGCCGAGGATGGTTTCGATCAGCCGGAGGTATGTCAGATACGCACCGCTGGCGAAGGGCTTTGCGTCCATGATTCGCTTCGGTATGGTCAGGCTGGATTTGAGCCTTCTGAAGCCCGCTTTCCTGAGCTTGCGCACCAGTTCGCCGTAGGTGTACTCCTTGAGGTGCATGCCTGCCGATACGTCGTACCCGAACACCCTGGATATATCGTGAGGGCCGGAGAACCTGTGTGGCGTGCTCGCGATGTATCTGCCTCCGGGCGCCAGTATTGCAAGCACAGACCCGAAGTGCTCGTCGAGGTCGTCCTGATGCATGTGCTCGATGACGTGGTTGGAGATGACCACATCCCA
>CAYXOC010000009.1:17306-109634 GCA_964466715.1 uncultured bacterium
CGACGGCCGTGACTTCAGTTGCCTGGTGATCTCGCACCCAGAGCCTGCACAACCGCCGGCCGCCTGGATGCATCCACGCGCGAGACGAGGTCGGTCAGCGCCTCCGTCATCGCCTTCCCAGGGATCATCTGCATCGAGTCGAGTGCTGCATCCCCGGCAGGACCGCCGTTCAGCACGGTCAGCTTCAGCACGTGCACCGTTCGGCCGTCCGACTGCCCGATCGTGCCCAGCAGCCTCGCCGCGAGCACCTTATCCCTGCGGTCGTTGGGGCTCTCCGCGTAGAGCCTTCGGATGAGCATCTCCCGGACCTCCGCCTGACCTGCTGCTTTCGGGGCGCTCTCGTTGTTGGTGATGCGGGTGATGGCCGTCTCGAAGATCTTGGCGTTCTCCGGCTTTGCTTTCGGGAGCATCGGGAAGAGGTGACCCATCATCCGCGGGCCGAGCTTCACGGCGGCGTCGAGAGCAGACTGTCGAATTTCGGAATCCTTCGAAACCAAGCCCTTCATCACGAAGAACGGGTCCTGGTCGAGGTCTTTGATCTCGATGTTGCGGAACTTGACCCACTCGCCGGGGCCCGTGTGCGAGTCCTGCATGCCGATGTATCCGGTGAGCGGGAAGCCCTTGAGCGCCGGGACCTTCTCGTAGTCGGCCTCGCAAGTCTTCATGCCGTCGATGAACACCGATATGGTCTTGTACCGCGCTCTGATCTCGATCTTCCGCCAGCGGAGGGTCGTCTCGTCGGGTCTCGGGTTGGCGGGCACGTAGCCGTACAGCGAGCCGGTGCAGTGGAGATCGTCGCGGTACGGGGTCCACGGCGCGAGAAGCTGCGCCTCGATCTTGTCGGGAGCCTTGGCATCGTAGCGGATGAACACGCCGCTGTTCCCGGTCTTGGAGAGCATCCAGTCCATCCGCAGGATGAAGTTGGCGAACTGCCTGTCGGTCCGAATGGCGAACCCGCCCTTGCCTCCCTCGCTGTGTATGCAGCCGTCCCTGACCTCGAAGCCCGCCGGATCGCGTTCCACGACCCAGCCGTCCAGGTTCTTGCCGTTGAACAATGGCGTGAATCCGCCGGAACCGGCGGCACACATCGCGATCGATATGAGGAACAGGGTGATGATCGGTAGGAGCCTTCTCATTTCTTTGCCTTTCGCTAATGTCTACCTCGGAAGCGCCCACGGCGACCGATACGGACGGTGGCGCATCCTGTTGGCGGCATCGTCGTTCACGAAGCTGCCGGACACGTTGTCCCATGTGAGCTTGCGGCCAAGCCGGTACGAGATCAGGGCCAGGTGCAGTGGGAGGGTCATCCTGACTGCATAGGCCATGTTGCTCTCCGGCTCAGCGCCCGATTTGATACAGTCCAGGAAGTTGCGCTGGTGACCCGGCGAGCGCGGGATCGATTGCGGCACATCGGGAATGTCGTCATACTGCTTGTCGCCGATGAAGACCACGTGCGAGCCGTAGTCCGAAACCAGCTCGCCGTTCGTGCCGACGAACTGGATGCCGAGCCCTCGTCCCTGCGCGCCTCTGACGTCCGGCGTGCGGCTGTACCAGTACATCTTGAGGTCCTTGTACTCGAACTCCGCGTCCAAGAAGCCCGGAGTCTCCTCCATGCCGGAGACGGGGTCCTTCCCGGTCGCGCTGACAGTCAATGGCGCATCGAGGTCGAGCGCCCAGTACGGCATGTCCGCCACGTGGCACCAGAAATCGGCGAATATCCCCCCGGAGTAGTCCCAGAAGAACCGGAAGTTGAACGGATGTATCGATGGGTTGTAGGCCCTGCGCGGGGCCGGTCCCAGCCACATATCCCAGTCCAGTCCGGGCGGCGGGTCCGAATCCGGCTGAACCGCGAGGCCGATGTCGTCGCCATTCCGCCACAGCCTGACGGTATGGATCTTGCCGAGGATGCCTGAGCGCACCAGTTCGACCACGCGGTGATAGTTGTCGCCGGCGTGAATTTGCGTACCGAGCTGGAACGTCCTCTTGTACCGTCGGCATGCCTTGAGCATGGCGTTTCCCTCGGCAATGTCGTGGCAGAGCGGTTTCTCGCCGTAGACGTGCTTGCCGGCCTGGAACGCCAGGATCGCGTTGAGCGCATGCCAGTGGTCGGGCGTGGCATAGGTGATTGCGTCGATATCCGGCCGGTCAAGTATCCGCCGGAAGTCGGTCTCGGCCACCGCACGGGAATCCGGATGAATCTCCTTCAGCCTTTTCAGCGCTGCTCCGGCCCTGCTCTCATCCACATCGCACACGGCGGCGATCTCGACGTCCGGGAACTCGGCGAACCAGTTCAGATGGCCCCTTCCCATGCCGCCCATGCCGATGTGCGCGACGACTATCTTCTCATTCGCGGACACTGCTCCTGCCTCCCGTGATGCAAGCGGACCTCCCATCAGGATACCGGCCGCCATGCCTGAAATGAACCTGCGACGAGTCAAACGTATCAACTGTTGCTCCGATATCTACTGCTCATCAAGCAGCTCCGTGCTCTTCGCCTCGATGGCCTTCTGCTCCCGGCCGATCCAATGCGTTACGCCGAGAGAGATGAACCCCGGCACCTCGTTCCTGTCGATCAGCCCCTGGTCCGACTCCGCGAGCGAGGTCATGTGCGCGAGAAGCTCCTCCGCGTAGGCCCGAGCCTTCGGAATCAGCTCGGACGCCTTCTCGAACTCGCCCGACTCCCTGAGCCTGCTGATCTTCGCGTGCCTTCGATGCAGTTCGTCGAGCCGCTCGGCGAGGTCGTGGAGCTTGGCCACCTTTCCGACTCTGTGCGAGAGGACCGGATCGTCCTTGACCGCCTCGACCGCCGGCTCGATGTAGAACCGCCGCTGCTGGTCGAGCATCGCGCGATCGGTATCGGTCGTGCCGTCTTTCACGTGGTAGGGCAGGTCGACCTCGGTCGCCCACTCCGCGAGGTATGGCGCGAGCAGAGGCCCCGCATCCTTGCCGAAGTAGTGAAGCGCGTAGTCCCGGATGACGTCCCACGGGCTCAGGGAGAAATCGTAGTAGCACATGCCCGCCATGTAGTTGTTCAGACTGTGGTTCCACCAGTATCCCGGCGGCCACATCAGCATGTAGACCGCGTCGACGCCCTTCGCCGTGCAGTACTTGCGGTCGCCCTCCAGCACGATCGGGTAGGGGGCCGAGATCCACGGCGTAGCGAAGTTGTCGGTGTAGTACTGGCAGAGCGTGAGTCGGCCCGGGAAAGCCTTGCGCCAGGTCTCGAGGTTCTCGATCAGTCCGTAGCGCGGGTCGTCGTATCCGTAGCCGTGGTAGCGTCCCCAGTGCGCCCAGATGATGCGCAGGTCCCTGTCCGCCGTCGTGTTCATCGGCGGCTCGTGAACGGGATGGTAGCCGCCGGACATCTCGACCCGGACGTGGGGCGCGCTCTTCCTCAGCCGCTCGACGACCTCGTTGAGCAGAGTGACGACCAGGTCGGCGGGAGTCGATTTCGCGCACTCCGGGCACTTGCACTCCTGGCCGCCGTCGAAGCCGAGGGTGCAGAAGATGTCTATCCCCGGACTGTCGAGCACGAACCGCTCGGCGTTGTCCACGAACTTCCTGCGCGCCTCCGCGTTCGACCAGCAGAACTGAGCGCCGCCGATCTCCTGCTTCACGCGCTTGCCGTCCCGCATGCCGAACCATTCGGGGTGCTCGTCGAAGTACTCGTTCTTCATGAAATGCGGGAACGAGTGCGCCGGTCCGTGGAGGAGCATGCCTCGCTTCTTGATCTCCGCGATGACACCCGCTCGCTCCATCTCCTCGTACTGATCGCCGACGAAGGTCTTGTGGTCGCACTGCCAGCCGATCCCGTTGTAGCGGGCCTTCATCGCGGCGTCGAGCTGCTTTATCATCAGGTCGGGGTTGATCTCGAAGAAGAACGAACTGCAGTTGTCGATGCGGAGGCTCATCGGCGAGGCGACCGATCTCTTGCCCGATTCGACGACGATGCGCTCCAGCGACGGCACGACCTCGACATCCTTCGGGTCCTGCTGCGGATAGAACCACCGGCAGCCGATCCGTTCGAGGAGGTCGTAGACGCCGTACACCGTGCCGCGCTCGTTGTCCCCGGCGATCACGATTCTGGTGTCCTCGATCGCGATCGAGTAGCCGTCGTATCCCGGCTTGGCAGGCGGAAGAATCGCCGCATCGTCATGCCCGAGGTCCGCTCGGAGCCCGACGGTGATCGAGGAGTAGTCGCCCGCATCCTCCGCGACGAACAACTCGCATTCGGAGATCAGGTGGATGTATCGCTGCAACTCCTCGATCGCGAACCGGCAGACCTTCGACTGCGGCGACGCCTCGACGATCAGCCAGTCGGACCAGCGGTGGTTTGTGATGGTGACTTTGCTCAATGCGAACCTCCGGCAGAGCGGATCAGCCAGTCAGCCGCCCCGGACTGACCAACCGACTCACTGACAGACTGACAAACTGACCAACTACCACACTACGGCAGCAGTTCCAGCGGGTTCTCCGTAACCTTCCGAATCGTGTACGCATCCACGCGTTCGACGCCCGGCTTCTTCGCGCCCGAATCGCAGAAATCCGCGCGGTTGTACTCCAGGGTGATCTCCAGGCGCTTCGGCGGGACGAGCGGCTTGACCTTGCCGATCAGCGACACGGCCCGTTTCGCCGCCTCGCGGATCCGGGCGCGCGCCTCGTCGGCGGGTAGGCACTCGGCCTTGTTTCGGCCGATGCCTCGCTTCACCGAGGCCGTCTCGATCTCGCCGAGGAATGCCTTCGCCTCGGCGCACGCCGCATCATCGCCTGTCACCATCAGCACCGGGACGCCGTAGTGGCCCGCCACGGTCGCCCACATGCCGATCTCGCCGTAGCGCTTGCCGTTGATCTTGTAGTGGTGCCACGCCGTCGAGTTCATCGTGTGGTCGAGGAAGGCGTTGATCGTCCCCGCCATCGCGTGGGTCCCGACGAAGAACGTTCCGTCGAACGTCTCGTTGAACCCGGCCCACCACTTCTTGACCTCACGGGGGTCCTGGGTCGCGCGCTTGTCGAGCATACCCGGGACGAAATTCCTTCCGGTGCCGTGTCCGTCGAGCACCCAGACCTCATCCGCTCCTCCGGCGAATGCGCCCTCGACTGCGGCGTTGACGTCCTCCATCAGGAGCTTGCGGCACTCCTCGAATCGGGGGCCGTCGCGCTGGATCATCTCGTAGGAGTCGATCCCGGTGACGCCCTCCATGTCGGTGTTGATGTAGATCCTGATCCTGCCGTCCGAGTCGGCACAGACTCCGGCGCACAGGGCGAGCGTCAGGATGAGAACGAAAACGGTAGTGATTCGCATGGTGATTCCTCCGTCACAACCGATGTTCGGGCGATCCGACCGGTTATCCTGCAGGAAACGGCACGGCACCGGGTTCGATTATTGGGCATCACGCAACCTGGGCGGCGACTACTTCGATGCCTTCTACTGCCTCGATACCCCCGAGCAGATTCCCCTCAAGGGCTACGAGATCGACGGCCGGGCCGACTTGGCGATCGACTTCATCAAGAGGAACTCGAAGCAGCCGTTCTTTCTGATGCTCGCGTGGCGCGCGCCTCATCCGTCCTTCGGCGCGCCGGAGAAGTACGAGAAGATGTATGATGCCAGGAAGCTCACCCGGCGGCCGAACGTGCCGTACGAGGAGAGCATCAACGTCCCGTTCATCCTGCGCTATCCTCGGGCGATCGAGGCCGGGCAGAAGACCGACACGCTGCTCAACTCTCCGGATGTCATGCCGACGCCCGGAGCATCGAGAAGGGTTGGCTCCTGATCGACAAGCCCGAGTACAAGGAGATCCAGTCGAAGCTCGACGCACAGCTTCAGGCGATGCTGGAGAAGATCGGCGACGACTTCGCTCCCTCGGCAGTCTGGCTCAGCCGCGTCAAGGACCATGTCGGACGCAGGTATATCCGCATGCTGGAGGAGTAACTTGCGTTGACAAGCCACTGCGGGGCAGTTATCATGTTCCCACTGCTCGATTGCATACGATTACGCCGCCGGCATGGCAATGGAGGTACCACCAGGTGCGTTTCCCATCACTTATCCTGCTTGCATCGATCACTGTTCTCGTTGCGACGTGTGCGTTTGCCGCTCCGTCCATCGAGGTGCGGAACAACTATGACTTCGGATATAAGGGCCCGGTAGTCTTCAACACGACTCTGCCCGAAGGCGTCTACAGGGGAAAAGGCGCTGAGGGTGTGGTCATCGAGGGCGTCGCCCGCATATTGGCCGATCTGTCTGCTCGCTCGTCCGTCAGCCTGACACGCAGCGCGAACGAGAAGCCAAAGGTCGTGGTCCCGAGCTTGTTCGGCGGCAGTTCGGCGGTGGAGTTCGGCCTCGTAGTCATTCCCGGACGCGCGGCGAATGCGTCCCAGGTGCCGTCCGCCTTCCGGCCCCTCGATTTCGGAGCCCCCGACGGACCGCATGATATGCCGGTCTTCTCCGCTCTGCACGACGGATATGATGTTCGCATCAGGTTCCTGTCCTGCGGAGACTCATGGGTCGATACCAATGTGTCCGTGACCCGCATGGACGACGGTCCCGAGGATGCCTACGTCGCGTTCGTGCGGCGAGTCATCGTCCCGGGCCTGGAGAGCCTGAAGATGCGCTGGGCGGGCTTCACCATCGACGGCACGGAGCTTCCGAAGCAGACAGACCGCATCATCGGCCTGACTCACGGCGTCGATTGGTGCTCGTGGAGGTCGGAGGGCAAGACCTTCATGTCGATCAGCAAGTTCACCCCCGGCTACACGTACAAGAACAGCGTCGAGCGATGGGCGCTGGCGAACAACTTCTATGCCCAGGAGCGAGTCATCCGTGACGGCGACAGCATCTATCTGATCACGGAGGTCGCCGGCCCGAATCCCGAGCAGGAGGGCAAGGGCGCGATGGGCGTCAAGACCTACATGCCTCCCCCCAAGGGCGAGTCGGTCAAGCTCGGATACCGGTTCGCCGTCTCCAAGTCGCCGAAGCGGGGCTGGGAGGACAGCCAATTCCTCGCCTTCGCCGGGTACCGCTACGTAACCCAGAATGCCGACGGCGCCACGGTCGACCTGGGCGTGCCGCATGTCGAGTTCGGGACGAGCTACTTCCCGTATTCCACCATGACCGAGAACTTCGACTACTACCGCACGACCGGCCTCGACCGCGAGGGCTGGTGGCCGTTCTCGCCTCCGATGTGGGAGAAGTGGCGGCAGTTCGAGCCTCAGATGAAGACCGACCTGCGCATCATCAGGGCGATGGGCTTTGACTGGGTGCGCCTGCATCACGCGGAATTGCTCGGCGGGATGGAGCGCGCAAATGCGGTCGCTTTCCTCGACTTCTACATGGATGAGTGCCGCGCGCTCGGTCTGAAGGTGCTCATCGACACATCCGGGTCGCCGGAGTGGATGGCGTTCCTCGCGGGGCGATACAGGGACGTCGTCAAGCGCATCGAAATCGACAACGAGATCCTGATCGTCGGTACGCGGCCGGGTGACGTCGAGCGGTGGACGGCCTGCTACCGCGCGATCAAGAAGGTCGCGCCCGACACGCAGGTCTTCCTGACCGGCGCGTGCAATCAGGGACAGTTCGACCGGTTGGTCAAGCTCGGCGTGCCGTTCGACAGAGTGGGGTATCACAACTACAAGCACCGCCCGGGGTTCAAGGAGGCGATCCCGTCGGTGGCGATAGCCGTCGCCGGTCACGCATCCGATCTCGGGAAGCAGCCGACCCTCGGCGAGTTCAACTGGAAGTACCTGACGCATCTCTCGCCGGAGGTCCGCGCGCAGGAGTTCAAGGGCATCTACGGCAAGATGCTCGAGCCGCGCGCGATCCCGGAGTTCCTGCAGTTCCAGTGGCAGGAGACCCTCTGTGTCAATCCCAGGCTCACGAGGCAGGGACTGCGCCACTACGAGACCATCAACCTCGACCGCCGACCGAAGTCGGAGGGCTATGAGTTCATCAAGCTGATAGAGGAGTACGCTCGTCCGGACTCGCCGGTCCGCTTGCTGCCGATCAAGATAGGAGAGGTAACCCTCAAGAACGGCAGAGCATCCGCGCGCTTCACCGTCGAGAACAAGACCGGCAAGCGGGCATCGATCAAGCTGTCCGTCGAATCGTTCCAGGGGCTGTCCGGCAAGCCGTCCGAGAGCGCGGTGAACCTCATGCCCGGACAGAAATTCGCCGGCGCCATCGAGCTTCAGCTCGACACCGAAGCTCTGCCCGGCGCGTACCACTACTTCCTCAAGGCCGAGTACCCCGGCGGGACGGCATACGGGTGGGGGATCGCCTCGAACCCCGGCGCGCCGAAGTTCGACGCTCCGGTGCTCGCCGACAAGGTCGAGTACCCACAGGGAGCCGATGTCGTGACCGCGTTCGACTACGGCAAGCCGATCTGCATCGCATTCGGCGTTGACTGCCCGATCATCGAGATGGAGATGGCCTACCAGGCGCGGAATACGCTCCAGTCCGCGATCGGGCGCGAGGTCCGTCTCTGTAGTGTGGCCGACATTCCCAAGAACTGGAAGGGCAACCTCATTCTCGTCGGAACGCCGAAGACGAATCCGCTGATCGCGCAGTCCGCGGTCCGGCTCCCGGCTGAGAAAGGCGCGATCGTTCCCCACGATGCCGGCAAGGGACGGCAGTGGCTCATCCTGGCGGGCGAGACGTCCGAGACCGCGCAGGCCGCCGGGACGGATTTCGTCCTGCGGTTCTGGAAGAACGCGAAGGATTCCGCCGCCCGCATCTCCGGTCTGGAGGAAGGCGCCGCCCTCGGCCACAAGGCCGCGCCGGGCGATGTGAACCTGCCGTAGAGGAGACGGCAGACCGCAGACCGCAGACTGCGGTCTGCAGCTAGACTCCCCTCGCCCTTTGAGAGAGGGGACGGGGGTGAGGGCTGCCGCGGTCTGCAGTCTGCAGTCAGCAGTCTGAGGAGCTTGCTATGACCAGAGAACAATTCGAAACCCTGCGACGAGCCGCGGCCGGCAAGGTCGAGAAGCCTTGTGTCGCCCTGATCATCGACAGCCCATGGCTCCCCGGCTGGGCGGGCATCGGCGCCATGGAGTACTTCATCGAGCCGGAGAAGTGGCTGAAGGCCAACCTCCAGGCGATCGAGCGGTTTCCGGACGTCATCTTCGCGCCGGGGTTCTGGGTCGAGTACGGCATGGCGATCGAGCCGTCCGCGTTCGGCTGCCGGGTCTCCTGGTGGAAGGACTCCCCCGCATCCGTGTCGCATGCCATCGATGAGATCTCGCAGGTCGGCAAGCTCGAGATCCCGAATCCGAAGATCCACGGCCTGATGCCGTTCGCCCTGCACCTCCAGCGTTGGGTACAGCAACAGATCGAGCCGCTCGGGTACTCGATCCGCATGGTCGCCGCGCGAGGTCCTCTCGCCCTGGCGACTCACCTCTACGGCGTGACGGAGTTTCTCACCGAGATCAAGATCGAGCCCGAAGCGTCCCACAAGCTGCTCGATCTCTGCGCCGAGACCGTCATCCGCTGGCTGCGCGCTCAGGCCGAGAACCTGCCGGATGTCGAGGGCATCCTGGTGCTCGATGACATCCCCGGCCTGCTCTCGCCGATCGACTACGAGGAGTTCGCGCATCCCTATCTCAAGAGGATATTCGATGCGTTCCCCGGAATGCTGAAGGTGCATCACAACGATGCCTATATCCAGCCGTTCGCAGATCGGATCGCCGACCTCGGCGTGGACATCCTGAACTTCAGCCATGAATTCGACATCGAGGACGCCTACAGGCGGCTCGGCGATCGGGTCACGCTGATGGGCAACGTCCCACCGCTCGGAGTGCTCTCGCGGGGGACTCCGGCCGAGGTCGCGGAGTGGGCGAACAGGTGTCTCGATGCGACGAACGGACGGATCATCCTCTCCGCGGGTGGCGGCACGTCGCCAGGCACACCGTCGGAGAACATAGATGCGCTCGTTGAGGCCGTCAAGGCCTGGGAAAGGAGCCACAAGTGAAGATACCGCACGTGAGATGGTACATTCTGGCGCTGGTCTTCATCGCGACGATCATCAACTACCTCGACCGCATGACGATCAACCTCGCGGCCCCGGTGATCGGCGAGAAGTTCAACCTCGACAAGGAGACGCTCGCCACGATTTTCGCCGCGTTCCTCTGGGCATACACGGTCGGCCCGAGCATCTCCGGCTGGCTGATGGACAAGGTCGGCGCACGGAAGGGTTACGTCCTCTCGATGGGAGTCTGGTCCATCGCCGGAATACTGACGGCGTGGGCTCTGCCGATCGGTGAAGGACTTTCCAGAGTGGCTCCCGCCCATATCGCGCCGGTCGTGCTCGGCTTTATCGCATGCCGGTTCGTCCTCGGCCTCGGTGAGTCGGCGAACTGGCCGGTAGCGATCAAGACGATCTCGGAATGGTTCCCCGCTCGCGAGCGCTCATTTGCCGTCGGGTTCTTCAACAGCGGCTCGTCGATCGGGGCGGTCATCGCGCCGTTCCTGGTCGTCTGGCTTCTCGGTATCAGTTGGCAGATGCCGTTCATCGTGATCGGACTCATCGGCATCCTCTGGATCCTGGGCTGGTTCGCCTTGTACAGGCCGCTCCACGAGCATCCGCATGTAACGGAGGAGGAGCGCGGCTACATCCTCAGGCATCAGGCGGAGGAGCGTTCTCCGGATGCCGGGGAGAAGGTCCGCTGGATCGACGTCATCAAGATCCGCCAGGTCCGCGGAGTGGTCCTTACCCGATTCTTCATGGATCCGATCTGGTGGTTCTATACCTTCTGGCTACCGACGTACTTCATGACCGACCGGGGCGTGGATCTCAAGAAGATGGCCGCGTTCACCACTCTGTCGTTCCTCGCGTCCGACCTCGGCAACCTGTTCGGGGGATGGGCCTCGAGCAGCCTGGTGAAGCGCGGTTTCAGCATCAACCGAGCCCGCAAGACCGTCATGGTCCCATGCGCGATCTTGATGATGGTCGGACTGGCTGTCCCCTTCGTGCAGATAAGCGTCGCCGTTCCGCTGATCGCACTCGTCATGTTCTGCTACCAGAGTTGGTCGGTCAATATGATGACGATCCCGGCGGACGTCCTGCCGAAGAACGTCGTAGGATCGGCCGCGGGACTGTCGCATATGGGCGCCGGGTTCGGTGGGATCGCTATCAACTGGCTCACCGGCAAGCTGGCGCAGCAGTTCGGCTCGTTCACCGGACCGATCATGCTCATGGGGATCATGCCGATCATCGGCATCACGTTCCTCTTCCTGGTCATCGGGCGGATCGCCTCGTTCGACAACCCGGTCGAGGGAGCGAAGGAAGCCGCTCTGCAGGAAGTCTAGTCAGGCATCACGCCCAACATCCGCAACGCATCGGGCTCGGGCGTGATCCTCCGAGCCCTCTTTGTACCGCGTCGCTCTCCGGACGGCTGCCCGCGCCCACGGCTATGCACTACCGGCCCACAGGGCACTCTCCGGCACTCCGCTCGTGCGCATACGCCTCTCTCCACCCTGCGGTGGGCGCGCAGTGGGTCGGCCCCCGAGCATTCCTGCCCACGACCAGACGATGGAACAGGTTTGACACCAACCGCTGCTGTGGGTATAATGTGCACGGTCTTCCGCATAGCGATGTCTGTAACAGTGTTGGCTTAGCTCATCGGCCATAAGATTATTCGTAATGCAATCTAGGGCTTACCCTCCTGGCGCTGTCCGTCCGGAGGTGTCAGTTGCGGTGACGATGCCGTGAGCCGCTCTTGTGCGTCCGCTGCTGGAACACGAGCTCGACGGCGGTCGTCAGACAAATCCCGGTACAAGTACTGGGTCGGTTCTGATGGGGATGACGGAACAACCACGGTGTATGGGGACGCAGCCCGGGTCTCCCCGGCTGCGATACGGGGGTATGCTTTCCATATAGTCGCGCTATGGGCATTGACGGATCGTGCAGCGTCACTATTGTTGGGTTGGGCCGAGAATTCAGCTTAACAATGCGCTAGTGGGAACCGAGATCAGTCAGTGTCGAGACTACCACGCAGCCCACGGGTCTTACCAGCCTGTCCGTTCACCATACGCCGAGCGTGATCAGTCAGACCGTACCGGAAGGCCTCTATGAAGGAGGTTCCGTATGTTCATGCGCGAACACCGCACGAAGCGGTGCACCGCGGCCGCCGTGTCACTACTCCTGCTGCTCACGGTCGGTTTGCTCTCCGCCGCCTTCCTGATCTCACCGGCGCAGGCGGCTACATCGAGCCTGTCTCTGTCGGCCGGGGCTGCCACCAATACCTCCGTGAAGCTCTCCTGGACGCTCCATCTCATAGGCGGTACTCTCAGAGGTTACTGGGTAGAGTACGGAGCGGTGGACAGCGATACCAGATACTCCAAGACCGTCACCGGAAGCACCTACACGGTGATGGGCCTGATCCCCGGCACGACGTACTGGTTCCAGATCAAGGCCAATACGACCGCCGGGCTCGTGACGTCCAACACGGTCACGAAGAAGACCACCGGCGCCGCGCCTCCCCCTTCGGCGCCTTCCGCACCGTCGGGACTGGTTGCGATGGGGGAGTCCGAGAGCAGCATCCGACTCGAATGGACGGACACCTCCACGAACGAGACAGGCTTCAAGATCGAGCGGGCCTCCGCTGAGAGCGGACCGTACACCCAGATCGGCGAAGTCGGTCCCGCTGCCGGCACTGTCAGCTATCTGGTTGCCGGCCTGGGCGAATCGACGACCTGCTGCTTCCGCGTCCGAGCGTACAACTCCGGCGGCGACTCGGCGTATTCCAACACCGCCTGCGCCACTACGTTCGCGAACACACCGATCGCTCCGAGCGGCCTGACCGCATCGGCCACCTCGCCCGCGAGCATCTATCTGCAGTGGATCGACAACTCGTCCGACGAGACCGGATTTCGGATCGAGCGGTCGTCGAGCCCCGACGGACCGTTCGCGCTGCTCGAAGTCACAGGGCCCGGCGCGACCGGCTACTCGGACGAGGGGCTCTCCGAGCTGACAACCTACTGCTACCGGGTCTGCGCCGTGAATGCGGCCGGCAGTTCCGAGTTTTCGGACATCGCGTCCGCCGCGACACCGGCCTCGATCCCCATCGCCCCGAGCGGTCTCGTCGCTACGGCCGTCTCCACGGACCGCATCAACCTGACCTGGGTGGACAATTCCTTCAACGAGACGGGGTTCAAGATCGAGCGTTCGCCGGGCGCGGGCGGACCGTTCACTCAGATACATCTGTCCGGCCCCGGTCAGACGTCGTATTCCGACGTCGGACTGTCGGCATCGAAGACGTACTTCTACCGCGTCCGAGCCGCCAATTCCGCCGGCGACTCCGCGTATTCCGAGATCGCATCCGCCACGACCCACGCGGACGTCCCGTCGGCTCCGGGCAGCCTCATCGCGACCGCCGTGTCGTCGAGCCGGATCGACCTGACGTGGTCCGATAACTCGTCCGACGAGGCCGGGTTCAAGATCGAGCGGGGGCCGACTCCGCTCGGCCCGTGGACGCAGATCGCCGCTCCGCCCGCGGGCGCGATCACGTATTCCGATACCGGCCTGAGCGCCTCCACGACTTATCACTACCGGGTGCGCGCATGGAGCGCCGCGGGGAACTCCGCGTACTCCGGCACGGCATCGGCCACCACTCACGGCACCGCTCCCGCCGCTCCGAGCAACCTGACGGCGACGGCGGTCTCGACCGACCGGATCGATCTCGCGTGGGTCGACAACTCCGACAACGAGACGGCCTTCAAGGTCGTCAGGACGGCTCCGGACTCAAGGGTCACTACGTTCATCCTTCCGCCGAACGCGAAGTCGTACTCGGACACGGGGCTCTCCGCCTCGACGACCTACTCGTATCAGGTATGCGCCATCAACGCCATCGGGTCGTCCGCCTTCACGGGCTCCGTGAGCGCGACTACCGATGCGCCTCCTCCGATGCCGCCGTCCGCGCCCGAGGGGCTTACGGCGGAGGCGGTGTCGTGCAGCGAAATCCGACTCGTCTGGAAGGACACGGCCTGGAACGAGACCGGTTTCATCATCGAGTCCGGCGCAGCCTCGAACGGTCCGTTCGCGACCAGGGCGCAGCTCGGAGCGAATGCCGAGACGTATCTCGATCAGGGACTCACCGAGGGCACTACGCGATACTACCGGGTGTGCGCGGTCAACGATGACGGCCGGACCGAATGCGCGGGCGCCGTCGGCGCGACCACGAAGCTGCTCGCGCCGACCTTCCTGCGAGTGATCGACGTCTCGCCGACCCGCGTGGACCTCAGTTGGATCGACAACAGCGCCCGCGAGGCTCACTATGTCGTTCAGCGCAGCAACACCGGTCTCAACGGCTCGTGGGAGATCCTGGCGACTCTCGACGCCAACAGCACGTCCTATTCCGACGGCGACTGCCTGCCGAAGACGACCTACTACTATCGCGTCTATGCCTCCGGATCGGTTTCCGATCCGTCGAACGTCTGCCGCGCGGACACGCCCGACGAAAGCGTTCCCGAGGAGCCGATGAACCCCCGCTGGCTCGGCAAGACGCCGATGGTCGGCGAGGCTTACCGGCTGGCGATGCGCGGCTCCTACGCGTACGTCGCATCGACCACCGGCCTGCAGGTTGTCGATGTCAGCAACAAGTCGAACCCGCTGGTCAAGGGCTCGATCGATCTGACCTATCCATACGATGTTGCGACCGACGAGCGCGGCTACGTCTACGTCGGCGATGAGAAGACTCTGAAAGTCGTCGATGTCACCACCGCTTCCCGGCCCAGCGTGGTGGGAACGCTCGAGATGTCCGACTACGTGCTCGGTCTCTGCGCGGCGAACGGCAAGGTCTACGTCGCCAACTACCTCTCGGGGCTCAGAGTGGTTGACGTCAGCGATCCTGAGACCCCGTGGCTGGAAGGCTCTCTCGACACTCCCGGCCAGGCGTTCTCCGTGTCTGTGAGCGGAGACATCGCGGCGGTCGCGGACGGCACATCCGGCGTGCAGGTGATCGACGTATCGAGCCCGTTCGCCCCGACTCATGTCGCCTCATACGCCACCGCCGACTCGGCGAACGACGTCGCCAGCGCTCCGGGCAGAGTCTACGTGGCCGCACGCAAGGCAGGCCTCGTGGTGCTCGACGTCACCACGCCGTCGTCGCCGTCGCTCGTCTCCCAGTCGCCTCCGAGAGATTCCGCGGTCGGCGTCTGCGTCAGCGGCGATCGAGCGTACGTCGCCAGTTTCAGCTACGTCAACTCGGCCAACGGCCTCCAGGTATTCGATCTGTCCGGCGCGTCGCCGAACGAGCTGTCGTTCGTGCCGGTACCCGGACGCAACCAGGGCGGAGTCGCCGTCTCGAACGGCCTCGCGTGTGTCGCGGCCGGATACGGCGGCCTCAGCGTCGTCGATGTCGGCGACCTCTCCCGGACCGAGCCCGTCGCCGTGATGCCTCAGACGATGCAGTCCGTGAGCGTCGAGGTCGACAGCGACTATCTCTACGTCCTGGCCCGGTCGGGGATATGCTCGTCGCTCTATGCGTACGATGCGAGCGATCCGAGCTTCCCGGAGCAGATCGGCGCGCTCAGGATGGACAGCCCGACCGACATCGCGCTCACGGGGAGCCACGCCGTCATCGGCGACGGCAAGACGATACGCATCGTCAGCCTGGCGAACCCGCGCGCGCCGCAGGTCGTCTCGCATCTCGACATGCCGGACTACGTGTACGGCGTCTCCGTGTGGGACGGCAAGGCATATGTGGCCTGCTACCTCGCCGGCCTGGTGATAGTGGATATCAGCAATCCGGCGTCGCCGTTCAAACTCGGCGCGCTGAACACCGCTGGCCAGGCGTTCGCGACATCGATCGCCGGCGACATCTGCATGGTGGCCGACGGCACGGGCGGAGTGGTGGCGGTTGACGTGCGCGATCCGATGGCGCCGGTCCAGCTCTGCGTGCTGCCGACCGCCGACGCGGCGAACGACGTGACCGTGACGACATCGGGGTATGCATACGTGGCCGCCCGCAAGGCCGGGCTCATGGTCCTCGATATCTCGAACCCCGCAGCCCTCGTGGTCGTCGGCTCCTCATGCGCGCGGGATTCGGCGCTCGGAGTGGCGGTCGTGAACGGCCGTGCCCTCGTTGCGAGCTTCAGTTACCTGAACTCGGCGAACGGGCTGCAGGTGTTCGATCCGTCCGTTTTGCCGCTCCGCGAGTCGTTCTTCCTGCCGCTCTACGGAGGCTACTGTAGATCGGTGACTGGGCAGGGGAGGATCGTCTATCTCACCGACGACGAGTACCAGGTCCGGATCGCCGCGTACTAATACGCGGTCCAACTCCTGCGATCCTTCGGATCGGATACCGACACATCCGCGTCTCCATGAGGCGGGGCCGACATCGGTCCCGCCTCATCGTCCATCGGCCCCATCCCCAGTCGGCGGAGGCCGACTTCGCGCATCCCGTAGGCGTGAATCGATTCGCGGGTGACCACGCCGCGCGGGCGTTCCCTACAAGGCGTACACCGTGCCGTTCCGGAGTGGCGCCCTGGTACTATGCTTCGGCACCGTCGTAGACCCCACATGTGATACACGCGTCATTCCTCGACTTGGCGAATGCTTCTTGACAAGGGGTGATAAGCCTTCTGTCATATAAGCACTCATTTCATCCCCAAAGCACCATGATTGCGCAGTCCGGACCTCAGGCAGAAGGAGCAAAACGATGAGAGCATCAGCGGTTGTCCTAATCGTCATCACTCTGGCGGCGCTGATCGCCGCGCCCGCCGCATCCCAGCAGATCTGGCAGGAGCAGAGGATCACCAACACAACGTGGCCAGAGGGGCAACCCCGTATATGGGGGGATACCATCTATTACGGTGATGGCAGAAACGGCTACGGCGAGATCTATGCCTGGGACCAGGCGCAGGGAGCAAGGCTTCTGCTCGGTGGCGACGGCATCAGCCGGGGAGTCCTGGCGGTCTATCAGGACAAGCTGGTCACATACCGCTACGTGAACGGCCAGTACGACCTCTACACGTGGGATCCGGTCAACGGAGAGGTACCACTTTGCACTGCGCCGGGCAACCAGACCAACGCCAGGATCTACGGTGACACAATCGTCTGGGAGGATCGCAGGGCGGGTGCCGCACGGATCTACGCCTGGGACCCCGTGAACGGAGAGAGACAGTTGTTTCCCACCTCGGGCGGCCAGATGAATCCCAGGATATGGGGAGACAGGATCATATGGTACGACGACGGCAACTACGGGTCATATCCCGGTGGCATATACACGTGGACTCCGCAGGAGGGCGCAATCCGGATTGGAGATGGGGATTCCGCTGCGGTCTACCAGGACAGAGTAGTGATATGGTGGAGCGCCTGGACGGAACAACGGCCGCATAATGAGCCCCTCCACCACCCAGGCTATCTGTACGAGTGGACCCCGGCAATGGGGCTCAGAATGCTTGCTCAGCATTCGTACGATGAGACGTTCAACGTGGAGACATGGGGTGATCTGGTCATCTATGGAAACAGCCGTGTGGGCGCGTGGGATCCCGTTCGGGGGTTCAGCCCCATTGTCAACAACTCGGTCACAAGCTTGTCCGTCTACGGCAACAAGGTGGCTTGGGCTAGTGGAGGGGATATCTACCTGTCCACGCTCGTCCCCGAGCCTTCGTCGATGCTCGCGCTCATCGGAGGCATGGGTGTACTAGGTACCATGCTTCGGAGGAGGAAACAGTAACGGATGACTCGACTCGCTACCACTGGCGGCGGGTGTAGAGCTCCCGGAGTGCCTCGGAGGCGGGTCTGACGCAGGCCCATCCCCGAAGCATCCCGACGAGCGTACTGCTCCGGCCTCCGGATTTACCGAACGCGCGGGCGGGTGGGGGACGCCGCCAGGCCCGGACGTATCTGCTCCATGTTTGCGGGCGACACGTCCACGTTCGACTATGACCTGTCCGGTCATGAAGACGGCCTGTCCACCGCCGGACATCTCTTGTCCAGGCCTGGAAACCTCTTTGCCAAGTCTGGAAAAGTGTTTTCCAAACCCGGACAAGAGGTGTTCCGTCCTGGAGCAGCTATCCCTCAGAGCCGGGCAGTCGCCGCTCGGCGATCCTTTCTCGCGCGCCGGCCTGCTTGCCATCCATCAGGGCTCCACCCACGGAACGGGGCAGCGGCCGTTCCCTACGCGCCGCCTCGAACGGGCATGCTCAGGTCGCTGGATCGCGGAGGCCGCGCAAGACAACCCCTCGGACCCCAGACCTCTTCCCATCTCTTTCGCACAGGCATCTCGGCGCACCCTTCCGCGACCTTCGCGCTCATTCCCGTCCTTTGCCATTCAAGTGACGGCTTGGGGAGAGTTGGCGGACTCCCACGGCACAAGATCCGCCATTCACAGGCATACTCAGGGCTCCGATTGCCGAAAACACATAACTCATAACCCATAACCCAACATCTGCCACCCCAAAAACAGGAGGGCCCCGGCATCCATGCCGGGGCCCCGGGCCATGCCACGGCGGATCATAGTCCGCCAGGCCGGAGGCCGTCTACTTTGCTGCCTGGAAGAGACCGAGCTTGAACCCAACGTACTCGGCATCCACCAGGATCTTGCAGCATGCCGGGTTCTCGTCCGTCTGGGCGATACCCGTTCCCGGACCCGCCGGGTACGGATGCCTCGGCGAGACCGGTATGCATGCATCGGATACTACCATCTCGAAGTCTCCGAGAGCGAGCGCCGCTTCTCGGGTGTTGCCGTCCTCCCACAGGGCGATGATCTGGTCCAGCCTCGCCTGAAGCTCCGGGTAGAGTTCCTCATCCGAGATCAGCGGTACTTCGTCGGTGGCGAAGGGCACTTCATGGAACAGCTCCAGGAGGAGTTTCATGCTGTGCAGGGAGGCATCCACCTTCCACGACCATTCGTCCTCGTGGTTATATCCGGCGACGTGCGGGCCGTCGATTCCGTCGTCATCCCACGGAATGCTCGTGCCGTACTGGATCGTCAGCGTCCACCTCGTGCCGGGCGCCTCGTACATCAGCGGCCATCTCAGCCTGATGCCGGCGGTGCCCTGCTGCTTGACCACCATCGAAGTGAACACGTCGTCGCACTGGATGAACGTCGGCGTCTCCTTGATGAGCGTCACGTTCTTCAGTGTGTAGGCGATGCCCGCCTGGGCCGCAGTCACGAAGTTCTCCCACCTGTCGCCCGGCGCCAGGACGAACACGCCGGGCACCGCGGAGATCGTCTCGCCGCCCTGGCCGAGGTAGCCGGAGTAGTGGACGTTCGCGCCGTTCGAGTCGCCGGGGTACGCCTGGAAGAGAACCGGCTCGCAGATGGCGATGCTGCCGTCACACCGCTCGGTGCTTACCACCGTCGTCCCACAGACGCCTTCCTGTCCGGCGATGCCGCATACATCGAACCAGAGCTTGAAGTGGTTGTTGAACGGGCACAGCATGCTCTCATCGAGCATCATCGGCCCGACGACGATCTCCACCGTCTCGTGCGGCGGCAGTTTGTAGTTGTTGACGGCCAGCGCGTCGCGGAATGCCTGGACGATATCGACGCCGGTCCCGGGAATGTCAGCGTTCGGAGTGGTCAGGAACGGCGCCCGGAAGGTCGGGCAGTCGGCGTTCGGGCCGGCCGGGAAGTCCACGTCCACCTCGCCGTTGTTGGTCACGCTCAGCTTGCACCAGACCTGCTCTATCTTCATCGGTCCGTTGTTGTTCAGGAGCAGGTTGTGGGCCGGCTTGATGACCTCTCCCGGCTCCTCCGTGAAGACCGCATCGTCGTCCAGCATCAGTTCGCAGGTGATGATCGGTACGACTACGTCCACCGTGGCGATCGCCGGTCCGTCCTCCACATGGAGCCCGGTGTTGACGCCGGTCCCGGTCGCCGTCGCCGTGTTCGTGCAATCCGGCGAGGTGTTCTGGCTGGCGAAGTTCTCGTCCGTCTGCACGGGATAGGTGTACGTCTTCGTCTCACCCACGGCCAAGTTGCCGACCTCTATGACCGACGGGATGCACGCTCCGGTCGGGCAGCAGGCATCGCCCGTGAGCGAGTCCTGGATCTCCACGTCCGTCAGGTCGTCGCCGCCGCAGTTGGTGACCGCCACCTGGAAGTAGACCGTGGAGCCTCTGGGCACGGTAACCGACGGGAGGAACGGCCCCTCCGGTGTGCATGCCACCAGCTTCACGATGTCGATGCAGGCCGGACATATCCTGACCGTCGCATCGCACTCGCCGGTGGTGACGACCTCGCCGCCGTCCTCCGGCAGGCAGATGTCGTCCTGAGTGGCGATTCCGCAGGCGCTGAACGTATCAGGGAACTCGTGCAGACCGAGTCTGCAGAGTATGTCTTCGTTGAAGCTGACCGCCGGGGTCGCGATGCAGACCTTCTGTCCGGCTGGCAGTACCAGTCCGCCGAACTTGCTCTGGAGCTCGGCCCGGAACAGAGCGTCGAGATCGATCCCCGTTCCCGGTATCTGGGCCTCGGGATGTCCATCGAGCGTGAACGGGATCTCCAGGAAGTCATCCCTGAAGTACGGGCAGTCCTCGCCCGGGCGCTCGGTGAAGTCCACATCGACCTGACCGTTGTTCTCGACGCACAGCCAGTACCATGCCTGCTTCACGCCCATCGGCGGGTATGCCAGATCGAGGTCCGTGGTCGGCGGTGTATCGTCCGCCGCTTCCGGATCGGGATTTTCGTCGTCGTCCACCAGCTTCACGCAGGAGATCGACGGCACCAGGACGTGTACTTCTGCGCTCACCGGATCGAGTGTCAGCGTAGTCCCGCTGCGCTCGGCCGTCGCGGTGACCATGGCGGTGTTGACCGCGTCCGCTTCGTCATCCGCCGTGTCGAAGGCGGGGTTCGTCGGGACCTTGCAGACGAACGTCCTGGAGTCGCCCACCGGGAGGATGTCGATCGAGATAGTGCCCGGGATGCAGGCATCGGTGTTCGTGCAGTCCTCGCACGGCAGGAGCGCGCCGTTCGCATCCTCGATCGTGTCCGTGATCTCCACGTTGAGCAGGTCCTCGCCGCCGCAGTTCGTGACGACGATCTTGAAGTAGACATCCGCTCCGCGCAGCGCCGTCACCGACGGGCCGAAGCCCTCAAGCGGGTCGCAGGAGACCTCCTTAGTGATGGTGATGCACGGTCCCGGACAGATCGTCACGTCCGCCTCGCACTCGCCGGTGGTGACGACCTCGCCGCCGCTCTCCGGCAGGCAGATGTCCGGATCGGTGGCGATGCCGCACGCGGTGAACGTGTCGGGGAAGACGTTCTCGTCACCGCAGAGTGCCGTCTCGTTGAACGACACCGGTCCGACCGTGACGTAGACGTCTCCGCCGACCGGCATCACGTGCGAGCCGTACTTAGTCTGCAGCGCGGCCCGGAAGGCGGCGTCCAGATCCTGGTTGAGGCCCGTGATTCCGGCCCTGCTGCCCTCGAGGAACGCGTCGGTGAAGCTCGGGCAGCCCGGATCCGCACCGGCCGCGAAGTCTACGTCCACCTCGCCGGTGTTCTCCACGTACAGGTAGTACCATGCCTGCTTCGTGCCCAGTATTCCGTCCACCAGGTTCAGGTGAGCCGTCGGTTGCGCGCCGTCCGCATCCGGCGCGCCGGGGACGGGGTTGCTGTCGTTGTCAACCAGCTTGTTGCACGCGATTCCCGGCACCAGGACATCGACCGTCGCGCTCACAGGTCCGTCTTCGACCTGGCGCTCGCTCGCTACTCCGATGCCGACTACGCCGGCGGTGTTGGTCGCGTCCGGACTGAGGCCGGTGACCGCGAAGGCGGGATTCGTCTGCACCGTGCAGATGAACGTCTTGGTCTCACCCACCGGCAGATCGCCGATGTTGATGACGCCCGGGATGCAGGAATCGGTATTCGTGCAGTCCTGGCACGGCAGGAGCGCGCCGTTGTCGTCGGTCAATGTGTCGGTGACGACTACGTCCCTCAGGTCCTCACCGCCGCAGTTCGTCACATCGATCTTGAAGTAGACGGTCGCGCCCCTCAGCGCGGTCACGGAATTGGTGAACGGGCCGTCGAGCGAGCACGCCACCGTCTTCTCTATGCAGATCTTCGGCGGGCAGATATCGACTCGTGCGGTGCACGAGGTATTGACCTCTTCGCCCTGGCCGTCAGCAAGGCACGTGCCGAGCGCGAGACCGCATGCCGAGAACGTGTTCTCGATGTAAGGCGTGTCAGGGCAGAGGGTCTGCTCATCGATCATCACCGGCCCGAACGCCACGCATACCTCGTCACCGGCCTCCAGGATCAGGCTGCCGTACTTCGTCTGCAGGGCATCCCGGAACGCCTGGCCGACATCGGTCCCGGCCGGGACGGTCACACCCGCGATCGGCGAGTCGAGCAGCGAGTCGCTGATGCTCGGGCAGTCGCGCGCATCTATCGGCTCGAAGTCGACATCAGTCTCACCGTTGTTCCGCAGGCAGATCCAGTACCAGACCTGCTCGGTATCGACACCATCGCTCGTCAGGTTGAGCTCATGGCTCGGCGCCAATCCGGGATCATCAGCCTGGCTCGGATCGGGGTTGTCATCGTCGTCCACGAGCTTCTCACAGGTGATCGACGGCACCAGGACGTTAACGGTGGCTCTGGCGGGTCCGGCGTTCACGCCGACGCCGGTATACACGCCGACTCCGACCACGCTGGCAACGTTCACACAGTCCTCGGTCTCGCCGGTGATGTTGAACGTCGGATCGGTCGGCACGGTGTAGTCGAAGTTCCGCGTCTCACCGACCGCCAGATTTCCTACGACGATCTCCGTCGGTATGCACGATCCGGCGGGGCAGCACGCCCCGTTGCTCGTGAACAGGTCGGAGATCACCACGTTCCCGAGCGGCTCGTTGCCGGTATTCTGGACGGTGATGCGGAAGTAGGTCGTCTCGCCGCGCAGGACCGTCACCGAGGGGCCAAACGGGCCTCCCTCGACGCACGAGACTCCCTTCGTGATGGTGATCTCAGGCTCGCACGTCAGGTTGAAGACCGCGTCGGTGATGTCTTCGTTCACCAGGTCGCCGGTCGCGCCTGAGCGTGTGGCGATCCTGACCGGGAGGGTAGCCATGTTCGGGAAGTCGTCACTGAACGCGGCGCGCAGGCCGTTGATCTGCACCTCGATGTCTTTCTCCGTGGGTTGGTAGTCCGGAGGGGCGGGTGGGATCGGCGTGCGCGGCGCGGTGTAGACGCTGAAAGTCACACCTGCCGGCAGTGGCGACGAGAGGGCGGAGACATTCACTCCGCCGTCGATGCTCTGCACGAAGATCTTCATGTCGGCTACAAATGGGGTTGCCAGACTCCCGTTGCCTACATCCAGCTCGATCTCGTAGTCCTCGAGACCGTCATCTCGGAATCCCTCGGCGAGTTGCGCGCCGGGCACGCCGCCGGAAGGATCGAACTTGGTTATCCGGCCGTCGGCGTCGGCATCCCAGGCTATTCGGTCGTCGCAGATATCGAGCGCCACATAGAGCGTATCGGTGGCGCAGTCGTACAGCGTGCCGACTCGTTCCACGTTGAAGCCCGTCGCAGGTATGGGGGTAATCGGAGGGGCGGTGTATGCATCGGCCCCCAGGGGCTGATCGAGGCATGCTCCGGGACCCTTGGAGTCTCCTCGATCATCAACAGCCCATTGAGTAGTCACCGGGAAGTCCGCATCAGCGTCTCCGGTGAAAGTCACTGTGTCCGCGGCGGCTCGTGGAAGCCACGCGCAGACCAGGAGCAGTATCAAGACGAACAGTACGCGTTTCAATCGCATCCCTACGCTCCTCCTTCATGCCCGACGCCGGCCGCTTGCAGGAACAGGCTCGGGCGTGGTACAATGCAGGGAACCTGCAAACACCCATAGACAGCGATCGCCGGCTCTACCCGATGCCGGATGCTCGGGGAGCGCTCGCGCTGTCTCGTCGCTATTCGGTTCCGGATGTCTCTCGGGGATCAGAAGAAGGAAGCGCAGAAGAGGAAAGACACTTTTGGCGCGGTAGATCTCACCTTACACGGGGGTTCTTCTGCGCTGCCGACGGCCGGAGGGGCCCAATCCTTCCGGCCGTTTCCTAAATCTATCCCAAGGCCCTGATCGAAGCCTGTGATTGCAGTCATGGCCGCCGAATATCCACGGCTAACCGATCCATCAACTCCTTATCATCGAAACGGTAATACCCGGAGATTCCACTCTCTTAAACGGATTCTAGTGTCTGAGCGGGGGCTTTTTTAGTGGTTAAACCCAGAGCGTAACCAACAGCGCTTGCTTGTAGCTTGGCCTAAATGCGCTTGCTAACACGAAGAACTGGTGCAGGCACGCATCAGCAACTTGCGTATGTTGGGAATACCACCATCGGCAAGTATGTCAATCGCTTGCTCAACGGGTGTAGTGATGGGGCAGTGGGTCGTTTCGGGAAGACGTCCCGGCTACTGGAGCATGCCCAGCGACCGGGCGATCTGTATCGCTCCGGGGGCGATGACCACCACGAATATCGCCGGGAAGATGAAGAACACGAGCGGGATGAGGAGCTTGACCGGCAGCTTGGCGGCCGCCTCGCGGGCTCGCTGGCTTCGGACGCTTCTGAGCGTCTCGCACTGGACGCGGAGTACTCTGGCAATGCTCACGCCGAGCTGGTCCGCCTGGCAGACGGCCGCGACGAACGAGGAGACCTCCGGAATCCGGATTCGACGGGCCATGTCCTTCAGGGCGTCGGCGCGCAGCTTGCCGAGGCGCATCTCCTGGAGCGCCCGCGAGATCTCGCGGGAGAACGGGGTGTCCTGTTTCTCGATCACCTTCTGCATCGCTCCGTCGAGGCCGAGTCCTGCTTCCACGCAGACGGTCATCAGATCGAGCGTATCCGCGAGCACCCTGCGGATCCCTGCCTGGCGCTTCCTGATGATGCTGTCCAGCACATAGTCTGGGAGGAGCGCCCCGCAGAGGATGATCGCCGGGATGCCGACCACTCGCAGCATGGGAGACACGTTGACCAGGTTGATGACTGCCGTGCCTGCCAGCGATATCACTATCACCGACAGGACTCTCAGGCCCATGAACTCCCGATATCCCATGTTCCACGGACGGCCCGCGGTCTCCAGTTTCTCCTCGACGGCCTGGGTGGCTCCTCCGGGGGTGAAGCGCACGGCGAATCCGGCCAGACGACGCAGGAAGGGCATCACTATGCGCTCCGTGAACGGCACGGCCATCTCCAACTCGACGGAGTTGAGCGTGCTCTCCGCGGGCTTGGTCTGATCGAACATCCTGTCGCGTATCACATCGCGTTCGGACTTCATGCTCAGGCCGATCACCAGAAGTGCGATGCTTCCGAATGTGCACAACGAGATCAGTAATAACACGATACTCACTCCCCGCCTAGACTTCCAGGGCCAGCATTCGCCGCATTACGAGCACGCCGATCGCCTGAAGGACCAGTGCCGCACAGATCAGGCCGGGTCCGATCGGGTCGTTGAGCAGCACGGCCATGTACTCCGGGCGCTGCTCGTACAGGACGACCGCCAGTACGATCGGCAGTACTACGAGGATGAGGCCGGAGACTCGGCCCTCGGCGGTCAACGCCCTCATCTCTCCCATTATCTTGGTGCGTTCCCTGATAGTGTCCGCAATCGTTTCCAGTATCTCGGCGAGATTGCCGCCGACCTGCAGGTGGATCAGTATCGCCGTCACCACGAGGTCGAAGTCATAGCTGTTGATCCGATCGACAGCCGCGCGCAGAGCCTCCTCCAGCGGACGTCCGACTCCGACCTCGCTGACGATCCGCTCGAACTCCCTGGATATCGGCTGGGGCATCTCCTGCGCCACCATCTGCATCGCTCTCAGCAGGCTGAATCCCGACTTGAAGGATGCCGACATCGTGATCAGCGCGTCGACGATCTGCGCGTCGAAGGCGGCACGACGCTTCCTTTGCAGCGACCTCACCACCATCACAGGCAGCACGACCCCGACTGCTCCGAACAGCAGATGGCCGAACGCACCGCGAGCCGCCGCTACGGCGACAAACTGAGAGAGGATCACGGACCCGCACAGGATGCCGACGAACTCGCTCGGACGTACCGGCAGACCCGCCGCGGACAGTTCCAGGTACAGCCGATCGGTGATCCGCCTGCCGGTGAGCAGTCGTGTCAGCAGGGGGATCGCGTCCTCTCTTCTTCCCGGCTGCTCCTGTGGAGCGGCTTCCTGTTCCGGGGAAGTAAGCTCCTTGAGCCGCGCGCTGATCTTCCCGGGCTTGCCCGCGACCGCCAGGCCGACAAGCAGGACTACTCCGAATGTGCCCATCAGCGCCGTCAATGCCCAGAGCAGGTTTGTCTCATTCATATTGATAGCCTCGCGCAGAAAATGTTGGCCGGCAACTCTACCCCCTGCTGGAGCAGTCGGTCCATGAACTTTGGCCGCAGCCCGGTCGGTCGATGCTGACCGATCACTCTTCCATGGGTGTCTATGCCCCTCTGCTCGAACAGGAAGATGTCCTGCAGGGTGATGACATCGCCCTCCATCCCCTGGACCTCCGTGATGTGGGTTATCTTGCGGCTGCCGTCCCGGAGTCGGTTCTGGTGTATGATGAGGTGGATGGCGGACGAGATCTGCTCGCGTATGGCTCTCGACGGCAGTTCCGTTCCCGCCATCAGCGCCATCGTTTCAAGCCGGGAGATCGTGTCGCGCGGGCTGTTGGTATGCGCCGTACTCAGCGAGCCGTCGTGTCCCGTGTTCATCGCCTGGAGCATGTCCAAGGCTTCTCCGCCGCGCACCTCGCCGACGATGATCCGGTCGGGCCTCATCCTGAGCGCGTTCCTGACGAGCATGCGGACCGGGACTTCGCCCTTGCCCTCGATGTTCGGCGGACGGCTCTCCAGGCTCACGATATGCTCCTGCTGGAGTCGAAGCTCGGCGGCGTCCTCGATGGTGATGATGCGCTCGTCGTTGGAAACGAAGGACGACAAGACGTTCAGTGTGGTGGTCTTGCCGCTGCCTGTGCCTCCGGACACCACCATGTTGAGCTTGGCAGCGACACATGCCTTGAGGAATTCCGCCATCTGCGGGGTCAGTGTGCCGAAGCTGATCAGGTCCTCCATAGTATACGGCTCTCGCGAAAACTTGCGGATCGTGAGCGCCGGGCCCCTGACCGCCAGAGGGGGGATGATGGCGTTCACGCGCGAGCCGTCCGGGAGGCGGGCGTCCACCATCGGCGAGCTCTCGTCTATGCGGCGGCCGAGAGGCATCACGATCTTCTCGATGATGCGCATCATGTGCGGCTCGTCCCGGAATACGCGGTCGGTCAGAAACACCTTGCCGTTCCGCTCGGCATAGACCTGACTCGGCCCGTTGACCATGATCTCAGTGATGCTCGGATCATCGAGAAGCGGCTGGATCGGTCCGTATCCGAGCACCTCGTCGATGACGTCGGCCACGACCTGCTCGCGTACCTTGAGGGGCAGAGAGACCCCGGCGTCGGTCACCGCCGCCGACATCACCCTGTGCACCTCATGAGCCATTGCGTGCCTGTCGATCCTGCCCAGTTCCGCCGGATCGATATCGTCCATCAGCTTCTGGTGGATCTGCGCCTTCAGCAGCATCAGGCTGCGCACGCTCAAGCGTCCTCGACCGTCTCCCTGATCGATATCCGCATCGGCATCCGGTCTGCGTGTGTCCAGGAGTCCCATGACTATCCTCCGAATCTCATCCTGCCCTTTTTCCTGCCGCGCAAAGCGTGCTTGTGGTTGGCCGCGCTTTGACCGACGCCGGACACTTTGGAGGCAAGCTCCGATATGCTGCGCCCGAATGGGGAATCGCCGTCCGTGATCGCGATCGGCACTCCCTGGTTGACCGCGGAGACGAGCCTGCTGTCATTCGGTATGGTCGCCAGCACACCGCACTCGAAGAGAGTCTCGATGTCCTTGATGCTGATCTGGTTGATCTTCGAGACGCGGTTCAGAACGATACTGATATTCTCCCTCGGGATCCTCGACTCCCCGACCGCCGTGAAGAAGCGCTTCGTATCTGTGGCCGTCGTCAGATCGAACAGGTTGGCGATCAGGAGGATCGTGCTCGCATGCGAGAGCAGGCGAAGCGTCGGCCCGTGCAGGATCGGTGGTACGTCCACGACGATGTAGCGGTACATGCGCTTCAGTACGTATATGAGGTTTTCGAGGCACTCCTCCGACATGGCATCCAGGGGGAGCGGCTCGGATGACGACACCAGGATATCGACACCGGATGGGTGGCTGGTAACGTAGTCCTGGATGATGGTGGTGTCGAGCTCCGCCGACACCGGCTCCAACTCGGACAGCACGCGTCCCGGTCGGATGTTGAACATCGTGGCAACATCGCCGAACTGCGTGTAGCCGTCAACCAGCGCGACCTTGGCGGGGGCATGCCGCGCCAGCATTACGGAAAGGTTCACGGCGATCGTGCTCTTGCCGACCCCGCCCTTGGCTCCGGTGACGGCTATGACCCTGGGGAATGTGGACGGGTCCTTTAGCGCGTTGACCTCGTCCGAGTCCCTGCGCCTGCCGACCTCACTCAGAGCGGAGACCAACTGGTGCAGCTCCCTGGGATCGATCGGACTCGTGATGATTGCGCGCGCCCCTGAACGCATCGCCGACTCCAGGCTGTCGGTCGACTTGGAGTCGACGAGCAAGATCGGCATCACCGCCGGCGCTACTGCGCTGAGCATCTCGCAAGTCTGCAGAGGAGTGATGCCTCGCACGCTGTTCGAGATGATCGCCACGTGGGGAGATCTCAGGACGGCCAGTTGCACTGCTTCCTGACCGTCCCTCGCCAATCCCACGATCTCGGCGTCCGGATCGGATGCGACCATGAACGCTATCTCGTCCCGAGTCGCCGCGTCGTATTCCGCGATGAGTATTCTGACAGGCATGCCGTATACTATTGTCCTTGTGCCTGCGCCGCAGGTCGGACGATCTGCGGCGTTACGATAATGACGAGTTCGGACTGGTTGTTCACGAACGACCGGCTCTTGAACAGCTCGCCGATAACCGGCAGGTCGCTCAACACGGGGATTCCCCTCACCAGCTTGGCCGTCTCGTTCTGAAGCAGGCCGCCGATGATCAGCGACTGGCCGTCTCTCACGTTCACCGTCGTCTCCGCTCTCCGCGTCCGGAGTCCGGGGATACTAATCCCATTGATCACGACCGAACTGGCGGGGTCTAGTGTGCTGACCTCCGGCATGACTCGGAGTTGGAGCCTGTCATCCCCGGTTATCTGTGGTTGGACTCTCAGGCGCACGCCGAACTCCTTGTACTCGATCGTGATCGCGGCCGCACCTCCGACTACCCCTGACTGAGCGACGGGGATCGGGATCTCGCCGCCGACGAGCATGCCGGCCTCGCGTCCGTCGAGCACCAGGAGATTCGGCTCGGAGAGCACCTTGGCCTTGTTCTGTATCTCCAGGGCTCTCACCCGCGCGCCGATCGGATCGAACCGCTCGATCGAGCCGCCGCCGAACAGGTCTACGGGCCCGAAGGTCGTCTGCCCGATCAACCAGGGCTGATCGACTACGGTTGCCTGCGGAGGCGCACCGGGCACATCACTCTCTTCGAAGACGACTCTGCCCCAATCGACGCCGAAGTCCTTGAGGGCATCCCTGTTGATGTCTACAACCTGGGTGCGGACCATCACCTGTCCGGCTATCGAGCTGTCCAACTCCACCATGTTCAGGACGGTCACCCTGCCGTCGACCCCCGCCGTGCCCGCATCCGCAACCTGCTTCTGCCAGCCGAGTATGAAGGCATTGATCCGCTCCTGCTCGATGGGAGTGCCCACTCTGCCTTCGATGACCACGACGTTGCTTGGGAGCGCGCGCACGGTGAGCGCCGGATTACCGAGCCCCTGGCGGATGGCGGTAGCCACTTCCATAGTGCGCACGTTCACCTCGTCCAGGCCGCGCTCCACCTGAATCAAGTTCACTACCTTCGGGCAGCGCAGGCCGGTCTGAGCATCGACGTCGGTGGCCCGGCTGGTAACGATCTTTTCGAGCACGAACGACTCACCTTCTGGCCGCGCCACGGATTTCGCTTCCTGCTTCCCGGCGCCCGTGCTCGCGCCCTGGAAGACCATCGTCTCTACGATAGCCTGAGCGATCGCCTCAGCCTTGCTCGATTCGGCTTCCCGCGACACGGCGCCTTCGAGTATGACGGTGTTGCCGACCCCGCGCACCTTCAGGCGCTGGTCGTCCAACTCCTTGCTGATCCTCTCGCAGATGGCATCCATGTCGAGCTCGCTCGGCTTGACGGAGACTCGGTAGAGCCGTCTGCCGCTGTCATCCCAGACGTACAGCACGGTCTTGCCGGGCGACCTGGCATTCAGGAGGATTTCGCTGGAGGATAGTGCGACCACATCGGCCACTACGGGATCGCCGATCGCCGTGCGCTTGGCGTCCTTGCACTCGATGATCTCGCTGTCCCCGACGTAGAGGACCTTCTCCGGGATGGATGAGTCAGTCGCGGCGTGCAGCGGAGCGGCCACCACAAGCAGCGCAATGATCGCCGCCAGCAATGCGGTGAATAAGCAAACGTATCTCGTTCTCATTATGCATGGGTCTGCAGAAACAGCAGGGGAAAAAGCACCCTGGACCCCCGGCCTCCTTTGCAAAGGAATTGTCGTACCATGCTGCGGTTACTCGGAGACCGTAGCTTCCTCGGTCTGCGTACCGCGCACGATCACGATGGTCTTCCCGGAAGACACCGCGGCTGGCATCTGCCTGGGAAATGGTTCGGACTCAAACGAAAGCGGCGCCGGCCTTACCGTCGGCTCGGCGATCAAAGGTGGAACGAATCGCGGCGCCGGGGACTTCACGCTCCGGGACTGTCCGGCTCCCTGGTTCGACGGCTTCGGAGCAACGCCGATCACCGCCTGAGCGCTCACAGGCTTCACGGGTCTGATCGATGCATCCCCGTCGGAGCGCAGGGCGAGCCTGAGCCTGCCCTTCGCATCTGCGAGCACGAGCTTCTCGGCATCCGTCGGCGTGACGGCAAGCGTCGCGGTGGGCTGAGTCCTGGCGGCGGCCTTGTCGGCCGACACGTTTCCGCCCCCCTCGTATTCCTTGCCGATTGCGAGCAGGTGCACGTTCTGGAGCACGGTCCTGGCGAACGAGTTGCCGTTCACGTCGAAGGTCGCCACCACGTCCACGCGGTCGCCGGGCTTCAGGAAGCCTCCCACTCCGATGACCGGATCGAGACCCACGGTCACCGCTCGCATGAACGGCGGGATGGCGTAGGACAGCCGGTCGTTGGCCGCAAGATGGCTGGCGTATATCGGCTCGCCGGCCTTGATGTCGGTCTTGGCGACCTTGCCGACGACCGTCTTCTCGTCCACGGCGGCGCCCGGCGTCACAAGATGGCTCGGGAAGCTGCGGATGCGCAGCTTAGCGGCGGTAAGGACCATCCCTCGCGGGATGTTGCTCGCGGCGGTCACGACCTGGGTCTGCGCATGTGCCTGGCTTTCCTGTCCTGACAGGTAACTCCAGACCATCGCGGCAGCGGCGAGTCCCAGGATTGCGGCAAGCAGAAACACCCTCTCTCTAGGCTTCAGACTCATACAACACTCCCCCCATTAAGGTGTTAGGCGGACACGGTACATCATATTCGACTGTCCGATATCGGGCGCAAAGGGCTGCATCCAGCGGATCGACGTACTTCCCACGATGCCGGGAACAAATCGGCCGAACAACTGCGCGCAGTGCCTGCCACCGAGCTCGTAGTAGTCGACGCTCTCGATGAAGAAGCCGGTGAAGCCGACTATCATCATGTTGTTCGCGGTGCGGCGCACGACGGGCATCACCACGACGCGGCTGCATCTTGCCCTGTCGGTATCGCCTGCGCTGAGCCATTCGTCCCAGGTCATATCGTCCGATATCCGGTTGTTCAAGCTGTCACACGTCGAACGAGCTACGTCGGCGGTTATGTCAGCGTATTGGCGTCCGATCCTGAGCGCGAACGGCTCGGACCGCCCGGCAAGGCGATCCTCGTAGACTTTCACATCGTAGGCCTCGTCGGAGAACACGATAGGGTAGAGGTTATTGGCCTGTCCGAGCGTATCGAGTCCGCCACTGCTGTTCCAGTACCAGGTCCACAGCATCTCGTAGCTTCCGGGCTCGATGAACCTGATCTTGTTCTCGGTGACTGCCAGCGGCACGAATCCGTAGGTGAAGCCGTTAACAGGTTCCAGCGCGGCCGTGCTTCTGGCGCGAACGGTGCCGGACTGCCGGCCAAGCAGCCGGGCGAATCCGTAATCCACACGCGCCTGACCGTAGACCGTGATAGTCCGCCGCCCCGGAACACCGTCCGTCGCCTCCGGAACGCCGACTGTCGCATCCACGAGGCTGCCGGCGGATTGGTTGTTGGTATCGGCCAGGTCCATAGCCGCCGTCTCCGCGGCAGCGGCGCCGAGATCCACGGCTGCGGGCTCCAGTTGCCATGCCGCCGCAATAGCGGATGCGTCGCAGATGTGCTGCGCCCTCTGTTTGGCAAGCTGAAGCCGGCCCAGGTCCACGGCTAGGGCGGTAGCGCCGACAAGCACCAGGAGCAGGAAGGTCGTCAGTATGAGGACTGCACCACGGTCGTTTCTCATATCGCTGCGCACTTCTCTTGTCTCCTCAACGCAGGCAGGAGGACATGTCCCCTGGCGGTCACTCCCTGCGCATGACTACTACCGCACTTAGCCTTACGGGATTGTTTCCCAGAAGCGATCCCGTGACGCGGTTGCACTGATACGTCGTCCGTACTCTGACCTGGACGTTGTTCGAGTCGGGAATCTCCTCCTCGGTCCAGTCTCCCCAGATCGAGCCGGCCTCATCGAACTGCCGGTAGTGCAGTTCCACCTCGATGGGGGGCTCGCCGGGCTTCGGCTTCGGCGCATTCGCTACGATCACCGACTCCACCCGATCGGTCTCGCCGAGCGCGGCACACCTGGCGCCCTCCCTTGCGGCATTGTTCAGCGCCATAGAATCCTTGGCGAGCAGGCCCCAATCTATGATGCCCATCACTATGGTGATGAGGAGCAGTCCGACGACCGCGAACTCAACCAGAGCCGCTCCCTTGTTGTCGATCCGAGGTATTCTCATGACCATCATCTACGGTCGCAGGACATATGTCAGGAGCGTCCCGAGGGCGATTGCCGGGCTGTACCGGAGCTTCAGCCCTCGGGACACACCTGCAAGTTCCACCGGAGCCTGAATGCATATCTTCAGGAGCAGGTTGGTGAACATGCCTCTAAGCGTCGAAGTCAGCGCTCTATGGCGGATCATGACCGCCACAGCCAACATGCCGCCGATCGCCGCCGTGAAGAGCAGGGACCATGCCGCAAACCTGATGCCCATCAGCGCTCCGACCGCCATCATGAGCTTCACATCGCCGCCCCCGATCCCGATCCGGGGAGCGAACAGCAGATAGAGCACCATGATCAGCCCTGCTCCGGCGATGCTCTGTGCAAGACCGTGCAGTCCGGCTGACAGCAGGGACATAACCATTCCCAACACTATGCAGGTCAGGGTAAGCTTGTTGTCAATCTTGCCGTGCCTGACATCGGTGTAGACCGCGCCTGTTATCAGCGCGATCAATACGGCAGGCACTGCCAGCCGGAGGATCATGCTGCCGATCACCATCCCATGCGTGACGGTCTTTTCCATCGTTCGACCGCACTAGCTGCCGGCGCCACCGCTGCTGGGAGCGTTCTCCAGGGACGTCTGCGCGTTACCGAACAGTGTGCTGATGCCGCCCTTGAGACCGGTGATCGCACCGATCAGCGCGACGGCGATGAGTCCCACCAGCAGGGCGTACTCGACCATCGTTGCTCCCTCTTCGTCAAGGAGCAGCGTCTTCATCCTCTGAAGCATTCTCGACACCTCCTTTGTCGTTATGCGTTCATCCATGGGCAATCGCCCATCCCGGAGTGGCGGCCTTCTACGGCCGCTCCTACAATCGTGATCACTAGAAACGAGCGCCAAGACTGAAGACCACACCCTGGAAGTCGGTCTTGGCGACATCGGTATAGTAGATCTCCGCCGAATGTCCCCTGCGTGAGGCGTATCCGAATCCGATCTGCCACCCGAACGTCAGGTTGCTCTCCGACGTGGTGACCGCGCCGACCGTTCGGCGGTCCCGGATATAGTAGGCCCCGACACCGGCCCGGGTGAACCATGCTCCGGACCCTCGACGGGACATCGGTATTCGTGCATCGATCGTGAGCGGCAGCACGCTGAATACCCGGCTGCCTGCGTCCATGCCCTCGGTGAATGTGCCGTCCGACTTGTAGTATGCCAAGCCGATCTCCAGGACCGTCCCCTGTCTCCTGCCGGTCCTGTATGCGACTTGGAACGTTGGCCACACGTCGGTGGTCTCGTCGCTCAGGTCGTCGTCGGTCGGGAAGAACGCGCCCGCGCGGAACGACAGACGCCGAGCCGTTTCCTCATGGAAATCGACCTCCTTCAGCCCACCCGGCTCGTCGGTCGCGGGAAGCGTATCGCCCGTGACCTCGACGTATGCGCCGACCGGGATGAATGCATCGGAGCGGAGAAGCCTCACGCTCGCCCTGGCGACGTACGGCGGGTCAGGAGTGATCTCCTCGACCGTCGCTCGGGCCAGTGGCTCGGTTCCAGGCATGAGAAAGACGTTGAAGACTGCTCCCCTTTGCACGGGGCGGGGAAGTCCCAGCCAGAGAGTCCTGTCGCTGCGGTCGACTACGAGTCCGCGGACCAGGTCATCCGCGCCGAACGCGCCTCCGCAGCACAGCAAGAGAAACGAGCATACCAGCCAAAGTGCCCAAAGCCTGAAGGTGCTCAACTTGAGATTCCCTCCTGCCTGCTCTACGACCGAGCCTTGTTCGGCGCGACGTTCGGGCAGGTGATGGTTGTCCGTGGGGTGCATCTGCGGCAGAGGAACTGCTGTGGGCCAGTTTGCCCCCCAGTCACACACCTGATCTTTACCCAGACAGACCAGACGCCAAACGGACGAGCGGCACACTCCCATCCGGCTGCCGTCCGCGACGCACATTGCCAATACCCACATTCATCGCTGCCCAAAACCTCGACTGCCGGTCTTCCCGGCCCACGAGGCGTGTATGCGCCAGCGGCAGTCGGGCCTGCGCACTTGTGCAAATCGCTCCTCCTGTCTCGGGATCGGCGCTCGAGGTTTTTTCGCCGGCCACCTGGTCATGCGGTTGAAGAGCAGGCTAGTTGGGAATAAACAAACTACAGAACAACCTGAGTCCCTGCCGGACGCGGTCGTCTGGAGGAGGAACGATCTGGCATGGCTTTCATGAGTAGACAAGGCATGGTGTTTCTGCTGTGCGTACTCCTGCTCGCCGCAGGAGGGAGCGTGTTCGGGCAGGATCTGCAGTCGCCGGACTGGCAGATCTTCCTGGATGGTTTCGCGTACACGGACCTGGTCACCGTGACGTTCCCCGGGACTGATGCCCACGGGGTTCTCACCGGAGACTGGTCGGGGGCGGTCAGGTATGACGGCATCGAGACGGATGGAGGCAGATCCATGCTTCTTCCTCCGAGGTTCTTCAGTCCGGATTTCACCACAAACTCGGCGTTCGAAGTTCTGGACCCTATGTACACCTACCACGATCCGTCGAACTCGGTGCCGGGGAAGAACACCGGCCGCAGCCGTATTGTGAACAATGATCTCCTTATAGAGATCCTGGTGCAGATGAAGTATGTGCCCGGCGGCATGGCGATAGGCCTCAATCCCGGCGGTGCGGGCTATGCAGGGCCCATCATGACGTCACCGTATGTGATGTTCCAGACGTATAACATCCGGAACATCAGAGGTACGGCGATATCGAACCTATCGCTGTATCAGTTCCTGCACGCTCACCCGAATGATGACCTTTCCACGGACAACTTCGGCGTCTACGATCCGAAGATCTACGCCGTGGGCGGCTACCCTGACTATCACTACGATATCTCTACCTATGGTCGGGGGCTGTTTCTGCCGGAGGGAAGTGATGTGGTGGGCTTCAGCGCCAACACCGCTCCCGCCGCCTATGCGGTCGGCGCTTACGGCAGCGATCTTGCCGGAATTATTGCGGATATCTACGACGACAGGCTTTCCGGGCTGAATGCCGCCGGCCCGACCGATATCTGCGGAGCGATGAAGTTCCATTGGGGGAGCCTTGCGCCCGGCCAGACGGTCTCGCAGACCTTCGCTTTCTGGGTAGCTAACTGGAAGAACCCGCCGCAGCCTCCGTCCGAGCCGATCAGCCTGCTGCAGGCCTACGAGGGCAGTTCGAGAGGCGCATCCGGACATCACAAGGGGTACAAGGGCATCGAGGGCGATACGACGTCGGCCGTGCCGGGAGTGTTCACCATCGTGCCCGGTGACAAGTGGGAGAACTTCGTAGGCGCGGCACAGGTCGGCGTTCCCTACACCCTGAAGAGCGTCTCGCTCGTCAAGCAGACGCCCTCCATCGTCCAGTGCGCGGATGTATTCCCGGCCCACGGAGTCCAGCAGCAGGGTACGCCGTCGATTCGGACGTGGTGGCCGCTGATGTACGAGGTCCCGCAGACCATGTGGACTCTGACGATCACCTACGGCACGTCCGTCCCCTGGGATGACGACGGACTCGGGCCTCATAAGCCCACGTATGTTCACACTGAGACCTGGCGTTGGTATGTGGATGCGACTCTGGAGAGCATGAAGAACCTGCTGGCGCTGTTCCATGAACTGCCGTTCTCGACGGATGAAGTGCCGTTGATCTCGGACGAGAAGCTCTATCCTCAGCTCGTCGAGAAGCTCGATGCGGTGGCCTATGCCTGGGAATCCGGAGACCATATCAGCGCCGGCATCCTGCTCGGGGAGTTCGAGATGCAGGTGATGGATGCCTGCATCGCCACATCGCCCGCCAAGCCGAATCCCACGGGTCCCGGCACCGGGATCGCCAACAGCGCTGAGAATCCCGCGTGTTGCAAGCTCCTCGCGGATTCGGAGTATGTCGGGGGGCGACTCGGACTGCTCCAGCCGGTTCAGTAGGCTTCGGCATGCCACGTTCCTAACAAGACTCAGGTGGATCTGAAACAGTCAGTCATTCCAGGCATATTACTGCGCAGTCAGAGTAGTTGTCTCGGGGTAGAAATCCCGCTGGTCCTGTCAGGGCTGGCGGTGGTTGTTCCCCGGGGACATAGGAACCCCGGCAGTCCTGAGTAGCGAAGCGTATCGAAGGACGGTCGGGTCTGGCCAAAGGTCTGGTAGAGCAAGGCCGCCCTTCGATACGATGCTGCGCATCACTCAGGGCTGACGGGGTGGATTTGCCGGGACATAATACCCGCTAGTCAGTGAACTCGGAGTGCAGGACTACTCATGCCCGGCGGGGTGGGTTTCCCGGGACATAGGAACCTGCTAGTCCTGAGTAGCGAAGCGTATCGAAGGACGGTCGAGACTACTCAGAGCTGACGGCGCGTGGTTTCCTAGGAGCTACACCGTAGCACAATCTCCTGAGACTCACCGGATACCTCGCACATAGAGCACCGGGTGCTCTCGCGAGCACCCGGTGTGCGGTAGTTCAGATCGCTCTCAGGCCCACCCCCATTTCGTCTGATAGAGTTGGTGATGCTTACTTCCCCGGCGTGAATATGCCGTGCGATCCGATGTAATCCACGTCGGCCATCAACTTGCAGCACGCTGGATGCTCGGGCGAGTTGGCTATGCCTGTGCCCGGACCGGTCGGAGCAGGATCCATCGGCGAGATGGGAATACAGCCGTCGTTGATCGTTGCAAACAACTCTCCCAGAACCAGACTGGCCTCTGTCTCCTGCTGGTTGTCGACCAGAACGATGAACTCCGACAGCAAGTCCTGCAGCACCGGGTAGAGCTCCTCATCCGATATCAGAGGCACCTCATCGGTCGCAAACGGCAGTTCGCGGAACAGCGCCATCAGGTTCTGCAGGCTCGTCGGGTTGGCTTCGACCTGCCATTCCCAGATCTCCTGGTGTACGTAGCTCGCGGGATTCGGCCCCGCACCATCATCGTCATACGGAGCGTACGTTCCGTAGAGTATGCTCAGCCTCCAGGTGGTTCCGGGCGGCTCGTACATCAGCGGCCACCAGAGCCGGACGTTCGGAGTGCCATGCTGGTAGATGGTCCGCGCGTTGATCGTGCACATCGCGGGTGTCGTCTTGGCGAGCACCACGTTCTTGATCGCGTAGGGCGTATCCACGGGCTCCCATGCCGCGCCGACGAAGTTGCTCCAGTTGTCGCCGGGCTCGATGGAGAAGATCCCCGGCACGGCCGAGATCACATCATCCCGGACTCCGTCAAAGCCGGCGAACCCCAGGTTAGTCCCGCCGCTGTCACCCGCGTACGACTGCTGAAGAACGATCGTATCGTGTACTATCGGTAATACCAGGACTCTGGCGGACACGGCAGGAAGTGCCGTGATCAGTACCAGCGCCGCCAGCAGTATGAGCAATCTTTTCATGATGTCTCGCTACCTCCTTCAACCTCATATCTTGGAAGACCGGGCCATGCCATTGCCTGGGACGACCCGCTGCGTCACTTGGCCGTCTGGAACAGGCCGTACAGATCGGCAATGTAGCCGGCGTCTACCTGAAGCTTGCAGGCGGCGGGATTCTCCGCGGTTTGTACAATGCCCGTGCCGACGCCCGAAGGCAGGGGGTACATCGGAGTAGACGCTATCCAGGCATTGTTGACCTCCATCTCGAAGTCGGCCAGGATCATGCCGGCGAGCAGGAGGTCGCTGACGGCGAGGGCGTCTATTGCCGCATCCAGTTTGGCCTGCAGGATGGGGTACAGCTCCTCGTCCGAGACGAGCGGCACCTGGCTCGTTCCGAAGGGCAGTTGGTGGAACAGCTCGAGTGTGAGCTTGAGGCTCTCGAGAGTGGCATCGACCTGCCATCTCCACACATCGCTCATCGGCGTCCCGTTTGCGGTGTAGTTGATCGTCAGTGTCCAGGTCGTACCCGGGACTTCATACATCAGTGGCCACCAGAGCCGGATGCTCGACGTGCCCTGCTGCATGAACTCCCTCTGAGGAAACTCGTTTCCGCACTGGATGAGCGCGGGCGTCGTCTTCCTGAGCGTGACGGAGGTGATGGTGACGGTCGGGGCGGGAATTCCGTTGTGGTAGACGCGGATGAAGTTCTGCCAGGGCTCTTCTCCATCATCCTGCGGGATGATCTGCAGCACTCCGGGCACCGAGCTGATCAGATCGTCGGTAAGCGTGGCGTACCCCGCGTATCCCACGTTGACCCCGTTGGAGTCGCCCGGATATGCCTGATACACTAGCAGCGTGCAGCCCGAATCCAGGAAGTTCTGGTCAGGGTAGTCTCCGTCAACTCCGGCGTCTACCTGGATGATATCGCTCGTGATCTTCACCGCATCGGGGCCGCTGGGAATGGCGTCCACACTGGAGTAGCCGGGTGGGTTGATCTCGGTGATCCTGTATGTGCCGATGAGCAGGTTCGTGAAGCTGAAGGTGCTTCCCATCTGCGGCGGCACAGGATTGTTGCTCGCGTCCACGACCGGATTTCCGCTCGCATCGGTCAGTATGAACGTTGCGCCGGGCAGAGGCATGTCACCCCCGTTGAAGCCGCCACTGCAGTCGACATCTTGAAATGCCCCTCCGCTGATGGTCACCGCCGCCTGGCACTGCCATGTCAGCGCTGCCATCAGCACAAGCGCTGCCAGCCATAGCTTGCAGGCTTTGACGTGATTGAGTCTGAACATCGATCAAGCCTCCTCTCATGCTATATGCAGAATGCTCCTGCCCCGGCGTCGGGGTTGGCCTGCCGTTGGCGGATGGCTACCCAAATCACCGAGCAGGTTCACAAATATGCCTCTCAGAGTGGCAACCTTCGGGAAACAAGTTAACCGGGTACTAGTCTGCACATGTTGGCATTTCCGCTGTACCCTCCCGGAAGTATGGGCTAAACCTACAATAAAATGATGGTCTGCAACTTAGGGTTAACGATGCAAGATACAGCCGACATCGTTGACGGTGGCCGGCGCCGGAACACCCGTCTAGACCCGTGACGGGTGTAGATACAGGAGCTCGGATGGGGGATGTGGCAATACGGGAGAAGTGAGTGGTGTGTGACGGAAGGCAGACGGCATCAGCGAACAGTCGGCGATGACTCCACCTGAGGTCCGATCCCATTGCGCCACTTGAGGCTCACGTCGGGATTGACGGCATGCAGGTAACGGTCCTCGGCGGTGAAGCGGATGGCGCCGTTCGAGGAAACGGCGGGGGAGGGAGCGATCCCTCCCCCGCCGTGTATGTCCGGTCCGGGTTATCGCCGTTCGGACCGCTGCGAGTGCTCAGTCCCATATTACGGAGATTGCCCCGGAAGCAACATGTCCTATGGATATTCGACTATCTTGGTGGCAAGTACCCTGCGGACGAGTCTGTCCGCCAGAGGCTCGCAGGAGCTTATACCTGTCACCAGTACGGTGGAGCCGACAGCCGGCTTGGTGAGGTGGCCGCAGTAGACCTTCACGCCTGCGTGGCCTGATCCGTCCCTGAGATAACTACCGCCGTTTACGTAGCAGTAGTCTTCGTCTGCCCCGCCGGCGTATGTCACTTTGCCCCAAGTCATGACAAGCAGGCCCACGTTATGCGGTCCGAACGACTTGTAGACGCCCGGTGTGTGCTCGTTGAGCGCGAATCCACCGATCGCTCTGTCCATCATGTTGAGCGCGTCGGGCGCCGTGCCCTCGGCCGAACTCACCCTGACCACCGATGCGGTGATCTGCCGTTCGCCGTCCACGGTCTCGATCTCTCCGGCGATATCCACTACGCAGCCGGTGCTGATCGGCTCCGCGCTTACCACCTTGATGCCGGAGGTGCGATTCTCCTCTTCGATGTAGAAGAATGCGGGACCGGGGAGATCGGGCAGGCTGTCGGTTCCGGCCACAACGACCTTGCCGGTCAGCCTCATACCCTGGTCGTCCGCCATGAGCTTGGCGTCTGCGATGGTGTTTACCAGCGCAGGGACCGTGATGCCGTCGCTCGATCCCACATCGCTCCACAGGCCTGCGCCGTTGAGCGCCCTCACGCTGATGTAGTAGGTCACGTCCTCCTGCAGCGACAGTCCGGTGTGCGTGATACTTCCCTCGCTGCCGGCGGAGGTCCAATCCACCACGTCCGTTCCACCAGGAGTTGTACCGATGGCGTACTGGTACTCCTGAATGCCGGAGTGAGCGTCTTCGCTTGTCCAGACCGCGTGCAGGAAGTCGGGGAGCGCGTAGTCACCGTCGTCGATGACGGTCGGGGTCGTCGGAGCGGACGCATCTACCTCGATGCCGTCGCTGCTCCCGATGGCGCTCCACGCCTCGACGCCGTTCTTGGCCTTGACTGCGACGTAGTAGGTCGTGCCGTCTGTGAGCGACAGGTCGTCTCTGGTGATCTCGGTGCTCGTGCCCGCCGAGGTCCAGTCCACGATGTCCGTACCTCCGGCCGAGGTGCCGATGGCGTATTGGTACTCCGTGATTCCGGTGTGCGCATCCTCGGCGGTCCATGCTGCATGGATGGTCATGGGGTTCGTGCTGTAGTCGCCGTCATCGGTGACGACGGGTGTCGTGGGAGCCGATGTGTCGACCAGGATGCCGTCGCTCATGCCCACGGTACTCCACGAACCGGCGCCGTTCCGGGCCTGCACCGCGAAGTAGCAGGTAGTGCCGTCCGCGATCGACAGATCGCTCCTCGTGATCGACGTATCCGTGCCTACTGATGTCCAGTCGGCCAGATCGGTCCCTCCGGGCGAACTTCCTATGGCATACCGATATTCCTGGACACCCGTGTGAGCATCCTCGGCACTCCAGGTTGCATTCAGGACGTTTGATGCCGCGCAGTCGCCGTCATCCGCTACGACCGGCGTAGTGGGAGCCGACGCATCGACGATGATCCCGTCGCTAACGCCGGACTCGCTCCACATGCCCGCGGCGGTCCTTGCCTGCACCGAGATATAATAGGTGTTGCCGTCGACAAGCGCCAGACCGGAGTGCGTGATCTCAGTCAGGAGGCCGGCGGACGTCCAGTCGACGATATCCGCTCCTCCGGCGGTGGTGCCGATCGCATACCGGTACTCGGCGACCTCGTCCTGTCTCGGGCCGACGGTCCATGTCGCGTGCAGGGAGCCCGGAAGGGTGCTGTAGATGCCGTCGTCAGTGACTTCCGGGACGGGCGGCGCCTCCGAGATGATGCATCCCCCGGTCCGGTACGTTGCATTCAGGAAATCGCTGTAGAACACCGCGCCGAGTCCCGCTCCGCAGGTCACAACCGAGGGGTTCCTCTCGGAGTGGCCTGCTCCGCATATAAGGCTGTCGGCGGGATCGACGACCACGCCGGCAGAGGTCACGGCATTCATGTATATATCGTCACTGGATGTTGACCAGTTGCGGCCGTCCTGCCACGCAACGAGGTAGTTCTGACCATTCCACACGGCTGACGGAGCGACCTGATCCCTGGCGGCGCTGCACACAATGATGTCTTCAGCATCGAGCCGCGTTCCAGCCTGGGATATGCGGACCCCATAGATGTTGTCGTTGGACCAACCCGCTCGCTTGTCTGACCAGACTATCAGGTAGTTGGTCCCGTCCGATGCTACAGAGGGCTGGACGTTGTAGTAGGCGATGGCGGGCGCCATGATCCCGTTGGAATCCAGCACGGCTCCATCGCCGGTCACTCGGTTGTAGTAGATGACCGGTGCGCCGTTGGTCCGGTAGTCCTCCCATGCCACCAGGAAGTTGCTTCCGCACGCGGCCACCGCCGGCGCGAACTGGTTGTTGTTGAAGTTGCATATCGCGCTGCTCAGGTTGGAGACGACACCGGTTGCCGATACCCTCGCCCCCCGGATGTCGCAGTAGTAGTTCGGAGCCACCGCATTCCTGTAGTCCACCCAGACGACGAGGAAATGGGTGCCGTTCCACGCCACGGCAGGCGCATTCTGATCCAGATCGAGGTTGCAGAGAGTGATGGGGCTGGCATCGACCCTGGCCAGGGTGGGGGTCAGCCTCATTGCTTTGATATCGGTGAATGTCGTGACCAGTTCCGTCCAGACCACGAGGTAGTGAGTGCCGTTCCAGGCAATCGCCGGCTCGGTCTGATCGAGCGAACTGCCGCTGGTGACGAGCACTCCCTCAGGGTCGAGGATCGTACCGTCCGGCGATACCCGGGCGGCATACACGCGGTACAAGCCGGATCTTCGGTCGGACCAGGTGACCACATAGTTCGTCCCGTCGAATGCAGCGGAGAAGTGCGGCTGGTTCTGCAGACAGAGCGACCACTGCGCTATGCTGCCGACCTGCCCGAAGGAGTTCAGCCGAGTGCCGAGCACATCCGCGTTGAGTGCGTCCAGACTGTACCATCCTATCAGACTGATGCCGTTTCGGCAGGCGATCGATGGCCCGTATGAGCCCGCAGACCCGCTGTTGATCACTATTCCATTCGGATCGAGTACCGTACCGCTGATGTTGATCCTGCCGGCTCGAATGGCTCGGCCGGAGGACTTGTCTCTCCAGGCTGCGACGAAGTTCGTGCCGTCCCAACCGATACTAGGCTCCTCCTGGTCGTCCGTGACGCTGGATACCACCTTTCCGCCTCTGTCAGCGGTTACGACGTCACCGGCCGAGCTGACCCGGGCGCAGTAGATGTCATCGTCCGCGCCCCGAGCGTCTTGCCATACGACCATCCAGGTGCCGGAGGAGCCTGCCGCTACCGAGGGAGCAGTCTGTGCTCCCGCCGCACCGGCACTCGAAGACCCTGCTGCTGTCGAGATGACTATCTCCGAGCTTCCGACCTTCGTTCCGGAGGCGGTAAGCCGGCATCCGTAGATGTCCGTGCCCGTCGACTCCGAGTTGCGGTAGTCCTGCCACACCACGAGATAGTTGCTGCCGTTCCACGCGATGCTCGGCCACGACTCGTTGTCTGCGCGGAAAGCGATCGCGACTCGGCTGCCCACCACTCCGGATGCGCTCACCTGTGCGCCGTAGATGTCGTCGTTTCCCATGGAGTTTTTCTCCTGCCATACCACCTGCCAGGTGACTCCGTTCGACGCGATCTGTGGAACGAACTGCTCTGTCGGTGTGGGAGCCGTAGGAAACGCGATGCCGCCTTGGTCCAGCACCTGCCCCGAGGTCGTGACTCGGGCCGCGTAGATGCGAGGGATCTGGTTGGCGGCACGCCGGTCCGACCATGCCACCAGGAAGTCCGTGCCGTTGAAGCCGACGGCCGGGTACCACTGGTCATTCGGCGCAGGCGTTCCACCGGCCATTTTCGAGATCAGGAATGACTCCGCGACTATCGGACTGCCGTTGGAGTCGAGCAGAATGCCGTAGATGTCGTAGTCCACGTTGCTGCGTCTGTCCTGCCAGACCGCAAGGTAGACCCCGTTGCCGGCGCAGATGTTAACGTACTCCTGGCTGAATTGAGCGGATACGCCGACTCCCGCGATGTTGAACCGCGGACCAGGGATTGTTGTTGCCGACGACGGCTTGCAGGCTGCGTACCCGATGAAGAGCACGAAGGCCAACAGGCTGATAAGTCGTGCACGTGCTGGTGAGGCTTTTCCAATCATCTGAGTGTGTCCCCCATCTAGTGTTTTCTTGTGCCGCGCTGCAATCGGTAACTACCTGACATCAAAGGCGTTTTTTCGCATACAGCAGCGATTGGCACGTTTCTTGCAGATGAACAACCTGGTAATTCACACAGGATCAACCTGTGCATCTGCTCCTAACCTGCTGAGCAGATCGAGAGCCCGTTCGGTCAGTACACATTCCCATACTGTCAGCCGCAAAGGAGGCAATGCCAAATGAGACTGAAGTTGTGTGTTGTGTTTGCTCTGGCCGTGTTGGTCCTCTGCAGCGCTTCTGCGCTTGCGGAGGGTCCGTTCGCCATGACCTATGGCCCTGGAGAGGCGCCGGGTACCTGGGTGTATACGTTGTACAACAACGATACGACGGGCACCATAGTCCCATGGGGTCTGGACCTGTACTGGGCAGACCCGGTGGATCCCAGCTACTACAGCGTTACCGGGACGCCTGCAGGTTGGGTAGAGAATCTCGCTTACACCTGGCCCGCCTGGGACGCCATCTCGAATGATCCGGCTCCGGGCGAGAGTCTGGTCGGCTTCACAATCGCCGCACCGACCGCCGCACCGTACTTCACGGTGTATTACTACGAGCTGGGTGATAGCCGCGAGCAGCTCGGCCAGGTAGTGCCCGAACCCAGCTCGATGCTGGCCCTGTTCGGTGGAGTCTCCGCTCTCGGTGTGATGATCAGACGGCGCAGAGCCTGATGGTCTGTCCCTGACCAGAATATGGATCACCCCCGACTGCAGACGCGGTCGGGGGTTTTCTTTTGTCAAAGGATTAGTGCTTGTGCCGGATCGTCTTGAGCATCTGCTCGTAGTCGAAGTCCGGATTGTAGTCCTCGGTATGGCAGCTTCTGCAGAGATCCTCAGAGACGGAGCCGAAGCCTGCCGCGGGCTTGGCCGCATGTGATGCGCCGGCGCCGTGACATGCCTCGCATTGCACGTTGATCAGCTCGGGCGTCTCCTTGGCGCTCACGAATCCTCCACGCTGGGATGCGCCGGTCGTGTGACAGGAGATGCACTCCGGGTCCGACTCCTGACCGGTCTTCCTCAGGGTCGCGAAAGCCGTGGCATGCCGGGTCTTAGCCCAAGCGGTGTAGGCTTCCTCGTGGCATGTCTTGCAGGTAGCAGCGCCTGCGAAAGGCTTCGGGCGCACGCGCTTCGACGGATCGATCCCTCTTTCCTTCAGAAGGCTCGCGAACTTGTCTCTCAGTTCGTTCTGCCGGCGGTTCATGGCGTCGGCGACTTTCTTGTTGTAGTCGTCGTAGAGCTTGACGATGTCGGCGTGCTCCTCATAGGCTCGGTCCAGGAAGAACGAGCGGTTGCGCGCCGTCTTGATCTTCTTGCCGTCGATCTCGAGGTCAAGCCTGCCCACGGACCATCCCGAGCGGGAGTTGCTCACCAGGAAGATGCAGTTGCCGATCCTCTCGGTGGCGCCTTCCACGATGTTTTTGTCTTTCTCCGGCATCACCAGCTTGTCGTCGGAATGGGTGCAGATGACCACGTCTACGCCCGCGAGCTTGGCGATCGTCCTTGCGTCATCGGCGTCGGTGTGGGCCGCTACGACTACGAGATCGGCCTGAGGGCGTATCTTCGGCAGGAGGCCCTTGAGCGCCGACTTGGGATCGGTGATCGTGACCTGCAGACCGAGTTGCGCGGCGTCGGTGAATAGTCTCGGGCCGACAACTCCCACCACCGCTACCCGCAGGCCGTTCGGCGTCTTCCGGATGATATAGGGCTTGTCGCACACGGGCTTGCCTGTATCCTTGAAGCCGGCGTTGGCGAGGATGAACGGCGTCTTGGAGCCGCTCGCCCAGCTTTCCAGGCTCTTTCGGTCATACATCAGCTCGGCATCGCCCGGTACGAAGGCCGCGTACTTGATCGTCTCGATCGCCTTGATAGCGACGTCCGACTTCAGCCGGTCCTGCTCGACCTGGTCGTGGCCTACCGCATCGCCACCTTCGATGATGACGACGTTCGGATTCTCTTTCCTCACCTTCTCGACCAGCGTGGCCTCGCGTCCGTAGCCGCCATAGCGGAACTTCGTGCAGTTGCAGCTTCGGATCTGGCCATATGCCTGGTTGGTATAGAGGAGGACGAGAGTCCTGGCATTTGAGGGAGCGGCGCCGATGGTGGAGAATTCGGCAAAAAGGCCTGCAGCGCCGATAGCGGCGGCCGCAAGCACATGCCACAGCGATATCCGAGAGTTATGAGAGCTCATCGCTCAGCCTCCTACTTGTTCTCGGCCGATTCGACGAGCTTGGCCTCAGATTGGTCCTTTTTCGTCTCCCGTTCAGCCCCTACGGTGTCCTCCCTCGTCAGCCGCTCAGGCATAGGACGTATCTCGATGCCTTTGGGCAGCTCGAACCGCGACGAGGCGATCACCGCACCCAGCTTGTAGCTCAGGTAGGTGACCTCGATGACGTCGGTCTCCTTGGCGCCTTTCATGACCATCTTCACAGGAGTGAGCTTGTCCTGCTCGACCCACAGCTTGCACTTCCACTTGGTCTCTTTTTCGGTGTAGGTATAGATGTCGCAGACCTTCTTGTTGATGGTCTCCTGGCCCTCTTTCTTTGCCTCGTTCGCTTCGAGGAACTCCTTGACGTCGCCGGCCGGCCCGGGCAGGAACGTCATCGGAGATTCGCGATTCGATCCCGCCGGATATTTGGCGGCGAATCGCTCCTTGGGATGGATCATGAAGGCTCCGTCCTTGTTCTTGATGAACTTGACCTTGAGCCCCGCCGAGTCCGCATCCCAAATGAAGTGCTCGCCCCTCCTGTACATCTTGCGAGTCCCCATGTTTCCATGGGGAGAGGACATCCTCACCTCGTAGACTACAGTGTCGATCTTGGGCTTGGCTTGTGATTGCCCGGAGCAGAGGGCGATCAGGATGGCTGCAGCCGAGAGTGCGATGCGTCTTGCTAGCATTGTCGGACCTCCTGTGTCTTCGTGTCTCTTCCGCCTGTCGCAAGGCGGCCCACGGTACGTGCTCAGGCACTGCTATCGCTTGCATAGCCGGCACACACCGTTATACCCACAAACTGAGCCTTCAATAACCTGCAGGACGATATTGTTGATGAGCGCCGCCGATCTACTTCCGGGGCTGATAGATGCCGAGCTTGAAACCCAGGTACTCAGCGTCGGTGAGCAGCTTGCAGCACGCGGGGTTTTCCATGGTATTGGCAACTCCCGTGGACGCGCCGGCCGGGTTCGGTCGCGCCGGCAGGGTGGAGAGGCATCTGTCCATCAACAGCATCTCGAACTCCCCCAGTGCCAGCCCGGCCTCGACGGAGTCGAAGGCCATTACAGCCGCCGTGACCTCATCCAGCTTCAATTGGAGCATCTCGTAGAATGCATCATCGGAGATCAACGGCACCTGGCTCTTGCCCAGGGGCAGTTCGTGGAAGAGCGCCATCAGGCTCTTCATGCTGTCCAGAGTGACGTCCAACTGCCACTGCCAGATCTCGGTATGGACGTAGCCGGCCCGGTTCGGACCAGTCGGTCCATCATCGTCGTAGGGCTCAGTCGTGCCGTAAAGGATGGTGAGCGTCCATGTCGTGCCCGCGGCCTCATACATTAGCGGCCACCACAGGCGGATGTTCCGCGTACCCTGCTGTTGGATCAGCTGCTCGGAATAGACGTCAGCGCACTGTATGGCGGTGGGGGTCCGCTTCTCCAGCACCACGTTCTTGATGGAGTAGTTGACGGCCGGCGACAGTTGTGCGGCTCCGACATAGTTGGCCCACGCCGGACCGGGCTCGATGGACAGGACCCCGGGGACCGCGTTTATCACTTCCCATCCGCTGCCTGCATAGCCCAGGTAAGAGCGATTCGCCGAACCGCTTCCGCCCCGATATGCCTCATAGACCTGCTTCGTCGGATGAGTGGTCGGTACAACCGCCGTCCTGGCGCCGAAAGCCGGCGGCGAGATAGTCGCCAGCACGGCCACGATCGTCAGCAATGCCTTGTTCATTTCTCTCTCCATATGTGGGGTGGACCATGTCTCCCGTCAGGTCGCTCCGCCGTGCACTGGCGAATCAACCTGCGGGCGCCCCTCTCGCCGCAAGCTCTTGGCGCATGCGAGCGCGAGGCGCTGCCTTTCGGGTGTAGGTGATGCTGTGCAGGCGTGGCTGTCGTCTCCGAGCTGTGTCCGGCTCGAGATATCAGCGCACAACCTGACGGGTGGGGTAGGGTAGAGACGCCTTGGCCACCCATTTGTCGCCAGGAATCAGGACTGGCGGCAGCAGCCCTCCCGGCGCAAAGGGTGGCGGTTCGCGGATCTGCTGTTGGGGCAGATCCGTGGCACTCGCGGCAGCCGATGCAGTTGCGGCCTGACTATCAGAGCCCCGCGGCATAGGGATTCGGACTCAACACAGGCTCCGCGGACAGTTTGTCTTACTGAAGGATACCCAGCTTTCTTCCGACGTACTCAGCGTCGACCAGCAGTTTGCAGCATGCCGGGTTTTCCGCCGAGCCGGCGATGCCCGTTCCGGAGTTGGTCATATCCACCGGCGGATCAGGTACGCAGGCATCCATGACTTCCATTTCGAAATCGCCCAGAAGTATGGCGGCGTCTGTGGTCTTTCCTGCGGCGACCGCCACCGCGATCTGGTCGAGCTTCGTCTGAAGGGCGTGGTACAGCGTGTCGTCTGAGATCAGAGGCATCTCGCTGGTCCCGTACGGCAGTTGGCGGAACAAGACGAGCAGATCCTTCATGCTCTGGATGCTCGCCTCGACTCTCCAGCGCCAGATCTCGGTATGCACGTAGCCCTTGGGGTTCGGCCCGGGTCCGTCATCGTCAAAGGGCATGGACGTACCGTAGATGATAGTCAGCGTCCAGGTAGTGCCCGGGACCTCGTACATCAGCGGCCACCAGCGGCGGATATTTGCCATCCCCTGCTGGCGTGTCGTGCGGGCCGGAAACACGTCCCCGCACTGATTGAGTTCGGGTGTCTGCTTCTCCAGCACCACGCTCTTGATCGTGAACGGTGTCTGTTGTGCGATAGACTGCACGAGATCGGTGGGCGACAGGGACAGCACGCCCGGTACAGCGACCGGTGTCGGGCAGCCGGTCTGGTACGCCTGGAACACTATGTTCGTATCGTGTACTACCGGAACCGCAGTCGTCCTCGCTGCCATCGACGGCAGTGAGGAGAGAAGAAGCACTATGATGATCGGAAGCATGGTTCTCTTCATGTCCGAATACCTCCTCATGTGAGGACTCCGCCCCGTGGGCGGAGTCCTCAGTTCCGCGCTACCCGTACTTCGGGTCTACTTGCCTGGCTGTAGAGCGCCGAGCTGATTCCCTATGTACTCGGCATCGATGAGCAGCTTGCAGCATGCCGGATTCTCGAGCGAGTTGGCGATGCCCGTCCCATTTCCTCTCGGGTTGGGCCGCTGTGGAGACTCGGCAATGCACGCGTCCATCACTTCCATCTCGAACTCAGCGAGCGCGATCTGGGCAGTGAGCGAATCCGTGGCATTCCGTACATCTTCCAGCTTGTCGAGAAGGTTCACGTACAGATCCTCGTCGGAGATGAGGGGAACCTCATCAGTGCCGAAGGGAACTTCACGGAACAGGGTCAGCAACTGCTCTAGCTGGTCCAGGGTCGCATCCACCGTCCATATCCACTCTTCGGTATGCGTATACGACGGCGGATTCGGGCCCATGGGACCGTCATCATCATACGGCTCGGTCGTGCCGTAGAGGATGGTCAGCTTCCACATCGTACCGGGAGGCTCGTACATCAGTGGCCACCACAGCCTGACGTTGGGTGTTCCGCCCAGTTGTACGACTCTAGCCGGGAAGAGGTCTGCGCACTGGTTCTGATCAGGCGTAGTCTTGACGATCGCCACATTCTTGATCGTGTACGGCTGGTTGTCGCGAGCGGCCTGGACAAAGTTCTCCCAGTTCTCGCCCGGGACGATGGACAGTATCCCCGGCACTACGGTGATGAGATCCGTGGGGATGATCCCCTCGTATCCCGCGTAGCTGATGACGTTGCCGTTGCTGTCACCAGGATATACCTGGTAGACCGTCATCTCAGGATGCGTCAAAGGAAGCACTGCGGTCCTTGCTGCGAACGCAGGCAATGAGACTATCAGAAGTACTGCGGCAAGCGGCAACATGTACTTCTTCATGGTTGTTACTCCTCCAAGCGGCTCCGGTCGAACTCCGGGGCCTGCTTCAACGCGGCGCGGTCGAAGACCGCGCGCAGCGTGCCGATAGTGTCATTTCCGGGGCTGCAGGATGCCCAGGTCGTAGCCGATGTACTCGACGTCGGCCAGTATCTTGCAGCATGCCGGATTCTCCAGCGAGTTGGCGATACCGGTCCCCGGGCCCGTCGGGCACGGAGATATCGGTGAGGTCGAGATGCAGGCATCCATCACTTCCATCTCGATGTCGCCGAGGATCAGACCGGCACTGGTGTGGTCTGTCATGCTCATTGCCGCCTGGATCGCCTCGATCTTCTCGAGCAGGATCGGGAAGAGCTCCTCGTCGGAGATCAGGGGCACCTCGTCGAGTCCGAAGGGCAGCTCGTGGAAGAGGTTGAGCAGGCACTCGAGGCTCTCGAGAGTGGCGTCAACCTGCCACTGCCACACTTCGGTGTGAACGTAACCGGCCGGGTTCGGGCCCATGGGACCGTCATCGTCGTAGGGCTCGGGAGTCCCGTAGAGGATGGTGAGGGTCCACATGGTGCCGGGGACCTCGTACATCAGCGGCCACCAGAGGCGGATGTTGGGAGTGCCCTGCTGGCTGATGACGTTGGCGCGGAAGATGTCCGAGCACTGGATGATCGACGGGGTCTGCTTCTGCAGGACCACGTTCTTGATCGTGTAGGGAACTTCTTCCTGTGCCGCGCCGATGAAGTTCTCCCAGTTGTCGCCGGGGACTATCGACAGCACGCCGGGAACAGCATTGACGATGCCGTCGCCGCCGGGATAGCACTGGTAGACCGGTTGCGTATCATGAGTGATAGGGATGCTAGCGACTCTCGCTGCCATCGCCGGAGCGACGACAATGACAAGCAACAGTATCGTTAGCGGCGTCAGATACCGTTTCATTGTTCTCTCCGATTCCAGTAAGGGGGTGGCTGCTCGGTCTGACTGAAGACCGTGGGAGGTATGCGGACGGGTTGTCCCGTCCGCATACCCATCGCAGCGCTTACGGCTTCTTCGGCACCAGGATGCCCAGGTCGAAGCCGATGTACTCGGCATCAGCCAGGAGCTTGCAGCATGCCGGATTCTCGAGCGAGTTGGCAATGCCGGTCCCCGGACCCGTCGGGCACGGAGATATCGGGGAAGTCGGGATGCAGGCATCCATCACTTCCATCTCGAAGTCGCCGAGGATCAGACCGGCGGTGACATAGTCCTCTTCGTCAAACGCGATCCTGACCGCCTCGATCTTCTCGAGCAGGATCGGGAAGAGCTCCTCATCGGAGATCAGGGGCACCTCGTCGAGTCCGAAGGGCAGCTCGTGGAAGAGGTTGAGCAGGCACTCGAGGCTCTCGAGAGTGGCGTCAACCTGCCACTGCCACACTTCGGTGTGAACGTAACCGGCCGGGTTCGGGCCCATGGGACCGTCATCGTCGTAGGGCTCGGGAGTCCCGTAGAGGATGGTGAGGGTCCACATGGTGCCGGGGACCTCGTACATCAGCGGCCACCAGAGGCGGATGTTGGGAGTGCCCTGCTGGCTGATGACGTTGGCGCGGAAGATGTCCGAGCACTGGATGATCGACGGGGTCTGCTTCTGCAGGACCACGTTCTTGATCGTGTAGGGAACTTCTTCCTGTGCCGCGCCGATGAAGTTCTCCCAGTTGTCGCCGGGGACTATCGACAGCACGCCGGGAACAGCGTTGATGACGTCGTCGCCCGTACCCTCGTAGCCCCTGAACTCCAGGTTGGTCTCATTGCTATCACCCTCGTAGCACTGATACACGAACTCCATCTCATGGGTGATAGGAATGGTCTGGACTCTCGCCGCCATCGCCGGGACGGCGATGATCAGCAGAAGAGCAATCAAAGCAAGTGACTTCTTCATGGTGATGCATTTCCTCCTTTAGATAGTTTCATTCCCGCAAAACGGTGCATTGGTCGTTGCTTACGGCTGCTTTCGTCCCTGCCATGACAGCACCGGTCACGCGGTCCGTCGGTCCCGGGATTTCAACCAATACGTTAGCCTCCTTGCATGGCCGATAGAACACCCGATAACCAAAAACAGCCGCCAGTCGTGTAGCTTACGCTATACACACCACCCCCTTCGGTATGTCACCGAGTTGGCTCCCGGGCTAGCAACGATGCCCGGGCGCTCGGTGAAACTTATGCGAGGGTCGGCCGTACGCTACACGATCGGCGGCTGCGTAAATACCTATTGACTTACGCGCGCTTTGCCCCGATAATAGCAGTAAGGCCGACACCGCTCTAGCACATGGAGTCGTTTGAAGGCCGTGGGGCTGAGAGATCCGTCCATCTCTCAGCCTTTCCTGTTTGTGATTCCTCGTAAGCTGGTCCGGCGCAGACTGTCGGGCGTCCGACTCTCAGCCTGCACCCCTACGGCATTCACATCCGCCGCAAGTCGGCATCCAAGGCGGTATCGTCTGCGTTCCGGCTCTGTCCGGCATCTCAGTTCAGCCGTGTGTCTCCGGGTATTCGCAGGCAAGCATACCGCCGTGCCGCTGGATTTTACCCATCTAGTCTACAGCCCAAACTTGCTCTGTTTAGATATCTCTACGCAGTCTGTATCGCCGCTTGCGAGCCATGACTGCCCCGATATCCGCAAGAGGCGCTCAGGCCGTCGGAAGTCCCAGATTCGCAGTATCATCCCTGATATTGAGGGCGCGGGAGTGGCTGCCTGATCCGCATATGGACGTCTCTTCAGGTACATGGCTGCACCCAGGATGCCCCGGAAGTTACAGCCGTTCTATTCTACCCGTGAGTCTTGCAGGCCAAACCTAGGCAGGACAAGCGCAAAGTATGCCTGCGGCTGATGCCGAACCGGCCTTGCTTGCCGTGCATGCGCACAGCCGATTACCGGATGGCTACCTTGCAGCAGCCGTATTCTACCCATAGGCCTGTTATACCAAACGCATGCTGTTCCGGTGCTGTGAAAGTGGTGAATATGTGACCGGTTCCTTGCCATTGGCACGATTCTTGCATGGTTGCTGAACTGGAGTCTTCGCGGTGTTCACCTAAGGAGGTGTCCGGCTATGCAAGGACGTTTCTCAGGCCACCGCAGCTTACTGGCAGTAACACTGGTTTCGCTGACACTGGCAGTCTGGTGCGAGTGTTCTGTTTCTGCGCAGTTAGTGAATGAACATCCCGCGTTCCGTGCGGATGCTCGCAGAACAGGCCGCTCGATCTATGAAGGTACGGATCGAGCCTACGTGTCGTGGAGAGTGCAGACGGGCAACTACGTCACGTCCTCCCCGGCAATTGCCTGGAACGGGACGATATACATCGGATCTTTCGACAGCCGGCTGTACTCGATCGGCCATTCCGGCCGCGTGAACTGGTCATACCGCACGAACGGCGTCGTCTCGTCTTCTCCTGCCATCGGAAGTGACGGCACCATCTATGTCGGCTCTTCGGACGGCTATCTCTATGCCCTGAATCCTGACGGATCCAGAAAATGGGACCTCAGGACGGGTCAGAGCACTGGTGGTCCGATCGCGGCCGTGTATTCCTCTCCCGTGCTGAAAAACGGTGTGCTCTACTTCGCCGACGAGGCCGGCAGGGTCTACTCAGTCAATCCTGCGACCGGATCGGTGAACTGGTCGTACGCCATGCCCGCGCACACCTATTCCTCGCCCGCTGTAGGCGATGACGGCAGGGTCTACGTCGGCTGCAGTGATGGGGGCGTGTACGCGCTGAACCCCGGTGGCTCCCTTGCCTGGGTGTTCCGGGGCGAGGGGCAGATATCCGCCACGCCGGCGATCGGTGACGACGGAACGGTGTATGTCGGCTCGACGGCCGGCTGGATGTACGCCGTCTACCCTAACGGCAACCGCCGGTGGGCATATCCGACCTCGACAAAGTCCATCGGCTCGTCGGCTGCTATCGGCCGCGACGGGACTATCTATTTCGGCTCCTACGACGGCGCGCTCCATGCCGTCAGACCCGACGGCACCCGCAAGTGGGTGTTTCCCGTGCAGTCCCCGATCTCTTGCTCGCCGCTGGTGGATATCAACGATTCCATCTACTTCGGGGCCCACAACGGCTATCTCTATTCGCTCGACCCGAACGGCACGGTGAGGTGGAGCCAGAATCTCGGCTCCAAGATACACTCCTCTCCCGCCATCGGTAGCGCCGGCGCCGTGTACGTCGGCACCTACGACAACTATGTCTACGCGGTCGGCCCGTGCCCGGAGCCGTCGTCGATGCTGCAGTTGGGTGCGCTCTGTGTATCTGGTGGAATAGCGTTGAGGAGATACCGGAGGAAGAGAGAGGGTTCGAGGAGCTAGAGTTCCGGGGCCGGACAGGCTAGGTTGTCCAGCCCCGGAACTTCGGGTGTCCTCTGCCTTACGGCGCGGCGGCCAACGGTACGATGTCCGATGAACGGCGCGCTCTCAGCACGCGGACATAGTCATCGCCCACCTGCTCGCATGAACTGATCCCCGTCACCTCCACGAAGCTATCCTCCTGAGGAGGTGCGATCCCCGGGCAGATAACCTTGATCGCCGGGTTGGGCGAGCCGTCTGCCAGGTAGAAGTGTCCCGTGTCCGCGCTCGTTACTCGTCCCCACGTTCGTACCAGCAGCCCGATGTTGTGCAGGCCGACTCCGTCCTTGACTCCGCCCGTGTTGGCGTTCAACCTGCCGCCGCCGAGTGTGTAGCAGTTCAGACCCAGCGGCTCGGGAATCTCCCTGGACACGCTGGTGACCTTCACGCTGGAGGCATCGACATACCGCTCGCCGCCGGATGTGCGGATGATGCCGGTGACCGTCACCACGTTGCCGGTGTTCACCAGTTGGCTCGTAGCCACCTTGATGCCGGAGGAGCGATCGCTCTCCTCTAGGTAGAAGCATCCGGGGAACTCGTTGCTCCCGGCCGTGACTACCTTTCCGGACAGGCAGACCTCCTCGCCGTCCGCGAGCAGCTTGATGTAGCTGATCCCCGGCATGTTCATTATGCTGCCGTAGAAGTCCAGCCCCGTAGTGGTGACTCCCGCCACCACGTTTGCCAGCCTGGAGCCGGGCTCCATTGTCCAGTACTGCTTGTTGGCCGACAGGAAGTACTGTCCGGCATCGACATTGGTGATCGTGAATGCTCCGTCGGCATCGGTGACCGCGGTGAATCCCAGGGGCTCCGTGGTGATGGTTACCCCGGGTATGCCGTGCTCGCCCGACACCGACGCGTACTTGTCTACGCGGAAGCCGTACATCGAGGTGCTCTCATCCGCCTGCAGGCGGATCTTGAGAGTGTTTCCCGGCACCCAGGAACTCCATTCATCGGTGTACTTGCCGGTGTACGTGTCGACGACGACATCGTTGGCATCCATGACCTCGACGAAGTCGAAGCCCGGCTCCACGTCGATATCCGAGAAGTGTACTTTGATCCGGCTGCATCCCGATGGGCCGGTCACCGTGTAGACGGTAACGGTGCTGTCGGAGTAGGGGTGCTCCGACTCGATGATTTGGTTGGTCTCGCTGATGGTGCCTGCCGAGACCACTCCGCTCAGGGCTCCGGGCGGGAATGCCAGGAAGTCCTGAGCGCTCGCGGTTCCGCCGGGCGGCGCCGTCACTGATCTGCGCTGAGGGGAGAACTGCCAGTGCGCGAGCACAGGTGTGAGAGTGTACGAGACCGGCTCCAGCCCTTGCATGGAGAAGGATCCGTCCGCCTGTGTGACCGCCGTTATTCCACCCGGATCAGCTCTCAGGGTGATCCCGGCCATCGGTCCCTGCTGGACTATGTCCGTCTCGTAGCCGTCGATATGGAAGCCGTAGTAGGTGGTGCTCTCATCCGAAATCAGGTGGATCCTGGCGATGTTGCCCGGGACCCATGCGCTCCACTGATCGGAGATCTCGCCGGTGAACTCGCTGACCACGTTGCCCTGAGCATCCTCCACGTAGACCACGTCGTATCCGTTCTGCAGGTCGATCTCGTCGAAATGCACCCTGATCCTCGGTACGCTCGGGTGAGCCGTGATCGTGTACGTGACGTCCGAATTGTCGCCGTACGGATGGTCCGAGTCGAGCGAGTAATTGACCCGTCCGCCGACTGCGCGCGTCACCGTTCCGGTGATCTGTCCGGCGGCCGCCGTGCCGGTGAAGTCAACGCCTGTCAGGCCGGATTCGCCGACGGAGACTATCCGGCTGCCCGGGTCGAACGTCCACTGGTCCTTCGACGGGATGACCATATAGCTGTCGGAGGGCAGATGGACCGTGTACTCGCCGTTCTGGCCGGTCATAGTCGTGTAGACCTTGCCTCCGTCCGCTATCGTGAGCATCACTCCGGAGATCGGGTTGCCCGAAGCGGTCGTCACCGTGCCCGCGATGTATGAGCCCGGAAGCTGTCCGGAGATCACCAGCGCAAACGACTGCGGCCCCTGTGCCACGTTCCGGCCCAGCACCGTGATCCGGTAGGTGCCTGCCGCGGGTGACGCAATGTCGACACTTTCGACGTTGTTGGTGGTATCCACCTTGCCGTTCCCGAGCAGAGTCTGACCGCTCGGAGTGAGCACCCGGAGATCGAGATCGTTGACCAACTGCTTGCCCGAGAGCGACGAGGCGATGGGATCGGTCCATACCAGCGTCACCGCCAGCGGCACCGAGTTGCCGAGTACGTTATACTCGAACACCCTGCTCTCGTTCGTAGACAGCCCCGAGCCCTCATCGACGAACTCCAGTACCTTCGGCGCCGGCGGATCGAGTGTCGATGCGAGGTTCACCCGCCCCCAGCCTTCGACGTTGTTCGGCCGGACCGGGACCTCGATCGGATTTGTGTGCTGCCCGGGACAGAGATCGGTTGCGCCGTTCAGCAAGGTTGCTTTGACCAGCGCCGCACTCGGGGAGATCCCGTGGGTCTTCTCGTAGTACTCCCTCACCAGCGCGGCGCTACCGGCGACCATGGGGGTCGACATGCTCGTGCCGCCCCAGAACATATAGTCGGCATTGTATGCCAGCCAACCGCTCACTCCGGGCGCTGCATGCGATCTTGTAGACAGGATGTTGGTGCCCGGCGCGCAGATATCCGGCTTGATGCGTCCGTCCTCGCAGGGACCGCGGCAGCTCCAAGACGACATCCCCTGGGCGTTGTCCGATATGTAGTCGTTCCTCAAGGGCGGCACGGGGAAATCGGTCGGCCATGCGTCGCCGTACCGGGTGTTCCACCCGTCGGACCGGACGTTCTCCGTTGCTCCGACCGCGATGCAGTTCTTCGCCGTCGCCGGCGCATAGGCCATCCCCAGGTCGGTGACGCCGTCGTTGTTTCCGTCTCGGCCGTCGTTTCCCATCGGGAAGACGAGGGTGAAGTCCCGGTGGGTGCTGATGAACTCATCCACCTGCTGGGAGTACAGCGTATACCTTCCGCGGACCGGCGAGCCCCAACTGTCGCTGTGGACTCTGGCGCCGAGGTCGTAGGTCGGCTGGAAAAGGGTGGAGAGCGTCATCGGCGGGTAGACGAACCCACTTGAGTCGCCGATCGACTGTATGATTATGCTCGCCTCCGGCGCGACACCGGCGAACGAGCCGTCGTAGGAATGCTCTGCCGGATTGCTCCCCGACAGCACACCCGAGTTGACTGCGACGCCGATTGCGTGTGTGCCGTGGCCGGTGGGATCGCTCCAATCGTCCTGACGTCTGAGCGCGAAGCTCGCGAGTATGCGCCCGGCAAAGTCGTCGCTCATCGTCGCCGGGTTGCCGGTGTCCAGCCCGGAGTCCGCGAACGCCACGATCTGCCCCTCGCCGTACAGCCCTATCCGCTGGCGGACGTCGTGTACGCCGATGATCCCCTGCGCGACATTGTTGGCGGGTCTCGGCTGAACCCACTCCTCGACCCACTCGACGGACTCGAGGTTTGTGAGGCTATCGATCGCGCTTGCGGGTATCGATGCGTTCAGGTAGTGGTCGGATCCCTTCACTTCGGTCAGCATTGTGCCGCCGACGCCCTTCACGAGCGCTGTTACATCGGACGGCGACTCGCCGGGGAACAGCTTGATAGCCACCTCGATGCTCCCAGTACCGAGCGCGCCCAACGACGCTTCCCTGCGGTACTCGGGCCTTACGCGTTCGATCCACCGCACCGATTTCAGGTCGGCGACTCGGCGCACCTGCTCGGCGCTCATCTTCGCCACGAAGGCGTACTCCGGGATGTAGTTGCCGAGCTGGACGCCGAGCTTACTGACCTCCTGCTTCCAGGAATCGTCGATCGGGCCCTGGAACTGGATGATGTAGTACGCCGCTTTCGGCACAGCGGTGTCCAGTTTGAGGCTCGACTTCTCCGGCGGCTCGATGGCTCCGTTGCGCAGGCGAATCGGCGCCGAGAAGACTGAGCCCAGGGTGAAGCAGATGAGTAGGAGAACTGCTGCTGAGGTAACGATTCTCTTCATGGTTGCCCCCATGGCAGGCACGACCGCTCCCGGACTATCCGTTGTCGTGGGGAGACCGGTTGTGCGGAGTGGAATGACCGAGGCGCAAGGCCTCAGTATCGGTAACAGCTCAAACTTCCTGTTCGCATGAGTCTGTACCCACTCTGCGCCGGTTACCAAACCAAGCATGCGCAAGAGACTTAAGGGTATGCTTGGGTAGGGGTAGCTACAGGGGGGATTCCGATCCCCGATGGGCTTCGGCGGCGCCGTCCGGCACGCCCGACGGCCTATCTCCCACCGAACCGCTCGATGACCAGCCGTCGGGCGGTGTCCGTGTCGTGAGGCTCCAGGCGGCCCTCGATTACCTCGTCGCAGAGGAAGTCCTTCACCTCTGCGACCTTCGGGCCCGGCGCGAGGCCGAGAAGGTCCATGATCTCCCGGCCGCCGAGCGGGCTCTCCAGTTCCTCGACCTTCACCTTGAGCAGGATATCCTCGATCCGCTCCTGTAGGTCGTTCAACCCTTCGAGCGACGGATGAGGGTTCGATCCGTACCGGTCGGCGTATGCGAGCGCCAGCAGGTCGGGCATATCCGCGCCGGCGTCGCGCATCAGTCGTTTCACCGCGGCATCCTTCCACTCCTCGCGGTACTCGCCGATCCGCATGTGCATGCTGACCAGCCGGACGACGCGGTTGATCTCGTGGGCGGGAAACCTCAGCCGGTTGAGCACCCGGCGCGCGATCTCGGCGCTCAAGTCCTCGTGACCATAGAAGTGAACGTCGCCGTCGGGGTCGATGGTCTTAGTCCGCGGTTTGCCGGTGTCGTGGAAGAGCACCGCCAGTCGGAGCACCAAGTCTGCCTGCTTCGGGAGCGAGTTGAGCGCCTCCAGCGTGTGGTTCCAGACGTCCCAGACGTGAGGACCGGTCTGGTCGACTCCCTGCATCTCGAGCAGTTCCGGGGCGAACTGCCGGAGCAGGCCCGTGTCGGAGAGCATCCGCAGCCCTTTGTCGGGGTCGTCGCTCAGCATGATCTTGGCGAACTCGTCGCGGATGCGCTCCTTGCTGATGATCTTCAGCCGCTCCGCGTCGCGTACGATCGCCTCGTAGGTGACCGGCTCGATCTCGAAGCCGAACCGCACCGCGAACCGGACGGCCCTGAGCATGCGGAGCGGGTCGTCGTAGAAGGTCGTCTGCGGCTCGGTCGGCGTGCGGATGATTCCCGCCTCAATGTCGGCGCGTCCCCTGCCGGTGAGATCGAGCACTTCGCCGGTGTGCAGGTTCTCCAGCAGGGTGTTGATTGTGAAGTCCCGGCGCATGACGTCGTCCATGAGGCTCGCGGGCTCGACCCGCGGCTTACGGCTCTCCGGGGCGTAGCTTTCCCGGCGCGCGCTCACCAGCTCGATGGTACGCCCCTCGATGGTGACCATCGCCGTCCCGAAGCGCGGGTAGGTGACCGGCCGATGCTCGGCGATGCCCTTCCGGTGCAGGAAGCGGGCGAACTCGAGCGCGTTCCCTTCCAGGACGATATCGACGTCCTCGGTCGGCGGCCGGCCCATGATCCTGTCGCGCACTATCCCGCCGACGAGGAACAGCCGTCCCTCGTACTCCGTGCCGCGCGTAACCTCTCGGATTCTCTCGATGGCTGGGTTCATGTTCTCTCAACGCGCAGGGAGCGGTCGCCGCCCCGTTCCGCGTATGCATCCCTACAGCGACGCAACGGGACAACTCCTTTTCCCCCACTGTGTCTGCCAGTCGTCAGTATAGGCGTCGGACCGTCGGCCGTCAACTCGCCATCGAGAGCACTCGTTCGCCCCCGGGGAGGAGTACGAGTACGAGTAAGAGTAAGAGTAGAATATGCATACCGCTCCCGCCGTCGAGATGCACCGGATCACGAAGAGCTTCCCTGGTGTGCTTGCGAATGACAGCGTAGACTTCACCGCAGGCTTCGGGGAGATACATGCGCTCGTCGGCGAGAACGGCGCGGGCAAATCGACGCTCATGAACCTCCTCTACGGCATGCACCGCCCGGACTCCGGCGAGATACGCATCTCCGGCCGGCGGGTCGAGATACGGTCTCCGCGCGATGCCATCGCGAACGGCATCGGCATGGTCCACCAGCACTTCATGCTTGTGCCCGCGTTCACTGCCATTGAGAACATCATTCTCGGCTCCGAGCCCGTGAGGCTCGGCAGGACCGATTACCGGACGGCCAGGGTGAAGGCCGCGGAGATATGCGAGCGGTTCGGGCTCGGGCTCGACCTCGATGCCAGGGTCGCCGACCTCTCCGTTTCCGCCCAGCAGAAGACCGAGATCCTGAAGGCGCTCTACCGCGAGGTCCGTATCCTGATCCTCGACGAGCCGACCAGCGTCCTGACGCCCCAGGAGTCGGAGAGCTTCTTCGCGATGCTTCGCGGCATGGCGGACAGCGGCATGTGCGTCATCGTCATCACCCACAAACTTGCCGAGGTGATGGCGCACTCCGATCGCGTCACCGTCCTCCGGCGGGGCAGGCGCATCGCGTCACTGGACACGAGCGGCACCACCGCCGACGAACTCGCCCGGCTGATGGTCGGCGATGATCTACGGATCGACGGCTCCCCTCCTTGCGAAGCAGGGGTCCATGAAGGTCGCCCGCTGCTCACGGTGTCGGATCTGAACATCCTCGGCGACAAGGGGCATCGTGCCGTCGATTCGATCAACTTCGAGGTGAGGACAGGGGAGATCCTCGGGGTCGCGGGCGTTGACGGCAACGGGCAGCGCGAGCTTGTCGAGGGATTGGTCGGCCTCCGACGCTCGACCGGGAGTATCCGGCTTCGAGGATCCGGGATCGAGCGTCTGTCCGTCCGAGAGCGGCTCGACGCCGGGATCGCATACATCCCCGAGGACCGCCAGCGCCATGCCCTGGTAGACGGCTACTCGATCGAGGAGAACGCGATCCTCGGCGTGCACCGGCGGAGGCCTTTTGCCGGCCGTGGGATGCTCGATCTCCGGGCGGCGCGCGACCACTCGCTCCGCCTGATCGAGCGCTTCGGGGTCAGGGCCTCCGGGCCGGAGATGTCGGCGAAGTTCCTCTCGGGCGGCAACCAGCAGAAACTGGTGCTCGGGCGGGCGCTCCACGGTGATCCGAAGCTGCTCATCGCATGTCAGCCGACCCGCGGCCTCGATATCGGAGCGGCCGGCGATGTGCACCGCAGGCTGATGGAGGCTCGATCGGGAGGCATGGGCATACTCCTCATATCATATGATCTCGACGAGGTGCTCTCGCTTTCGGACCGCATCATGGTGATGTACCGGGGCCGGGCGGTCGGCATCGTCGGGCGCGCGGACGCCGACAGGGAGACCATCGGCGCGATGATGTTGGGGGCACAGCGCAAGTAGCGAACGGGCGCTGTCCCGTTCCGTGGGTTGGAGATATCCACCAGAGCGGAACGCGACGGCGGGCGTTCCCTGCGACACCATCGAAACACGCTCTAGGCCGCCCTTCGATACGATGCTGAGCATCACTTAGGGTCGGCGGTATCCATATCCGGAGCACTTGGGAATTGGGAAACTCCGTACGAAACCTCATAACACCGGTCGCCGCTCTCGGAGTCGGATTCGGAGTAGCGGCGCTCGTTATCCTGCTCTCCCACGGGAATCCGGCGCAGTCGTTCTCGGCGATGTTCGCATCTGCGCTCGGAAGCGGCACGGCCGTCGGTGAGACGCTCGTCAAGACGATCCCGCTCGCGCTGACCGGGCTCGCGGTCGCGCTCGGACTCCGCGCCGGGCTGTTCAACATCGGAGCGGAGGGCCAACTGCTGATCGGCGCGCTGGCCGCGGCATGGGTCGGGTACGCGGTCAATCCGCCCGCCGTGATCCACATACCGCTCTGCCTCGCAGCCGGGGTCGCAGGAGGCGCTCTCTGGGCGTTCCTCCCCGGGTTGCTCAGGGCAAAGCGCGGCGTGCACGAGGTCATCACCACCATCATGCTGAACTATACGGCGTTCTACCTGACGCACTACCTGGTGACCACACACATGAGGGACACCGGCACGATGGCGCCTCAAACGCCGGAGATGCACGCCACCGCCCGCCTCGGGATCATCATGGAGTCTGCGGGCCTGCACTGGGGCATCCTCATCGCAATCCTGGCGGTGATCGGCTTCTGGGTGTTGATGTCGAGGAGCGTGTTCGGATACGAGTTGAAGGCGGTCGGACTCAGCCCCGATGCCGCCAGGACCGCGGGGATCGGTGTGTCGAGGATGCTCGTCACCGCCATGCTGATGAGCGGTGCGCTCGCCGGGATCGCGGGCGCCGTAGAGGTTATGGGCATCCACGGCAAGTTCTACGACCAGTTCTCGCCCGGATACGGGTTCGACAGCATCGCGGTCGCATTCCTCGGGGGCACGACCGCCGTTGGGACCGCCCTCTCGGCGGTGCTCTTCGGCGCGCTGAAGAACGGCGCGCTCGGGATGCAGATCGATACCGACACGCCCAAGGAGATCGTGACGCTCATCCAGGCGACGGTGATCATCTTCGCGGGGATGCGCTTCTTGCGTCACGGACGGGATCGGAGCAGATCCGACGGATCCGACGATACCCGATCGGCCTGACGAGTCATCCATGTACCCGCGAGAGATCCTGCGGTCGGCCCGTTCGTTGTAGGAGCGGCTTCCCAGCCGCGAAGGATGACGTCTCTATAGGAGCAGCTTCCAGCTGCGATCGCGGCTGGGAAGCCGCTCCTACATGGCGGATTGGAATCCGCTCCTACGATACACCGGCCTATCACGGCTGGGAAGCCGCTCCTACAATGGGGTCTCGGTACACCGGCCGTTCCCTGTACGGTCTGGTCGAGGATATCCGTTTGTCGAGGGATGTGAATGGGAACAACGGAACATAAGTGTGAACTAGAAGTGCCTAAACTGTGAGTATTTGTCATCTGCACAGCTTGCCTTCTCGGTCCTTTTGTGCTATTCTGTCATTACACCAGACTGCTCGCTCTCACCCCGGCTTGAGACCTCGGGCGCAGTTTGAGACCGAGACGCAGGCGCAGAGCTACATCAGCCGATCAGGGATGATCGGAGTTGCCCATAACGTTTCTGCAGGAGCGTAACGCCGTGGATAGCCCGGAAATGTCCCCTTCGCAAGCCCGCAAAGGGATAGGCAAGCCAAGCTCCAACGAGGACCTCAGTTTCCGCGAACAGGCCCTCCGGATCATCAACATGAGCCTGGAGGAGGCTCGCACACAACACCCGCTCGACGTGCCCGGCATCTTCGGCTACGACCGCCCGACTTTCGGCGGCACGGTGCCCGTCTCGCTCTACAGGGCGATCCGACTCCTCTCATTCCGCGAACTCCTCGGCAGCCGGCTCGCCTCCGCCATGCTCAACCTCGCCGGCCAGAACGTCGCCGAGAAGCTCGGCGTGGACGGCCTGAAGGACACGATGCAGGCGTTCGGCGACCTCGAGATAGCCAACACCGTCGTCGACGAGGAGAGCGCCAATCGGGTATCGCTGATCGCGACCGAGTGCGCCACCTGCTCCGGCATGCCGAACATCGGCGAGGCGATCTGCAGCTTCGAGGCCGGACTCCTGGCGGGCGGGCTGAGGAACTCGTTCGACGGCCGGCGCGTCACCGTCGTCGAGACGAACTGCTGGGGCATGGGGGATCGGATCTGCCGATGGGAGGCGACCGCCCATCCGAACGGCAATCCTCCCTCCGGTGACTCCGGCTTCGAGACGATGGACCTCATCGCGGCGATGGCCGGGAAGGCCGCGCTGGCGCTCGACAGCGCGGTCGCCATCCGGGAGGCCAACCGCCAGCTTCGTCAGGCGTACAAGCAGCTCCGGGAGTCCGAGCGGATGATGAAGGACCTGACGAACATGGTCGTCCACGACCTCAGGGTCCCGCTGACCGCCATGATCGGGTCGATGCAGTCGCTCTCCGAGATGGCCGAGTCGCGCCTCAATCCCCATGAGCGGGAGATCCTCGATCTGGCGCTCGCCGGCGGGGAGACGCTTCTTCAGATGATCAACGACCTCCTCGACGTCAGCAGGCTCGAGGACAACAGGATTGCGCTCCACAAGCGTTCGACCACCATCGAAGAGATCGTCGATCACGCCAGGACGCAGGTCGAGATGCTCGCCCGACGCAAGAAGCTCTCCCTCAAGATAGGCGCGCTGTCCGGCCTGCCGACGGTCTCGGTCGATCGGGATCGGGTGGTCCGCGTGCTCGTCAACCTGCTCGGCAACGCGATCCGCCACACGCCCCCGGGCGGGAAGATCAGAGTGACTGCCGATGCGTCGGACGGCCAGGTGGCCGTCTGTGTCATGGATACCGGCGAAGGCATCCCGCCCGAATACCACGCCCGCATCTTCGACAAATTCGCGCAGGTCGAGTCCCACCGCGCGCGCAGGGCCTACTCGACGGGCCTCGGTCTGACGTTCTGCAAGCTCGCGGTGGAGGCGCACGGCGGCCGCATCTGGGTCGAGAGCGAGCCGGAGAAGGGCAGCGCGTTTACCTTCACCCTGCCTGTAGACTGCTGACCGCAGTCCGCCGTCTGCAGTGCAGGACTACCACCCATCCCCGGTGAACCCTCCATCAGACCATCTACCCCTCGGGAGGCGATACCATGATCACCCGTGTTCTCTCCGTCCTGTGCGCGATTGTCATCCTGGCGTCCGGCCTCTGTGCCGCCGAATCGACCGTCTGGCAGATCGGCGAGTTCGACAACTGCTACGAAGACCTGGCGATCCCGCACGACTACGGCGCGTACAACGCGTCTTTCCCGAAGGACGTCACCTTCACCGTCGGCAAGAGCGACCCTGCGAAGGACTGGCCGTTCATCCATCCCGGCCCGACCGACGCCTGGGCGCAGAGCAAGGCGCACGCGTTCCGGGTGATTTTCGACCTGTCGGAGCAGCCGTCGGGAGTCTACTACCTCACCATAGACCTGGTCAGCGCTCATGGGGGCGATCCTCCCGTCCTGTCGCTCACCATGTGCGCTGACGGCGGACGGATTCGCCTCCCCGCCGGACCCGGTGATGGTGCGCTGGGCGATTGCGCTCAGGGCAGGGAGCACGTCATCAAGCTGGCCTTCCCTGCGGGCATGTTCGTCAAGGGGCAAAACAGCCTGACCATCGACATCCGGGAAGGCTCGTGGATGCTCTACGACGCCGTCAGCCTCACGAACGATCCGAACGCCTCAATGCCGAGCCCGACGGTGAACCGGGTATCTCTCACCCCGACGATGTTTCTCGTGAAGCGGGACGGCACGCTGAAGCAGATCGTCAAGCTGAGCGCCCAGTGCTCTCTCGGCGCAACGGAGGCCGTCGTATCGTACGGAGGCAGGAGGATCGCGTTGAAGCCGAACTTCCTCGGCGCAATCGAGCACGATCTGGAGGTTGATGAGGTCAAGACAGCTACGACGCTGGATGTCGCCGTCACGTGCGGCAGCGATGTCAAGACCGCCTCCTGCGAGATCAAGCCGCAGAGACACTGGCGGCTCTACATCCAGCCGAGCTCGCACATCGATGTCGGCTACACCGACTGGCAGGAGCGAGTGATCACGCGTCATAACGACAATATGTCGCTCGCCCTGGACCTCTGCAAGCAGTATCCCGACTTCGTCTGGAACACCGAGGTCGCGTGGCCGCAGGACAACTACCTCTCGATGATGCCGAAGGAGCGCAAGGACGAGTTCATCAAGTACGCAAAGAAGGGACGGATCGGCTGCCAGGCGATCTACGGCAACATGCTGACCGGCATCTGCTCGCACGAGTCGTTCATCCGCGACCTCTACTATGCCCGCAACGTCTCCAGACAGTACGGCATCCCATACGACATGGCGGTTAGCAGCGACGTGCCGACACAGGTCTGGACGCTCCCCACGGTCCTGGCAGGGGCGGGGATCAAGTACTTCAGCGCCGGACTGAATCTCACCAGGGGCGACTCGTTCAACCAGCTCTTCCACAGGCCGTTCTACTGGCAGGGCCCGGACGGTTCGAAGGTGCTCACGTGGCTCAACAACCAGTACGCCCAGGCCGCGAACCTCGGGCTGCTGGCGAGCGTCGATACAGCCACCCCGCGCATCCTGGGACTGCTCTCGGGCTATGACCGCGCGGATTATCCGTATGATGCCGTGCTCGCGTTCGGCGGAGTGAGCGACAATCAGCCGCTGGAGTCGAATCTGGCCGCGGTGGCCGCCGAGTGGAACAAGCGCTACGAGTACCCGAAGATCATCTTCACCCGCGGCCCGGAGTTCTTCCGGTACGTCGAGAAGAACTTCGCCGAGCACATCCCGACGATTGCCGGCGACGGAGGAGTCTACTGGGAGGACGGCGCGGGCTCGTCCTCGAAGGAGACCGCCGCTGTTCGCATCGCCAAGGAGCGGCTCACCACCGCTGAGAAGATCTACTCGCTCCTCTCGACGATCGGCGCCGCCGAGTATCCGAAGGCCGAGATCGACGCGGCATGGAAGAACGCGATCCTCTACGACGAACACACCTGGGGCGCGCACTGCAGCATCAGCCGGCCGACTCACGAGCAGACTATCCACCAGTGGAACTATAAGAAGCGCTTCGCGACCCTGGCCGAGGGTCAGGCAGACGAGATCCTTGATCAGGCGCTTGAGGCCCTGGCGGAGACCGTTACAGGCAGCGATGTCCTGGTCTACAATCCGTCCGGCCGACCGGCCAGCGGCTTCATCGGCGATCTCGGACAGGATAGTGCCGGCGCGTGGTGGGTGGAAGACGTTCCCCCGCTCGGCTACAAGGTGATCGAGTGGAGGAATCAGGATTCGTCGCCCAGCGACGATGTCATCGCCTCCGGAGGAGTGATCGAGAACCGCTACTACCGCATCGTGCAGGACGGTCCGACCGGCGCCATCAAGAGCATCTTCGATAAGGAAGTCGGCGTTGAACTCGTCGATCAGAATTCGGGCTATCGCATGAACCAGTTCGTGTACATTCTCGGCCCGGGAGGACGGTTCGTAGATGTCGCGGGCGAGACCAGGGTTGATTCGCGCGGGGAGAGTCAGCGCCCCGGATGCGCCATGCTGAGCGCGAGTGGCTCAGCCCGCAACCTGCCGAAGTGGACTACTGAGGTGATCCTGTACAACAACGCAAAGCGCATCGACTTCATCAACCGGCTGCAGAAGCAGGAGACCTACGAGAAGGAGGCCGGCTACTTCGCCTTCCCGTTCAACCTGAACAAGCCGGAGTTCTACGTCGAACTTCCGAACGGTGTCGTCCGTCCGAAGAAGGACATGCTTCCCGGTGGATGCATGTCGTGGTACTGTGCCCAGGATTTCGTGGCCGCCGCCGATGACAAGTGCGCGGTCGTCTGGAGCGCGGTCGAGAGCCCGCTGATCACCATCGGCGACATCAACCGCGAGACCTTCAAGTCGCCGCTCCCGATCGAGAACGGGCATCTCTACGCCTACGCCTTCAATAACTACTGGTTCACGAACTACAAGGCGTCGCAGGGTGGGGAGATGGTCTTCCGCTACTCGTTCACCTCGATGCCGAAATACGATCCCGTCGCGGCCTCGCGGTTCGGCCAGTCGGTGCGCAATCCGCTCATCGCGTGGAGGGTTGGGGCCGACACCCGATCCCCTGACGACTCCCGTCGTCAGGGCGGCGTCCCCACGAGCCTCGTCTCGGTCTCGGCGGAGAACGTCAACGTCCAGGCGGTGAAGCAGGCCGAGTCCGGCGAGGGGCTGATCATCCGGCTCCGCGAACTGGCGGGCAAGGCGACTCCGGTCACCCTCACCCTCCCGAAGGGCCTGTTCAGAGAGGCATGGTCGTGCAACCTCGTGGAGGATGCTCAGTCCAGGCTGAAGTTCTCCGGTGGCAAAGTGACCGTCACCGTCCCCGCGAACGGCCTGGCGACGGTGTGGGTGAAGTAGGCGCCATGGACTACCTGCCGCGACTGCTGTCCGGCATCCGCGTTCATCTGCGTCCATCGGCGGTTGCGTCATCCCTTGAGCGCGCCGATGGTGAGTCCCTTGAGGAAATGCTTCTGGAACGCGAAGAAGATGATGATCATCGGGACCGCCGCGAACGTCGAACCCGCCATCAGGAGTCCGAAGTCGGTCATCGACTCCTGCTGGAGCGTCGCCAGCCCGACTGCGAGCGTGCGCATGTCCTTCGACTGAGTGATCAGTAGCGGCCAGAGGAAGTCGTTCCACGCGCCCATGAAGCTGAAGATCCCCAGCACCGCCAGCGCCGGCTTCGAGAGCGGCAGGATCACACGTGAGTAGACCCCGAATTCGCTCGCTCCGTCGATCCGGGCGGCATCGAGCAGCTCGTTCGGCAGCGTCCCGATGAACTGCTTCATCAGAAACACCCCGAACGCGCCGACCAGTCCGGGCAGGATCAGCCCGCCGTAGTTGTTCATCAGCCCCATCTTCGAGACGAGCAGGAAGAGCGGCACGAGCAGCACCATGCCGGGGATCATCATCGTGCTGAGCAGCGTCCAGAAGATCGCGGTCTTGCCCGGGAACTCCTTCTTGGCGAACGCATAACCCGCCATCGAGCAGAAGAGCAGCATCGAGAGCGTGTGGGCGACCGCCACGATCGCGCTGTTCGCGAACCACCGGAACGCCGGGGCGCGCGCGAAGAGCCGCTCGTAGTTGATCAGCGTCGGATCGGCGGGGATCCACTCCGGCGGGATCTTGATCGCCGCTCGGACCTCCTTGAACGAGGTCGAGATCATCCAGAACAGGGGCAGCAGCGCCCACACCGCCCACAGCGTCAGGATCACGTATGCCAGTATGGTGAAGGGGGATATCCTCCCTCCTCTCCGCGTCTCCGTGTCTCCGCGTCCCATCAGTACTCCACCTCCTGCCCGAGCCACTTGAACTGGATCGCGCTGATCGTGATGATGATCACCGCCAGGATGAGCGCCATCGCCGACGCCCGGCCGAGCTTCAGGAACTCAAACGCCGTCTGGTAGATCGAGAACACGATCGTCGAGGTCGAGTAGTTCGGACCTCCGCGCGTCATCATGTAGATGCTCGTGAACACCTGGAACGAGCCGATCGTGCCCATCACCGCGAGGTAGAGCGTCGTCGGCTTCAGGAGCGGGAGCGTGATCCTCCGGAACTCCGCCCACCTGCTTGCCCCGTCGAGCCTCGCCGCCTCGTAGAGGGTGGGGGGTATCCCGCCCATCGCCGCCAGGTAGAGGATGATCGCCGATCCGCCTCCGCCGGCCACCGCCATGAACATCAGCGAGGGCAGGGCGGTCCGCGATTCGCCGAGCCACGTCACCGGCCCGAGCCCGACGGTCGAGAGCAGGTAGTTCAGCAGGCCGTGCGTGGAGTCGAACATCCAGAGCCAGATCATCGAGACCACGACCGCCGACACGATGCCGGGGAGGTAGAATGCGCCCTTGTAGAAGTTCTGCGCCGACGCCCGGAGCGGGAAGATCAGCGTCGAGAGGAAAAGCGCGATCCCGATTCCCACCGGCACGACGACCATCGCGTAGAGCGCCGTGTTTGCCATCGACTTCCAGAAGATCGGGTCGGACATTGCGATCTGGTAGTTCTGCAGCCCGACGAACGTGTTTCCCTGGAGGTTGAACCTCATAAAGCTGAGGTACACCGTCGAGACGATCGGGTAGACGTTGAACACCAGGAAGTGCAGCACCGCCGGCGCGATGAACAGGTATGCCCACCTCGCGCGGATGATTCGGTTGATCAGGGAGTTACGTTTCATGGTTTCGTCCACGGTACCAACGTTGGTTCAGGATTTGCAATCCCGAACCCATTGGCAAACCGGCATCTGTGATGCCGTCCGGTGGTTCGGGGATCACAGATCCCCGAATTGCCCAAGCGTGCGGGATTACAAATCGGCACCAACGCTGATCGGTCACTTCGTCAATCCTCTCTCACGCCGCTCGCGGGTGATGATCTCGTTCGCCCGCTTCTCCGCATCGGCGAGCGCCTCCTCAGGCGTCTTCGCGTGGGTGAAGATCTCCTGGTAGATGCCGTTCACCACCTGGCCAAGCTCCGGTCCGGCGGCCGTGAAGTACTCCCGCGCGACCGGCAGCAGCCCCGCCACGACGCCCATGTCGAGGTCGCCGGGGTAGATGTTGCCCGCCGACTTCCGCGCCGGAAGCTGGCCGACGATCGAGAGCGCCCGACAGTTCTCCGCGTTCGTCAGGAATCGGGCGAACTCCATCGCCGCGTCGCGCCTGCGCTTGTCCTCCCGCTTGAAGACGACGTATCCGCCGACCGACAGCAGGCTGGTGGGCTCCTTCCCGGGCAGATGAGGCGGCTGGACGAGGATCGCGTTGAAGAGCGGAAACTCGCCGCGCTCGGCGGAGAGCTTGATCGCCTTGATGATCCCCGAGATCGCCGAGATCGTGGCAACCTCCTGGTTCATGAACATCTGCCCGACTTGGCCGGCCTGTATCCCCGCGGGCCCCGGCGGCACGACCTTGTGCTTATCGAGCAGGTCCATGAGGAACTGCATCCCCCGAACTCCCTCCGGCGAGTTGAGCGTGAACTGCGTCCCGTCGCGGCTGTAGAGCCGTCCGCCGAACCCCTGCACGAGAGTGAGCATCTGGTACTCTACGCTCGTCGGGATACCGTAGAGCGCGTACCCGTAGACATCGGTCTTTCCGTCGCCGTTGCGATCGAAGGTACACGCCTTCGCGGCCTCGATGAACTGGTCGTAGGTCCACGACCTCTCCGGCGGCTTGGGGATGAGATGCTCGATGCCGCGCTCCTTGAAGATGTCGACGTTGATCGCCATCACGAGCGCATTACAGAGCCACGGCCAGAGGTAGGCTTTTCCCCGATATCGGCACAGTTCCATCACGTTCGGGTGGATATCGGCGTGATCGAACTCGGTCAGGTACGGATCGATCGGCTCCAGGACACCCTGATCGGCGTACTTGCGCACGTTGACGGCGGCGAGGTAGCAGACGTCGGGATACGTCTTCGACAGGACGGCAAGGTCGAGCTTCTGACTCCCGCCCTGCCAGGTCAGCACCTCGAGGTCGATCTTGACGCCGGGATGCGCCTTCTCGAACTCCTTGATCTTGAGGCGCGGCCAGTCCTCGGCGGTGCCGTTTTTCTCCTTGCCGGTGAGCCCGCTCCACTGGGGGAAGACCCACCACTTCAGGTGGATCTCGTCGTTCTTCCGCTCCGAGCACCCGGCGAGAAGCAGGCATACTACCAAGGCTGCGATAACTCGAGTTGTTCTCATCATTCTCGTCGATTGTAGGGAACGCCCACCGTCGCGTTCCGCGGTTGCATGTCTCCACCATGCGGAACGGGAAGCGACCGTGCGCTACTCCGCCCAGACCTCGCACTCCACGAGGGTCATCATCTGTCCGACATCGCGCGGGCCGAAGGAGAGCCGCACGTAGCGGAAGCTCCCCTGTACCTTCAACTTCACGTCGAGGACATCCTTCGTCGGGGCCTGCTTCGGATGCTCCGCCAGGCGCACCCACTCCTTGCCGTCCGTGCTGCCCTCGACCGTGAGCGCCGGGAGTTGGTCTGAGTACCAGAGGCGCACCCTGCTCATCGGGTAGGCCTCACGGAAGTCGAACGTCACCTCCGTCGGCTGCTCGGTCTTCCACGAGGCGACGAAGTCCTCCGGCCTGAGGTCGGCCTTCTTCACGGTCGGCGCGAGCTTGCGATCGGTCAGAGCATCGCGGCTCCGGTCTGCGACCGCGTCCGGGGCGAGGCCGTAGGTGTACGATCCGCCGGTCGAGACGTTCAGGATGTCGAGCGGGCGCTCCTGATGCCACTTGATGTAGTTGCCCGTGAGACATCTGCCGGTCGGATCGGGCTGGTAGACGGTCTTGAACTCGGGGAACTTGAACCGCCAGATGTCGCGGTCGGTCTTCAGGTGGAGGTCCTTTGCCAGCTTCTTGAACTCAGCTTTCCGCTTCTCATCGTCGATGTTCGCCTCGGTGAAGGGATTCGTTGGGTAGGTGATCACGCTCTTGCAGGCGGTCAGCTTCTTCTGAAGGTCTGCGAGCGACGATCCATCGGGCGCGAACGAGAAGCATTCCGGGCTGCCGAGGACGAGCGCGCCACCCTTCTCGGCGTACTCGAGCAGCTTCTCGACGACCACTCGCCGCTCGTACTTCGCCGCCGGAACGAAGATCGCCTTGTACTTCGAGAGATCCTTCCCGTCCGCCACCATGTTGTCGTTGATGAAGCTGAACCACGTCCGGGCGACCGGCCCGAGGAACGTGTAGGCGAACTCCGGCTCGTTCGGGTAGACGTAGTTCTTCGCCGGGAACGACTGGTAGTGGTCCTCGGAGTAGAGGATCGCGCAGTCGGGGTCCATCGGCAGGGCGACCTCGTTCATGCTCCGGACGGTGCTCAGGATCTCGGTCACCGCGCGGTACCGCTCCGGGCAGCCGATCTTGGTCAATTCGGTGTCGCCCGTGGTGGCGCTGCCGCCCCGGACGTCAGGTAAGTAGAGGTGAAAACCCTTGCCGCCATTCCGCATCACCTGGCTCATCAGTTCGCGGATCTCCTCGGCGGTGGTCGAGTAGGCGTAGTTCTCGACGTGCGCGCACGGCCACACCGGCTTCCCGGTCAGGTCGGCGACGAACTTCGTCACGAAGCCGAACTCCTGGCGGTTCGGGTTGCCGGACGGGTATAGCTGGTGGGTGACGATGTCTACGTAGGGCGAGATCCGGTCGAGCTCATACGGCTTGTGGCCGGCGACGGGGTCCATCGAGATGACCTTCAGTTCCGGGGCGTTTCTGCGCACGTAGTCGTAGACATCCTTCTGCCACTCCAGGAGCCGCTTGTTGATCCACTTGCGGTAGGCGATCCAACGGAACGGGTTCTCGTCGTCGGGCGACTCCGGCAGGCCGTACTTGCCGTAGCCGAACTCCTTCTTGACTTGGTCGTCGATGTATTTGATGAAGGGATAGGTGTCCTTCTGCTCGGCGAAGAAGCGGACTCCCTGCTGGCCGGCCTTCTCGTGAAGCTCGTCGTAGGTGTAGATCGCCCAGATATGCTCCCGGGCGGCGTCGATGCCCGTCTTGAGGTCGGCGAAGTAGGTCTCCCTGCTCCGGGGATCGAGAATGAACGGCAGGCCGTCGATCTGCGGCGCGCCCTTATCCCTCGACTTGCGATAGTCGGGCTCGAAGAGCGCCTTTACGCCGTGCTTCGCAGCCATCCCGATCCAATCCTCGTTCTGCAGTTGGTGCGTCAGGACGATCGGCATCAACTTGTGGTCGGCGAGTTCCTTGAACGCCTCATCGTGGCAGTACCGCAGGCCGTAGATCCTGGCATGGGGGCGCAGGACCGACTCGACGCCGCTGTGGAACCAGTAGATCGCGCCGTTCTTCTGCAGACCCGGCGGGTTCTTTGACAGCAGTTCGGTGAACAGCGGATCAGTGAGCTGCCACACCCTCGGCCTCTGCGGCATCGCCATCGAGGGGTGGGTTGCGCGGAAGACGATGGTGTTGCCTGATGTGACCGTCAACTGGAATGTTTCATCCGGCGATCCGGATGGAGAGTAGGGGATATCCAGCTTCACGATATTCTTCGGCTCGACCGATACCTTGCGCTTCCCAACTGTGGTGAACTTGTCCTTGAGCTCGCTCGTGAGCGCCACTTCGAGGTCGAGAGGCTTGTCATCTGTGCAGACCGTGCATCGCAACACGTTCTCGCCGCCGAAGGTCATGTTCGGGTCCAGATTCCCCCAGGAGAGCACCCTCACAGGCAGGGGATCGCATTTCACGTTGCAGAAGACGATGTGATGGAAGTTCTTCGGCCGCACGAAGCCTTCGGGAGTATGCGACCACGCGGTCAGCTCCCGCTCTCCGACGAAGCGCGACCGGCAGATGTTCATCCCCCAGATTAGACCCGGGGTCGGGATGACGCCGAAGTCCTTGAACGGGATCGCCATCTCGACGATCCACGCGCCCTCGACGCGCCCGGTCTTGATCCTGGCGTTGCTGTTCCACGACGCATCCGCCCGCTCGGTCGAGAGGCACTTCTCGTCGTACAGCGCGCCGACCGAGTTCACGATGAAGTGGTAGCACGCGTGGTGGGCGTTCGCGGTGTCGATCAGGATCTCGATGCTGTCGTCGGTCCAGACCTCGCCGTCCCGATCCTTGGTCTGAGCGGTCAGCGCGGAAAGCCGGGGCTCATGACATCGCACGCCTATGTAGAGGCACTCGGAGTCATAAGCGAGCTGCACGTCGGACTTCTGAGCGGCCTCGCCGGATCCATCGTACTTGTGCGCGATCCGGAAGCCGCCGTTTTTCCACGCGGGATCGCTCAGGTCGCCGGTCAACGCCGGCCCCTTCGCCGTCCGACGAACCACCGCTCCGGCGTCGGATCCTCCGAACTCGGCATGAGCGGCCGCGTAGGAGCATGTCAGGAGCAGAATGAGTGCGGCGAGCGCGCCTTTGCGCCGGGTGTTCATAGGGAATGCGTGCCTCCGTGAGTCGTGGGTGAACCAAAGGAGTGTTCATCGGACGGCGGGGGCATTCCTGCGGTTGCGTCAGTCGATGTCCGTTCCACGGACGCCGTTGCGAGTCAGGTTGATGTCCGGCCAGCCATCGTTCGCGGGTTTGATCTGTCTGGCTTTCAGGTACCTGCAGTGGCCGTCCGCGAAGAGGTACACACGCCCGCCGTCCCAACTGTTCCACGCGACGTGCGGAGACTCGTGGTTGCTCAGCCACTCAGCCACCAGAGCCTTCTTCGACGGATACTTGACCGACGATCGGCTCTGGGGCTGGCAGGGGATGTTCTGCGTCCACGTGTCCTCGATCTTTGTGAGCGAGTTGATCTGGTCGGGCGAGTGATAGAAGGCCATCGAGTACGAGTACGAAGTCCCGTCCCACTGGCGCGGGGCGATGGTATCGCTCGGACATGCGAGGATGTTTCTCCCGCCGCCCCTTGACTTCATGGGGTTGCCGTCGGCCTTGTCGGCCGTCAACGCCAGGTACGGCTTGAGGGGCCAGCGCCACTTGCGGCCCATCCACAGGAACGGGTCGCCGTCACAGGGGTACGTGTCGTGGTAATCCTGCAGATAGAGATCGAATGCCAGCCCGATCTGCTTGAGATTGGACTGGCATGATGATCTTCGGCCGCTCTCCCTGGCGGTTGCCAGCACGGGGAGCAAGATGCCTGCAAGGAGTGATATTATCGCAATGATTACCAGAAGCTCGACCAGACTGAATCCCCTGGGGTGTATCCGGTCGAGCCGCGTACTCATGTGTTACCTTCGTCTCATGTGCATGAGCTCGAGTGCGACGAGGGTGGAAGGCACCTCTACCAGGCCTGCTATCTTCTCAAGTACCCTGGAGATGGCTCTCTCAGTCAGAACATCCGGGGTCTGACCCTCAGGTATCAGCCTGTCCATAGCCTCACATACTATCTTCAACGCCTCGGTGATATACGCAGCCCGGGACTGCGCGAACTGACGGTTGGGCATTGTCGCGTACTTGCGACCGACCTGCTCGAGCACGGTGTCCCAGACCTTGACGGCGCTGTTCTCGTCGCTTCGTTTGCGGGCGCTGGCCTCGCGGAGCGCGGCGGCATGCGCCTCCTTGACCTTCACTATCTGCCAGTCGTCGAGAGTGCCGCCCTCGATGATCCTCAGGGACAGCCGCTCACCGACGTACTTGGCAATGGTGGCCTCGATGATATTCTTGTGGTCCAGGGATGTGAGGTGGCCTGCCAGGTGGAACGTGCCCATCGGGAAGCCGACGACGAACTGTCCATCCTCGATGATGACAGGAACACCTGCCTCGAGGGCTTTCCACAGGGTGGGGTGGATGACCCGGTGCTTTACCTCGTCGACCACCCTGAACCAGACTGATTGCATATTGATCTGAGCCTGCATGGCTAACCTCCGGACGTATCACAACTTCAAAGGAATGAGTGCGGGTATCTCCCGGTCCCTCGGGACGGTCCGATGGGGCCGATCCATGATCAGCCGGTGCAGTGCGGACCAGACAAAGTATAGGGAACCGGACACCCAAAGTCAACAAGCTCCGACAGGGCCGAACTCATGCCGCCGCCGGTGCTTCGCACGGTGGTGTCGAAGCAGCCTGGTCCCGGGTACAACCCTGTAACAGCCCAGTGAGCGCCTCCTGCGGGGGAAGAACCGCAGAACACGCATGTATGTTCGCGCACGCCTGGCTCTTAGGCATTGCCGACTAGCAGATTGTAGCTGGTATTATTACCAGTTTTTCGCGAACGCTTGTCGTTATCCTTGACAGTATGCAGGTCAGGGTCTATACTGCATATGGTGGCATGGGAAAGCATATCCCCAGGCACACGCTGCTTATCCTGTGCCGCCTGATGTTGTCCACCTGCCAATGAGTACTGCTTTCCGCACCCAAGGCTGTGCGTACGGCGTTCGCCGACGCGACGGCTGTTGACGGAGAGAGTGGGGCGCCAATGGGAAGGAGAAGGAGAGACAGGCGTCAAGCCTTCATCCGCAGCATCTCGCAGATCTCCTGCCTCCTTTGGTCTCTCGACTGATTCAGGTTTCACACGTTTCTCTGGCCTGTTCGGCATGCGCGCAGGCACAGCAGAGATGTCAGGCAATGAGTCCACTCCACAAGGAGGTGAGTTCCAGAATGTTCAAGTCTTACCGGTTTGTACTAGCGCTCGTAGCCGTCTGCCTGCTCGGCTGCTCGGCTGCGTATGCGCAGAACCCCACCGTCCAGCTCCTGTCGTTCGACCCGGCTACGTCAACCTACGTCTACCAGGTCACCCAGGGATTGGATGCGGTGGATTCGCTGACGGAGTTCACGGTTCTGGCACTGACGAGTGCATCCGATCCGTACACCATGACCAGCCCGTCCACCGGCGGCTTCATCGGCGGTTGGATGACCGGTCGCACGTCGTGGATCAACCCGGATACCGGCCGGAGCGGGATAGCCTATCAGTGGTACAACGGCTATGTGAAGAAGGGCAGCGGCCTGGCGGAGCCTTGGGTGGGTGAGTTCGCGATCACCATACCCGGCACGCAGCCCGTGCCCGGCCTGGTCAACACGATGGGCGGTTCGCAGGTCATAGTCAGCCACGCGGTATCCGTACCGGGCCCGATAGTTCCCGAGCCCGGCAGCATCGTCGCCCTCGGCGGCATGCTTCTCGGCATGGGCCCGCTCGCATTGAGATATCGCAGGAGATAATCCTGAGTCTCGCAAGTCCCTAGAGCAGAGGAGGTGAAACACATATGAAGAGACTATCGGGGGCACTACTCACCATTGCGCTGCTGGCACTATGCTCCGGCGCGACGTTCGCAGCCGTTTTCCCGACCCTGGAGTTCGTCAGCTTCGACCAGGCTACCTTCACGTACACCTACAGGGTGACCTGCCCTGAGAACAGCACGTATCCCTTCGGGAGACTGACTATCCTGGCCGAGGTGCCGAATGGAGGCAGCTACTTCCCTTGGGGACACGGCGCGGACACCGATCCGGCTACTCGATGGCAGTTCCTCACGTCCGACCGTGAGTGGGACGATGATTTCAACCCCACCAAGTCGAACGCGATCTGGAAGGCAGATCTGGAGGATGTAGTTCCGGCCATGACGGCCTGGACCGGTCAGTTCATGCTCACGGTGCCGAACAGCCGCCTCGTGGATGGTGTAGGTATTACCATGGACGGCGGTCCGTGGAGCCAGAGCCCGGCGCAGACAGTGTACGTTCCTGGTCCTGCGCTGATACCGGAGCCGGGTTCGCTGTTGGCTCTGGGCGGCCTGGTCGGCGGCTTGCTGCCCTTCATCAGACGCCGCAAGTAAGCTGGGCCACAGAAAGAGAGGCAGCCTGAGCTGCCCGACAGCACGAAGGAAAGAGAAAGAGATATGCTTTACATCGAGCGTCTGTTCTTCATGTGCGGTTTCGGCCCTGTGTGAGGACAGACGCTCTGATTTCATCGGTGTGCTCATCCCCCGTCGCCGCGTGATACCGATCATTGGGTCTATCCGGCATACGTACCATCATCCTGCTCAGCCAGCTCCGGTATTGCATCCCGACATGCGTGTTGATCTGCATGCAGTATCCCGGTGGCAAGACCTCGAATGACCAGGAGTCACACCTCCGAACCAACAGAGGAAACTAGCCGAACGATGCGTAGATCCGTGTGCGCGATATCGTTGATAGTGGCCTTGTTCGCTCTCTGCGTCAGTGCTTGTCTGTCCGGCGGTGGGCCCAAGAACGTCCTCCTGGTTATCAACGATAACAGCCCGGTCTCGCAGGCGGTCGGCGCGTATTACCAGCAGAAGCGCGGTATCCCCGACTGCAACGTTTGCCGCATCCGATGTTCCACCGAGGAGCACATCTCCCGCACGGAATGCGAGACGAATATCGTAGCCCCGATCCGCGAGTTCCTCGCTCGCTACCACTTGCCGGATCGGATCGACTACATTGTGCTCACCAAGGGAATCCCGCTGAAGGCCTCGTACGCCACCGGATCTTACTTCTACGGGCCATTGTCGGTGGCGAGCGTGCTCACGTGCGTCGGCGAACCGAACATCGTCTATCCCGCGTATGACCCCACGGATCCGCTGTACCGCCCGCCGATCGTCAATCCCTTCGGGCCTACCGCGGTCCCGGCCGCACCGGAGCAGTATTTCACCCACCAACTCAGTTTCAGTGGCCGCAGATTCTACGCCGTCACACGCCTCGATGCCTACACCGAGGCTGATATCTACCGCATGATCGACGACGCGGTCGCAGCCCAGCCTCGCCAGGGATTATTCGTGCTCGACGGCTGTGAGACGGGCGCCTACGAGCACATCAACAACCGGCTCCGCCAGGCGAATAACGCGCTGATCGCGGCCGGCTACCAGACGTACTACGACAGCACGACCTTCGACACCAAGCTGCGCGAGTTCGCCGCCGGTCAGCAGGGGGTGATGGGGTACTTCAGTTGGGGCAGCAACGAGAGTTGCTCGTTTACCCAGGAGGCGTATACGTCACATCAGTTCGCTCCGGGCTCGATAGCCGACAGTTTTGTCTCGTTCAGCGGGCGTACCTTCACCTATCCGCCGACCCCCGGACAGTCGCTCATCGCCGACTTGATCCACCAGGGCCTGAGCGGCTGCAACGGCTACGTATCGGAGCCGAATGCCAACCTCACGACGTACCCTAACGTGCTCTTCGACCGCTACCTGAAGGGGTACAACCTTGCCGAAAGCTTCTTCGCGGCGACACCCGAGCTGTATTGGAAGGCAGTAACCATCGGCGATCCGCTGATGGCTCCGTATGCCACGCCTCCCACCGTAACGTTTACGAATCCGACGGCGGATGATGATGTGCACGGCACTATCTGCGTCTCCGTCGATGCGTGGGATGCATCAGGGATACGGAAGGTCGAGTTCTATATCGACGAGGAGCCGGTTGCCGTCTGTACCTCGGCGCCCTACGGCTTTGAACTGGACACTTCCGGTTATCCGGACGGCGTATACACGGTCGAAGCGATTGCCTACGAGGACAGCCCTGTCTACACCCAGGGGTTTGCGAAGATCAACATGCGCATCACCAACACGCCTCAGGACGTCTCCAGGATCGGCGATCTGGGACAGGTCGAGGATGGGAGACTCATCAGGCTGTCGTCCAAAGTGGTCACGGCCGGCACGGATGCCTTCACCGACTGCATCTACCTCTCCGAGGCAGACTGCAGCGGCGGGGTAAAGGTGGTCGGGATAGCCGGTCCGCGCACGGGCGATCTCGTCGATATCGTGGGGGAGAAGCTCACGGTAGACGGGCAGCGGGTGATCCAGGCGATATCGTACAATCGTCTCGGCGAGGCTGAGGCGCCGAAGCCGATCGGTTTCACCAATAGGGATATCGGCAACCGGGGCGCATACACCGGTCCAGGGGCGTCGAGCCTGAGGATCGGTTTCTCAAGCACGGGCTTGCTTGTCAGGACCTGGGGACAGGTGCAACAGATCACGGATGACGCGTTCTATATCTCCGACCGAAGCTTCGGAACGGCGTCGGGCGCGGCAGGACGCATCAGAGTATCGCTCGCCGGAATGAAGAACACACCCTACATGCCCGCGATCGGTAGTTACGTGGCCGTCACCGGGATCAGCGCTCTGGAGTCGAGTGACGGCGGACTCGTACCCGTGCTCAGGCCAAGGCAAGTCACCGATATCGGCTACAACATTCAGTTCGACCAGCTCAAGGCGCCTGCGGGAACGGTAGTGCCTCAGTGGAATCTTCTCTCCGTGCCCGGCGTTCCGACCAACCCGGCCGCCTCCTCCGTGCTCGCGGGTATCAACATCGATGACCGAGTGCTGGCGTACGACGCCGTGACACAGGGGTTGTGCATCTATAGCTCGTTCCAGCCCGAGGTGTTCCCGCCGCTCTGCATCGGCGTCGGCTTCTGGCTGCGGGCAAACCAACCCTACGATCTCGTCACACGGGTGCTCACGGATCAGCCCGATTCCGACGTGTCGATCGGCCTTCCACTTGCCGGGTCCACACTGATAGGCCATCCGTTCCGGATGGCAGTGCGATTGCGAGACTGCCGTGTCAGCGACGGCGTGGAGATGCTGTCGCTGGTCGATGCTGCGAGGCGTGGGTGGCTGGATCCGGGTATCACATACTGGGACAACGGCAGTGCATCGACGCGCATGCTCGATGTCGAGTGGGATCCGGACGCGGTGCTCATGCCCTGGCACGGCTACTGGGTCCGATCATATCGTCCGAACCTGGCGCTCATAGTCCCCTGGTCCGGAGCGGACGTCAGTCCAGCCGGAACTCGACCCTGACCCGGATCGATGACTTGACCGGAACGCCGTCCTTCAGCGCCGGGCTGTACGTCCACTGCTTGACGGCCTTCTCCGCCGCACGGTCAAGCCGCCGGTCACCGGAACTCTTGTCCAGTCTGGTTCCCACGACCTTGCCGTCCGTGCCGATATCCGCGATCAGCAGCACCGTACCCTCGACGCCGTCCTCCCTTGCGTCCGATGGGTACACGGGCTGTGGTTGGCTCTTGGCCTGCGCGCCTCTCGATTCGCCCCTGGGAGCGGGTGGGGCAGGCTTGGGCTGAGGCTGTTCGACTCTCTTGGGCTCGGGCTCGCGCTTCACTGGAGGAGGCACGGCGACCACCGATTTGCTCCCGCCGTCCCCACCGACGATGGTCCCGCCGCTTCCACCGGTTCCGTAGGCGGAAGGCGCCCCGGGACCTCGACCGGTCGTTCCGCTGCCGCCTCCGCCCGTTGACGAAGCGCCGATCCCCATCCCGCCGGAATGGTCTCCCTGTCCAATGTCGGGCGGTCTCGTCGGGGTAGCGACCCTCCGCTCCTCATTGCGCCTCGGTTCGGGATCGCCGAAGACTCGCGGCAGGTTGAGCTTAGGCACGATCGAGCGCGCAGATCGAGGGTTCTCCTTCGGCGGCTGTGGCTCGATCCGTCGGGGAGGAGTCGGGGGCTGCTGTCGGGGCGCAGGCATGACGGGAGCGGCGATGGTCCTGGGCTTCGGCGGCTGAATGCGCATGACCGCAGGAACGGGGCTCTCCAACTCTACCGCGATGTGCGTCTCGGCGGGTTTCGACGGAGCGGCCAGCACCCGCACCAGCGCGCCCAGAATGGCGGCGTTCACGGCGATGGATGCTCCGATGCTCAGAAACCTGTTATTCCAGCGGCCGGCGGAGGACATCTCCACTCGCCTCCTGACGAACGGCGATCACGAGCCGGGAGAACCCGGCCTCCTGCGCGAGGGTCATCGCCCGCACCACGCGTCCGTGTTCCGCCCGGGAGTCGCCCCGGATGGTGATCCTGCTCTCCGTGCCGCAGTCGTTGGCCTCGTTCCTGAGCAGGATCGACAATTCCTCATCGCTCACGATAGAGCCGTCCCACAGAAATCCGCCGTTCGCGTCGATGCCGATCACCAACTCCCGCTTGATCTGCGGTGATACCTGAGCGGCGGACGACGAGGGGAGTTGGATGTTCATCCCCGTGCCCTTGATGAACGTTGCGGTGACCATGAAGATGATCAGCAGCACGAGCGAGACGTCGACGAGCGGCACGACGTTGATCTCGACCTTCGGCCCCTGTTCGGACTTACGCGAGCGGGAGAGACTCACGTCCGGCCTCCTTGGCTGCATGCTCGGGCAGCCTCTCCACGATGGCCGCCTCCCAACCGGCGACCTGTCGGCCTATCGCCGATGCCAGCAGGTGATGCGCCGCCACCGCCGGGATCGCGACCGCCAGGCCCATTGCAGTGGCGATCAGCGCCGTTGCGATTCCCCCCGCCACGATCGACGGGCTCATGTTGTTCTGTGCCTGGATCGCCTGGAACGCCTGGATGATGCCGATGACGGTGCCGAGAAGGCCGACGTAGGGGGCGGTGCTGCCGATCGCTCCGAGCAGGGGAAGGCTCCGCTCGAGCCTCTGACGCTGAAGCGCGACGGCCGTGTCCATCATGATCAGCAGTTGATCGTATCCGGCGTCGTCGTGCTTCTGCAATTCGCCTATCAGGCCGGACAGAGGTGATGCGGACGACCGCTCTCCCTGCCGGAATCGGGCATCGGCGCGCGCCGACCTGTACAGGGTGATCATGCAGTCGGCGATCAGCGCCCACGACACAAGCGACGCTGCCGCCAGTATGATCAGTACCGGGTCTTTCAGCAAATGTTCACCGAGCATATCAGACTCCTGCTTCTGTCTTCACGCCAATCCTATCACACCGGCCGGTCACCAGTCTACGCGCCGAGGCCGGCAGTAGGGGATTCCGATCTCCGACTGGTCTTGGCGCCGGAGCGTATTTCATAAGTCGAACTCCGCCTTGTAGGAGCGGCTTCCCAGCCGCGAATGCCCACGTAACGCCGTGGGTTCGGGGATCGGAATCCTCTCCTACAACACACCTGAAATACGCCCTAGCATCTGCGTAGGGAACGGGCGCTGTCTCGTTCCGTTATTACAGGGCGATACCAGCGGCACAGGACGGCGACAGTGCCCGTTCCCTACGAGGCATATCCGGGGCCATGCTTCGGTAGCGCCGTTTGCACGGACCGCGAACTCCGCCTCCGGAGTATCCGGGTGCCCATCGTTGATATCTACGGAGTCCGTCGCTACATCGGCGCGACGACTCCGTGGGCCCCGATCGCCGCGACGAGCACCGGCGCGATCTCGACGATCTCGCATGCCGCACCGAGCGTATCGCCTGTGAATCCGCCGATCTTCCGACGGACACAGCCCGCGAACACCAGAGATGCCGCGAGGGAGAGCGCTGCCGCCGCCAAACCCGCCCAGCCTGCAACGATCGAGCCGACCGCGAGAAGCGCTCCGATCGACACCGCCATTCCGAGCGGCGAGCGCCGGAAGATCGCTGTCAGGCTGCCCTCCCGCCTGGCGCTCTCGAGCACGGACATCATCACCACGATCGAGCACCGCCCTGCGAACGGCATCATGAGCACGGCACCGAATCGGAGTTCCTCGGGCACGGAGCTTAGTAGCGCGATCTTGAGCGCGACGACGCATACCACGGCTGCGACTCCCATCGCCCCCGTGCGGCTGTCCTTCATGATCTCGAGTATCCGCTCCTTTGGCCGAGAGCTCAGCATTCCGTCCGCCGTGTCCGCCAGTCCGTCGAGATGCAGACCGCCGGACGCCGCTATCAGGCCAATGACCGTCAGCACGCTCGCGGGAGACTCGGGCAGCAACCACCGCAGGCCGTAGTCGACCAACCCCATCAGCGCGCCGATCAGCAGGCCGACCGCCGGGAAGTACGGCACGCTCCGGGCGAGATGCTTCTCTGCGCCGCACCACGATTCGGGCACGGGCAGAGCCGTCAGGAACTGGACCGCCGCCAGAAACGGTCTCATCTCACCGCCTCGGAGACCTGCGCGTCCTCAAAGGTGGCTACGTCGGTGAGCACTCTTGCCGCCGCGTCAACCAGGTTCATCGCCAGCGCCGCGCCGGTGCCCTCACCGAGCCGTAGGCCGAGGTCCAGCAGCGGTTCTTTCCCGAGCAGACGGAGCGCCGTGCGGTGTCCCTGTTCCGCGCTGCAGTGTGCGGCGATCAGATAGTCCGCGGCGGTCGGCGCCAGACCACACGCGATCAATGCGCCGGCCGTCGAGATGAACCCGTCCACCAGCATCGGCTTCCTGAGCGATGCCGCGCCCAGCATGAGGCCCGCGATGCCGCCGATCTCGAACCCGCCGACCTTCGACAGGATGTCGAGCGCGTCCTCCCGGTCCGGGCGGTTGACCGTCAGGCTTCGCTCTATGACTTCGATCTTGCGCCGGAGCTGTTCGTCGTCGAGTCCCGTGCCTCGCCCGGCGACCGCGGCGGCGTTCGAGCCGTCCAGGGCGGCGATGATCGCGCTGCTCGGCGTGGTGTTGGCGATCCCCATCTCGCCCGAGCCGAACACGTCGGTCGATGCGGCCAATTCTTGGGCAATCTCGATCCCGGCTTCGAGGGATCGAACCGCCTCCTCCCGGGTCATCGCCGGCCCGACCGCCATGTTCCGCGTCCCCGGGCCGATCCGGCGGGAGATCACCTGCTCGGAGGAGACCAGGTCGCTGGTGTCCCCGGCGACTCCCATGTCCACGACCACGACGTGAGTGCCGCTCGTCCGTGAGAGCGCGTTGACCCCCGCTCCTCCGGCCGCGAAGTTGGCGAGCATCTGCAGGGTGACCTCCTGCGGATACTTGCTCACGCCCTCGGCGGCGACTCCGTGATCACCGGCCATCACGACGATGGTCCGTTCCCGAACGGGCGGGTCCATCGACCGAGTCATCCCGGCGAGATCGACGGCGAGGTCCATCAGTCGTCCGAGCGCCCAGTGGGGCATGGTGAGCTTCTCCAGCCGCGCCTTGGCTCGCTCTCGCCACTCGGCATCCTGAGGCGCTATCGATTCGATCGTCCTATCGAGCAGAGACATCTTCCTGATTTCCTTTCAGAATAAGCGGGATTCCGCAGGACATAAGGATCACCGTCTGTGCGCCCGCTGCCATCACCTGGTTGCACCGGCCGAGCAGATCGCGGTACCGACGGGCGACCTCGTTCTCGGGCACGATGCCCATTCCCACCTCGTTGGTGACGAATACGACTCTCGCATCCGGATCGGCGCAGGCCGCCAGGACCTCCCGGCAGTGCTCGGCCACATCCTCCTCGGTGAGCGATCGGTTCTCCAACTCGGCCGCGTACATGAGATTGCTCACCCACAGGGCGAGGCAGTCCACGAGGACGACTCCGTACCCGGGCGCGCCCCGAAGCGCCGATGCGATGTCGAGCGTCTCCTCGACCGTATGCCAGTGCTCCGGGTCGCGCCCCTCCCGGTGTCTGCGGATACGTGCTTCCATCTCGTCATCGACCGGAGGGCAGGTGGCGACGTAGAGCCTCGGAGCGGGGAATGCCTCCGCCGTCTTCTGTGCATGGCTGCTCTTGCCGCTCCTGCAGCCCCCGGTTATGAGCGTGATGTGCGCCATTTCGTCAGTCTCCTTGTAGGAGGTTCCCCGAGCGTGATCGCCGATCGGAGTCGGCTCCTACTTCCCACATACTACCACGTCGTGCGCATGCCGGCCTCGATGCTGATGCCCTCGGCGGGATAGCCGTAGACTTCCTCGTATGAGGTGTTGAACAGGTTGCGGACAACGATGTACGGGTTTGTTGGCTTGTCATCCCTGCGCTGGAGCGTGAGATCGAACACCACGTGGCTGCCGGCCGAACCGCCGTAGTCCGGGATCTTGTCAGTCCAGCGGCCGGAGAGCCCGACCTGCCACGAGTTGATCATCTCGCTGGCCGTCAGCGTGAGGTGGTTGTGCGGGACTCCGAGCAGTCGTGCGCCGGTCGCGCGGTCGATCGCCTCGGCATAGGTGTATGACAGTCCCAGGCTGCCCGTCTTGCTGAACCTGCGGGTCCATGCGAGTTCGAGCCCTCGCTGGCGGGCGCGGTTGATGTTGTCGTACGTTCCCTCCCACGTGTTGGGATCGTTGTCGGTGTCCACGGATATCCACTCTATCTGGTCCTTGACGTGGTTCAGGAACACCGCGAGGTCGAACGCATCCTTCCCGCGCTCGAGGTTGATGCCTATCTCGTACTGACGCGACTTCTCCGGCTTGAGGTTCGGATTGCCGATCGTTCCATCGAGGTTGTAATACATCTCCACCAGGCTCGGCGACCTGAATCCGTCGGAGTATGAGGCCCTGAGGCACATGCCGGGCTGCAGGGCGTAGGTGACGCCCACGCGGGGAGTCATTCTGCCGCCGACCATCGAGTGATCGTCGAAGCGCAGGCCCACAACGGCATCCATCCGGCTGCCGAGAGCCACTCTGTCCTGCGCGAAAAGCGCCCGGTTCGATATGCTCCTGTCCGGCTGGGCCGTGCCGCGCTCGATATCCTTGTAGGTCTCATCCCGGAACTCGAGCCCCGCCACGAAGCTGTGCTTGCCTGCCTCACCGCGGTATGTGATCTCACCGGCGTTCGTAAGCCCGGTCACCTTCGAGTCGGTGAACCAGTCGGGATCGACCTGATCGAGCTTCTGCCGGTTCCGGTAGACGTTCCACTGAAGCTGCCCGCCAGAGAGGTCCCGCGAGCCTGTCAGACCGATGGAGGTTCGCGTCCACCACTGGTGTGCCCGCGGGCTGGGGTAGGTGACCGATCCCGGCAGGCCGAGCGAGTCATCGAAGATCTGTCCGTTCAGCGACAGATCCCATCCCTTCACTGATGGTATGTTCACCTTCGCCGACACGTGGGTGGCCGAGTAGTCGTTGTTGACGCGCGGGCCTTCGTACGCAGGCACCGAGGTAACCAACTGCCAGGACATCTTCTCGCCGCCCGACCGCAGTGAGAGCGACCTCTCCTGCCGACCGTGACTGCCGAGCCCGAGAGTCAGATCTCCCGTGCTGCCGGAGAGCTTCTTCGTGATGATGTTGATGACGCCGCCGATCGCCTCGGAGCCGTAAAGGCTCGATGCAGGCCCGCGGAGAACTTCCACGCGGGACACGTCTGCGATCGGAAGCTTCGACAGATCGGTGGCGATGAACGCCGGGCTGGATATCCTCTCTCCGTCGAGCAGGACCAGCACCTGGTTCGACTTGGTCCCTCGCACGAAGACTGTGGCCCTCGATCCCATATCCCCCGACTGCCGCAGCGTGACTCCCGGCACGAGGCGCAGGACGTCGGCGACGGTCTGGGCGCCCTGTTCCTTGATCTGCCTGGCAGTGACTACGGTGGTGGATGCGATCGATTCACTCGCCGGCTGAACCGTCCGCTCGGCGGTTACGACGACTACGACCTCCGGCTCCTCCGCCGGCTCGGTCTCAGGCACTTCGTCCTGCGCCCACACGGGCACGACCATCAGTGCTGCAAGGGCGATCACCGCGCCCCAACGATAGATCTTCAACATGTGTGCTTCCTCTCTCTCCAATATCCTACTCGTACTCCTATTCGCAACCCTACTCGCCCCCCGCCGGCAGGGTATTCGACGACTCCGCGATCATCGCCAGCGCGTGGACCCACGATGACAGCCGGTTCAGGTACGTAAGGACCATCCGGTTGTTGATCCCGCCGCCCTGGTGGAGTGCGACCACCTGGCGCTCCGCCCGACGGATCGCCGTCCGGGCGAGATGCAGATGCGCGCCGAGCACGGTGTCGCCGGGGATCGTCAGTCCGCGGAATCCGCCGGACGTCTCCTCCCACGATGCCAACTCGGCCTCGAGACGCCCGATGTGTTCGTCCGTCAGATACGAGCCGTTCGAGCCGTTGTTGCTGGGGACGGTGGCGCAGTCCGCCATGAGGAGATGCAGGTCCGCCTGCACGCGCTTGAGGCGCTCCGCCGGCGAACCTCCCGCCAGCAGTGCGCGCGCCAGGCCGAGGTGTGCCTGGGCTTCGTCGAGCGCGCCGAGGGCTTCCAGGCGCACGTCGCACTTGAGGAGCGATGGGCCGCCGATGACGCTGGTGTAGCCCGAATCGCCGCAACCGGTGAAAAGCATGTCCGACCCTCCTTTTCCTGCGGCACGGGGGGATCGGACTGCCACCATAAACGACAACACCTCTGCCACGTTACGCGACAGAGGTGCAGATTTGGTCGATGAGCCGACTGACCCGCACCACATTTCCCGCGAAGTGGTGTCGTGATCCGGCCGGGTCCGGTCTCCTGGCTTCCGCGTCGCTCTCTGCGCGCGCCTTCCCATCTCGGATCGAGTCCGGGACAGTGGCATAGTGGCGCTTCGTCGGCGGTAACAGTTGCGGGGCAGCGCCGGATTCTCACCGGCTTCCCAATAATGCCCGACTGGCACATATTGTCGAGTCCTGCGAGCATGCGCTTTGCAGGGCTCAGGGTTGTGAACCACCATATTCTATAGTCGGCGGTACGCTTTGTCAAGAGGAAGTTTGCTTGGTCATGCGCATCCCCATAACCGGCGCCCGGATGCCTCGGAAGCAGAGCATAGCGGCGCTACCGAAGCCCCTCGGGTATCCACGTAGGGAACGCTCGACGTCGCGTTCGGTCGTTGGATGCCTGTGCCCACGGAACGGGACAGCGCCCGTTCCTTACGTGCCTGGGGCCCGGGTGTGGTCGGCTCGGCCCGACCGAATTCGGTCCAAAATCCGTCCGACCGTTGACACTTAGCCTTTCGGGGAACTATAATGTAATATTGCCGAGACACCTGCTTCGCGGCGCAACTATCGGGCTTCCGGTTAGATGCCTGGCTGGGACGTGCTCAGCGCGGAACGGCCGGGCTTTCGGTGCGTCACACAGGTGAAACGTCATATCCCGCCGGCGCGTCGGGTTCTCAGGTCTCTTGTTTCGCCGGCAGACAAAGTGGAGAGCAAAGTGAGCAGCAAGTACTCATTGGTTATTGCGGTGGCAAAGCGCGCAAAGCAGATCCGCGAGGGTGCGCCCGTGCTCGTGGAGAGCACGTCCACCAATCCAATTGTGATCGCTATGGAGGAGATCAAGGCCGGCAAGGTCGATGTGATCGAGCCGACAATCGAGCAGATCGAAGCCGCGGAGAGAGAGCGGCGTGGACTCGGTCCGGTCGAGCGGCCTGAAGCGCCTCCTGTTTCCGAGCTGCTGAAGATCGAGCCGGAAGAGGAAATGGAGGCCCCTGGTCTGGGCATCGAGGAGCTTGAGGAAGAGGAAGAAGAGGGAGGGATCAAGAGCCTCGACGAGCTTCTGGCGATCCCGGAGGACATGGACGAGCTCGAAGAGGAAGAGGAGCCCTCGGAAGAGGTTGAAGAGGAATAGCATTCCAGTGGCCGGTGCGGAGGCACGGCCCTTACGACTTGCAGTACAATGGCAGTGAAGCGTGACTACTACGAAGTCCTGGGTGTGAGTAGAGATGCGACGGCAGAGGAGATCAAGAAAGCCTACCGCCGTCTTGCTCGAAAGTACCATCCGGACGTCAATCCGAATAACAGCGAGGCGGAGAGCATCTTCAAGGAGATCAACGAGGCCAACGAGGTGCTCGGGGACCCTGAGAAGCGCGCAACCTACGACCGCTTTGGGCATGACGGCCTGAATATGAACGGTCGATACCCTGGCTCCGGCTTCGGATTCGAGGGATTCGGCGACTTCGGCGGAGTCGGCGACATCTTCGACATGTTCTTCGGCGGAGGCGTTCGCGGCCATTCCCAGCGCAGGACCGTTGGCGATCCCGGCGCGGACCTTCGTTACGACCTGGAGCTCACTCTGGAAGAGGTCGCAACGGGCGTCGAGAAGACCATCCCGATCTCGCGGTATCAGCGATGTGAGTCCTGCGACGGCAGCGGTGTCCATGAGGGGAGCGCCCCGGAGACCTGCGCACGCTGTCAGGGAGCGGGCCAGGTGCGGCACAGCCAGCAGACCATCCTCGGATCGATCTCCTCGGTCGTCACGTGCCCCGTCTGCCGGGGCCGAGGCTTCATCATCAGGGACCCGTGCCGCGTCTGCGGCGGAGAGGGCAGGGCGCGCGGACGGAGCGAGCGGACCGTTCGCATCCCTGCGGGCGTCGAGGACGGCACGCGCATCCGCATCAGGGGCGAGGGCGACGCGGGCACGCGAGGCGGTCCGGCCGGTGATCTGTACGTCGTGACCTACGTCAAGCCTCACGACTTCTTCCAACGGCAGGGCGACGACCTCATATGCGAGGTGCCGATCAACTTCGTGCAGGCGGCGCTCGGGGACCACATCGAAGTCCGCACGATCGACGGCGGCGCGGAGAAGATCCACATCCCGCACGGGACTCAGCCCGGCGACCGGTTCCGGCTCGACGGCAAGGGCCTGCCGAATATCAACAACGGCCGCAGGGGCGATCAGCACGTCGTCGTGCGCCTTGAGGTGCCGAAGCGCCTGAACGCCGATCAGAAGAAGATCCTCGCCGAGTTTGCCAGGGCGAGCAACATAGAAGTGAATCCCGACGACCGAGGTTTCCTCGACAAGCTGCTCGGGAAGGGATAAGTGAAGAGTGAGGAGTGAAGAGTGACGAGTGATGAGTGGCTGGCTGGTTTCCTCACTCCTCACTCTTCACTCCTCACTCATCCGGAGGTCCCCATGCGTTGGGCTGATATCGAGATAACGACCACACCGCAGGCACAGGACGCGGTATCTAATATCATGATCGAGCACGGATGCGGGGGCGTTGCCATTCAGGGCGAAGCCCCCGTTGTTGTTCGATGCTATCTCCCCGTCGATGACCAATTGGAGGAGCGGTTGCTCCTGATCCGCAACAGGATCAAGGAACTCCCGGGCCTCGGCATCGACGTCGACGAGGGCGAGATCACCGTCACGTACGCGGACGAACAGGACTGGGCGGAGGCGTGGAAGGAGTTCTACCACACGTCGAAGCCGGGCAAGAAGATCGTCATCAAGCCCGCGTGGGAGGAGTACGAGCCCCAGCCCGGCGAGCGGATCATCGAGCTCGAGCCGGGGATGGCGTTCGGCACCGGCCTCCACGCGACGACCAGGCTCTGCATCATCGCGCTCGAGAAGTACCTCAAGCCGGGGATGCGGGTCGTCGATTTCGGCACCGGCTCGGGGATACTGGCCATCGCCGCCGCCAAGCTCGGGGCGAGCCTCGTGATCGCGTTTGATATGGACGAGACGGCGGTGCAGGTAGCGCGGGAGAACGTCGTCGCCAACGGGGTCGATGATCGGGTGGAGGTGCATCAGACCGCAAACCTCCGGTTCGTCGGCCAGTCGATCGACCTGATGACGGCGAACCTCGTGGCGCAGACGATCATCAACAATGCCGACATCATGGCGGGCGTCTTCCGGACCGGCGGGATACTGATCGCGTCAGGTATCATCGAGGAGAGGCTGCTCGACGTGGAGCAGGCGCTCCGAAACAATGGCTTCGATATCGCCGAGATCACCGCGGAGGGTGAGTGGCGCACCGTCATCGCCCGCCGCGCGGGGTAGCCAGTGCCGGTAATCAGTGAACAGTAATCAGTGA
>CAYXOC010000009.1:109734-111158 GCA_964466715.1 uncultured bacterium
GTAATCAGTGAACAGTAATCAGTGATCAGTGATCGGTGGGTAGAGGAGGTTTTGACTGGTCACTGGTTACCGCCCACCGCCCCCACGCTTCCACCAGGGCGCGGGTGGCCGTGACCATGTCGTCCGCGCAGACGACCGCCGAGATCACCGCCGCCGATTCCGCGCCCGCGCGCGCGACCTCCGCGATGTTCGAGAGCCCGATTCCCCCGATGGCGACCATCGGCAGGCGGCACACCTGTCTTATTCGTCCTATCAGTTCCAATCCGGTCGCCGCGCCGGCGTCGAGCTTGGTCGAGGTCGAGTAGATCGGCCCGACTCCGAGGTGGTCCGCGCCGTCACGCTCCGCCGTGACCGCCTCCTCCGGGGAGCCGACCGAGACACCGAGGAGCCTCTCCGGCCAACGCTTGCGCGCATCCGCGACGGGCATGTCCTCCTGGCCGATGTGCAGCCCATCCGCATCCGACGCCAGCGCCACCTCGATGCGGTCGTTCACGATGAAGATCGCGCCCGCCTCCGCCGTGATCCGCCGGATCTCCCGGGCAATGGGGATCAACTCCGAGTCGGATGCCTCCTTGTCTCTGAGCTGGATGACCCGCGAGCCGCCCTGGACCGCCGCGCGGGCGATCTCGACGTGCGACCGGTCCGGCCGGAGCACCGCGTCCGTGATGACGTATACTCCCCTGATCTCCTCGGCAGTGTGCATGGATGCCTCCCGAAGGCATGGAGTGATGGAGTATGGGAGTAATGGAGCATTGGGGAAACCCATCACTCCACCACTCCGATACTCCAAAGGAAAGGGGATGCAGCGACACCGTGCTGCACCCCCCAGGTCTACGTGGAAACTGTGCGAATTAGTGCTTCTGCGAAGCCGCCGACGATCCGGCGCTCTCCGCCGCGGGAGTGGGCTGCGACTTCGCGCCCGTACCGCGAGACGTCGGGCTTATCGCCCGGCCCCTGCTGAGGCTTGAGCCTGGAGAGGCATTCCCGATCGAGCCGTGCTGCATCGCATAGAGCACCATCCCGACCGCCATGACCAGAACCAGGATCACGACGAGCATCGCAACAGCAGGGCTGACCTCGGTCTGAGGCCGTGCTTGCGCTTTCTCCATCGGATTCACCTCCCGGATGCTGGGCCGCATCATCCATGAGTTGCCGGCTGATACGGGCAGTGTCCCGACCTCTCTGTCGAAAGCCGGAACTGTGAACTCCGAAACCCGGAGCGAATATACCACCACAGCGTCTCGGTTGTCAAGTAACGCACCAGCCCGCCCAGCGCGAACATGCCTGACGACACATGAGGGCCTGTCGTTCCTATCCATGGCCGATGGTCATGCCATACAGTATTATTACCGGTTCTTGTGACTTCATATTGCCGATTCCCAAGCAGAATGCTATAGTGTAAGCAGAGGCAGCAGGGAAAGCTG
>CAYXOC010000010.1:0-39942 GCA_964466715.1 uncultured bacterium
CGGGAAGAACTCGGAAGCTTTCGGGAAGAACTCGGAAGCTTTCGGGAAGAGCCCGCAAGCTTTCGGGAAGAACTCGGAAGCTTTCGGGAAGAGCCCGGAAGCTTTCGGGAAGAGCCCGCAAGCTTTCGGGAAGAATCCGACGCGTTGCGGAAAGAGTTTTTCGCTCGAAAAAAAGATTATTTCTGCCGGAAAATTCGTTCCTTCACCGGGATAGCCCCGCCGTGCGCCGCCCGGAACCTGCGTCTGAATATCCTGTTCCCGGAGGAAAACCCACCCCTGCGCGGTGAACTATCACATGGACAATCTTGGGGCAGGGGCGAAGCATCGGCTTCCGGTATCCGACAGGTCTCGGTGTTCGGTAGCCAATGCTTCGCCCCTACGGCACACGTCGTGCAGGAGCCGGCATGGGAGCGGGAAAGAGAAAACGAAGCGCGATCGATCGGGCCAACACGCGGAACGGACTGCTGTTCTGCGCGCCTGCGATCATCGGGCTCGCATGCTTCACGGTCTATCCCGTGATCTCGCTGCTCTACTACAGCTTCTGCCGGTACTCCGCCCTGAAGCCGCCGGAGTGGGTCGGGCTGGGGAACTACCAGACCCTCATGCACGACGCGCTCTTCTGGGAGTCGATCTACAACACCGCGTACTACACCGCCTTCGCGGTCCCACTCGGCATCGTCGTCGCCCTCTCGCTCGCCATCCTGCTCAACGCCAAGGTCAAGGGCATGGCGTTCTTCCGCACGATCTTCTACATCCCGTCGATCGTGCCGGTCGTCGCAAGCTCGGTCCTCTGGATCTGGCTGCTCAACCCGGACTACGGGCTCGTCAACCTCGGCGTCGACTGGCTCGGCGGGATCAGCCAACGACTCGGGCTTCCGGCGTTCTCCGGGCCGGGATGGCTTCGGAGCATCGAGTGGGCGAAACCGGCGCTCGTCCTGATGAGCACTTGGGGCGTCGGCGGATCGGTGGTGATCTACCTCGCCGGCCTGCAGGACGTCCCGCAGGATCTGTACGAGGCGGCGAGTCTCGACGGCGCGTCCCCGTGGCAGAAGACCTGGCACGTGACGGTGCCGTTCATGAGCCCGTACATATTCTTCACCACGGTGATGGGGATCATCGGCGGCTTCCAGTACTTCACGCAGGCGTGGGTGATGACCGGCGGCACGGGCGGCCCGGTGAACTCGACGATGATGTTCTCGATGTACCTCTTCCGGAACGCGTTCCAGCTCTTCAAGATGGGATACGCCTGCGCGATGGCCTGGCTGCTGTTCCTCCTGATCCTGGGCGCGACGCTGCTGCTCTTCCGGTCGAGCGCGAGGTACGTGTACTACGGGGGGAAGTGAGCCCTGGTTCGGCACGATCCCTGAGGCTCCGCCGTCAAACGGCGGCGGCGGAGTCGCCTGCGATCGCAGGCCGAGGAACCGGCGAATAGCAACGAGCATGAGCACACTCGAACTGACAACCAGACGGAGACCGATCTCTCCCGGCAGGATCATGACATACGCGGCGCTGATCGTCCTGAGCGCGGTGTTCTTCCTGCCGTTCGTCTGGCTGCTCTCGACCTCCTTGAAGCCCGAGAGCCAGATCATGCTGATCCCGCCGAAGTGGATCCCGCATCCGTTCCAGTGGGACAACTACTCGAAGGGCCTCACCTTCGTGCCGTTCTTCCTCTACCTGAAGAACACGCTCGTCATCGCCATCGCCAGCGTCATCGGCGTGCTGATCTCGAGCTCGCTGGTTGCATACGGCCTCGCCGTGATCCCGTGGCGGGGCAGGGACGCGCTCTTCATCATCCTGCTCAGCACGATGATGCTCCCGGCCCAGGTGACGATGGTCCCGCTCTTCACCGTCTTCACGTGGCTCGGGTGGATCGACACGTTCAAGCCCTTGATCGTGCCGGCGTTCCTCGGCAACGCGTTCTTCATCTTCCTGCTCAGGCAGTTCTTCATGTCGATCCCGAAGGACCTGACGGAGGCGGCGAAGATCGATGGTTGTTCGGAGTTCCAGATCTACCGGCGGATCGTTCTGCCGCTCGCCAAGCCGGCGCTGGCGACGGTGGCGCTGTTCACATTCATGGGCTCGTGGAACGACTACCTCGGCCCGCTGATCTACCTCTTCAACCAGGACAAGTTCACGCTCTCGCTCGGGCTTGCGATGTTCCAGAGCCAGTACGGCTCCTACTTCGGGATGCTGATGGCGGTCTCGACCGTGATCACCGTCCCGATCATCGTCCTCTTCTTCTTCACCCAGCGGACCTTCATCCAGGGCATCACGCTCACGGGAATAAAGGGATAGTATCGCTTGCAGGAGCGGACTTCGGTCCGCGATATCGCATCCGGTGGCCGGGTGATGTGCCGCAGTCAGCGGTCTGTTCCTGGAAACTCAGGCTGGACGGATTGCGTATTCTGAAGTATGCACATCAGCCCGCATCAGATCCACGGTCTCATCTGGAATTCGTTTCTGGCGCTCATCCCGGTGGCGGCGGGATACGCGATCTACGCGCTCCACGCCGGTCGGAGCAGGCATCTCGCCACGAAAGCTGCGATCGTGTTGCTCGGCCTCGTGTGGCTCGCCTTCATGCCGAACACGTGCTACCTGCTCACGGAGTGGCGGCACTTCCTGCGGATCATCGGCTACACGAGCCTCTACGATCAGTGGTATATGAGCAAGACCGCTGCCGTGCGCCTCATGATCTACACGCTCTTCTATATGTTCTACAGCGGGATCGGCGTGCTCACGTTCGCGCTGGCGATCCGCCCTGTCGCTCAGGTCCTCAAGGAGCGGAAGATGAGCACGTGGATGCTGACGCTTCCGTTCTTCCTCCTGATGTCGCTCGGCGTCTACCTCGGACTCATCCTGCGCCTGAATAGCTGGGATATCGTCACGCGGCCGGAGTTCGTGTGGGCAAGCATCGTTGCGACTCTCGGCCGTCCGGGGCTCATCAGCCTGATCGCCGCCTTCGCCGCGTTCCTCTGGGCCTTGTTCCTCGCGACGGACATCTGGATCGACGGGTTCAGGTGCCGGTTGACGCGGAAACCCATCGCATGATCCCGCCGTCGGCTCCTAAGAAACCTCGCACCGCCAGCCCTGAGTAGCGGGTTCTATGTTCCCGGGGAAACGCACACCGCTAGCCCTGAGTGATGCGCAGCATCGTATCGAAGGGCGGCCTTGCTCTACCATACCTTTGGCTAACCCCGACCGTCCTTCGATACGCTCCGCTACTCAGGACTAGCGGGTTTTGTGTCCCGGGAAATCTACCCCGTCAGCCCTGAGTAGTCCTGAACTCCGCCTGCACTTCGATACGCGCTGCTACTCTGTGTAGTCGGAGTTCAGGACATATCGAAGGGCGGCCTAGTTCCACCAAACCTCTGGCTAGCCCCGACCGTCCTTCGATACGCTCCGCTACTCAGGACTGACGGGTTCTATGTTCGGGGGAACAACTGCACTTGATGCGCAGTAACACGCTCAGAAGGCCCGCATAGACTAGCATCTCTATTCCCGAAGTATTCTTACTCCGGCCAGCAGGAAACTTCTATCATGCGCCGAACATACGAGCAAGCGGTGTCCAGTCAAACAAGCGCTAGGAGGTGTCCGGGTGAAGAACCAGGGCGTTTTCAGGGTGATCCTGGTCATCGGGCTATTGGCCGATCTGGGGGTTCTCGGGTTTCTAGCTTCCGATAAGCCGACGCCGATGACCGTCGACTCGTGGGAGCAGTTCCGCTCCGAGGCGGGCAGCTTCTCGGTGAAGTATCCTGCGGGATGGAAGGACGTCGAGTACACGCGTCCGACCGACGTCGAGGCGAAGTTCACGACCGCCAACGACACTATGTTCTCCGCGATGGTCTCGCTCAAGGGCGCTCTCGTCACCGACCTCATCAAGTTCAACCCTACGTCGAAGGAGTCTCCGCTCAAGGTATGTCACGAGATGCTTGTCGACGATCTTGCAGCCCGGCACGCGCGCTTCAAGGAGGCCGCGACGACGCCGATCAAGATCGGCAAGACGAACGCGCTGAGCACTACCTACGACTACAAGATCGTGGACGGCCTGCGAACGCGGTCGATGAAGGGCTCGGTGGTCTCCATCTGGAACGGCAAAGACCACATGGCGCTCAGACTGACGTGTCCCGCGGACCGGTTCGAAGACATGCTCCCGGTCTTCAGCACCTTCATGAAGACCTTCAGCAGCAAGGCGCCCGAAGTCGAGAGTCCCGGCGGCGGAGAGATCCCGCTACCGATGCCGTTTTGATCGATGGAGTAATGGAGTAATGGAGTGATGGGCGAACCCAGTACTCCACCACTCCAGTCCGTCCCCCAGGAGGTCTGCCGTGTTCTGCAAATGGTGTGGAATGGAGAGCAAGGACAATACGAAGTGCGAGTGGTGCGGGCGCGCCTTCTCGGCGTCATCGGGTCCGCAGCCGACCGTGCAGATGCCGGTCGGAGGCCCGCTCGATCCGCGCGCGGCCGGCACGACGCCGGTCCCCACCTCCGCCGCTGCGATCAGCCGCGACCGTCTGACATTCAAGCCGGCGACCGTGGAGATACCCGAACTCCCGCCGTTCGGCCTGCGTTTCGAGCGATACATGGCGGTGATGTCCCTGCTGTTCGCGGGAGGACTGCTGGCGGCTCGATATCATCCGTCGCTCTGGCTGGTGCCGCTGCTCGTGCTCTCATTCTTCTCGGGGCTCTTCCTGGCCGTCTACCGGGTGATCGGCTACTACGATGACGAGATGCTCGACGTCACTCTGGTGCTCATCTTCTCGGCGTTCGTGGGACCGGTCTACGCCACGGGGATACTCCTGATCCTGTGCCTCATCCGACGGGAGGCGAACTGGTCGATGCTCGGCCTGATGGCGTCGTTCTTCGTGATCAGGTTTTCGATCGGCGCGGTAGCGCACGGGATGGACGACACGCTCAACTACCTCGGCGGGTTCAACGTCTACCTCGGCATGATGCAGTGGTGTCTGCAACTCGTGCCGCTCAGCGCGCTCTTCGGCGGCTGGATGATGGCGAGCTTCTCGCGCCCGCTCAACGAGTAATCATATTCCGCCCCGCCGGGCGTTGATCGGTCTTGCGTAGGAGCGATCTTGCGGTGTGTATGACACCGCCAGTCCCGACGGTCGCATCCGGCGGCGGTCGGAGTTACCGATCTCCGATCGGAAAACTCCTCCTACATTCTGTTCGGGTTACCGGGCAAGAACCGCCCGGAAAACTCCTCCTACGCGGCCACGGGGTGTCTCCCATCTGTAGGAGGGATTTTGCGATTCCTTAGGATCGCTAATCCCGACGTCGGAGTTAGCGGACAGAAACCGTCCGCAAAACTCCTCCTACGGGGGGCTGGATGCTTCGGAAGCAGAGTTCGCGGTTTGTGCGAACGGCGCTACCGAAGCCCCTCGGGTATGCCATGTAGGGAACGCCCGCCGTCGCGTTCCGTCGTTGTATGCCTACACCCACGGAACGGGACAGCGCCCGTTCCCTACGTACCTGGGTCCCGGTGTATGCCTCGTAGGGAACGCCCGCCGTCGCGTTCCGTCGTTGGATGCCTATACCCACGGAACGGGACAGCGTCCGTTCCCTACGCACTAGGCCGAACTCTGATCGTCTTCACAGGTATTACCGCGCTCGCGTCGAATACTGACTGAAAGACTTCAGGGGGTGGGTCGGAATGAGATCATCTGCCATCGTTCTGCTGCTACTCGTTTCCACACTCGCATCATGGGCTGCGCAGCCGGCGGTATTCTACGTCGCTACCAACGGCGACGATGACAATCCCGGCACGAAGACGAAGCCCTTCGCCACGCTCGAGCGCGCCCGGGACGCAGTGCGCATCCTCAAGCAGGCCGGGCAAGTCCCGCCCGGCGGGGTGACCGTTTTGATCGGCGGGGGAACCTACTACATCAGCAGGACGTTGGCCCTCACCGCAGACGACTCCGGCTCCGAGTCTGCCCCGATCGTCTACCGCGCCTGCGAGGGCGAGGACGTCTTCATCAGTGGCGGCAGTGAGGTCCGGGGCTTCCGACCGATCACCGATCCGGAGATCCTGGACCGCCTCGATGAAGCCGCTCGCAAGTCGGTGCTCATGGCCGACCTCAAGGCACAGGGGATCACCGACTTCGGCTCCCTGAAGCGGCGAGGATTCGGCGGAGGAGGCACGGCGGCCCTAGAGCTGTTCTTCAACGATCAGCCGATGCAGATCGCCCGCTGGCCGAACGGTGAGTGGGCGAAGATCGCAGGCGTCCCAGACGGACAGAACGGCGGCAAGTTCTCTTACGAAGGCGATCGGCCCTCGCGTTGGAAGTCGACCGACGACATCTGGGTCCACGGCTACTGGACCTGGGACTGGGCCGAGTCGCACGAGAAGGCCAAGAGCATCGACCTCGCGAACCGCATCGTCGCCACCGAGCCGCCGCATGGAGTCTATGGCTACACCGCCGGCAAGCGTTTCTACTGGGAGAACATCCTGGAGGAGCTCGATCAGCCCGGCGAGTTCTACGTCGATCGCAAGACCGGCATCCTCTACTTCTGGCCGCCCTCGTCGATCAAGGGCGCGCGTGTTGCCGTCTCAATCATGGAGGCGCCACTCGTCACCGTCGACAACGCCTCCCACATGACTCTGCGCGGCCTCACATTCGAGCACGCGCGCGGCGACGGCATCCATGTCAAGGGCGGCGCGCACAACGTGATCGCCGGGTGCACGGTTCGGAACATAGGCTGCACGGGGATCAGCATCCAGGGGAGCGCCGAGTCCGGGGTCCTCTCCAGCGACCTGTACAACATCGGCGAGACCGGCATTGCCATAGACGCGGGCGACCGCATCAAGCTCACCCCCGGCAAGTGCTTCGCGGTGAACAACCATATCCATCACTTCAGCCGATTCAGCCGCACCTACAGGCCCGCGATCCTGATCAACGGCGTCGGCAACCGGGCGGCGCACAACCTGATGCACGACGCGCCGCACAGCGCTATTCTTTTCCACGGCAACGACCACGTCATGGAGTTCAACGAGACGCACCACGTCTGCATGGAGACGAGCGACGCCGGAGGGTTCTACACCGGACGCGACTACTCCTGGCGGGGGAACGTCATCCGGTACAACTACTTCCATCACATGGGAACGGCCGACGTCCGCTCGGTCTACATCGATGACTGCGCGAGCGGGATGCGCATATACGGCAACGTCTTCCACAAGGCCAAGATGGGCATCTGCATCGGCGGAGGCAGGGACTGCATCGTGGAGAACAACCTGTTCGTCGACTGCCGCCCCTCGGTCTTCGCCGATGCGCGCGGAACGAACTGGGCCAAGTACCACGTAGACGGCTACATGAAGGAGCGCCTCGAGGCGATGCCCTACCGCACGTCGCCCTGGAAGGACCGGTATCCCGAGTTGCTGACGCTCTATGAGGATGAGCCCCACGCGCCGAAGTACAATCGAGTCGAGCAGAACGTCTCGTTCGGCGGACGGTGGCTGCAGGTGATTGATCCCATCTGCAACGAGCTGTTCACCTTCAAAGACAACTATATCGGCGATCCGGGGTTCGTCGACTTCTCGTCCGGAGACTTTCGACTGAGGGATGACTCACCGGCGTTCAAGCTTGGCTTCAAGCGGATTCCCATGGAGGAGATAGGCTTGTACAACGACGAGTACCGACAGTTGCCCGCTAAGGGATAACCTTCCGTCGCTCTTTCCTGAGCGGATGTGGGGGTGGATCAGCGGCGCATCATCGGGCTAGCCGGATCGTCGGATCACGATGATCGCTCTGTCATCGTGCGACTCGCCGCCCGTGAACTCGTCGACTGCAGCAAGGAGGGCGTCGCGCACGACATCGGGCGCACTTCCGGAATGCTGAGAGGCCACGCGCTCGATGCCCTCGAAGCCAAAGAACTGCCCGTCCTTGCGGGCCTCATAGACCCCATCGGTAAAGAGGATCACCTCGTCGCCTCTGCCCAGAACATACGTCGATTCCCGAAACGACTGTCCGGCCAGGATGCCCAGCGGCATGTCGCCGATAGCTGTAGACTCGACTCTACCGTTCTTCCTGATGATAGCGGGAGGAAGGTGCCCCGCGGACGCGAAGCACACGCTCCCGTCGCGTTTGTCAAGGAAGGCCAGGTGGATGGTCGCAAACCGGTCCAGCCTGCGCTCTGCAAGTAGAGCGTCGTTCACCTTGGCCAACGCCGTCCCCGGAGACCTGTATGCATACGCCATCGCACGTACCATGCCCCGCACGAGCGTCGCCATCGCTGCTGCTTCCACTCCTTTGCCGGAGACATCGCCGATCAGTATGCCCGTCCGTCCGTTTCCGAGCGGGAAGAGATCGAGGAAGTCGCCGCCGACTCCGGCATCCGACCCCACAGGCACATAGGCGATGCTGACTTTGTACCCCGGCCCGATCTCGGCCTCTCTGGGAACAAGCGCCTTCTGAAGACTCTCTGAGATGCGCTGCTCGCGCTCGTATGCCTCGCGAAGCATCCTCGTCTGTACCCGGTCGGTGATGTCTTCGATGGCAAGGAGAACCAGCCGCTCCCGTCCCGCGAGGTGTCGCAGTTCGCGAGCATTCAGAAGCATGGTGCGCCGGCCGATAGTCGGGAACTCATGCTCCACCTGGAAATCGTCGAACGTGGTCCTTTGAGGAAGGATATCTTCGAGAAGGTCCCTCAGGGCGGGGATGTCCCACTGGCGATTGCCCAGTTCGTAGATCGGACGCTCGATGGTCTCTTCCGGGGTGACCCGGAAAGTATGGTAGAATGAGCGGTTGGCGAAGACAACGGTCAGACTCGCATCGAGTAGAAGAAGAGGCTCCCTGACGGTCGCAATAATGCTTTCCGCATCGACGGTCGGCAGGCTCGGCTGGTCGTCAATGTTCCATTTTGCGTCAGGGGAATTATCCTTTTTCAACATACTTCACCTTCGCGGGGTCTTGCTGATACAAATCCAGTATACCTGTTTCGGATGATCTCGTCAAAGCAGGCGGTGGCTTGCTTCGCTCAGCCTGCGGGCCAGTTTGTCGTCACGGTGGACGTGGGTAGTATCAGTTGCGGATCAAACACAGGAGGTGACCCAGATGAGTTTGGCACGATGGGAACCGATGAGCGAACTGAGGCGACTGCATGAGGATATGGATCGGCTGATGGAGGGCTTCATGAGGCCGCTCGCTGCGCCCATGTGGCCGTTTGCCGAGATGGCAGCGCCGGCGGTCGATGTCTTCGAGAGGGATGGCAGCGTGGTGGTCAAGGCCGAACTGCCGGGCCTGAAGAAGGAGGACGTCGAGATCACCGCTACGGAAGACAGCATCAGCCTGAAGGGCGAGTTCAAGCGAGAAGAAGAGGCCAAGAGGGAAGGCTTCTATCGCCGCGAGCGGAGAGAGGGCAAGTTCTTCCGCACCGTCCCGATGCCGGCCGCAATCAAGCCCGATCAGGTGAAAGCCAGCTTCAAAGATGGAGTCCTCGAGATCACGGCGCCGGAGGCGGAAGGAACCAAGCCTAAAGAGCGCCACGTGCCCATAGAGGCCTAGAGACGGTCAAGACAGGGGGGTTGCAGTGAGTTGCTGCAACCCCCTGTCCCCGATGGTTGACGGGATTCATGCCGGAGGGACGAATGGCTGTAGAAACACGTGATTTCCGGGATGTGTTCGAGAGACTTCGAGCTCCTGAGGAGAAGGAGCGAATGGATCTCTCCGCCGATGAAGACTTGTGCGTCGGCATAATGAACCTCATCAGCATAGAGGAGCACTTATTCTTTACGGGCGCAAAGACGGGAAAAGACGACTACTTTGGGGTTCTGAACACGGTCAGGCAGATCAGAAAGGAACTCATGAAGTCGCTTATCCAGGAGTACGAGGGAGAAGCTTGGTGTATTGAGAAGCATCTGCTGGCGGCCTCTATGAGGCTGATGGAGGTAGGCACGAAGAGACTCCAGGCAAACGACATCGAAGGGGCCAAGGATCTGTTCAGCAAATCGTTCACGCTATACTCCACATTCTGGGCAATCAAGTTCAAAGCCTCTGGGCAGACCGGTATCAGCAGACCGACAGAGAAGTCAGAGAAGTCGCCTGAATACTCGCCGGAACAACAGGCGGAGTTCAACAGAAAGCTGTGCCAGTTGGTAGGAGAAGGCATCAACTGTTGCGTGGAGTAGCAACACCGTTCGGTTCAAATCTGTCGAACTGATTGATGATGTTTTGTTGCCGCAGACCGTGGGTAGGAGGCCACTGCGAACTATATGGAGCATCGTATCTTAGTCGGGAGGTATACAAATGCTTGCAAGTCGCAGCGACGAGGAAATCAAGAAAGATGTCATACATCGGCTTACGTGGGATGATCGTGTGGATGCAGCCAAGATCATCGTGGATGTGAAAGACGGAAAGGTCACGCTTACGGGTTCCGTGCCCTCCTATTTGGCGCGCTCTGCCGCCTATGACGACGTCTGGACTGTTCGCGGCGTGCGCAGCGTAGTCAATGAGCTGTCAGTGAAACCGCTCAAGACGCCATCGGACGAGGAGATACGAACCAGAGTCGAGGACAGGCTATTGACGAGCCCCGCGTTCGAGACAGCGGACATTGATGTGGAAGTCCACAATGGCATTGTGAAGCTCAAAGGCACTGTGGATGCGCTGTGGAAAAGAACGAGCGCTGAGACCATCACCGAGGGACTACGAGGGGTGGTCGATGTTAAGAACGAGCTCGCAGTCGTACCGACAGGCGACTTCATGGACGAAGACATCGCACGGCGTATCATCGACTCGCTGGATAGGGATGCAAGAGTGGATGCCGAAGACGTGACTGTGAACGTGCGGAACGGCATCGTCACCCTGACAGGCACAGTCCCCGATAGATATGCCAGGGAGGCAGCATACGAGGCCGCCCTCTACACAACAGGCGTCAAAGAGATACATGATCAGCTTACCGTCTCCGGGCTGGCTTTGGCAGCCTGATTGCGGTCACAGTCATCGCCATGTATGGTGGGTCGGGGGTTGGCCTCCCGACCCTTTCCACTCTATGAGGTGGAAGTCGAGCAGGATCGAGCAGGCATGGCCCACCGCTATGTCTTGGAACTCCCGGACCTGTGCCCCGAATGCCGCGACATCTCCCGCGCGACTCGATGACCACGCTGATCGTGTCCTTCGTCTCGCCCTCACTCTGCATCATTCGGCTTCCGTCGGTAGGCCCCGACTTCCGTGCTAAGAGAGCGGCCGGTAGAGGATGGCGCTTCTTCATGTAGAATAGGGCAAGTGGAGGTGAGATAGCAGCGCTTGAACTCATCTCCGAGGATCGTGAAAGCCTTGGCGAGGACGGAGCGTCAGTTGCCCGCGCCGCCCGATCCGCGACGCCGGACAAGAACCGGCGGTGCTGATCGACCGCGCGCAGCAGGGAGGAGCAATGGAGTAATGGGTTTCCAACACTCCAACACTCCAATACTCCAGTACTCCATTGTCTCATGACCGGTACTATCTTCGACATCCAGCGATTCTGCACGCACGACGGCCCGGGGATTCGAACCGTCGTCTTCCTCAAGGGCTGTCCGCTCGACTGCGCGTGGTGTCACAACCCCGAGTCGAAGAACCGCCGACGGGAGATGTTCTACACGCCCAAGCTCTGCATCGGCTGCGGGAGATGCGCCGCCGTCTGTCCGGAGGGCGCGCACCGCATGACGGAGGAGGGGCACGTCTACGACCGGACGATGTGCCGCGAGTGCATGACCTGTGCCGAGGGATGCTATGCGCGCGCACTGGAGGTCGCCGGCCGGGAGATGAGCGCGCAGGATGTGATCGCCGAGGTCGAGAAGGACCGCGTATTCTACGAGGAGTCCGGGGGCGGGATGACGCTCTCGGGCGGAGAGCCGCTCTGCCAGTACGAGTTCACCCGCGCGATCCTTGAGGGGGTCAGGTGTGGTGTGCCACCGTCCTTCGATACGCTTCGCTACTCAGGACTGGCGGGGTCTATGTCCGAGCCCCAAGACCCGTCAGCCCTGAGTGTCAGCCCCGGCGGACGTATCGAAGATCGGCCCGCGCCGACAGACAACACCGCCAGCTTTGATCGCTCGCATCTCGAATGTACCGAAGGTCGGCCTGTGCCGGCAGACAGCACCGCCAGCCCTGAGTGCTCGGAGCGGAGCGGAGAGTGTATCGAAGGGCGGCCGCCGCTCCACACCTGCATCGAGACATGCGGCTTCGGGCCGTCCCGGCACTTCCTGGACCTGGTCTCGCTGGTCGATCTCTTCCTCTGGGACATCAAGGATACCGACGAGGCGCGCCACGAGGCGAACACCGGTGTCCCGCTTGCCCCGATCCTGGAGAACCTGCGCGCGGTCGATGAGGCCGGCGGCGTGACGATCCTCCGATGCCTCCTCATCGACGGCGTCAACCTGAACGAGCGGCACCTCGACCGCCTGGCGACGATCTACCGGTCCCTCCGCAACTGCCGGGGGATCGAGCTGCTCCGATACCACGCCCTCGGCGACTCCAAGTACGCTCGCCTCGGCATCCCTCGCGCCTCCGACTCCCTTCGCGAGCCGACCCCCGAGCAGATGGAGTCCGCGAAGGCATATCTGCTCGACAGGCACGGAACCCGAGTCATCTAGACGCTTGCTGCATATGGCATAATGCCGTCATCATTGGGGAGGGGAGGCATCATATGGCACCGATACCCACTAGGACTTCAGTTGGAACCGCCTGCATGCCTGCTCGGTGCTGGCCGGGCTCTCTACGCTACCACCAATGCTATCCGCGAGGCCATTGCGGTTGGTCACTCGCGATGGATCTGCTGTGCACGTCTGCGAAGCACTCAGTATCTGGCCCGATATCGCAGCCCGCATCCGGATCAACCTGTGAATAGATGAACTACCGCTCTGTCCATCGGCATGCGGCCAAGCCTAACACAAAACCCCCGGCGGAGGGATCTCCGACCGGGGGTTGTTCGTTCAATGTTCAGTGTTCGATGTTCGACGTTCGCTTCCTATCCTCAGCAGCCCTTCTCGAGCGCCAGCGTCTTCGTCGTCTGGTCCGCCACCTCGGACGGGCCGAAGTACTGGATCGGGCCGGGGAACGTGAACTCGTCGTTGATCGCCCAGTTCTCGCGATTCTCGGCGAACTCCTTGAACGGCGCGCCGTCGCAGTCCACGAGCGCCTTCTTGATCACCGGGACGCGCTTGCCCTTCCGGGTCTCCATGTTGAGCATCATCGTCACCGGCACGCCGCCTGCCACCCACTGGTCGGAGGTCTTGGTCAGGTTCTGCACCATCACCGTGTAGCCGGTCAGGTTCGCGCGAACGAGCTGGGCCGCCGTGTAGCCGAGAGAGTACGTATAGTCCGCGTCGAAGTTCGTCGGAGCGGCGCAGCGTCCCTCGTAGCCGAAGAAGTGGCCGAGCGGGCTGAACTTCACGAAGTCCTTGCCGTCATGCGCCTTGATCTCGCGGATCTTGTCGGAGACGAGGTCGATGAGAAGCCGCTCGGTCTCGACCTGCGACAGAGGGACGTTACCGTGGCTGTCTCTCCTCAGCAGCACTTCCTGGATGTCTACGGGCAGAGTGTTGTAGACCTTCGCGCTCTGGGCGCTCAACTCGCCGGAGATGTACTGGGCGCGCTCGGAGTGATCCGGCAGGCTGTAGATGTACTCTTCATCCTTGCCGAGCAGCGCGCTCAATTCGTCGATCATCACCTTGATGTCGGAGATGAACTCCGGCAGGCCCTCGGGGACGAGCAGCACGCCGTAGTTGCGTCCCTGCTCCGCGCGATCGACTACCACGCCCGCGATGTAGTCGACGATCTCTTCGAGCGTCGTGCCCTTGGCCTGGACCTCTTCGGAGATCAGCGTGATGTTCGGGTGCGTCTGCAGCGCGCACTCCAGCGTCACGTGGCTGGCGGCGCGGCCCATCAGACGGACGAAGTGCCAGTACTTGACGGCCGAAGTCGCATCGCGGGCGATATTGCCGATCAGCTCGGAGTAGACCTTGCAGGCAGTGTCGAAGCCGAACGACGCCTCGATCAGGCCGTTCTTCATGTCGCCGTCGATCGTCTTCGGCACGCCGATGATGCTGGTCTTGCAGCCCTGCTCGCGGAGGTACTCGGCGAGCATCGCGGCGTTCGTGTTCGAGTCATCGCCGCCGATGATGACGAGGCCGTCGAGCCCCATCTTCTCGAAGTTCTCCCGGCACGACTGCAGGTGCTCGGGCTTCTCGATCTTGTCGCGGCCGCTCATGATCATGTCGAAGCCGCCGGTGTTGCGGTACTTGTCCACCAGCTCGGCGGTGATCTCGACGCACTTGCCCTTGATCGCTCCCCCGGGGCCCTTCAGAAAGCCGAAAAGCTTGCTGTCCTTGTTTGCGGCCTTCAGCGCGTCGAACAAGCCGGCGATGACATTGTGTCCGCCCGGAGCCTGTCCGCCCGAGAGGACCACGCCGACGGTCAGCGGCTCGGTGGTGAGTCCGCCGTCGCCCTCGACGATCTTCACGAGCGGCTGCCCGTATGTCTTAGGGAATAATGCCTTGATCTCCTCCTGGTCGGTCTCCGGATGAGACGGCTCGCCAAGCTCGATCTTGATGTTGCCGCTCTTCAGAGCCGCGGGCAGCTTCGGCTGGTACTCGCTGCGGACCTTCTGAAGGGTTGAAATCTCCTGTGCCATAGTGTTGTCTTTCATCTCCCCTGTTTTCGATTGTATGAGAAATGCACCCCTGCCGGGACACCTCATCTATTATAGTGAATGCCGCGCGATTTGGCAAAGCACTCTCGCCCGCCCCACGGCCTGGCGGTCCGCTGCCTGCGCTCCCGGAGCCCTGGCCGGTTGGGTGGGCATCCTGCTTCGGCTCGGCTACCGGATCTTCCGGCCCAGGCGCTCGATCTCGCGGGCGACCTCCGCGCGCATGAGCCTCAGGTCCTCGGGGTCGGTCGAGTACTCCGTCAGGGACTTGCAGAACCTGTCCGGGACCGCGAGCAGTTCCTTCGCGTCCGCCAACTCGGACGCGGGGACTCCCTTCGCCTCGGCCTTCTTCACCAGATCGCTCAGCACCCAGAGGTACTCGTAGTCCTCGATGCCGTCGAGCATCGCCTGGAGCCGGAGCGAGGGCAGGGGGCCGTTCGGACCGGGGTAGATGAAGTACCCATCGCCGACCGTGTCCTGGCTCGTGGTCGATGAACTCCACTTCCCGGCAGGCCATGCGGTCGCCTTGTCGTACCGCGCCTCCGTCCCCCACCAGTTCCAGAAGTTGATGCCCCAGTAGAGCAGCCCCTCGGCCTGATACTTCCACGACTGCCGGAAGAGCTGCCGGTGCTCGGGCATCGACCAGTTCGTGAAGAGGTTGGCGTAGGGCTTCTTCGGGCCGATGCACACGTACCACCAGACCTCGTCGCCCTCCTTGCGGACCTGCTCGAACCCGCCGCCGGGGAGGTTCGGCGAGAGCGGGCACCAGATATCGATCATCTCGGTCATCGGCTTCGAGTCGCCGGGGCGGAGCACGTCCATCAGGATCTTGACGCGCGGGTCGGCCTCCTCGCACGTCCTCAGGATCTGGAGGACCTCCGGCGATTCGCCCACTTCATCGAACGGCTGGAGGTAGGCGTACTTCAGCCAGCCCTTCTCCTCGAAGTGATCGCACGCCTCGCGGAGATACCACTGGAGCATTTCTCGGTGCTCGTCGGAGAGGTAGGGGTGCGCGAACCGCTCGACCTTGCCGGTCGCGCGGTCGGTGAACGTCTCGGGGTTGTACGCGCCCTTCAGCTTGTCGCTGAACCAGTAGGCGAACCACTGCGTCGGCGCGAGGTGCAGGACGTTCGCTCCCCGGGCGAGGATGTACTCCGCGAACCGGTCGAACTCGGTCCAGTCGATCGAGAACGAGCCGTCGGCCTCCCGGTAGACTTGGAAGAGCGGCTCGACATTTCCCTCGCTGCAATCGACCGGAGTGAGCCGGTATCGGAGCGACATGTCGAGGTACGGGCGGTACTCCTCCCAGGTGGGATCGCGGTCGAGGCCGTAGTGTCGCTTGATCTGCGCGCGGAAGAACCAGAAGCACGTGCGGAGGTGGTTCTCCTTGGGCACGGCGAAGTCATGAACGGTCAGCCAGATCGGGACCTCGATCTGCTTACCGTTGATGGCCATGCCCAGGTAGCCCCGGTAGTCACCCCCGGCGGCCGCTGCAGGTACGCGGACCTCAACCAGAAAGACGATCGGGTCCTTCGGGTCGCCTTGCTTGAGGTCGGTGAACAGGGGATCGGGGATGCGCTCGCCCCACGGAGTATCGACGTAGCCGACGCGGTAGACCTGCACGGCTGAGGAGTGGATCAGCCTCCCCGCGAGGCCGGTGAGATCGCCGCACCGGACGTCCGATACCTCGACCTTGCCGCTCGCGTCCGGCAGGACGACCACCTGGAACGCCTCAGACTCTCCCATCGCGGCCCGGAGTCGGGCGCCGCGGACCGGCTTCTCGTCGCCCGTAACGTATCGGCGGACGATGTCGCCCTTGATCGGCTTGGTCAGGCTGTCGAGGACGATGAACGGGGCCCTGCCGCCGTCGGTGAGACCCTGCATCATCTCGGCCAGCGCGAGATCGGTGTCCTCGGCGATCAGCTTCTCGGAGTCGCCGATCCACTGGGCCTTCGGCGCGAAGTTGCCCGCCTCCCACCCGCCGAACTCGACGGATAGGGGCTTGAGGCGGTCACCCTTCACAGGTCGGAGGCAGACCAGCAGCGGCAGACCCGCCCGGTCGTCGGGCGCATAGACTTCCACCGTGTGCTTGCCTGTTCCCGGCCCGACGAGACGCGTCCACTTGGGCGGTACCCCGTCTGCCATGGGGATCGGATCGAGGGCCTTGCCGTCCACCGTAACGGAGGTTGTGGGACGGTAGCTCAGGTTCGCGCGGAGACCGCCGTAGTCGGCGTACAACTCCACGCCTGTCTCTCCCAGAAGGGTCACTCTCAGGCTCGTGCCGGGATTCAGAATGGCATAGCGCGTCATGCCGGCGGAGGGTGTAACCTTGAGGGCTTGATCCTTGAGCGTCTTGATCTGCTGAGACAGGTCTGACTCCCGCAGTTCGCAGCGGTAGAAGCGCACTTCGCCCGTCTTGCCCTGCGCTCGGAGCTGGATCTCGAATGTCTTCGTGCTCGGGTGAGGTCGGAAATGCCTCTTGAAGCTCCGCTTGCCAGGACTTGCGGGAAGAGTGAACTCGTACGCGCCGAGGAACTGCCCGTTCTCGTTCAGGTAGTAGACGCAGGGGTGTGCGAGTCCTTCGACGGGGCTGCCGTACTCGCCGGAGATGCAGTAGTCCTTCGAAGGATTGACCGCGTTGGCATCCAGCCGCTGCCGAACTCCGGTGTAGTCGCCGCCGGTCGTCCTGGCGACACGGACGTATCGCTCCTCGCCCGTGCGCACGAGTTCACACTGCCCGGAGCCCGTCCCCTCGGAGAAGAACTGCCAGTTCGCCGGGGTGTTGTCCTTGTCAACGATTAGGAACTGCGGGTTCTTCACGTGCGGCCCCGGACGCTCCATGAGCGCGATCTCTCCTCTGGCATGGCAGCGAAGGATCGGCAACACGATCAACATCAGCACGAGCAGTTTTCGCACATCTACACCTCCGCGGGAAAGTCGGTAAATCACCCTTGCACCTTGCGCAGAATGTGTGCTAACCTGTGCGCAGTGCGCCTCGTATTACTCTGACGTTCGATGCGAGGCAGAGATTTCCCTTGCCATATGGCAAGAGGCAAAAACGGACGGAGGCCAGGATATGAAGCGGGCATTGATGGTCTGGGGCGGATGGGACGGCCATGAGCCGAAGCAGTGCGTCGAGAAGGTCGCTCCCGTGCTCCAGGCGAACGGGTTCGAGACGATCATCTCGGACACGATGGATTCCTATACGGACGAGGATCTGATGGCGTCGATCGACCTCGTCGTTCCCTGCTGGACGATGGGCGAGATCAAGGGCGAGCAGGAGGGCGGACTCCTGAAGGCGATCAAGGGCGGCGTCGGCATCGCCGGCTGGCACGGCGGCATGGGCGATTCGTTCCGCCTGAACACCGGCTACCAGTTCATGGTCGGCGGCCAGTGGGTCGAGCATCCCGGCGGGATCATCGACTACACGGTGGACATCACCAAGCCGTCGGACCCGATCGTCGCGGGGCTCGGCAGCTTCAAGATGCACTCGGAGCAGTACTACATGCACGTCGACCCGGGCAACGAAGTGCTGGCGACGACCACCGTCAGCGGCGACACCTACCCCTGGATCGCGGGCACGGTGATGCCGGCGGTCTGGAAGCGCATGTACGGCGCGGGCAAGGTCTTCTACATGTCGCTCGGCCACGTGGCGTCGGACTTCGATGTCCCCGAGGTCATGGAGATCATCAAGCGCGGGGCGATCTGGGCGGCGAAGTAGTTAGTCAGTAGGTCAGTAAATCAGTTGGTCAGTTAGTCAGTAGATCAGTTAGTCAGTTGGTCGGTTTGTCAGTTGGTTGGGGTCGGAGGGGGCGTTGCAGGACTTCAGAGAACTGAAGGTCTGGTGGAAGAGCCATCAGCTCGTCCTGAACATCTACAAGGCTACGGCTGTCTTTCCCAAGAGCGAGATGTACGGGATGGCGAGCCAGATAAGGCGGGCTGCGTCATCCATTCCGGCCAACATCGCGGAGGGCTGCGGACGAAGCGGAAACGCCGAACTGGTGCGCTTCCTCCAGATCTCCATGGGTTCAGCCGGCGAGCTTGAGTACTTCCTGGTGCTTGCGCTTGATGTCGGTTACCTGGACAAGGCGGCGCATCAGCACCTGAACTCCGACCTTGGCGAGGTCAAGCGCATGCTCTCGTCTCTGATCTGCAAGCTGCGCAAGTGAACGGCGTTTCGTCGGCATCGCATTCCCTGACCAACTGAGACACTGACTAACTGATATACTGACCAACTGATACACTCACAAGGAGCACACAATGGCAATCACACCAACCAAAGTCGGCATCATCGGATGCGGAAACATATGCGGGATCTACTTCCAGGCGGGCAAGACGTTCGACATCCTGGACATCAAGGGATGCGCCGACCTGATCATGGAGCGCGCGGAGGCGAAGGCGAACGAGTGCGGCTGCAAGGCCATGACGGTCGATGAACTCCTCGCCGATCCGAGCATCGAGATCGTCCTCAACCTCACCATCCCGATCGCGCACGCGTCGGTCGCGCAGAAGGCGGTCGAGGCGGGGAAGAGCGTCTACAACGAGAAGCCGCTCACCATCACGCGCGAGGATGGGAAGAAGCTGCTCGAGACCGCGAAGGCGAAGGGCGTGCTCGTCGGATGCGCGCCGGACACCTTCATGGGCGGCGGGATCCAGACCTGCCGCAAGCTCATCGACGACGGCTGGATCGGCGAACCGATCGGCGCGACGGCGTTCATGATGTGCCACGGCCACGAGGGCTGGCATCCCGATCCCGAGTTCTACTACAAGGTCGGCGGCGGCCCGATGTTCGACATGGGTCCGTACTACCTCACCGCGCTCGTGAACCTCATGGGCCCCGTGAAGCGAGTCACCGGCTCGACCCGAATCACCTTCCCCGAGCGAGTCATCGGCAGCGAGCCGAAGCGTGGCCAGGTGATCAAGGTCGATGTGCCCACGCACGTCGTCGGCGTGATGGACTTCGCCAACGGCGCGGTCGGCAACATCATCACCACGTTCGATGTCTGGGCGGCCGAGCTTCCGCGGATCGAGATCTACGGCGCCGAGGGCACGCTCAGCGTCCCCGATCCGAACACGTTCGGCGGGCCGGTGCGCATTCATCGTCACGGCCGGCAGGGATGGAGCGAGGTGCCTCTGACCCACGGCTATGCGGAAAACAGCAGGGGCGCCGGCGTTGCGGACATGGCGTATGCCCTTCGCTCGGGCCGGCCTCACCGCGCGAGCGGCGACCTGGCGTACCACGTGCTCGACATCATGCACGCGTTCCACGATGCGTCCGATCAGGGCAGGCATATCATGCTCGAGAGCACCGTCGCCCAGCCCGCGCCGCTTCCCCTCGGACTGCGGCACGGCACGCTGGACGAGTAGGAAAACGGAGTGAACCCGGAACATGAGCACAATGTAGGAGGAGTTTTCCGATCGGAGATCGGTAACTCCGGCCGCCGCTAGACGTGGCCGTCGGGATTAGCGGCCTCATTCAGACCGCAAAATCCCTCCTACATATCGCGGACGGAGACACGCCATGAAGACCCTCGATGAGATCCGAATAGCCGTCAACCCCGCCGTCTCGGCGGACCGGCTATTCTCCTTCTACGAGAAGAACGACATCTCCGAGAAGGGGTTCGGCAAGGAGACCGCCGCCAGGGTGCTCGACCACAGCAGCCCGATCGTCGGCGCGTTCGACGGCGACCGGCTGGTCGGCATCGCGCGCGCCATGTTCGACGGACTGAGCGCGTGCACCGTCGAGTTCTGCCTCGATCTCGAGTACCAGGGCGATACGGTCTACGAAAACGGATCGCTGATCGAGGGCGACCGCATCGGCCTCGGGAAGAAGATCGGCGAGGCGCTCGTCGGCGAACTGCGGCGGATGGGCGCGTACTTCATCTCGGCTTCGGCGCTGGAAGGCGTCGAAGAGCCGTTCTACCGGTCGCTCGGGATGCGGCTCAATCGCGGCAGCCTCGACTATGTCATCGACGAGCGACCCTACGTCCCGGCGGATTCACAGGAGACCGCAGAATGACCTCGGAGTCACCGAAGCGCCTCGCACTCGGCATTGACGGCGGCGGCACGAAATGCGACGCCGTCCTGGTAGATGAACACGGCGCCGTCCTCGGCTATGGTCGGAGCGGGAGCACCCAGGCCCTCTACGTCGGTCGGGAGGCCGCGATCCGGGCCCGGCTCGAAGCCGCGACCTCCGCTCTGGGCGACTACCGGCCGGACCACCTCTACGTGACCGGCATGTGGCGTCGCGCCTCGGAGAACCTCGACTCCCAGGTGGGTAAGATCCACTTCGTCGAGGGCCACGAGCTTACGATGGGCCTCGCAATGGCGCTCCAGACCTGCGGCATACTGGTGCTCTCGGGGACCGGCGCGTTTGCCGCCTGCCGCAAGGAGAACGGGGAGTTCGTCCACTTCGACGGCCTCGGTCCGTATCTCGGCGACTACGGCAGCGGCTACCAGATCGGGCTCCACGGAATGCGCGCGGCGATGGCCTCCTCGTGGTCCGACGTCCGGAAGACCGTGCTGGCGGAGACCGTCCCGGAGATCCTGGGCGTGCCCGACCTGCACGGCGTCTTCAACCTCGTCTACACGGAGCACATCAGCCGGACGCAGACCGCCTCCGTGGCGAGGGCGGTGATCCGGGCGGCGGACCAGGGCGATGCGGTCGCCCGGCGGATCATCCTCCAGGCGGCGGACGATATGTTTGCGACGCTCGCGGACGTGATCGGCCGGATGGACCTCTATCAGTCGGACTACGCGATGGTCGCCTCGGGAGGGATCGCTCAGACCTGCGAGCTCTATTGGGACCGCGTCTCCGAGCGTGCGCTGGAGTTGGCCCCGAACCTGCGGCCGATCCGCCCGAGGGTCCGGCCGTGCGTCGGCGGCGCGCTGCTCGCGCTCAAGAAGATGGGCGTCGAGTGGACGCCCGAACTGCTCGCCCGCATCGAGGAGACTCACCGGCCGTTCCTGGATCAGCACGACCAGCCCCGGGACGCATCGCCGCAGGAACTGTCGTCCAACATCAGCCTCGAATACACGCCCCACGGCCCGAGGATCAAGGGCGCGGAATAGCAAGGAACCAGCGGGAGAGCAAATTCGAAATTCGAAGCACGAAGCACGAAACAAGCCCCAATAGCGGAAGAGGGCAAATTCGAAACTCGAAATACGAAGCACGAAGCAAACGGCAATCACGGAAAAGGGCAAATCCGAAACCGTTTTGAGCATTTCCCTGTTTCTGGATTGCTTTGTTGTTTCGAATTTCGTATTTCGTGCTTCGAATTTTCCCGTCCCTGTGTCTGATAGGAGTTCTCTATGTTAGCCAAACGTTACCTCAGCGCCATCCACGACCTGCTGAACTGCATCGAGCAGGAGCAGATCGCCAACATCGAGGCGGCCGGGCGGATGATCGCCGACTGCTGGGAGTCCGGCGGATCGGTCTTCATCACCGAGATGGGCCACGGCACCGCCGCCGAGATGACGAACCGCGCCGGCGGCCTGATGTCGCTCCGGCGGTTCCACTTCCACATGAGCCTCGACAACCCGATCGCCGAGTGCATGCAGAACCGCCCGCGCCCGGAGCCGATCGAGCCCGACCTGGAGCACATCCGGTGCGCGGTCCGAACGAGCCAGCTCAGGGCGGGGGACGTGGTGCTCGTCGGCTCGGTATCCGGTCGGAACCGAATGCCGGTCGAGCTTGCGATCCAGTGTCGCGAGATCGGCGCGAAGGTCATCGTGCTCACCGCGCTCCGATACACGAAGGAGGTCACCTCCGCGCATCCGTCGGGCAAGAAGCTCTGCGACGTCGGCGACCTGGTGATCGACATCTGCGCGCCCTACGGTGATGCGTCGCAGGAGGTCGAGGGGCTTCCGGTCAAGGCGCTCCCGGTCTCGGGGATCGGGTTCATCGCGTGTCTGTGGGCGATCTGCGGCGAGGCGATCGAGGCGATGCTCGCCAGGGGCCTCACGCCGCACGTCTACATGAGCCACAACCGCGCCGGCGGCCCCGAGTTCAACGAGAAGTCGATGGCGGAGTATAACAAGGTGGGGTATTAGGCGCCGGGTGTTCGGGGCTGGGAAGCGGCGTCCTCTCTCCCTTCTGATAGGAACCCGCTACTCAGGACTGACGGGTTCCTATGTCCCGGCATATCACACCGCTAGCCCTGAGTGATGCGCAGCATCGTATCGAAGGGTGGCCTTGCTAATCCGAGTGGGAGCCCGGCAGGAGTGGGCCGACTACATCACGAAGCATATGCCAGGATAGCGCTGTACCTGTGGGTACATCCATGGGCAAGCCCTTCTATGCATACATCCTGCTCTGCGCGGACAACTCCTACTATGCCGGTCATACCGATGATTTGGCGAAGAGGCTGGCCGAACACGATGCGGGCGGGAAGTGCGCCTACACCACGAGGCGTCGTCCGGTGAAGCTCGTCTGGTCTGAGAGGTTCGCGACCAGGGATGAGGCCAAACAGGCCGAGTTGCGCATCAAGGGATGGTCTCGCGCGAAGAAGCAAGCCCTGATCCGTGGAGACTACGATCTCATAGCCCTGTTGGCCAGGAAGCGGAACTGGATCGACTACAGGGACCGGCGGAAGAACGAAACCGCGGGCTAGGCCCGGCCGTCCTTCGATACGCTTCGCTACTCAGGACTAGCGGGTTCCATGTCCCGGGGAACAAGTGGACTTGCTGCGCGGTAGCATGCTCGGAATGACACAGCGCGGGAATCCGGCTTAACAGAGCATTAGTCACGTGCCGGGTCGCACATCCGCGCGAACGCCCATACGCCCACACTGAGCTCCTGGGGCCGGATCGCAGATTCGCGATCGCGGAGTGCGACTAGGGCACGAGCGCGCCGTGGGATTCGAGGAGCGCGCGAAGCTCGGGCATCGGGACCGTGCGGACGTCCTGCCCGGAACGAGCGGCGAGGGCGGCGAGCGCGCCGGCGGCCTGGCCGGTCGCCATCGATGCCGCCTGGACCCTGAGCGCGGAGTTGGCGAGTCGATCGCTCGATATGCAGCGACCGGCGACGAGCAGGTTCGGGCAGCCCTTCGGGATCAGCGCGCCCCTCGGCGCCGTCGGCGTTACGCCTTCCGGGAGCGGACGACAGTCGAGGCCCGAGCCGGAATCCATGTGCAGGTCGATGGGGTAGAACGCATAGCACACCGCATCCGGCCATACGCGGCCGGACCAGTAGTCATCGAGCGTGACGGTCTCCTCGCCGACGATGATCGCGGTCTCCCGGACGCCGCACTCCGGAGCCATGAACTCGATGGTCAGCCCTTCGAGCCCGGGCTGCCGTCGGAGGAAACGGTACATCCGCATGATCAGCCGCCGCCCCTCGATGTCCATGCGCGTCCTGCCCTCGCTGTCGCACGCGCTGACGCCCCTCACGTGATTGGACGATCCGCCGCCTCTGCGCAGCCAGGAACTCAGGCTGCCCGACTCGGCGCTCCATCCGATGTCCGAGTATGACATCAGGCCGTCGCGCACCGCCCGGTCGAACGCCGCGTCGATCGCGTGGAGGTCGAGCTTCTCGACGTCATATCCGCCGACGCGCCAGACGAGGGTGCCCGGCTGCTTCTCCTCGTGCACGGTGAGCGGACCGCCCGCCAGTCCGACCGCGTCCGCGTCGCCGGTGCAGTCGATGAGCGCGCGAGCCTCGATCTCCCTGAGGCCGCCCTTCGCGCAGACGGTGACCCTCCATGCGTCTCCGTCGCGCCGGACTCCCGCGAGCATCGTGTGGAGCAGGAGATCGGCGCCGGACTCGACGACCGCCTCGTCGCAGAGCGCGGCGTAGACGGCAGGGTTGATGCGCACCTGGTGCATCCAGGGCCTCGGCGGTATCGCGTCGAAGTCGGGGAGCGTCCCGCCGCATTCGCTCACGCAGCGGGATACCAGTTCCCAGCCGATGCCCGCGACGACCTGCCGACCCCACGCATGGAAGATCCCCGGGAAGTTGACCGCCGCCATCGTCATCGTGCCGCCGAGCATCCCCGTCTTCTCCACGAGGAGCGTCCCGGCCCCGGCGCGAGCGGACTGGACGGCGGCGATCACTCCCGCCGTGCCTCCGCCGATCACGATCACGTCGTATGAGTCCCTGAGCATATTCCTATTCCTCGTAGGCGGAGTCGCCGGGCGCCGCCGGAGCCGCGGTCGCGCGGAACTTGAGCGGCTCGACCGGCGCGCGCACGATCGAGATGTCGTCGATCCAGAGCCGGGCCTTCGCGTGCTGGCGGTTGCACTGGATCAGCACGTCGAGTCTGTCGGTATCCGCCGGGGTGGTGTACGTCAGCGAGAACTGCTGCCACTCGCCGGTCACGTCGGCCTTCACACGGACCCAGTTGGCGATCCTCCCGCCGTGCACGGCGTTGACCCGAATGCCGTAGAGCCCCGGGACATCGAACGGGCCGGGGTATTCCTGCGAGCGCATCCAGACCGAGATCACGTACTTCTCGCCGGGCTTCGCGGGGACGCTCTTCACCAGGGCGGTGGCCTTGCAGTCGTGGAGCATGGCGCAGTACTCGCCGCTGTGGGGCTGCTCCTTCACGATGGCCGCCGATCCCTGCTTCGGCTCCTCATGCCGCAGTTCGGGCTCGGTCTGCTCTTCGAATCCGGGATCGGGCGCTACGTTCGGCAAGTCGGAGCCGGCGAGCGCGATCACCGCCTGGGCGGACTGCGCGATCACCGGATCGGGGTCTTTGGCCAGTCTCTGCCACGCGGGATCTTTCGGCTTCGCTCGGTAGGCCGCACGGAAGCCGTCGTCGATCGCCATGCAGACTTCGATCGGGATCACCCCCGGCTTGATCATGTCGTACGGTTCGCGGGTGGTCATGTGCCACGGCTTGATCTCCGGGCTCTCCATCACGTTGGCCTTGTACTCGGCCTTCTCGCGCGCGTACCTGAGTACGTCGCGCGCGAGCTTCTCGGCCTCCGAGGCGTTCCGGGCGTTGGGGAGCGACTTGGTAAGCCAGTACTCGTGGGTGCACTGGCGCACGAAGTCGAAGATCGACTTCACGATCCGGATGCGCTGCTTGACCTTCGGGTCCATCGCCCTGGATTCGGCCTTGAGCAGCCAGTCCCACGCCTTGTCCGCGCCCTTCGCGGTCAACACCTGGAACTGCTCGTAGTCGTGGTCGAGGTCGAGATCGCTCCGGTCCGCGCCGTAGGGGTGGGGCGGCGCGGTCTCCTTCAGCCACGCCTCGTAGTCGTTCTCCAGCGTCTCGTAGAACCCGCGCATCTCGGCGGACGCCTCCGCGAACATATCGTCGTAGTACTTGTCGATGATCCGGTCCTCGTCGAGCCGAGGGTCCCACTGCAGTTCGGCGCAGACGATGGCGGCGTGGGCGTCGAGCGGGTACGTCGGGTTGAATTCCTTATAGTATCCCCTCTGGACGCCGCTGCCGACCATGTACCGGATGCGCTCGGCCTCCTGGTGGGGGTTGATCTTCGGGATCGTGAACCACCGGTCGTTGTGGTAGCCGTAATGCCCCATGTTCTTCGCCCCGGCGGCCATCCACCGGTCCCATCCGTCGTAGATCCCGCGGCCCATCGCGCAGTAGTACGGCACGAGGTTCGGATGGAGCTTCACGGTCGTCGGCGGCATCCTGACCGCCCCGTAGGAAAGGAAGCCGATCAGTCGGTCGGGATGTTTCGCCGCCACCCTGTCGGCGACGGCGTTCATGAACTTGATGTAGCGGTCGGTGAGCTGGGTGGTGTTCGCGTCGGCCTCGGGGGAATCCATCGCCTTGCAATTCGCGCACTCGCAGTGGCCCGAGCCGTCATTCACCGCCAGCGCGTGGCCGATCCTCTTGGGATCCGCGTCGAACGCGGCGATGATCTTGCGCGCGCAGATCTCGACGACCTCGCGGTTGCTGACACACGGCTGCCAGTGGATCTTCGTCGTGGGGACCATGCGCCGCCCGTTGATCTCAGGGAAGTATTCCGGATGCGTCTCCCCGTATTCCGCCGGGGATATCAGCTCGAAGAAGTTGTGCATCATGCCGAGAGTGACCGTGCCTCGATACCAGAGGAACATATCCGGGTACTCGTTCTCATGGGTGATGTCCCAGCCCTTGAGCGGGAATCCCACATGGCGGCTGATCAGGTACGGCCAGTCCTTCCACGTCATCTCCGGGACGGTCAGCGTCGGTTTGGGAGTGTAGACGTCTCCGATGCCGCCCGGCTCCGTCGGCCAGTATCGCTCCACGCCGACGACCCGGCGCAGGAACGATGATACCGCGTAGACGACCGGGTATCTGGTCGCGCCCCGAATGACCAGCGTGTCGCGGTCCACCGTCTTGATGACGAACGCATGCAGGTTCGGGAGCGTGAGCGAGGGGTACATGACCGGCGGGAAGTCCATCTCCACCTTGTTTCCTACGGTGGTCTCCCCGATGTAGATCGCCGGCCCGCCGGAGTACGGCTCGCGCTTGACCTCGAAGTCTCCGCCGGTGACGATCTTGAGGTAGGTCGCCAGCATCCCCGCCGACTTCTCCTCCTGGGGCGTCGGCTCGGCGGGTATGACGATGTCGCATCTCGCTCTCCCGTTGCGGGCGATGGTGAAGAAGTCCGCGGCGCCGATCTCCCTGGGCGGCGGCCAGTTGAACTCTATCTCGTTGATCGGCGTTATCCCGGGATGCCACTCCTCCGCGGCGGTGCACGGCAGGAGCAGGCAGAACGTCACTATCAGAGCTATCGAACACTGGACGGGCTTCATCCGAACCTCCAAAGTCTCGTGCTTGCGCTTGTCCGCAACCTGTGCTAACCTGTCCAATATACATTCGATGTTCGGAACAGGAATCCTTGACTGCCATGAGGTTGCCGCTTGTCCTGCTGATGCTCATGTCGACGATTTCGTGCGCTGAGGTGAATGCCGTGAACGCAAACCCTGATCTCGACCGACCGATCTACCACTACATGCCGCCGAAGAACTGGATGAACGATCCGAAGCCGTTCTTCCACAAGGGCGAGTACCACATCTTCCACCAGTACAATCCCCACGATGCGGTGTGGGGCCCGATGCACTGGGGACATGCCGTGAGCACGGACCTGGTCCGTTGGAAGCGCCTGCCGATCGCACTCGCTCCGACTCCCGACTCGCCGGACAAGGATGGGTGCTGGACCGGATGCGTCGTCGAGAAGGACGGGCTGTTCCACATCCTCTACACCGGCGTCGATCCGCAGACCCAGTGCCTGGCGACCAGCAGGGACCTCATCACGTGGGAGAAGCACAAGGGCAACCCGGTGATTGCCGCTCCTCCGGAGGGATTCGGCGACTGCTGGCGGGACCCGTGCGCGTGGAAGGAGGGCGGCGACTGGTACGCAATCATCGGCTCCGAGAAGCGGGACGTCGGCGGCGCGGCGCTCCTCTACCGCTCGAAGGACCTGATTCACTGGGACTACATGCATCCGTTGTTCATCGGCGACAAGAGCCGGGACGGGGCGATGTTCGAGTGCCCGGACTTCTTCCCGCTCGGCGGCAAGCACGTCCTGATCACCTCGTGCGGCCGTACGTTCTGGAACATCGGCAGGTACGTGGACCACAAGTTCGTCTGCGAGAAGAGCGGCCTCACGGACGGCGGCCAGTTCTACGCGGCCAAGACGCTCATCGACGACGAGAAGCGGCGTATCCTCTGGGGATGGCTTCAGGAGCCCCGCTCGCCGGAGGAGATGCGCGCGGCGGGATGGAGTGGGGCGCTGTCGCTCCCGAGGGTGCTCAGCCTGAGAGCGGACGGGACGCTCGGGATGGCTCCCCCGCCCGAACTGAAGGCGCTGCGAGGGAAGCACTACCCATCGCGCTCGGTGGCTGCCGGTGAAGCCGTATCGCTGATCGACGACATCAGGGGCGGCGCGCTGGAGATCACCGCTCGGATCAAGGTCGACGGGTTCGGCAGGGCGGGGCTCGTCCTCCGTGCGACGCCCGATCTGTCCGAGGGGCTCTATCTCTGGGTGGACGCGAAGGAGAAGCTGCTGTCGGCGGCCGGCGGTCGGCTCCCCGACCCGTCGGTCCGGCGCGAGCAGATCGCGTTCGATCCGTCGGACGGAGCCGAGATCGAGCTACGCATCTACCTCGATCACTCGGTGCTCGAGGTCTTCGCGGACGGCCGCGCGTGCCTCACCGCCCGGCACTACACGAAGCGCGCGGATGCCGATCGGGTCGGCCTGTTCGCGGTCGGCGGCTCGGCGAAGTGTATCATCGAGGCCTGGGAGATGAAGGGCATATGGTGATCGGGAGAGCAGGGGACCCGGAGCGCCCCCACTCCCTCACTCTGCTTACTCCGCCGCCACCAGCTCGACGACTTCGAGTTTCGATGGGGGCGGAACCTGCTCCCTCGGACGGTCGCGGTTCGCCCTGAGCGTCTCCCACCGGATCGCAAGGCAGCTCTGTCCGCGCCGGATCGCCTCGAGGCTCACCCCGCCGATGTTCACCTGCCATTCCCCATCCTCTCGACTCGGGGTGTCCAGGCTCGCGGGGTAGATGCGCATCGGCTCGCCGATCTGCCGGAGCGTCTTCGGGTCGAGGAAGCGGATCTGGGAGTACGGCGCGATGAACCGGTTGGTGAAGGTCTGGTAGAGCTTGTCCGGCTCGACCCACGGGCTCGGGCCGGAGAAGTTGATCATGCTGTCGATCGTCCCTCCGCCGCCATGGTCCCATCGGTCGCTCCAGTCGGTGGTCTGGTAGCGCTTCCATCCCCTCTCTTCGAGCCTCATGGTGTAGATCTGCGTCTTGCCCTTCGGATCGAACTTGATGTAGGTGACCATCGGGCGGCCCTGCGCATCGAACGAGAGCTTCTCGGAGTTCAGGAGGCCACCGCCGACCTGGACGCGGTCGATGATCTCGGTATTGCCCAGGGTCAGAGGAAGCTCGATGGGCGTGCCGTCGCTCGTCCGCCAGTTGACCAGGTCCGGGCTCTGCGCGTAGGAGACGTCGTGGTTGGTCGCGCAGTCGGGCGTGTCGCGCCATACCCAGGCGAGGTGATAGATGCCGTTCCTGTCTCGCACGGGGCCGGCCTGGTATGCGTTTCGCTCGCCCTCTCCGTCGAAGATCGGCTTGTCTGTGTGCCGCTTCCAGGTCCGGGTCGAGATGTCGTATACGTTGATGATATTGTTTCCGTTGCCGGAGCCGCCGTCTCGATACGTGAACATGAACTCGCCGTTCGGGCCGTTGTAGAATCGGGGGTAGGTGCACCTGTTCTCCAGCTCGCCGGTCATCTTGTGGATGCCGACGATCGAGTCGATGTCCTCGGGCTTCGTGCTTCGGTAGTAGCGCAGGGGATGCCCGTGCATGTTGCCCGACACGTGGATGTACCCCTCGGCGTCGAAGGCCAGGGCGATGTAGTTATGGGCGTCCCAGCCGACCAGGTCGTCGAGCTTCCTGTACTGCCACTTGTCCGAATCGAGCGGCCTGCAGGCGATCGTCATGCGGCGGTCGGCGTCGTAGTAGGCGATGTACTGCTTGTTGTTGCGAAACGTCATGCCGTAGCCGACCGGACATCCGGCCCAGACGTTGTCCACGAAGATCCTGCGTTTCTCTGCAAGGAACACCTTCTCCGCTCCTTCCGATATCTGCGCGACTGCCAGCAGGCAGAGGATTGCTACCGACACCCTGATCATGCTGATACTCCTGTTCCTCGTGTACTGGAGCGCATCCGGGGATGCGAATCCCCTCCTGCATGGCGGTCTGATATACGCTCCAGCTACCTCATTCTGCAGATCGACCGCTCGAACCTCCACGGACGCCGGCTCGACCCAGGGCGAACGCATCTTGTCTACCCATCATTGCCCTTGTAGGAGGAGTTTTGCGGACGGGTTGCGTCCGCCAACTCCGACGTCGGGATTAGCGATCCTAATGGATCGCAAAATCCCTCCTACACGGGTTCGACGTACTAGCCCTGGGTTCGACCGGCTTGTCCTTGACACCCATTCGCTCTCAGTGCTACTCTACCCGTGGCTCGGCAGTTACCGCCCCATACTCCGGCGAGAAAGGATCAGCGCTGCAATGGAACGTCTGGCTGCGATCTTCATCATTCTTCTGTTTGTGACATGCGCCGCCCTTGCGCAGGACTCATCGACCCGCAAGGAAGACGGCTATCGGGGAATCTGGTACTCGAATCAGCCGTCGAACGATGAGTACGTCTACAAATACAGCGGCGGCCTCGGAACGTATACCGCCAATCACGTCCCGATCGCGGTCTATGCGCCCGAGGTCAACAAGACGTTCTTCGTCTACGGCGGATCGAAGCCGATAGACCAGCCCAAGCGCCTGCTCGAGATGGTCTCCTACTACGATCACACTACCGGCACGGTGCCGAAGCCGACCCTCATCATGGAGAAGGGGACGGACGACGCGCATCACAATCCGGCGCTCGCCATCGACAAGGACGGATACCTCTGGGTGTTCTGCGCCTCCCACGGCGGCAAGGACGGGTTCATCTATAAGAGCAAGTCGCCGTACTCGATCGACGGTTTCGACCTCGTCGCGAAGAGGGAGTTCTCGTATCCGCAGGTATGGTACTTCGACGACATCGGGTTCGTCTTCATCTTCACGAAGTACACTCGCGGCCGCGAGCTCTACGTGAGCACCAGCAGGGACGGCGTCAACTGGACCCCCGATCAGAAGTACGCCGGTTTCGACGGGCACTACCAGTCGAGCTGGAAGACGAAGGACAAGGTCGGGACGTCGTTCAACTGGCATCCTCCGGTCGGCGGCCTGAACGCCCGGACGAACCTCTACTACATGGAGACCAGGGACGGCGTCACCTGGACGAACGCCGCCGGCAAGAAGCTGGAGATCCCCTTGAGCGACCACCGGAATGACGCCCTCGTCCGCGACTATCAGAAGGAAGGCTGGCTCGTCTACATCAACGACGTCAACTTCGATAAGGACGGCAATCCGATCATCTTCTACAACCTGAGCAAGGGGTACGAGTCCGGCCCGAAGTTCGGCGAGCGCATCATGATGACCGCTCGCTGGACCGGCAGGGACTGGGAATACGGCGAGGTGACGAAGACCGATCACAACTACGACATGGGCTCGCTCTACGTCGAGGAGGACGGCTCCTGGCGCGTGATCGCTCCGACTTTCGGCCCGCAGCAGTGGAGCACCGGCGGGGAAGTCGGCATGTGGAAGACCAGCGATCAGGGCAAGACCTGGCGCAAGGTTCGCAACCTGACAACGAACAGCGAGATGAACCACTCCTACGTGCGGCGCGCCGTCGATGCCCATCCCGACTTCTATGCGTTCTGGGCGGATGGCCATGCGTTCAAGCTCTCGGAGTCGAGCCTCTACATCTCGAACAGATCAGGTACCGCCGTCCGAGTCCTTCCCGCCAAGATGACACACGAGAACGAGAGCCCGAGACTCAGAAAACCGTAGGGAGTCATGGAGTGATGGAGTACTGGTGAGACTCGGTATTCCACCACTCCATTACTCCACCACTCCATCACTCCAAGGAGATCTCCCCATGCCCGACAAACGACCGAACATCCTTCTCATCACCAGCGACCAGCAGCATTTCGATACGCTCGGCGTCACCAATCCGCGGATCAAGACGCCCGCGCTCAACCGCCTGTGCTACGAGGGCACGCGGTTCGACCGGGCCTACTGCCCGAACCCGGTCTGCACGCCGACCCGCGCGTCTCTCATCACCGGCGTCTACCCGTCCCAGCACGGCGCATGGACGATCGGCTGCAAGCTCCCGGAGGACGTGCCGACAGTCGGCGATATCTTCCAGCGGAACGGGTACAGCACGTGTCTGATCGGCAAGGCGCACTTCCAGCCGCTGAAATCCCAGCCGGGCAGCGAGTCGATCGAGTGCCAGCCGATCCTGCGCGACCTCGATTTCTGGCGCAAGTTCCACGGGCCGTGGTACGGCTTCCAGCACGTCGAGACGGCTCGGAACCACGCTGACGAGTCGCACGCGGGCCAGCACTACGCGATCTGGATGGAGGAGAACGGTCTCAAGAACTGGCGCGACTACTTCTGGAAGTGGCCGGAGAACGAGCCGAAGCGCAAGCACAGATGGGATCTCCCGGAAGAGTTCCACTACTCCAAGTGGACCGCCGATCGCAGTATCGCCTACATGGAGAAGTGCGCCGAAGAGGATAAGCCGTTCTTCCTATGGAGCAGCTTCATGGATCCGCATCCGCCTTACCTGGCGCCGGAGCCCTGGGCGTCGATGTACGATCCGGACGACATGATCCCGGGCAAGCTCACTCCCGGCGAGCATGACCTCAATCCGCCGCACTTCGGGAAGACGCAGGAAAAGAAGCCCGATTTCTCGATGTACCGCGAGACCTTCGGTCCGCACGGTTTCCACTCGCATCTGATCAGCGATGAAGCGCTCAGGAAGGACATCGCCATCTATTACGGCATGATCAGCCTGATGGACCACCACATCGGCCGTATCTTCGAATCGCTCGACCGCCTCGGGATCGCCGACAACACGATGGTCGTCTTCACCACCGACCACGGTCACTTCCTCGGCCAGCACGGGCTCCGGGCAAAGGGAGCATTCCACTACGAGGACATGATCCGCGTCCCGATGATCGTGTGGTACCCGGGCAAGGTGGCTCAGAACGCCGTCTGCTCCGATCTTCAGAGCACCGTAGACTTCGCGCCGACCGCTCTCGGGGCGGCGGGGATCGAGGCGCCCGGCTTCATGACCGGCATCAACCAGTTCGATGCGTGGTGCGGCAGGGAGCCGGCTCCCAGAGAGCACATCGTCGTCGAGAACCGCCATGAGCCGACGCTCGTCCACCTGCGCACCTATGTCAACAAGCGGTACAAGATCACCGTCTACCGCAACAAGGACTACGGCGAGCTGTTCGATCTCCAGGAGGATCCGGGCGAGGTCCGCAACCGATGGAACGACCCGGCATATGCCGGCATCAAGTCGGAATTGCTATTGAAGTTCATGCAGGCAACCCTTCAGTATGAGCCGACGCGGATGCCGAGAATCGCAGGAGCCTGAGAGGTTATAACGATGATGATGATGACACGTAGGGAGTTTATCAGGGCGACGACGGCGGCCGGTCTTGCCGTGGGGTGTCTCGGCACAGGCTCTGGGAAAGGAAAGGGTGAGATGATGTTCAAGACTCGTGGGGTGGTTATCTCTCCGGACGACCTGACACTCGACTGGCCGGAACGCGCTGCCCGGGCCGGGTTGACTGTGATCGCTCTTGGAGCAGCCCCGTCGGTGTTGATCGAATTCATTGGCAGCGAGAAGGGCAAGGCGTTCCTGGCGAAGTGCCGGAAGCTCGGGCTGGACGTCGAGTACGAGATGCATGCGATGTTCGAGCTGCTGCCGCGCTCTCTCTTCGACGAATCTCCCAGCCTCTTCCGCATGGATGAAGACGGCAAGCGCGTGCGAGACGGCAACCTCTGCGTCCACTCGGAGAGGGCGCTGGCGATCGTCTGTCGTAATGCGGTGAGGATCTGCCGAGCGCTGAAACCGACTACCCACCGCTACTTCCTGTGGTTCGACGACGGTGAGCCGGGGTGCCGATGCCCGAAGTGCCGTGAGTTCTCTGACAGTGAGCAGGCGCTGATCGTGGAGAACAGAATGCTGCAGGCGATCAGGAAGCTGGACAGCAAGGCAAGCCTGGCGCACCTGGCATATACGCGCACCTTGGACGCGCCGGTGAAGGTCAAGCCGAGCCCCGGGGTGTTCCTGGAGTTCGCACCCTTCACTCGGAGCTACAAGGCGCCGTTGTCCGGTCCGTCGAACAGCAAGGATCTGGATGCGCTGAATGCCAATCTCAAGGTCTTCGGAGCAGCCGATGCCCATGTGCTGGAGTACTGGCTCGATGTCTCCCTGTTCTCGGGATGGAAGAAGCCCGCAGTTCGGCTTCCGTTCGACGAGCGGATTCTGAGGGAAGACGTGAAGACCTACGCGAGTCTGGGCATTCGGAGTGTGACGACGTTCGCGGTCTACATTGACCATGAGTACGTGAAGATGCACGGCGAGCCTCCTGTGGAGACCTACGGGCAGGCCCTGCGGATCGCAGAATGAAGCCGACTTACAGCAGACGCCGTTTTCCCATAGGTGCTTCCGCCGCATTCGTTGCGGTATCCGGTGCGCGTGCAGAGGATGGTGTGAGTACCGTGGATGACACGAAGGCTATCCTCGAAGGGAGATCAAGCGCTCGGAGCCGGACTCTGTCGTCTACCGGCCGGGGATCGAGTCGCCCGGCTTCATGACCGGCATCGACCAGTTCGATGCGTGGTGCGGCAGGGAGTCGGCTCCCAGAGAGCACATCGTCGTCGAGAGCCGCCATGAGCCGACGCGGATGCCTCGGATCGCGGGGGCATAGTCCGACCACCGCATGATCGGTGAGTCCGGGCGCTCATTCCAGGCGCTGTTCGCCGCCAGGCAATTGTACCTGATTTGGCCGGTATTCGTTGACACTCCGCCTCCACTGGATTACATTGGAGATGTAGCGCTTCCTATCCATGAAAGCCTCTCCCGGGCCGATAATGGTATATGGCGCGGACGGTCTCGGAGCGCAGGGCGGGGAACAGCAGTGAGCAGCCGGATTCAGACACTACTGACAGCCTTCATCCTTCTACTGGTCGCGGCGGGCCTGGCGCCGGCCGGACCAGCCGATGCCCGCGCGCGCGTAGCCCCGATACTCCACACGCTTTCCAACATGTCCGCGTCCGAGCGGTCGTCCGTGATGGGCAAGCTCGGCATGCGGACCGCGTCCGGTGGGGACGAGTTGTCGGTCATCATCGACTACGACGGCGATCCGCGCTCCCTTCACGCGCTCGGGGTGAATCCGCGCACCCGGTTGGGCAGCATCATCACCGCGACCATACCGGCGGGCCTCGTCGGCAAAATCGCTGCTCTGCCCGGCCTCAAGTACATCCAGCCTGCACGGCAGCTTCAGCCGATGCTCGACGCCAGCGTGCTCGACAGCCGCGCCGCCAACCTGAGGTCAGGGACGCCGCCGAACTGGGCCGGGTACACCGGCAAGGGAGTGATCATCGGCGCGGTGGATACGGGCATCGACGTCAACCACTCCGATTTCAAGGACTCCGAGGGCAAGACGCGGATCCTTTATCTATGGGACCAGAAGACCGGTCCGGGCGGCGCAAACCATCCGCCGGGCTATACCTATGGCACCGAATGGACCAAGGCACAGATCGATGCCGGACAGTGCACCCAGCGCGACACCGCCGGACACGGCACGTCGGTGATGGGTATCGCCGCCGGAAACGGATCGGCGACGGGGAACGGGTGGCCTGCCTATCGATACGTCGGCATGGCCCCGGAGGCCGACATCATCATGGTCCGGAGCACCTTCTACGAAGACGCGATCATCGATGGCATGAACTACATCAAGAACAAGGCCGCGGCGCTTGGGAAGCCCTGCGTGATCAACCTGAGCATCGGCACCCACATGGGCGCTCACGACGGCACCGACGCCATCGAGCGCGCGATAGACCAGATATCCGGGCAGGGAGTGGTCGTCTGCACGGCTACCGGCAACAACGGCACCAGTGATCCCACGCGCTACATCCACGCACAGTGGGCGACGCCGTCGCGGAACTCCCAGGTCACGGTCGGCCTCAACGTCACGGCCACTCGAGCCGATCCCTTCTATCTGAGCCTGTGGTATGAGGGCCAGGATTCGATCGACATCACCGTGACTACGCCGAACGGGTACAGCGTGACGAAGGCGACCGGCTCCACCACAGGAGGCTACTCCCCGACCGCGGACGGCGGCATCTGGATCGAGAACTCGCCCGGTGGGGTGAATCCCTACAACGGAGACCGGGAGTGCATCGTCGCCGTGCAGGGCGCTCTGGCGGGCGCGTGGAGTATCACCGCCACAGGGAAGACCATTCGCGCCGGAGGCGCGTGCGACGCCTGGATCGAGTCCGGGCAGAATGTCTTCTGGTCATCCTACGGCACCAATCTCGGCTCGGTCTCCATTCCCGGTACGTCGAATTCGGTCATCACGGTCGGCGGCTATCAGACGAAGAAGTCCTGGTACAATCCGGACGGCACCCTCCAGGGCTGGACCGGTCCCACTGGCATCTTTTTCACCACGAGCGGTGAAGGCCCCACCCGCGACGGCAGGCAGAAGCCGGATCTGTGCGTTCCGAGCCTGATGATCGCCACCACTCTTTCCGCCGATTACGCGGTAAACCCTACCTACATCGTCGAGGACGGCGCGCATTCCGCGCAGGCAGGTACGAGCATGGCCGTGCCGCACGCGACCGGCGCTGCCGCTTTGCTCCTCCAGCGAGATCCGACGGCGACCGCCGCCGAAATCAAGGCCCATCTCATGTCCACCGCATGGTCCGACAGCTTCACCGGATCGGTGCCGAACACCAAGTGGGGCTACGGCAAGATGGACGTCGAAGCCGCGCTGGGCCTGACTCCGCTGTATGCGGGCATATCCGTGGCGCGCTTGCAGGCCGACGGTACGCCGGTCAAGCTCCCGAACGTAGTCGTCACCGCCGGCCTCGATCAGTTCTCCGACAGGTTCTACGTGGAGAGCGATGATCGGAGCGCGGGCATCCAGGTGCGCACCGGCCCGGACAGCGGCATCCAGGCTCAGGAGGGGAATCGGGTGACCGTGAAGGGTACCATCGGCCTAGCGGACGGTGAGCGAGCCGTGCTCAGTCCCACGGTTACGCCGGCCGGCTCCGGCGTCGTGCCCGAGCCTCTCGCGTTGGTGAACCGATCGGTCGGCGGCCAGGCGTTGGGTGGACTCGTGCCCGGTGTAGATCGAGGCGTCGGGCTCAACAACGTCGGCCTGCTCGTCACCATCTGGGGCAGGGTAACCTACGTAGGCGCCGATCACTTCTACGTGGACGACGGCACGGGTCTGTGGTACGGATCAGGGCCGGCGGGAGTCAAAGTCTCGTGCGGCGCCCTCACCAAGCCCGGGCTCGATCATCCGGTCGTTGTCACCGGCATCAGCGCCATCGAATGGGACGGCACGGCCGCGAGACCGGTCGTGCGCGCCCGCAAGCAGTCGGACCTGAAGTACTACTGACACTCCCCGAGACGAATCCATGACGTCGCCGCCGATGGTCCGTCCCCCCCCCGCAGTGAACGAGCAGCCCTGTCTGTCCGGAGCCGTCTCGCAGCCGGCATCCGTCGTGAGCTTCGTACTCCTTTATGCCCCGGAGCCTTGTTCTTGCTAGGAGACGAACCGTTTTCTGCTTGCTGAATAAGGGGAAATGCGTGTCGATGTCGAATATAGATGGCGGCCTGCTGTGAGGCGATATCGGATACGGAGTTCCGCCATGCCCGAGTTCAAAGATTCAGCGTTGATCGAGTTCCTGAGACGCTCGTACTTCGTCGCCGACGGCCTCTGGTTCGTGCGGGCGGAGGCCGAGTACGGCTACGATGAGGCTCTGCGCCTCGATGAGCAGGTGTGGGACGTCGTGCCCAAGATACAGGCAAGGAAGGCGCGGGAACTGCTCGGTCTGCAGGGGGATTCGCTCGCCGAAATGGCGCTCTGCTTCGAACTGAAGCTTACTTCCGAGGGACATGAGTATCGAATCCCGGAGAACAGCCCATCCAGGGTGATCGTCGAGATTGCCAAGTGTCCCTGGCTCGAGGCCATGAGGAAATCCGGGCGGGAGGGACTGGCCCACGACATCTGCGAGCGGATCTGCACCCGCGAGGCGACCGTGTGGGCATCCCAGTTCAGTCCCGACATCGAGTTCGGCTTCGACGGCCGGATCACCGACGGATGCCCTGTCTGCCGGCTTGTCTTCACCAGGGCGGATGCTGATGGCAGCAATGACTAAGGCCGCCGTCCACAGAGAGGATCTGCGAATGGCGGCCTTTCAGGTCTCGTGAGCAGGCTTACTTCTTGGTCCGTTCGGCCAATATGGCCGACACCTTGCGGTAGATCTTCTGAACGTCATCGTAGTCCAGACCGTATTCGTCCCCGACGGCCTGGAATGCTCTCGTCCCAAGGTTGATGGAATCGTAGTCCACTATGTCGCGGTGGACGCTGACGTTCTGCTGCTCCATCGCCGAGTTAGTGCGCATATTCCTGACCACAGCGGCGAAGATTTTCCGCTCGAACGGCAGTATCTCCTTTGAGACGTATGCGTTGCGGGAGTCCATGCGGACATCGAAAACGTCACCCGGCGGCTGCCTCGATTCGAGGTATCTGGCATAGAGGCCGGACCTGACCACTCCCACGAACGCCCCGGTCAGGAATGCTACGAACATGACGGAGACTACCAGCTTTGCACGCGGGGTCCGCGGCGATTTCCACAGCAGGATCAGTCCCAGCGGGGGCAGGATCAACAGTGCCGGCACGATGAGCCGGTAACTATACCAAGAGGACATCTTTTTCATAGAGTGTTCGCTCCCCAGTGAAGTGCGCAGGTGCGTTCTCACCAGTACACGCGATTATACCATATATATCGGACGACCGGCAAGAATACCGTAGTGCCCGCAGGACTACCGGAGAATGCTGTGGAATCGTACCGCAGAAAAGCTACCGATCTGCTATCGCTCCACGGAAAGGGCCGCCTCACATGATGTCTCCGAACAATCTCGCGGGCAGAAATGTCGATATTACGCCGTTCGGGCGGATCAGTTACTGGACCGGGAACGATCCGATGACGCTGACGCGGCACGACTCGCCGCTGCTCGACGAGTGCCGGTTGCCGGTCGATGTTCCCGACCAGGGCGGACCGCATATCGGCGTCGAGTGGGAGTATCCGAGGCAGTTCTCGCGCATCGCAGTACGGTTCGCCGACGCCGAGGCCGCGCCGTGCGGGAGCGTTCGACTCCAGTACTGGGTCCACAACTGGCCGCCCGACTTCAGTGGCGGCTGGACGGCAGTGGACGATCCGTACAACGGCCGATGGGTGAGCGCCAACGGTGAGTTCCGCGCAGATGGCGGCACATGGACGTTCGCCTTCGATCCGCTCGATGTCACGGAGATCGACCGCGCGAGGGACTTCGCCGTCACGTACCGCCAGTCGTACCGCATACGTCTTCTCTTCGAGGACGGATCAACCCCACCCGTCGCTGAACTCAAGGTCTTCTCGGACTCCGTCCGGCGGGAGGCCGCTCTGCGGATCGAGTTTGGCTTGAAGGACGACGCACTGACCTACGCCGGGCCGATCGAAGTCCACAACGGGCGCGTCATCTCCGTTGATGACTCCGACCCGCGGTCGGTCGGCCTTCGGGTACTCTACGCCGAGACGCGCAACGACGGCGTAGAGAGAAGCGTGCCGACTCCACCTGACCGGACGATCGTGACCGTTGCAGGCTTCTCGTTCCTGGTGACGGATGCGCTCGATGGTGGAGTGTACGTTCCCGACTT
>CAYXOC010000010.1:40042-61526 GCA_964466715.1 uncultured bacterium
GAACGACTTCAACAAGGCGAACGTCGCCCACATCGCCATCACCGCCGACAAGGACATCGGATCAGGCTACTACATGCTCCCCGCGGGAACGTGGAGATACCAGGTCTGCATGAACGAGGCCTGCCACCAGATCCGCTCGCTCGACTACCGGGGCCACCATCAGCGCGCAAGGGAGTATCTGCGCCCGTTCATTGAGCTGCAGGGCACACGCGGGCTCCACGGGCGTTTCCACTCCCAAGAGGGAGTCTTCCACGGACTGAGGGTCGATGACGAGACCGACTACCAGATGTTCAACTACAACCTCGATCACGGGTTCGTGACTTTCGCCCTCTGCGAGCATTACAAGTTCACCCGCGACGCCGCATGGCTTCGGAGCATCGCGCCGAACCTTGTGGCTGCGTGTGACTTCGTGACGAGAGAGCGCCGGTCCACCATGCAGACCGATCCGCGGGGTCGGAAGGTGTGGGAGTACGGTCTCATCCCGCCCGGTCATCTGGAGGACAACCCGGAGTGGCACTACTGGTACGCGGTCAACGCCTACTGCTATCGTGGGATGCAGGCGGCCGCGGAGGCGCTGGCGGACATCGATCACCCGGAGGCCGAGCGTCTGGCGCGGGACGCATCCGCGTACCGCGAGGACATCCGGCGCTCCATGCGTCGCGGGGCTGAGTTGTCACCTGTGACTAAGCTGGCGGACAAAACCTATACACCCTTTGTCCCGACCAGGGCGCAACTGCGGGGCCGCGATCTCGGGTGGATACGCGACTCCCTCTACGGTCCGGCGCACAGCGTCGAGTGCGGCGTCTTCGATCCCCTGGAGGATATCTGTACCTGGATGCTCCGGGACCTGGAGGACAACGTCTTCGTCTCGCGCTACCGCGGCCGACAGGTGGATCTCGACCGCTTCCGGTTCAGCCAGGGAGGAAACACCATCCAGTCGGGCCTGCTGCCGATCGCGATGATCTACCTCAAGCGCGATCAACCCGAGCATGCGGTGCGAGCGCTGTTCAACTCTCTCGGCCAGAACCTATACGAAGATGTGCGCTGCTTCACCGAGCACCCGGTCGCGGCATTCGGTCTCGGCGCGGGACCATTCTACAAGACTCCCGACGAAAGCTGCTGGATCAACTGGCTGCGCAACTGCCTCCTGATGGAGACGCCGGACGATGGGCTGATCCTCGCTCCCGGGATGCCGAGGGAATGGATGAAGGACGGCAGGGAGGTCGTGCTGCAGGAGATGGCTACGTACTACGGGCCGATGAGCTATCGGATGCGCGCCGAGCGGGGACGCATCACGGCGGTCATCGAGCCGCCGAAGCGGAATCCCCCTGCCTGGCTGCAGATCCGATTCCGGCATCCGGAGCGCATGCCGATGAAGACCGTGACGGTCAACGGCCAACCGCACCCATTCGATGGTGAGGCCGTTCGTTTCGAGAACGCCGACGATCTTCCGTCCAGGATGGAGATCATCGCCTTATACTAATATGGATGCGGAGTGTCGATGTAGGGGCTAAGCATTGGCCCGTCGGGTTGCATCATGCCTTCGGGCTTCGACGCCGATGCTTCCCCGGTTGGAGTATTAGTAGGAGCATGAGTATGAATGGGAATGCCGGGGCCGGAGCGCCTGTCGATCTGGTTCCGTTCGGGAAGGTGTCATACTGGACCGGGAGCGACCGGCTGACGATCGAGCGCCATGATGCCGAGGGATGGACTCCGGTGGACGTCCCCGAGCGGGGCGGTCTGCATGTCGGAGTCGAGTGGGAGGAGGCCCGGCGGTTCTCGTCAGTCGTCGTCCGATTCGGCGATAGGATGCCGGATCCGAGCCGGGTCCGAGTGCAGTACTGGCATCACAACTGGCCCGAGCCCTGGATCGGCGGCTGGACCGCCGTTGACGATCCGTTCAACGGCAAATGGGTGACCGCCAACGGGGAGTTCGCCGTCGATGGCGACACCTGGACCTTCGCCTTCGATCCGCTGGATATCACCGAGCTCCCCTCGGCGGAGGACTTCGCGGTCACGTATCGGCAGGCGCTCAAGGTTCGCCTGCTGTTCAAGGACGATGCGCCCGCGCTGCGCTCAATCGAGGTGCTGTCGGACTCGGTCTGGAGGGAAGCATGCCTCCGTGTCGAGTTGGGGCTGGACTCCGAGAGGTTGACCTACGACGGTGAGGTCTCTGTCAGCGACGGGGAGATCCTGGAAGTAGACGACGCCGATCCGAGGAACGTCGGCATCAGGGTGCGGTACATCGAGCCCGGATCGACCGTGGTGACGGTGAGATGCGTTCCGCGGAGCTTCTCGTTCCTGGTGACGGATGCGCTCGATGGTGGAGTGTACGTTCCCGACTTCGGCGTCTTCGTCGGCGAGGAAGGCAAGGGCGGCTTCGAGGCGTGGAAGGCGTCACGTCCCACGGACCAGCCGAAACCGATCTACGACCGCATCGCGGACGAGCCGGAGCAGACCTACGAGCGCGCAAGGCGGGAGATTCCCCAGCTCATCAAGACTCGCCAGGACATGTACGGTCGATACGTCCCTATCGGCTGCGACGCCAACCGCCAGGAGTTCGCCGTTCGGTACAACGGCGAGATCTTCGCAATCAAGCAGGAACTGAAGCTGGTGGGCCGGGATGCCGCAAAGCTCCTCTGGCCCGGGAGCGCCATCTGGTTCAAGTTCCCCACCGGCGATCCGCCCGACTTCCGTGAGAGGGAGGACGGCACAGAGCAGAGTGCCCTGAGGGGCTACCTGCCGATCTACACGTCGGAGTGGAAGGACCGGGAGTTCGTGTACGAGATGACCGCGTTCTCGGCTCTCCTGCATGAGCCTCCCTGGGAGGAAGAGAAGAAGCGCGGAGACGAGCCGATGGTGGCGCTTTCACGAGTGAAGATACGAAACACCACCGAGGAGAAGCGCTTCGCTCGGTTCTGGATGGTCATCGAGCAGCCGGAGAAGCTGGATATCGATGACGAAGGCTTCGCATATGCCGTCGGTAGGATCAGGGACGATTCCGTTCCCGACTCACCGACTCAGAAGCGGTGGGTGGTGGACGAGTACCCGTCTCGCAGGCTCCGGGCGCAGGTGCGTGTGAACGGCAGGGGAGAGGCGAAGGCGGTCCCGTGCTCCTATGCGCCGTTCGAGATCACGAGCATACCGAACGCAATCGCCTACGACGTCGAGCTTGAGCCGAGGACGAGCCACGAGATAGAGCTTGCCATCCCATTCATCACCTTCACCGGTGACGAGGGCCGGGATGCCGTCGCCTCGCTGGACTACGACGCCAAGCACGCCGAGATGGTCGACTACTGGGAGGCGCAGATCGGCGCGGGGGCGAGGATCAGCGTGCCCGAGGAGCTGCTGAACGACTTCAACAAGGCGAACGTCGCCCACATCGCCATCACCGCCGACAAGGACGTCGAGACCGGCGGATACATCCTCGGCGCGGGGACGTGGAGGTACGGGATCTTCGGCGCCGAGACCGTCGATCAGTCGCGCAGCCTTGATCTCCGGGGCTACCATGATCGCGCTCGGAAGTACCTGATGCCCTTCGTCGAGAGCCAGGGCACGCGCCGGATGGACGGACGGTTCAAGACTCAGGAGGGGGGGACTTTCCACGGCGTTCGGGGCGCGGGTGGGCACGAATACCAGGCCGGCGACTATAGCCTCGATCACGGCACGGTGCTGTGGTGGCTCGCGGAGCATTACCTCCTCACCCGCGACGCCGCATGGCTTCGGAGCATCGCGCCGAACCTCATCGCCGCGTGCGACTACATCATCCGCGAGCGTCAGGCCTCCATGCTGACGGACGACTCCGGGGGGAAGGTGTGGGAGTTCGGACTCCTGCCGCCGTGTCACCTCGACGACAACCCCGAGTGGAAGTACTGGTACATCGTGAACGCGCTCGCATTCCGCGGGATGACATCCGCGGCGAGGGCTCTTCGTGAGATCAGCCATCCCGACGCAGGCCGACTCTCGTCCGAGGCTCAGGCTTTCGGCGATGACATCCGCCGCGCGCTCAGCCGCTCGATCGAGTTGTCTCCCGTCGCGCGCCTGGCCGATGGTACCTACGTTCCTCACACGCCGGTCCGATGCCGTCTCCGTGGGCGCGATGTCGGTTGGATTCGCGAATCGCTCTATGGCCCTCTGTTCAACGCGGACTGCGGCCTGATCGACCCGGACGCGCTCGAGACGGGGTGGATGCTGAGAGACTACGAGGACAACATATTCGTCAGCCGGTCGCTCGGCAGGCAGGTGGACCTGGAGCGCTTCTGGTTCAGCCAGGGAGGAATCACCGTCCAGTCGAACCTGCTCCCGAATCCCTTGATCTACCTGATGCGAGGGCAGGTGAAGCATGCGCTTCGGGCGTTCTACAACAGCATGGCCGCCAACCTCTATGCCGACGTGCGCTGCTTCACAGAGCATCCCGTCGAGGCATACGGGCTCGGCGCGGGACCGTTCTACAAGACGCCGGACGAGGCTGCGTTCCTGACTTGGTTCCGCTACCTGCTGCTGATGGAGAAGGGGAACGATCTGTGGATCGCGCCGGGCGCCCCGAAGGCGTGGATGCTGAGCGGGAAGGAGATCGCGGTCGAGGAGATGCCGACCTACTTCGGCCCGGTGAGCTATCGGATCGTGTCCGAGGCGGCGCAGGGACGGATGCACGTCGAGGTCGCTCCTCCGAAGCGCAATCCGCCGGAGCGGATCGTCGTCCGGCTCGGATGCGCGCAACGGCTGCCGCTCAAGTCGGTGACGATCAACGGCTCGCCGCACACACGGCATGAGTCCGATCCGGAGATCCTCCGCATCGAGGGCCCGTTCCCCGAGCGGATGGTGATAGAAGTCGAGTACTGACAGCGCCCGGACGGTTGAAGTCGCGGCTGGAACGGCACGAAGTGTTCCTGCGGATACCGCAGGCCCGAGTCCGCTCAGGATTGCCGCTGTTTCGACCGCCCGGAGACTCGGAGGCAGAGAATGAAGGCCCTATTGGCGATCATCCTGACGGCGGCTTGCGTATGTGCGAGCGCCGGGGCGGAAGTCGAGTACGTCACCGACGTCCGACACCGCATCGTCCACCCCGGGATGGGATGGGGCATGCTCGGCATCGACACGTGCGCCCACGCGCCCGGCGTCGCCCCGCTCCCGATGCGGATCGGCGACAAGACGTACGCCAGGGGGCTCGGACATCACGCGCCCGGCGAGCTCGTCATCGATCTCGAGGGGATGTACGACCGCTTCGAGGCCGAAGTCGGCGTTCAAAAGCAGGAGTCGAACGTCGGCAGCGTCGTCTTCCAGGTCTTCGTCGACGGCGAGAAGCGCTTCGACAGCGGAGTCATGCGCGAGTCGGACGCCGCAAGGCCGATCAGCATCCCCGTCAACGGAGCGAGCGAACTCCGGCTCGTTGCCCTCGACGCCGGTGACGGGATGGCCTGCGACTGCGCGAACTGGGCGGAGGCGCGCATGGTCGTCTCTTCCAACCCGAGGCCGGTCGCTCGGAAGGACTACGCCGACGTTGCGCCCTTCGCCCGCGTCGTCGCCTTCGACCCGAAACGGATGGACGGTTCGAGGGCCAACCGCGTGCAGGAGTTCCACGCCGATGACCTCTTCCTCGACACGCCGCTCTACATGCAGATCGATGAGGCCTACCGCCCGCCCGTGACCGACGGTCCGGCCTGCATCGGCCTCCAGTGGATCGAGCGTCGATGCCTCCGCGAGGTCGGCATCGAGTTCGCGGCCGGCCAACTCGTGCCCTCCTCCGAGGATGCGCGCCTGGAGGCCTGGGTCGGCGAATCCCCGTGGCAGGGAGGATGGCGTCCGGTCAACGGCAAGGTCATCCGCGCGGGGAATGCGATCTCGCTCAAGATCGACCGCTTCGAGTCGCCGGAGATCGTCACCGGCACGTGGAAGGTTCGATGGATCTTTCCATCGGGGCCGAAGCCGCTCGCCGTCACGCGCTTGACCGCCTACACCGGCGCGCAGTGGGAGACCATACAGGTGCGCCTGGAATGCGAGCAGTCGAAGTCCCCGCACGGAGTCACGGTGGAGATGTACGACGGATGGATCGAGCGGGGGCGGTCGCTGGAGCGGATGGCGTTCTTCGGCGCGGAGACGCCGGTCTCGATTCCGATCCGATACCTGAAGACGAGGTCGTGGATGGTCGACCGCACCGTGATAGGCATCCATCTGCCGAAGGAATCGTTCGGCATCGCGGTCGAAGACCTCCTCGCCCACAAGTCGGTCTACGTGGCGGAGCACGGCATCTTTGCCACGATCGATCCATCGCCTACCGCCTTCGCCGATTACAAGAAGGAGATAGAGGGGCGGAAGACGATCCTCCGGCAGGTCCGCGAGATGCCCGATCAGACCTTCGCGCAGGCGATGGCGAAGACTCACAATCCCATCCAGGACAACGGGCCGACGATGCTCTCCCTCGCCTGCGACAATCACAAGTTCGTGGTCGAGCAGGACGGCTCGATCCGCTTCGCCCTTCCCGGCGTGGAGTCGAATCCCGCGGGCGGCGACCTCCGCGAGTTGACGTGCCTCATGCGCCTGCGCTTCGGTGGGAAGGACCTCGGTCGGCCCGAAAGGTACCTCGGCGGCAACGAGTGGCTTCCCGCCCTGGCGACGACCTTCCATGACGGCAAAGTGTCCTACACCGAGCTCAACTTCGTCGCTCCCCATGACAAGGTCGCCGATCCGGCTCCCTGGCCGCATCTCAATCGGGAGCCGCTGATGGTCGGGCGGTTCACCGTCACGAACAACGGCTCCGAGCCCGCCGATGTCGGCGTCAGCCTCGAATTTTCGGCCGATGCGAACGGGAAGGCCGCGCAGATCACGATGGCGGACGGGCGATACCTGGCGCAGGACGAGGGGAGGCTGCTGGCCGTCGTCGAGCCCTACGAGATCTCTCCGCTCGCCGTCCGCTCGGAGGGAGGATCGGTGCGTGTCAACGGAAACCTGCCCGCGCGCTCCGGCGCACGGTTCGCGGTCTACATCCCCGCTTGGAAGCTTTCCGCTGACCAGTATGACCGCATACGGGGCATGGCTCCCCCTCCTCGGAAGCAGGAGCGGCCCGGCGGCGGACCGGACTCCCTGCTCGAGGAGTTCCGCCGGCACTGGACGAAGGTGCTCGCGCCGGCGATGAGCGTCAAGGTCCCGGAGTCCCTGCTTGGCGACGTCATCCGCGCCTCGCAGGTCCATTGTCTGATGGCCGCGCGGAACGAGGAGGAGGGGAAGCGCATCGCCCCGTGGATATCGTCCGATCGCTACGGTCCGCTGGAGAGCGAGGCGCACTCGATCATCCGGGGGATGATGCTCTTCGGCCACCAGGACTTCGCCCGCAAGTCGCTCGACTTCTTCATCAAGCGCTACAGCCCCGAGGGATTCCTCACGACCGGCTACACGCTGATGGGGACCGGCCTGCATCTGCAGACGCTCGGCGAGTACTTCGATCTCACAGACGACCGCGAGTGGATGAAGGGCGTCGCGCCGGAGGTCGAGCGGGTCTGCAGGTGGATCTCCGCCCAGCGCGCGAAGACGAAGGCGCTCGACGAGTTGAAGCAACGCCGGCCCGAATACGGCCTCATGCCGCCGGGAGTCTGCGCCGACTGGAACGCGTTCGCCTACCACTTCGCGCTGAACGGCTACTATCAGGCCGGGCTCGAATCGGCCTCGCGCGCCCTGATGACGATCGACAATCCCGCGGGCAAGGACCTGTGGGAGGATGCGTCGCAATTTGCGCGCGATATCCGCCGCGCGTTCGAGTGGACTCAGGCCCGGACGCCGGTTGTCCCGCTTCGGGACGGCACGTGGGTCCAGGCGTATCCCGGCCGGCTCTACTGTCCCGGCCCGACCGGGCGATTCTTCCCCGGCGAGGACGCCAACCGAAGCTGGTGCTACGATGTCGAGCTGGGCGCTCATCACCTCGTGCCGCAGGGAGTGATCCACCCGAACGAGGAGAGCGTCAGCCGCATGAAGGAGCACATGGAGGACGCGCAGTTCCTCGCCGACGGGTGGTTCGACTATCCGAGGGAGAAGAACGAGGCCGACTGGTTCAACCTCGGCGGCTTCTCGAAGGTCCAGCCCTACTACACGCGGAACGCGGAGATCTACGCGATGACCGGCGACGTCAAGCCGTTCATCCGCTCGTACTTCAACTCGCTCGCCAGCCTGCTCAACACCGAGAACCTGTCGCTCTGGGAGCATTTCCACAACGTGGGGGGATGGAACAAGACCCACGAGACCGGCTACTTCCTCCAGCAGACGCGCTGGATGTTCGTCACCGACCGGCGCGGCCCGCTTTGGCTTGCGCCGTTCATCCCCGAGCGCTGGCTGGAGGACGGCAAGGTCGTGGAGGTCCGCAACGCGCCGACCCGCTTCGGGAAGGTGAGCTACCGGATCGAGTCGAACATCGCCCGGGGACACATCGCGGCGACCCTCGACATCCCGCGCCATCACGATCTGTCCGAAGTCGCGCTCCGACTCCGCCATCCCGAGGGCAAGACGCCGACGAAGGTCACGATCCAGGGCGGACGGGCCGCGCGGTGGGACGCCGAGCAGTCGGCGGTCAGGCTCACCGATCCGCCCTTCGGGAAGACGACGGTCGTGGTGGAGTATTGATGGGATAGGTGTGGGTTCACTCGGCGGAGGTCGACTTTGTGCCCTTGGTAGGCGCGAGTTCATTCGCGGATGACCACCTTGACTGATGATCGGACCGCCATGCGGGGACTGCGCGTGAGATCGCGCCCGCGGGCTGCGCGAGATCGACGTTGGTCGATCGGGGGCGAGGGCAGGGATGCCCGCCATCGGGCCCGGTCGACCGAAGTCACGGCAACGAACGCGCAATATCTCCCTTCGCAGACCGGCCTTCGTCCCTCGATCCTCCAGTGCCGCTGCAAAAATGCCGATAATATCAGTGTCCCCACTGCCGGCGGGAGACATCCGATCCGCGAAGGGAGTCTTCCCATCGTCGATGGGATGGTTCCCGGCGGCGTGGGGAACGTTCCCATCCCGGATGGGAAGGCTCCCTGGCGGCATGGGAAGTATCCCTCTCGCAGAGGGAAGCCTCCCGCTGCCGATGGGGGCGAAGATATCCGGCACAGGAGCAGGCGGATGGCACGGAAAGACGATTACATACCCTCAAACGATGAGAAGTTCGCCGAGTGGCTGGGCAGGGTGTCGGCTGCTCTGAACGCGCACCTCGATGATCTCGGGCTGAAGGCGGAGGACGTCGCCTTCCTCGCCGATGCGCGCGCGGAGATGCAGGAGATCGTCGATCTGCAGAAGGAACTGGAGAGGCGGATGCGGGGCCTCATGGGGCGGAAGCGCGATGTTCGGCCGCCGATAGAGCAGGCGGTGCGCCGTCTCGTCATGCAGGTGAAGCATCACCCGGCTATGACGGACGAGCTCCGGCTCAGCATGGGGCTGACGATTCCCAAGGGCTATCGATCGAGGCGCGGCGTCGGGAAGGAGCGGCCTCTGCTGTTCCTGGAGGCGCAGGGCGGTACGGTGTTCGTACACTTCGGCACGATGCCGCGGAATGAGCACCTGAATGGAAAGCCGAAGTGGGCCCGCGGATGCTGCATCTATCGCAGGAAAGCCGGTGAGAGCGAGTACCGACTCATCGCTGAGTCGAGCAGATCGCCATACCGCGACGAGATAGAAGACGAGGCGGTGAGCGTGACCTACCTGGCGGCATACCAGGCGTCGGGAACGCACGAGATCGGCCGATATTCGACGCCCTCGACGGTCGCTGCAGGGACCGGCGAGCCCGGAGCGCGCCCCAGGAAGTTGCGGCGGGCGGCCTAGCGGATCGCCGCTCGGTGTCATTCCGAGCGAGGCGAGGAGTCCTCCGGCCGGGCTTATCGTATCACTCGGATAACAGCCCTGCTGTGCTTACCAGATCACCTTCGGCGCGGCCTTCGTGCGGGCGAGGTCGAACGTGCTCTGCTCCCTCAGCGAATCGAGCGTGCGGTTGAAGATCGGGTAGACCTTTCCCGGCGGGTCGATCTTCATGAGCGTGACCCCGCGCCAGGTCAGGTGGTATTCCGTGCCGCGGATGCGCTCCGTCGAGTGGCGCTCGCGGACCGGGAAGCCGATGTCGATCCGGGTGCCGGGGCTCACCTCATCGAACCGCAGATATGACCCGTCCGGGCGGGGCGGCTCCGTGTCGCCGTGGACCGAGACGTCGATATCGGCGCCCTCCATCCATCCGGGCATGCGGATCAGCACGTCGCACGGCTTGTGGGCGTGTACGCTGAGCAGTCCGTCCCACGGCTGATAGCTCGCCACGTCCACCCACTCGGACCGGCGGCTCATCATCAGGTTGATCCTCACCTGCGGCCCGGTCGCCTCGATCGCGTGGGCCCACGCGAGGTAGAACGCCCGTATCGCCGACGCCGTGCAGCATCCCTCCAGGCCGAGCTCGGAGCATCCGGTGAGATCGTTCGGCGCAACCCACGAGTCGTACGCGCCCAGTGTCATCGCCTCCACCTCGGGAGACGCGAACTTCAGGTGGGAGACGTCGCGTACCTGGTTCTCGAGGAGTTGGTTGCGGATCATGATCTCCACGAAGTCGAGGCATTCGACCGCGCCTACCTCCGCGAGCTTCAGCCCCAGGTGGATGAGGTCCGTGCAGCAGCACGTCTCGCCGGTCAGGATGCCGTCGTCGTAGTCTATCCCGTCGGGCACCCAGCCGAAGCTGCTCGAATTGGCGACGATGAAGTTGCCGACGCCCGCGCACCAGCGCATGAGCTCCTCGTTCTCCAGCGCGATGGCGTACTTCAGCGCGCCGACGGTGCTCGGCAGGATCCCCCAACTGTGCAGGTGGCCCCGGAAGCTCCCGTCCGGCCGAACGACGGCGCTGTGGTGGACGAAGAAGTTGGTCAGCGCGCGGATGAGCCTGATCGCGGCGGAACTCTCGCTCGATTCCCAGTAGCGCATCAGCGGGAGGATCTGCAGGACGCCGTAGGCGGGGAGCGCGCCCGGCCCGAGGTCCTTCGCGTCGTAGGCCGACACGCCGGTCCAGCCGTTCGGGGAGTATCGATGGCCGGGGTAGTAGCAAAAGTCGTCCTGGTGGGCGGCGACGTTCCACAGCCCCTCGATCAGGCGCTCGATCCGCTCCTCGACCATCTGGTCGCCGGTCTCCAGGTACCAGGTCGTCAGCGCCATGAGCGCTCGGCTCTGGCAGAACATGTCGGCGGTCTCGGGGTCGCCCTGAGACTGCAGGCTCTGGTCGTAGAACAGCCCGTCCGTCGGGCTTTGCAGCGCCAGGAGGTAGCGCTTGACGGCGTCCTCCTCCTCGGTGAGCGGCCAGTCGAACATCTGGCGGGCGAGCATCCATGCGTCGATGAAGCGCGAACTCATGTCCACGCAGTCCCATGACGCATGGTTGGCGGTCATCACGCCGTCCTTCACGGAGAGGTCGAAGAACGGGCGGAAGTTTGCGTTCCGGTCGAGCCGTCGGAGCAGGCTCTTCGCGGCGAGCTCGGCGGCCTGGTAGGCCGTAGTGTCGATCGTGTTGGACATGATGTCTACAGCATATAGCAAAAAGGGGCAGGAGTGCAACTCCCGCCCCGAAGTCCGTTCAGGTCGGCGGTCGGTCAGTCTTCTTCCGGCGGGAGCAACGGCTCGACGAGGCTGATGAGGGAAGGGATGCTGATGCAGATAGCGTTCCACACGACATCGAGGTCCACGTCATCGTAGGCATGTATCAGTCTGTTGCGCATCGAGACCATCTTGCTCCACGGAAGCTCCGGATGGTCAACGACGAACGCGGTCCAGATCCGCCGCGCCGCCTCGCCCCACCACCTCGAACTGGTACATCACGGCGGACTGTACGACCTCGTTCTCGCAGAACTCCTCGAACGACATACCCGCTGCAAACCGCTCGATCTTCCTAGCGGCCTTGAGGATATCCGCGAGGTAGCCGAGATCACGCTCCATAGATGACCTCCGCGGAAGAGAGGATGTTCCTTCTGCGTATCCAGTTGGAGCTTCGCTCGATGCCGCGTTTCAGAGTGAGGTCGGCCTTCCGCCCCAGGATGTCGGAGAGTTCGTCCTCGATGTCGCCGAGGTCGAAGAGGGTGACCCCGGAGTCCGACGCGAAGGTGACGAGCACGTCTACGTCGCTGTCGGGGCGGAAGTCGTCGCGCAGGACCGAGCCGAAGAGCGCGAACTCGGTGATCTTCCACCGCTCGCAGAACTCCCTGATTCTGTCCATGTCGAGTTTGATGCGCGGACTCAATCGTCTCATCTCCTGCAGCTATTATATCATACGGCAGGATCAATACTCCGGCGGGAGGTCCTTCAGTTGCGCGTTGGAGAAGACCGGGCCCTCGGCGCAGACGTAGATGTGCCCGATGTTGCACCGCCCGCACTTGCCGATCCCGCACTTCATCTTCATCTCGAGCGTCGTGTAGATCTGCTCGTCGGCGAACCCGAGTTCCTGCAGGCCGGGGAGGGTGAACTTGATCATGATCGGCGGCCCGCAGACGATCGCCACCGCGTTCTCCGGGTTCGGCTTCAGCTCCGTCACGTACGACGGCACGAATCCGACGTGCTTGTCCCAGCCTTCCTCTTCCTTGTCGATGGTGAGGAACAGCTCGGTGTTCGGCGACTTCGCCCACTCGTCGAACTCGTACTTGAAGGAGAGGTCGCCGGTAGAGCGCGCCCCGTAGACGATGTTCACCTTGCCGTAGTCCTGACGGTTGTCGAGGCAGAAATTGAGCAGCGATCGGAGCGGGGCCATGCCGATTCCGCCGCCGATGAACCAGAGATCCTTGCCCTTCATCTGCTCGTACGGGAACCAGTTGCCGAGCGGGGCGCGGATTCCGACCGTCGTGCCCTCGCTCAAGGCGTGGAGGGCGCTGGTGACGGCTCCGACCTTCTTCACCGAGAACTCGATGTACCCCTTGCGGGTCGGGCTGGAGGTCAGACAGAACGTCGCCTCGCCGATCCCGAAGGCGGATACGATCTGGAACTGCCCCGGCTCGTAGGTGAACTTGTCGCGGTATTCCTCATCCTGGAATACGGCCCGGAAGGTCTTCGTGTCCCAGGTCTCTTCGATTATCTTTTCGACTGTCGCCAGTTTCGGTACGTATGGATTGTTGCAGTTGCCATCACACATGGTCTATGCCTCGATCTCCTTGATGACCTGCCGGACATCGATGTTCACCGGGCATACCACGACGCACCGGCCGCAGCCGACGCATCCGAGTATCCCGTAGCGCTCGGGCGAATACTTGAACTTGTGGAAGACGCGCTGCCTGGTTCGCTCGACCCTCGACGGCCTTGGATTGTGTCCGTGGCCCATATGGGTGAACTTGTCGAACTGGCAGGTGTCCCAGCAGCGGAACCGACTTCCCTTCTTGCCCTGCGCGCACTCCATGATGTCGAAGCAGTGGCAGGTCGGGCAGAGGAACGAGCACGCGCCGCATCCGATGCACTTCTCGGCGAGCTTCGTCCACATCGAGTGATCCCAGTCATACGACTGAGAAGCGGCCGCATGATCCGCAGCGGCCGGGAGCTTCGCCAGCACCGACTGCTTCAGCTCCTCGGCGGCCTGCTTGTCGGCGTCGGACGCCTCAGGGAACTGCGCGAGGAGTTCCTCACCCTTCGGGGTCAGCGCCTCGGCGTAATACCGCTCGCCGAGATCGGTCAGGAACGCGTCCGTGTTGATCGGCTTCGACAGGAAGTCGCCGACCTCGGTGCAGAAGCACGCCCAGGACGGCTGATTGCAGAACAGCCCGACGATGGCGGTGCGCTCGCGCTTGTCGAAGTAGGGTGTGTCCACCGGCTCGACGTTCGAGTAGACGGCGTCGATGTACTTCAGGGCGGCGGCGTCACATGCGCGCGCTCCGAAGATCAGGCGGTCCTTCTTGATGCCCTCGGGCGCCGTGACCTCCGCCGACTGACCGTCGAGCTCATACTCGAAGAGCGTCTCGGTCTCGGGCGTGTACCACTCCCTGATCCCGCTCTTGGCGGGAGTCGGGCCGAGATCGATCGCCGACGGGTCATTCACGGCCTTGAACCGGGTCACGCCGTCCTCCGTCACCGGAGCGATGACGTCGAACTTGTCCGCCAGGCCCTTCAGCCATGTCGCAATATCTTGTTTCGCAATAACCTTAGGTTCCACGGTCGTTTCCTTATCTGGTACATGATGCGCGATCCGTGATCCGTGATGCGTGAGGAAAACCGGTCAGTCACGCATCACGCCTCGCTCATCACGCATCACTCGTCACGTCTCATTCCTCCGGGCACGGATCCGGGTCTTCGGCCTTCCAGCTACCCAGGATCGGCAGCGCCTCCGGGTCCTGTCCCGGCGAATCGCCGAACATATCGGCAACGTCCATCTCCAGCTTCTTGCCGAGCAGGGAAAGCGGTATGTTCATCGGGCAGGCGCGCTCGCACTCGCCGCATCCGATGCAGCGCCCGGCGAGGTGCATCGCCCGGGTCATGTGGAAGAACCAGTTCGTCGTCGGATCGGTCGAACGCGTAATCCACATCTGGCCGAGCTTGTCTGTGAAGCACTCATTGCAGTAGCACGCGGGGCAGGCCTGACGGCATGCGTAGCACCGGATGCAATTCTCGAAGTGCTTCCCCCAGAACGCGCGTCTCTCGGCGGGCGACATCTTCTCGTATTCCTCGACCGAGGTCTTTGGATCGACGATCGACGCGCGCGCCGGCTGCTCGCCGATCTTGATGTCCGCGACGGCCGGGTCGCCGAGCGTGCATGAGAGACACTTGTCGAGGAACGCCTTGTCCTTCGGGATGCTCACGTCGCCCGAGCCGGTGGTCACCTTGATCCCGTCGTTCGTCCACTCCACCGACCTCACATCGGCGAGGTCGATCTCCGCCAGCGCGTCGAGATTCAGCACGCCGGGGCAGGGGACGACGATCGTCCGCACGTTCTCGCGCGTGATTTGGTGCTCCTTGAGGAGTTCGACGACCGACTTCCCGTCACAGGGCTTGACCACGACGGCGACCTTCCCCGTCTTCGCTGCCTGGGGGAGGTAGACGGCGAGGTTGTTCACGCACGTCGGGTTCCAGACGAGCCGCTCGGCGTCCTCGGGCGACTTGGCGTAGAGAGGCGTGCTCTTGAACGGCACACTCCCCGCCTCGTACCCGATGACCACGTCGGCCTGTCCGCTTTCCAGAAGCTCTTTCGCTTTATCTCTGAGTAACTGTTCCATCTGACCCTCAGGGGAATGATGGAGTACCGGAGTGTTGGAGTATTGGAAGCCCACTACTCCGCCGCTCCATTGCTCCACTATTCCGTTCCCACAACTCCCTTGAACGGCCCGGCTTTTCGGACCTGCTCGGTGAACTGCTCGACGACCTCGGCGAACTTCTGGCCTTCCGCCGCCGAGATCCAGTCAAAGTGGAAGCGCTCCGGCTCGATGCCCATGTACTCCAGCATCCGCTGGAAGAGCATGATCCGCCGGCGGGCGTAGTAGTTGCCCTTCGCGTAGTGGCAGTCGCCGGGATGGCATCCCGAAACCAGCACGCCGTCGAATCCCCGCTCGAACGCCTTCATCACGAACTGTGGATCGACCCGGCCGGAGCACGGCACCCGCACGACGCGCATGTTCGGCGCGTACTTCAGCCTGCTCGACCCGGCGAGGTCGGCGCCGGCATACGTGCACCAGTTGCACAGGAACCCGATGATCCTCGGCTCCCACTGCTTGGGCTTAGTCTCGGTCTCCGGTTCTTTGGTTATGACTTGTTCTTCTGACACTTGTCGTATCCTCAGGTTGGATCAGAGTAACTGCAGGAATTCCTGAACGGACAATCCTGCGCCCTCAAGTATTGCATCGAGCGTTCCGGTATCGATCCGACGATGGTCAGGGACGGTCACCTGGGCATACGGATCAGAACGCCGCATTACGACGTGGCCGCCTCTCTGCCTTCTCACGACGAAGCCGGTTCGCTGCAGCGCGTTGATCAAGTTCCTGCCGGAGAGATCGCGCGGAAGCTTGTCGCCCATGTCAGGCCACTTCCAGGTACAACTCTTCGATCTCGACTTCAGGAGGGACAGGCAGCTTGTCCTCAATCAGGGTCTCGACATACAACTCGGCTGCCTCCTTGATGTTGGCAAGCGCTTCGTCGTGAGTCTCGCCCTGTGAGACGCATCCCTTCAGTGCAGGAACGTATGCCACGAAACCCGATTCTCTGCCTCGTTCGATCACTGCCTTGAAACGCATCGTCTCGTTCCCTCACTCCGCAAACGCGAGCGCATCGATCTCCGATAGAATCTGGTCGTCCTTGAAACCTCTGAGCTGGATCGACGCCGACCGGCATGCCGCGACGCATGTACCGCATCCGTGGCAGAGGCCCTCGTTGACCGATGCGACCGTCTTGATCGGGTTGCCCGCTCGGTCGTAGAGCGTCTTCTCCTCGATCGCGGTGAACGGGCAGACCTCCTTGCAGAGCAGGCAGCCCACGCAGGTCGTTTCGTTCACCTCGGCGACCGTCGGCTCCGACTCTAGGTTCGACTTCGAGAAGAGGCCGAGCACCTTCGATGCCGCGCCGGACGCCTGGGCGACCGAGTCCGGGATATCCTTCGGGTACTGGCACGCGCCGGCGAGATAGACGCCCGAGGTCAGCACCTCGACCGGCTTCAACTTCGGGTGAGCCTCGCTGAACCAGTTATACTCGTCGGTCGAGATCCCGAGCTTGCGCGCGAGGTCCTTCGCATCCGGCTGGGCTTCCATCGCCGACGCGAGGACGACCATGTCGGCCTCGATCTCGACCGGCTTCCCGGCGAGCGTATCGACTCCGCGGACGATCAGCTTGTCGCCGAGTTGGAAGACCCGCGACACGCGGCCGCGTAGATAGATCGCGCCGTACTTGTCTATCGCGCGGCGGACGAACTCCTCGTAGCCCTTGCCGTTCGCCCGGATGTCCATGTAAAACACGTATGCCTGCGCGTCGTGGTTCTTCTCCTTGAGGAGGAGCGCATGCTTCGCGTTGTACATGCAGCAGACCTTCGAGCAGTACGGGTAGCCGTGCTCGTCGTCCCTCGATCCGATGCAGGAGATGAAGACCACGTTCTTCGGCGCCTTGTGGTCCGACGGGCGAACGAGCTTGCCGTCGGTCGGGCCGGACGCGTTGATCAGTCTCTCGAACTGCAGGCCTGTGATCACGTCGGGGTATATCCCGTAGCCGAGGTTCTTGTAAGCGGTCGGGTCCCAGGTCTGGAAACCGGTCGCCGCCACGATCGCGCCGAACTTGTCGGTGATGACCTCGTCCTGGAGCTCATAGTCCACGGCCTGCGACGGGCAGAGCTTCTGGCAGACTCCGCACTTGCCGGAGGTGAACATCCGGCAGTTCTCGCGGTCGATGACCGGCACGTTCGGGACCGCCTGCGGGAAGGGGACGTAGATCGCCTTCCGCTGGCCGAGTCCACACTCGAACTCCGACGGGAGCTTGACCGGGCATTTCTCGTAGCAGACGCCGCATCCAGTGCACTTGTCCATATCCACGCTGCGGGCCTTCTTGCGGATCGTGACATCGAAGTTGCCGACGAAGCCGGAGACGTTCTCGACCTCGGCGTAGGTCATGATCTCGATGTTCGGGTGCGACGCGCAGTCGACCATCTTCGGCGTCAGGATGCACGCCGCGCAGTCGAGGGTGGGGAAGGTCTTGTCATATTGAGCCATGCGGCCGCCGATGGAGGGCGTCTTCTCCACGAGCGTGACCTTGTACCCTGCGTCCGCGATATCGAGCGCGGCCTGGATCCCGGCGACTCCTCCGCCGATGACCAGCGCCTTCTTCGTGAGCGGGATCTCCTGGCGGAAGAGCGCCTCGTTTCGGGCGACTTTGGCCACCGCCATCGCGGTGAGGTCGATCGCCTTCTCCGTGGCGGCTTCCTTATCCTCGTGGACCCAGGAGCAGTGCTCGCGGATGTTCGCCATCTCGAAGAAGAACGGATTCAGTCCCGCCTCGCTGATGCAGCGCTGGAACGTCGGTTCGTGCAGCCGCGGGGAGCACGATGCCACGACCACTCGGTCGAGCTTATGCTCCTGGATCGCCTGCTTCACCAGGTTCTGCCCCGGCTCGGAGCACATATACTTGTAGTCAGTCGCGTAGACGACCGACGGCATCTTCTTCGCCGCTTCGGCCACCTTCGCGACATCGACGGTTTTTGCGATATTCGATCCGCACCAGCAGACAAAAACTCCGACTCTTGCCATGTCTAGAAAACCTCTCTGACACTAGAGAACCAAGACGACAGGGAATCCTGTATCTCAGGCTGCCACCCGAACGTGAGTGATCAGCAGCTTCTCCTCAGCAACAACTTCCTTCCCTTCCTCGCGAAGCCCTGCGAGGTGACATTCTATGGCATCTTTGGTGTTCTCGATAGCTTCCTCAACGGTGTCGCCTTGCGAGAAACAGCCCGGGAGTGCGGGGGTCTCCGTCCAGTAGCCGCCTTCTTCTGCGGGATGGATTATTACGGTGTATTCCATTCGCTATCTCCCAAGGAACTCGAGAAACTGATCGACTGTCAGACCTGACTTCCTGATGGCCGCTTGCAGCAGCCCAACCTTCACATCTCCGTGTCCGGGTATCGTGATCAACTGGCCGTTCGGCATCTTGATATTCACGTGGCTGCCCTTCCCGGGCCGCCTGATGCCGCCGGCGTTCTCAAAGGCTCTGATCGCTTCCTCGCTCTTCAGGCCTCGTGGAATCACAGCCCTATCCGGCTCCGATCTCCGCCAGCACCGCGCCGGGATCGACCATGAGCTTGCTGATCCCGAGTTCCGCCTTCGGGATTCGGAACGCATATCCGAGAAGCTGCGTGAAGTAGAAGACCGGCAGCCCGAACTGCTCGCCGTACTTCGCCTCCGCCTGCGCCTGCCTCGTATCGAGGTTCGCCTGGCAGAGCGGGCACGCAGCCACGATGCAGTTCGCCCCGGAGCGCTTGGCCATCGAGAGGATATCGTGCGTCAGCTTGACGACGATGTCCGATCTGGAGAGTGCGAGGCTAGCCCCGCAGCACTCGTTCTTGTACGGCCACTCAACCGGCTCCGCCCCGATCGCCGACATCAGGCCGTCCATCGACTTCGGGTGCTCGGGGCAGTCGAACCCGGCAACCTTCGGCGGGCGGGTGAGCAGGCATCCATAGTAGCATGCGGGCCTCAATCCGGTGAGTTCGCGCTTGACCCGCGACTTGATCTCGTCCTCGGGCATCGCTGCGATAGCCTCAAGCAGGGACAGCACTTTGACTCGGCCCTCATATGTGAGTCCCGACTTTGCCGCGACCGACAGAATCAGTTCGGGGCTGTCCTTCGCAGCGTGGTCGGCGGCCTTGAGGCGACTGAAGCACGCTGCGCACGGGGCAACCACATCGAGGCCCATGGCTTCCGCCTGCGCCAGGTCGCGCAGCGGAAGCGCATAGCTCAACTCCCGGTTCGTCGCGTGAGCGGATGTCGCCCCGCAGCAGTTCCAGTCCGGGATCTCCTGCAACTCGATGCCGAGCTCCCGGCAGACCGCCTCTGTCGAGTCACCGTATTCCTTCGCCGTGGAGTGCAGCGAGCACCCCGGATAGTACGCGTATTTCATCCTTGTTTGCTCCGCAGACATGATGCTTGATCCGTGAATTCGTGATGCGTGACTAGCCGGTTTCCTCACTCGTCACTCATCACTCGTCACTCCTCACGCATCACGTTTCGTCTTGGCAAAAATCGTCTTGATCTCACTCATGCCCTTGATCCACTTGGGGACCAGGACGAGCTTGCCTTTGAGGAACATCTTCGCGCCGAGGAAAAGATCGGAGAAGAGGTCCAGGCTTCGAAGCTTGTACTCGCCGAGCATGCTGACCTCGTGTACGCGGCCCATGCGCTCGACTGATCTGAGGAATGTCTCGTGGAAGGTCTTGATGCCCGGTTCGGCAACGGCCTCTCCACGCTTGATCGCGGTCTCCCGGAGGGCGTCGTTAACCCTGGAGATCTCGATGCCGCGCGGGCATCGGGTCGCACATGTCTCGCATCCGACGCAGAGCCAGATCATCGAAGACCGAAGGACTTGCTTGTCCATTCCGAGTTGCACCAGACGCGTCACCTGGTTCGGCATGATATCCGCCGCATAGGCCACCGGGCACCCGCCGGTGCACTCGCCGCACTGGTAGCACGACTTGATGTTCTGTCCGCTTAGCTCCTCGATCTCCGACAGAAACGTCCGGTCATCGGACACTAGGACTCTCTCTTCAACAACGGCGTCCGCCATCAGCAACTTCCTCCGACAATGGTTCGTCCGCGGCCATTATAACAGTTTGTGCGATATATCACAAGGTTCACTCGGGACAACTTGGCTCCGCGTCCCGGAGGGCTTGTTAGCCGTCGGTTAAGGAATCTCCTCCTGATCGTTATTCGGTGTTTCAATGAACGGTTTACAACCCGATGGAAACCTGCTATCATTCCAGACGAACCGCTAGGGGTGCCGGTTGAGCCCGGCTGAGAGAAGCGGCGGTATACCGCTTCGTCCCTTGGAACCTGATCCGGTTAGTACCGGCGTAGGGAATGCGGAAGGTGACTCCCTCGGAAGTCCCCTCGTCACGCGATCATGCGCGGCTCGCCCTCCACTCCTCGCGGCCAATCTCGGATATGGGTGCATGGGAGTGTGGGTGTGCGGGAGTCGAATCCCCAAGCCCCAACCCCTATCCCCGAATCCCAGCACTCGGAGGAACAGCATGATCGGCAACATCTCAGACATCGATGTATCTCGACTCATCATCCGCGACTACTTCGAAGACCTGGAGGACTCCCTGGAGTCCGACGTCATCATCGTCGGCGGCGGCCCGAGCGGCCTGGTGGCGGGCTACACGCTCGCAGAGCAGGGGCGGAAGGTCGTCATCATGGAGAAGCGCATGTCGCCCGGCGGAGGCATCTGGGGCGGCGGCAAGGGCTTCAACCGGGTCATCCTCGAGCAGGGCACGGCGGACATCATGCGGGAGATCGGCATCGAGCCGGTGGAGCGGGACGGCTACATCGTCGTGCCGTCGGTACTGCTTGCGGCGGCGCTCATCAAGAAGACCGTGGAGAGCGGCGTTCGGCTGCTGAACCTCTTCGCCATCGAGGACGTGTACTTCAACGACAAGCGCGAACTGGCGGGCGTGGTAGTGAACGACACGGCGTACAAGATGACGAACCTGCACGTAGACCCGCTCACGTTCCGAAGCAAGCTGGTGATGGACAGCACCGGTCACGAGGCGGTGGTTTGCAACTGCCTGGCCAAGCGCGGCATCCTGACCCTGAAGGGCGAGGAGCCGATGAACGCGCAGATGGGCGAGAACAGCGTCGTCGAGGGCACGAAGGAGGTTTACCCCGGGCTGATCGTCACTGGTATGGCGTGCGCGCAGTTCCACGGCACGTGCCGGATGGGCCCGATCTTCGGCGGGATGCTCCTCTCCGGCAAGAAGGCGGCTGCCATCGCCGCGGAGAAGCTGGGCCGGTAAGGGTTAACACCGTCAGCCCACGAGTATTCCATATAGGGAACG
>CAYXOC010000010.1:61626-110177 GCA_964466715.1 uncultured bacterium
TAGGGAACGCCCGCCGTCGCGTTCCGTTTGGTGAATATGTACAACCGACGGAACGGGACAGCGACCGTTCCCTACGCTGATGCATCGGTAGCGCCATTGCATTCCGCTACCGATGCATCCGGGTTGTGCTATCCCCGACCGTCCTTCGATACGCTACGCTATTCAGGACTAGCGGGGTTTCTATGTCCCGGGAAATCCACCTCGTCAGCCCTGAGTAGTCCTGAACTCCGACTGCACTTCGATACGCACTGCTACTCAGTGTGGTCGGAGTTCAGGACGTATCGAAGGGCGGTCTTGCTCCACCAACGTATGATCAGGCCCGACAGTCCTTCGATACGCTTCGCTACTCAGGACTGGGCGGTTCTCACTCCTCAGTCTTCAGTCCTCACTTATCACTCTTCACTCGTCACTCATCACTCCTCACTCCCCGCTCATCGCACGTCCGTCTCAAGGAGGAAAACCCATCTATAGCAGAGAATACGTGGGCAAACAGGGAGGAACGGATGGTCGGGCTGCGCAGGATGCGCATCCGTCCGCCGTCTCAAACGAGGAAACGGGGAGGTAAGGACTTGGGTACACAGGCTGCCAGTTACAGCAATCGACGCCAGCTCTTTGTCGCGAGTTGCATGGCGCTCGTAGTCAGCGCGATCGCGTTCGGCATTCGCGGCGACACCCTGGGCGACTTCATGAAGACGTTCAACGCGACGCCCACCGATATCGGTTGGGCGATCACGGGCGCGTTCTGGGGCTTCACTATCGCTATCGCGTTCAGCGGGATAGTGTGTGACAAGCTCGGGATGAAGGCGCTCCTGGTGTTTGCCTGGATTCTGCACATCGCAGGCATCGCCGGGACCGTGTTTGCGAACAGCATTATGACGCTGGCGGTAGGAACGCTCTTGATCGGGTTGGGAAACGGCTTCATCGAAGGCGCCGTGAACCCTCTCGTAGTCACGCTCTATCCTGATGACAAGACCGCAAAGCTGAATGCGCTGCATGCCTGGTGGCCCGGGGGCATCGTGATCGGCACGGTCATCGCGTACCTCATGACTCAGGTGCCCGCGCTCAACGTCTGGCAGTACAAGACGGGCGTGCTGTTCATCCCTACCATCATCTACGGCATCATGTTCATCGGCCTGAAGCTTCCGCCGACGGAGCGCGTTCAGTCCGGCGTCTCCACGGAGCGTATGTGGAAGTCGGTCTTTTCGCTGTTCCTCGTGTTCTGGGTCTGCATGTGGTTCACCGCCTTCACTGAGTTGGGCACCAACCAGTGGATCTCCGAGATGCTCAAGGAGTCCGGCGTCAAAGTCGGCACCCTGGTTCTGGGGTGGATCAGCTTCGTCATGTTGATCGGACGGACTTTCGCAGGCCCGGTTGTCAACAGGTTCAAGCCGATCGGATTGCTTCTACTCTCGTCCGTCGTCTCTGTGATCGGCCTGTTGGCGCTGAGCGTGGCTACCGGTCCCGTAATGGCGTTTGCCGCGGCGACGATCTTCTCCGTCGGCGTCTGCTACTACTGGCCGACGATGCTCGGATACACTTCCGAGCGGTGGCCTGAGAGCGGTGCGTTGGGCATGGGCCTCATGGGCGCCGCAGGTATGGCATCCGCCGGTCTTGCGCAGTACATATTCGGATGGCTGTTCGAGGGCCGGGGTACCGCCGGCTGCCTGCAGGCGGTGGCGATTCTGCCCGCAATAGTCACCGTCGTCTTCCTGTTCTTCTACTTCAGCCATCAGAAAGAGGGCGGCTACAAGGCCGTCAAGCTCGCGGAGGCGTCGGAGGAGTAACGATCCGCTTCGGCCATCAACGACAATGACCACAGGGGCCGGGTAGAGTGCGATCTGCCCGGCCCTTTGTGTGTCTCCACCTCGATTGGTCTGCATCCGGTCCTCATCTTGTCCCGATCGAGCCGATGAGGTTCGTCACCTGGGTATAATCTTCATTATGAGCCTGCACACGAAGATGCGCGGGCAGAGGACGTAGACCATGCCTCGGACGCGGCGTAGAACCAGCATTCGAACGAAACTGCTCATCATCCTACTGGCGGCGGTGCTCGTGCCGACGCTCGTCGTCACGGCGATACTGATCCGAACCGGCATTCAGGCACAGCGCGCCGAGGCGGAGGCCGTGCTCGAGGCGGTCAACGAGGCGGTGTCCGACAGCACGCGCGATTTCATCAGCGATGTGGACTCGATCCTCACAAGCGTCGGGGTCTTCCACGCATTTGCGGACAGGGATCTCCCCGAGCAGACCGATACACTGAACAACATCCTTGCACGCTTCCCATTCTTCCGGAGCCTCCGCGTATACTATGAGTTCGGCACGCCGTTTGCTTCGGCCGCCCGCGGCGGGCTCCAGTGGGAGCCGCCGAACGAGGTGCTGAGCGAGGGATTCCGGCAGGCAATCGGCGGGGCCGCCTACATCAGCCCGGTGCACTACACGGACGACGGGAACGCCCTGGTGCTGATGATGGTCCCGATCGGGCCGCCCGGCCAATCCCCGGTCGGTGTAATGGCAGGCACGGTCGGCCTCGATCACCTCCAGGAGATTGCCGACCGCTTCAGCATCGCCAACAGCCAGTCAGTGTTGATCGTGGACCGTGCCGGCCGGGCCCTCGCCGTACCGAGATCGTACGAAGGTATCAGCGTAGGCGACAGTCTTCTCCAACTGAAGCCGGTGAGCGATCTTATTGCGGCCGGGGACGGTTCCGAGGCGGCGGGGAGCGTTACTTACGCTGACCCTACCGGTGTCGAAATGCTGGCGGTCTACGACCGGATAGCCGACGTGGGGTGGGGAGTTATCGTCCAGCAGCCCGTCTCGGCGATCCTTCGTCCCCCCTTCCGATCGATTGCCCTCGCGCTGCTCTGGATGGCAGGCTTCGCGCTGTTCTTCGCGGTGCTCGGGAGGCTGGTGAGCCTGCGGGTGACGCGTCCTCTGGCCCGGCTGCGGGAGGGCACGGAAGTCATCGGCGCAGGCAACCTCCATTACCGTGTGAACGTGAGTACCGGCGATGAGCTGGAGGATGTAGCGGACTCGTTCAACCGTACCGCCGCCCGGCTCGAGGCTTCCTACACCGAGCTCGAGAGAGAGCACGCCCAAGCCGTGGCATCGGCGAAGCAGGCCGATACTCTGCTGCGTCTCTCTCAGGCGCTGGTATCGACGCTCAATCTCGACGAGCGGCTGGATCTCATCGCGCAGAGCCTGGCCGATGTCTGCGACACGGATAAGGTGGCGCTGTGGCTGCTCCGGGGCAACGTCCTGGTGCCGACCGCATCGTACGGGCTGACGGAAGATGAGGAAAAGGCGTTCTCCCGCTGGGAGGTTCATCTGGAGGAATCGCTGGAGATGACGCGGGAAGTGTTTGTGACCCGGAAACCTCTGGTGATCGTGGACGCCGCTGCCGATCCGCGAGTCCCTGCCGGAATAGCCGAGCGCTTCGACATCAGGACGATTCTTGCAATCCCCCTGCTCATCGAGGATGAGATCACCGGCTACGCGATCACCTACCAGAAGGGCAGGACTCGGGAGTTCACCGACAATCAGGTGTCTATGGCGAGGGCGGTGGCGGCCCAGGCAGCCGTCGCCATTCAGAATGCTCAAGCCTACGAACGGGAGCGGCGAATCTCCGATACACTGCAGAGATCGCTGCTGCCGCACGTGCCGCCCAGGTTCGGTGCATTCGAGATCGCCGATGTATACGAATCGGCGCTGACGGAGGCGGAGATCGGCGGGGACTTCTACGATCTGATCGAGATATCCCCGACACAGATAGGTTTCGTGATGGCCGACATCTCGGGCAAAGGGCTGAACGCAGCAGTGCACACCGCGATGATCAAGTACATGCTGAGAGCATACGCCCTGGAGGACATCGACAAGCTGGAGATGGTGCGCCGACTGAACCGCGGCGTGTGGAAGTACATCGGAATGCAGATGTTCGTCACCTTCTTCTACGGCATTCTGGACACCGAGACGAAGCAGCTCAGCTACGTGAACGCCGGCCACGAACTGCCGCTTCTGTTCAGCGAGGACCGGCGGCTCTGTACTCGCCTGGAGACCACCGGGACCGCCCTCGGGATCGTGCCCGAGTACGATTTCGGAGAGGCGAGCATCGAGTTCATGCCGGGCGACTCGCTGCTGATGTATACCGATGGGGCGACCGATGTCAGGCGGGACGGGCAGTTCCTCGGAGAGGACGGGCTGGAGGAGATATTCTGCAACGCGGCGTCAGGGACGGCCCACGAGATCATCGCCGCCGTGGACGCCGGGATACGCGAATACGCGGGTGGGCAACTGCACGATGACATCGCGATGATGGTTATAAAATACCGTCGAGATGGCAGCGATCAGTCCGCAGAGTAATGCACCGATGTGCGGTAGGTTAATGTTCCTGCGGTTTGTGAAAAACTGGCTAAATCTTCCACCGATTAGTCCACGTTGGACGTCGTCCGATTTGCCGGAATTCACGCCGTTTTCACCCTCGGTTGACAGCCAAACTTGTGGCCAAAAAAACACATTTCAGACCCCCTCTGTTTCATTGACACCCCCCCTGCCTCGTGGTATATTTGTGCCTGCATCGACGGACTACTGCACTGTCGAGGCCCGAGCAGTCAGTGGATAGAGCACCACCCCAAGCGGCGCCAGCCGCACCTATCGGACCGACGTAGACGCCGTGTCGCACGATATCGGCTAGAGCAGCATGGATGAGGATACAGGATGACCACGGAAGTTCAGATAAGGAAGAGCCGCAACTACCTACCGCACCTGCGCAAAGTCGTCGCCTGCCTGGCCGCCGGGCTTGGCATGAGCCGCAATGAAGCCCAGGACACCGAGGACGCGGTGAACGAGATATGCACCTCATCCATCGAGGCGGCGAACGGCAGCGCGGACGGAAGTCTGTCCATCAAGCTCCACACCTGCGACAACTGCATGACGGTCGAGATCTGCGATCCGGCCTGTGCGTTCACCCCGTGCGAGAGCGGTCAGTGGCTCAGCGGTGCGACGTCGGCCGGCACCTTCCAGAAGGTACGCCGCCTCGCGGACGAGGTGGAGTTCATGCCTGCTGATCAGGGCACCACGATCCGGTTCACCAAGTATGTCCACGAGGCCGCAGGAAACGTCGTGCCGTCCATGCATCAGTTGCCGACGAGCACCTTGCAGGTCTGAACGATCGGCCAGAGCATCACGCGCACGAAGGCGCGAGCGTCGTCGCTCTCGCTGATGCTCGCCGCGATAGGCGGGCTGATCTTGTAGTACAGGTCCACCAGTTCCTTGCCCACCGGATTCGGCAGCAGGTATCGGTCCCGGAACTGCCTCAGCGCCAGCACCTCTTCCTCCATCGCGGTCCCGTACGCGGCGGTCGCGATGAAGCACTTCGGCGACCCGTAATCGGTCTTGTTGAAGTCGATCTTTCTGATGATCCACCGGTCGCCATCTTCTTCCAGGTAGTAGATCAGCCTGGCGGTCCGGTGCTTGCCGTCCGGGCCGTCGAACTCGTGGATCGCCTTGGCCTTCGCCGTATCGAGCCCGCGCTCTACCGACGTGATACGAAACTCGGTCGTGCGGATCTGGTCGAGCGCCTCCGCTGTCAGCTTGTAGATCTCCCGGGCGGTCAGTCTGTGGGAGAACTCACCCTTGTAGTGGATGTCTACGCTTCGATCCGAGTCGATATGCCACATCAGGAACTCCGGCTCGCGTTCCCACCACGTCGCCTCGATATCGACCAGAGCCTCCTCCAGCGAGCCGGGCAGAGGCGAACGGTAGCTGTATTCACGTCTCCACTGGCGGCGAGGGTTGCGCCACGAGTCATCGATGATGATCACTGTGCCGCGGTTGTAATAGGGGTACCGCGACCAGAACTGGCGGTCGTAGGGATAGTAGAACGAGTCGTGGTAGTGCCTGCGGTACTCGTACTCGGGGTCCCGGCGTTCGTCTCGCTTCTGGATCTGCCCGAACACACTCGGAGTTCCCTCATCCCTGCGCTCGGACGGCGAGCTGTCCCTGTCCGCACGCGGCTCATCCCGGGTCTCCGTTCGTCCGCCGAACACGCTGCTGCCGGAGGATGATCGGCTCTCCTGCTTTTGCTGGGGTGGGGGAGACGGCTTGGCTTCCTGTTTGGGCGGATCGGGCTTCTGCTCGCTGCCCGAGTTGCTGCTCTCCGACGAGGAACTGTTCCCGGACTTCACCGGCCCCTTCGCTTCGGCGGTCGGCGTGTATGCAGGGCCGGTCAGTATCAGGGCGGCGATGAAGAGGCCCACGAGAGCCGGCAGCAGCCACTTGTGCCTTGAATGGTGCTGTAAGTAGGTCATAGCGGGTTACCTCATGCAGGAACAAATAAAACCCCGGGGCTCCGATGGAGAGTCCCGGGGTATGCGAGTGTCACATCAGATAGGATATGGCGCCGACCCGACCGTGACTATGTACCACTCATCCCTGTATCGCTCCAGGGTGTAGGTGATGAACACGGTCTTCTGCAGGCCGTAGCGATCGGCATACATGTGCGCGCCGTGCGCGACATACCTGTTCGCATCCAGACGGCTTACCTTGTCGAAGTCGAATGAGCGCGTCTTGATCACCGACATGGCATCGCGCGTCATGTCGTAGTAGTCCGCTTCATCCACCGAGTACGAGTACTCGCCGCTCAGGTAGACGTCGATCATCGACCGACGCTCGACGTGGTCCATGATCAGCTCCGGGTCCGAGCGCTCCCACGCTCGCTGGATGTCCCTGAGCGCCGACCAGAGGTTCCTCTCCGTCGAGTTGGAGAGATAGTAGTCGCTGCTTCTCTTGTACAGGAAGACCGGAGTCTCCACGTAGATGCGCGTATGCGGGAGACGGGCGATCACGGTCACGCGATCGTAGCCGATGTACGGCGGATAGTAATCGTAGTAGTAGCAGTACACCGACGGATAGCAGTATGTCGGCCGGTAGTCGTAGCAGTAGTGTCGATACCGGAACGACCGGGTGCTGAAGTTGATGCTCCAGCCGATGTTGTCCCTGCCGTAATACCAGTCGTCTCGACGGTCCCTCCCGCCGCTCGAACTCCAACTCCGGCTGGAGCCGGTGTCGCGCTTCTCCTGGCGGCTTCTCCAGATCTCTCCGATCTGCGCGTAGTCCTTGCGGTACGAAGGAGTCGGCTTCTTGGGATCGATCCGGGTCGAGGGCGTCCGAAGCTGGAAGTCCCGATCGAGCGGATTGCTGCTCGACGATCTCGAAGGCGTCTGGTAGGATCTGTCGGAGCTGCTCGAGGAGCGAGACGACGAACCGGACGAACTCGATGAACTGTGGGAACTCGAGCTCCTGGAGCTCGATGAACTCCCGGAGTCCGACTTGCTCGAACTGGACGACTTGGACGAGGAACTCGAGTTCGAGTCGGAACTCGAACCGGAACTGCTTCCGCCGGAGGACTTAACCGCCCCCTTCGCGTAGACCGGCTGCTCGGTAGCGACCGCCAACCCCGCCCACGCGACCACGGCCAGAGCCACCGTCACTGCGAGGATCATTCGTGCCCTGGTGTGCATCGTGCATCACTCCTTTGCTCTCACATCGAGACTATTCCTGAGGATCACATTCACTAGTACTAGACGACGCGACCGCCTCGTTTTGTTTCGTCTTGGTATCGAGCGCCGGCTTCACGGATGGTTCGGACTTGAGCGACAGGTCGTGGATCTCGAACTTGTCGATCCGGGGACGGAGCAACAGGTCGTGGACCTCGTACTTGTCCACTCCAGGCCGATAGATCGGCTTGATGATTCTGAACTTGTCCGTATCCGGTCGATGCAGTATCCGCCCGAGCCTGTGAGTGTCGTCGGCGATCCTCGGCTCGCGAGGCGTCGATGACGCGGGCCGGCTCCGTGTGTCGTGTTCAATAGCGGCCGGGGCAGGCTGTGCGGTCGGAATCGATCCGCTCGTGGCAGGGGGCAGAGTGGACAACAGCGCCAGGAATGACGCTATGGTGCAGGTGGAAACAAATGTTCGGTAGGCCATTCGGGATTATCTCCCAACTCCCGATTCTCCGGGATGGATTGAAGGCAGTCCGGAGGCGCAGCCGGACCGGACACCCTCTATTCCGTATGATACCACGGAGGGGTGCTTCCTTCAATCGGGGGGACGAGGACAGGTTCCTAGCGCTTCCGACTGCCCCGTTTGGTCTCGATGCTCCGCTTCAAGTCAAGCAGACGATCGTCGCTTTCCTTCAGGAAACTGCTGAGGCGATCCTCGAACGAACTGAACTCCGGTCTGGGTTTCCTCACTGCAAATGTCTCCGGGCCCAGGTAGACAGGTTCCGGGACGCGCTCGACAGGCTTTCGAGGCTCACGGACAGGCGGAGGCTCTGGGGCCGGTTGTTCGATACCCTTCGCGGAGAGCTGGTAACGCCCTTTGTTGTTGATACTGAGGATCTTTACCCGCACCCGGTCGTGCTCCTTGAAGTAGTCGTTGATGTCCCGGACGAACTGGTTGGCTACTTCGGAGATGTGGATCAGACCGGTCTTGCCGCCGGCAAGTCTGACGATCGCACCGTACTCGGCAAGCTTGACTATGGTCCCGTCTACGGTGCTGCCGATCTCAAGGGTCATGCTGATTCTGGGGTCTTCCTCCTTGCACAAATGTTCCGCGTGAAAGAGTAAGGATGAGTAGTTCTATGAAGCCAGTATATCCGCGGGTAAATAGCTTGTCAACAGGCATTTTTACCAGTATTGCTCCGACCCATCAACAGGATGCCTGAGTAGCGCGTCGGCCTCGTCGGTTCGTGGTATAATACCTTCTCGTAACGGCCTTACGTTCGGAGGGATATGCAATTGGGTTCAGAGCATTCATATGACGTTCTCGTCGCAGGAGGCGGCGTTGCAGGAGTCGCGGCCGCGGTCAGCGCCGCAAGACAGGGCGCGAAGACGCTGCTCGTCGAGAGATACGGGTTCCTCGGCGGACTGGGCACGGCGGGACTGGTCAATCCATTCATGAGTTCGCACACTTCCACCGGGCAGCCGCTCGTGGGAGGGTTCTTCACCGAGATTTGCGACCGCATGAGGGACCTGGGCGGCTACTTCCACCGCGCGTTCGATCCCGAGGCGATGAAGTTCGCCTCGCAGGAGATGGCGCTGGAGGCGGGAGCGGAGATTCTCCTGCACACGTGGATCACCGGCGCGCGGATGAAGGGTCGGGAGATCATCGGCGTCGAGGCGCTCACCAAGGCGGGGATGAGGGATATCGACGCGAAGATCGTCGTCGATGCTACCGGCGATGGAGACATCGCCGCGATGGCGGGCGCGCCGTTCGAGATGGGCGGCCCAGGCCACGGGTTGACCCAGGCGATGACGTTGATGTTCACCGTCGGCGGCGTCGAGATGCGCAAGTGCCTGGAGTACGCGCTGAAACATCCCGACCAGATGCGGTTCCCGAAGCCGCCGAGTCAGGAAGCCGTCGAGCAGATGCTCAAGACGGCGGTCGGTGTCGCCGGATTCTACAAGGAGGTCGATGAGGCCCGCGCGAAGGGCGAGTTCCCGCTGCCGCAGGAGATGGTCTTCTTCATCGCCATGCCGACCCCCGGCCAGGTGGTCGTGAACACGACTCACATCGGCGGAGTGAACGGCACCGACTCCTGGGACCTCACCAAGGCCGAGATAGAGTGCCGCCGTCAGGCGATGGCTCTCATGAATTTCTTCCGGAAGTACGTTCCCGGCTTCGAGGAGTCGTACCTGATCCAGACCGCCACTCAGATCGGCGTCCGCGAGACCCGGCGGATCATGGGCGAGCACGTCTTCAACGTAGAGGATGTGGCGGACGGGCGCAAATACCCGGACGTAGTCATGCGATCGGCCTACCCGGTGGACATCCATTCGCCGGTCGGACGCGGATACGTGCGCAAGGATGACGGCAAGCCGGGGATCGCTCCTCCTCGCGGTGACTGGTACGAGGTGCCCTATCGGTGTCTGGTGCCGCTCGAGATGGATCGACTGCTCGTGGCGGGACGGTGCATATCCTCGACCCACGAAGGTCAGTCGGCGATGCGGATCATGCCGAACTGCATGGCGCTCGGCCAGGCGGCCGGTACCGCGGCGGCTCTGTGCGTCAAGACCGGAGTCACGCCTCGCAAGCTCGATACCGGCATGCTGAGGAGGTCACTTCTCGATCAGGGCGCGATCATATAGGTCTTCCTCGATCCTATGGGTACATTCCTGATGGGATGATCCCGGAGGACGCGAGATGATCGAGGCCGAGGTACTGTTCAATCCGAACGCCGGTGGAGTCCTGTCGAGGGGCATGACGGTGGAGAGGCTGGTGCGCCTGCTGATGGAGCACGGCATCTCGGCGTCAGTGCGGCTCACTGATGGTGTCCCTCAGGCGGTGAGCGCATTCGCGGATGTAGAGCCGGACAGGGTGTTCATCATCGCCGGTGGGGACGGCACGCTCTTTCAGGCGGTGCAGGCAGCCGTGTGCAGGCGGTCGAGCGTCGGCATCATGCCACTCGGGACCGCCAACGATCTCGCACGGTCGCTCGGGATTCCGCTCGACCTGGACGAGGCTGCCGAGGTTATCGCCGCCGGGCACACATGCCTCATGGACCTCGGAATCGCCGGCGACCGAGTGTTTGTCCAGGCTGCCGGAGTGGGATTCCATGCGGAGGCATTCCGCATCTACGGCGAGCGCAAGAGACATAACATTCCGCGCGCGTTCTACGCTTACGTGACGACTCTTGCTCGCTGGGAGCCGGCCGACGTCTGTCTGACCATCGACGGCAGACGGGAGGAACACGCTGTCACGCAGGTGACCGTCGCCAACACGCCGTTCTACGGACCGGGGATCAGGATCGCGCCGGACGCGCGGGTCGACGACGGCCTATTCGATGTCGTCATACTCGGCAAGCTTACAAAGCGGGAGATTCTGCGGTTCAGCGCTAGTACCATGAAGGGTAGGTCCGTTGAATTGGAGAACCTGATACGTGTGCCCGCGAGGGTAGTCGAGATTGCCTCGCTCGGCGCATCATCCATGTGGGTGCACGCGGATGGTGAGCCCATCTGCTGCACGCCCGTTCACATAGAGGTACTGCCGTCGTGTCTGAAGCTGATCGTTCCAGGATAAACGTTGCACTGCACGTGCACACGCTCTACTCGGCCTGCGCCGAGACCAAGCTGGAGGACATCGAGGGCTACTGCCGAGCGAACGATGTCGATGTGGTCAGCATCACGGATCACGATTCGATCGCCAGCGCGCTGGAACTCCAGCGGATATCCCCCAACCTGCGCGTGATCGTAGGCTCTGAGATCAAGTCGAGGCAGGGCGAGATTGTGGGTCTCTTCCTCAAGAGCGAGATCCAGCCCGGCCTTGATGCGCTGGAGACCTGTGAGCAGATCAAGCGGCAGGGCGGCCTCGTCTATATCCCTCATCCCTTCGATCCGTTCAAGATCAACCGATTGAAACGCAAGGCGCTCATGGAAGTGCTCGATCTGGTTGACATCATCGAGGTGTACAACGCCAAGCTGATCACCCCGTTCTACAACATCACGGCGCGGCGGTTCGCCGACAAGTACGGCAAGGTCGGAGCTGCCGGGAGCGACGCCCACTACCTCTCCGCCATCGACGTCTGCGTCAACGAGATGGACGACTTCTCGACGCCCGAGGAGTTCCTGTGCAACCTGAGGAACGGCCGCCTGGTCACCCGGCGGAGCGGAGTCCTCCGCGCATGGTACGTCGGCCTGAGGAACGTGCTCATCGGCGAGGGCCACCACATCAAACGCTACGGCCGACGCTGATTGCCCCCTCACTACTTCCGCAGATGCAGGTCGGCGAAGTCGAGGATGATCTTCCAGTAGTCCCGGTTCATCGTATGCACGGTATCCAGGCGGTACTGGAGGAGGTTCCCCGCGTTGTCACTTCGGATGCCGTCGTCGTCCTGTAGCATCCCCGAACCCTTGATGCCCTCGGCCCCGACGAACTTGTAGACTCTGTCCGCCGCCTGAAGCGCCCTGAGCGCGTTATCGGGATTCGCCCAGAGATCCTTCTTGCCGCTCGTGTCCAGCAACGGGCGCGGCGCCACCAGCGCCATCAGCATGTGCTGATCAACCGGCATCAGTTCCTCCCTGTCCGCAAACTCCGGGAACACCTTGTTGAACCAGTGGGGGAAGGCCGTGCCGATCCGTCCGATCGTCTCCTGGTCGTTGTCTCGGCCGATGGCCGATCCGCATGTGCCCGACTGGTGCGGGACTACGAGCGCGATCCGCTCATCGAGCGCCGCCGCCAGGAGCGCGGTCTTCCCCCGGCGCGAGTGTCCCGTCACACAGATGCGCTTTCGGTCGATCCTCACGTCGGTCATGAGGTAGTCAACCGCCCGGTGCAGTCCCCACGCCCAAGCGGATATCGCTCCCCAACGCGTCTTAGGATCGAGGTCGGGGTAGCAGCCATAGATACCGCCGGTGAACTCCTTGTAGTCGGCGGCAAACCTGCCGGGGTTGAAGGTCGCAAGCGCATATCCTCGGTCGATGATGTACTCCACGCAGTGGAAGTCCGCTTGAGAGCCTCGGCCTTCTTCGCCCGTCTTGCAATTCGATGGGACCCACATGCCCTCATCGATGGTGAGGCTCGGGCAGTCGGCGACGGTGTGGTTGCCGCACCGATTGAGCATCAGGAACGCGGGCACTCTGCCCTTGACGTGATTGGGGATGAACAGCGCGAGGAGTATCGTGGGCGCGTCATTATCCAGGCCCTTGAACCGGATCTCGACCTCACGGAGAGTCGCCTTACCGCCGAACACGTTGCGGTCGGTCTTTGTGATCCTCGCGGTGATCCCCGGAGCGGGAGGCATGTACCCGTAGATGTAGTGCTGGAAGAGCGCCTTCAGTTCCGGACGCCGTTTCTCGAACCACTGCTCCTTCGTCGTCACCGGCGTGCCGTCGAGCATCGTCAGCGGATTGGGCAGATCCGAGACAGCCGGCAACTTCTCCACCGGTGGGAAGTCCGCGGATGCCGATCCGCTCGCGCAGACCAGCATGACCGCCGACACCAGCATCACGAGCTTCATCATACCGAACACATACTCCAGCGCCATTGCCAAGTGATTCCTCCGTAATCAGGATAATGCATGAGGTGCGTTCTCAACAGCGATCGAGGGCTCCCTCAGACTGCTGAAGGAGCCCTCGAGATGATCCTGCGATCGGCGCTGTCCCGTCGCACAATGGAACCGCGCCGCTACCTCACGGGCACGGTCTTCACTACGAGATCTCCGGCTCTGAGAGGTCCGCCGGCCTCGTAGTAGACCATCGGACCGATGCTCGTCGGTGTCGCAGGAACCGCCCGGATTGAGAACTGATCGGGTATCGCAACCAGCGATCCGTCGGTCCGGTTGTCCGTCACCCGCACCTCGATCAGAGCAGGTCGTCCGTTGAACGTGCCTTTGCCCGCGAATACCGCGGTATTGCCTTGGACATCGAGCTTCTCGACCTTTGGCAGGATGATGTGCGCCACGGGGCGGATTGCAGTCGATGCGAACACGGGCGTTATCTCCGAGTATGTCAGGCTTCCATCGGTCACGCCCTTGATCCGGCTGGCGCCGAACTGGAACCGTCCATAGCACGTGTTGCTCAGGGCGATCATGCCGTCACCCTTCGCATACAGGTCGGGTGGCTTGACCGGAATGGCGTAGACCGTGAGGTCGCCCTTGATGACTCCGCCCGACCTTTGGAAGATCACGGTCATCGGTCCCTGAGGGATCGCCACTATGCGGAACCAGTCGCCGGAGGGGTTGTCGTCGAGAGTCTCGATGATCAGGGTCGCAGGCATGTTGTCCCACGTACCGATTGCCCTCACCGTTGCATAGTTGCCCTGGATGACCATATCGGTGATGGACTTGGAAACGATATTGACGGTTCGTCGGCTGTCGGTCGTCGTTTCCGTGTACCGGAAACCTCCGTACAGCGTTGAACCGGCCCTCCACACGTTGACGTCGAAGGTTCCGACGCCCCGGTAGGCAGGGATCGCGCCCGTTCCCCGGACGCCGGCTTCGGGTGCAGGCAGGATGGACGATGGTGGAGAAGTCTGCGCGAAGCACACGGAGCCGAGTGTGGCTGCTCCAATCACAGCCGCCAGCAAGATGAGCGTCATGCGTGTTGGCATGATCAAACCTCCTCTCCTAAAGGGTTGAACGATGGGGGAAGCCTTAACTGCAAGTCTACATCTAATGGGCAAGCACGTCAATGGGCGGCACAGCAAGCATGCCTCCTGACATGCATAATACCCACGAGGGGGCCGCATCATTCGTGCCGTGGCAGGTATGTCAACCTTTTCCAGCGAACAGGCGTATAATCCTATGTACTTCATCCGTCCCAAGGAGGATAGTCATGCTGTCACGCCCCCTGTTGTTCCTGATCGCTTTGGGGCTCGCGCTGTCTGCGCTTCCCTCGTTGGCCCAGGAACCGATCCCCGTGTATCCGGGGAGCCAGGCAGAGTTCGAGTTGAACCTTTCAAACCAGGATTTCCTGCCGGTGATTCGCCAGGTGATCGGCCTCGCGCCGAAAGTGCTGGGCGGTTTCATCCCCATGCCTCAGCATGCCCCGGATGGCGGCCAGTCCGGTCAGGCAATGCCTCGCACTGAGTCAATCGTGACTATGAGCGAGGAGATCGCCAAAGAGTTGCAGGCGGCGCTCGCCGATGTGAATCAAATCTCCGTCGTTGCGTACAGGCAGCCGAAGGACGTGACCGCCGACAAGATTGCCGAGTTCTACGTGGACAAGATGTCGCTGACCAACGGCTGGACGCGGGTGCTCGCCGTCAACACTCAGCAGGGGATATCGGCCGGAGTATATGCCAGGCCGGGCCTGACGGGCATCTTCGCCTACGGGACGGGCAACGGCTATGTCGGCGCCGTGAAGGTGGACGGCAAGATCGATCTGATGCGGATCGGTGAGTTCGTCGCCAAGTACGCTCCGATGATCGCGTCGCATGCGGGTATCGACATGGGCGAAGGTCCTGTCGCGGCGCCACCGGCTTCGGCGGAGGGTGAATGGGAGGTAGTGCTCGTTGATGTCGGCATGCATAGAGTGCGCGTCCTGGAGGCGATCCGCGAGATCGCGCGCATGTCGCCGGCGGAGGCTCGGGCGTTCGTCCAGTCGCTTCCCAACACGCTGGTGAGTTCGGTGTCCGAGGAGGAGGCGAACCAGGTCAAGTCACGGCTGGAGTACCTCGGCGCGAAGGTCGAGATCAGACGGGCTGACTAGCAGGAGTGTTGTAGGAGCGGCTTCCCAGCCGCGAATGCCCACGCAACGCCGCGAGTTCGCGGCTGGGAAGCCGCTCCTACAAGGCGAAATTCGGCTTATGAAACATGCTCCGGCCTCTCGGGAGTATGGCGGCTCCCATGTCCCCATACTCCATCCCTCCTCCCTCCTCACTCCTCACTCTTCACTCCTCCCCGCTCCCAGAACTCCTCAATCGCCCGGCGCTTCTCCCACGCAAGCCGGTCGCTCAGGCCGACCCAGTACGTCTGTGGGTTGACGAGCCTCCGGGTCTCCGTCGGTATCTTCGCCATCTCCGCCAACGCATGCTCTCGGATCTCCGATACCGATGGCGACGGGACGATCCGTTCCCCATTCCGCATGACCATCTCCAGCAGCGGACGGCGCGTCATACCGCCGTGAAATGTCTTCGTCTGCCCGATCACCATTCGGTCGTGCGCGAGCACATCGCTCTCCCTCCATGAGTCGTCGTCCTGTGTGAACAGCACGTCGCCTGCAGCCATGCCGTTCTGATCGTAGAACCTGATGGGTATCTTGATGCCCGGATCGGTGGTCTTCTCGGGGTTGTCGGAGATCTTCAGCTTTGGAGACCAGGCGCCGGCCTCCATGATCGCCGCGAGCTTGTAGACCCCGCCGAGCGCCGGCTCATGTCCGCCGGTCATCAGCTTCGTCCCGACGCCCCAGGAGTTGATCTTCGCCCCCTGGTGCTTGATGTCCGCGATCAGGTGCTCGTCCAATTCGCTCGACGCGACGATGAGCGCATCGCCGAATCCCGCATCGGCCAGCATCTCGTGCGCCGCCTTGCTCAACTTCGCAAGGTCGCCGGAGTCGATCCGGATGCCGGGACGCCCGGTCCATCCTCTCTCACGGAGTTCCCGGAACACCGTGATGGCATTCGGGACACCGGTTGCCAATGTATCGTAGGTATCGACCAGCAGTATCAGGTGGTCGGGGAAGACCTCCGCGTAGGCACGGAACGCGTCGAGTTCGGAGGGGAAGGACATGATCCAACTGTGCGCCTGGGTGCCGACGACTCGCACGCCGAAGCACTTCCCAGCCTGGGTGTTCGACGTCGAGTCGCAACCGCCGATGATCGCCGCTCGACTTCCGCTCATCCCGCCGTCCGGTCCCTGGGCGCGTCGGAGTCCGAACTCCAGCACGGGGTCGTTCTCAGCCGCGAACCTCACGCGGGATGCCTTCGTTGCGATCAGCGTCTGGTAGTTCAGGCGGTTGAGCAGGAGCGTCTCGACCAACTGCGCCTGGGCGAGTGGGGCGTGCACGCGGACGATCGGTTCGTACGGGAAGACGGGAGTTCCCTCCGGCGGCGCCCACAGGTCGCCCTGAAACCGGAAGTCGGCGAGCGCATCGATGAATTCAGGCCGGAAGAGCCCGATCGATTGCAGGTACTCCTGGTCGCTCGCGGAGAACCTGAAGTCGGAGAGGTCGTCCAGCAGGTTCTCGAGACCTGCGAACACGGCGAACCCTGTGTTTTCCGGCAGCTTGCGGAAGAAGTACTCGAATACCGCCGGGACGTCCTGCCTTCCATTTGCATAGTACCCGGCGAGCATCGTCAGCTCGTACAGGTCCGTGAACAGCGGCCCGAGCGGCCCCATCCCGCATTCATCCGTGCGCATGTCATCACCTCCGCACTTCGAAGTCGGCGCTCGACGACAGGAGTCGTTGAGGGGAACTGATCTCCACACATGCAGTATCGGGCAGACCGGCGGTGCGGTAAACCTTGTGATCACGTCAGACGTATGATAGACTGTGCATCAAGCGGTATCGAGGATACTTCGGCAGCAGAACGGAGTGTCGCTGCCGAAGCACCGCACAGCGCCGGATGGGGAGGTCTGCCATGATCGATGCGAAAGGATTGACGCGCCGCGATTTCCTGAAGGGGTCCGCTGCCACGGTCGGTCTCGGCCTGATCGGGACGGGCGCGGTGATGGCATCGCCGAGGGTGATCGGCGCGAACGACCGCATCCTGATCGGAGTCATCGGCTGCGGAAGCAAGGGTGCGAGCCACCTTCGCAGCCTCGTTGAGAAGTCGAAGGACCCGAAGAGCAAGATCGCGGTCGTGGCGGTCTCCGATATCTACCAGCCGCGCAAGGACCGTGCGAGGGAGATCAGCGGCGGCGAGGTCTACCACGACTACCGCAAGCTCCTCGAGCGGAACGATATCGACGCCGTCGTGATCGCGTCTCCCGACCACTGGCACGCGCGCATGGCGACCGATGCCATGGAGGCCGGAAAGGACGTCTACCTGGAGAAGCCGATGACCCATACCTGGGAGGAGGCCAAGGCGCTTGTGGGTGTCGTAAGGCGCACCGAACGGGTGATGCAGGTCGGCGCGCAGTCCTGCTCCGACGACCGCTACTGGAAGGCGAACAAGCTCATCAGAGAGGGCGCGCTCGGCAAGGTGCTCTGGACGACCGGCAGCTACTGCCGCAACTCCACCAGGGGCGAGTGGAACTACAACATCGATGAGGGCGCGAACCCCGACAACCTCGACTGGAAGGCGTTTCTCGGCTCCGCGCCGAAGCGCCCGTTCGACAAGGAGCGCTTCTTCCGCTGGCGGAAGTATTGGGACTACTCCGGCGGCATAGCGACCGATCTATTCTACCACGAGCTTTCGCACCTGCAGATCGCGCTCGGTCCTGAGTTTCCGAAGAAGGTCTCGGCAGGCGGGGGCATCTACGTCCAGCACGACCGCGATGTGCCGGACACTTTCCACATGATCATCGACTATCCGAGCGACCACTCGGTGGTGCTCTGCTCCTCCATGGCCAATCGCCAGGAGGTCCCCGAGCTGATCCGCGGTCACGAGGCCACCATGTACTTCGAGTCGCCGGGCATTGTAGTCCGTCCGGAGAACGAGTTCAAGGATGCGTGTCCTGAGATCACGGTGGCGCTCGATCCGAGAAGCAGCCATATGGACAACTGGCTTGAGTGCATCCGCACGAGACGGACGCCGACGCTCGATGCAGATACGGCGTACAAGGTCATGGTTGCGATCGACCTCGGCGTCCGGTCTTACCGCAAGGAGCAAGTGATGAAGTTCGATCCCGCGAAGCAGCGAGTCATCTAGCCTTCCGGTCTTATGCCTCATATGTGTTCCACGAATCCCATCCTGGTCCGCATGAAGCGCGTGGCCATGAACTGCGAGTTCGAGCTTGTCCTGTGCGGCTCGGACCGCCGGTACCTGATCGACGCCGGAGAGGAAGCCTTCGAGGAGCTTGCGCGCCTCGAGGAGCAGTTGAGCGTCTTCATCCCGACGAGCGACGTCTCCGACATCAACGCCCATGCCGCCGAAAGGCCGGTGAGGATCGACGCGCGGCTCTTCGACCTGCTTCTCCTCGCCAAGCGAGTGAGCGCCGAGACCGGGGGCGCATTCGATATCTCGACCGGCCCGCTGGTGCGGAGATGGTCGGCGGGTGACGACCACGGCGGCTTCTCCGTCCCGACATCGGAGGAGATCAGCCAACTGATCTCGAAAGTTGGAATGAAGCACGTATGCCTCGACCAGGCCGCCATCACCGTGGCGTTCGATCGTCCGGGCATGATGATCAATCTCGGCGCGATCGGAAAGGGGTACGCCGTCCGGGAGATGGCGGATCTTCTGCGCGGTCGAGGGATCGATGCAGGCCTGATCAGCGGCGGCACGAGCACCGTCTACGCGATCGGACATGCGCCTGATGACGATGCATGGACGGTGGGCATCCGTAATCCCGTCGAGCGCGAGGAACGGCTCACGACGGTGAGGCTTCGAGACCGGGCGCTCTCCACATCCGGCGGTCACGAACGGTTCACGGAGGCGGACGGGGTCCGGTACAGTCATGTGATCGATCCGCGTACCGGCCGTCCGGCGGACGCCCTGCTCATCGCCTGCGCGGTGACGTCTGATCCGGCGGAGAGCGATGCGCTCTCCACCGCGTTCCTGGTGCTCGGAGTCGAGGAAACGAAAGAGTATTGCAGCGCGCACGAGAGTGTCGGCGCTGTTCTGGTCCCAGTGCCCGCGCCCGGCGCAGACCTGGAGATCATTCGTATCGGAATCGAATAGAATAGGCGAAATACGCGGGAGGTATCTGTTCCATGAGTTTTTATGATGATGGTGCGCTGAGCCGGAGGGATTTCATCAAGGGTTCGGCAGCCGCCGCGGTGACGCTCGGTCTGGCATCGGGCGCATCCGCTCAGCAGTCGGACGTGAAGGAGATCAGGTGCGGTTTCATCGGGGTCGGCACCGAGGGCTCGATGCTCCTCGGCAAGCTCGTGAAGATCCCCGGCGTAAAGGTCCCGGCGATCTGCGACATATACGAGCCGAACCTGCAAAAGGGACTGAAGATTGCGGGAGGGCTCGTGCGCGGATACGAGGACTACCGCTACATGCTCGACCGCACTGATCTAGATGCGATCCTCATCGCTACCCCGCTCAACTGGCACGCTCCGATGGCTATCGACGCGATGAAGTCGGGCAAGCACGTCTTCAGCGAAAAGATGATGGCCTACAGCATCGAGGACGCCAAGATGATGCTCAAAACCTCCAGGCAGACCGGCAAGCTTCTCCAGATCGGCCACCAGCGCCGCTACGATCCGCTCTACAATCATGCCTTCAACCTGATCAAGCAGGGAGTGCTCGGCAAGATCACCCATGTGCGATGTATGTGGAACCGCAACGGAAGCTGGCGCCGCGCCGTGCCCGATCCGAAGCTGGAGCGCCTGATCAACTGGCGTATGTACAAGGACCAGTCCCAGGGCCTCATGGCGGAGCTCGCCAGCCACCAGATGCACGTGACCAACTGGTTCCTCGAGAGCCTTCCCATCTCCGTCATGGGATACGGCGGTATCGACTACTGGAAAGACGGCCGTGAGACCTACGACAACGTCAACGTGCTCTTCGAGTATCCCGAGGGCGTCAAGGTCTATTACCAGTCTTTGACCACCAACCAGTTCGACAACTGCTACGAGCAGTTCATGGGTGACAAGGGAACGCTGGTCATCACCACCGGCAAGGCCCAGCTCTTCAAGGAGCCGCGCGCCGAGGATCTGATGTGGAGCAGCGCCGCCCACAAGGAGAAGGTCGGCGGCAAGGAAGCCATCGTGCTCGATGCCGACGTCACCGCCAAGCTGAAGGCCCAGGCGGGCGAAGGCGAGCAGATCGCTGCCGGCGAGAAGAAGAAGGACGACTACATGGCCGAGCTGGAGGCGTTTATCCAGTGCATCCGCGAGGGCAAGCAGCCCGATTGCGACGGCCAGGAGGGCCTCGAGTCCGCGGCGACATGCCTCCTCGCCAACCAGGCGATGGCTCAAGGCAAGAAGCTCTACTACAAACCGGAGATGTTCAAGGCGTAAAACGAGGAGTGCCGGAGTGATGGAGTACTGGGAACCCACCACTCCAATATTCCAACACTCCGACAGTCCATTCCCTCAGGAGGTCTTCATGTCACCCGAAATGACTCGCCGAGAGTTCCTCAGCAAGGCCGCTGTCGGAACCGCCGGCATGGCGATCGCGGGGACGGGGATGCTCGCATCCCCGAGAGCCGTAGGCGCGAACGACCGGCTCTCCGTCGGCGTCATCGGCTACGGCCAGCGCTGCCGTTCTCTGCTCAACGATTTCCAGAAGGCGGCGAAGAACAGCAACGCCGAGATCACCGCCGTGTGCGACATCTGGACGCGCAACCTCGATGCCTGTGCGAAGCGGGTCAAAGACTCGGGCAGCCCCGAGCCTCGGAAGTTCCGCTACATGGAGCAGCTCCTCGCCCTCAAGGACGTCGATGCGGTCATCATCGCAACCTGCGACTTCCAGCACGCGAAGATGCTGGCTCAGGCGGTCCGCGCGGGCAAGGACGTCTACTGCGAGAAGCCGTTCGCCAATGTCCTGGAGGAGGCGAAGGACGCCCTGAAGGCCGTCGAGGAGACGGGCAGGATCGTCCAGATCGGGACCCAGCGCCGGAGCGAGGGCAAGTATCAGGCCGCCGCCGACTTCATCCGGTCCGGCAAGCTCGGCGTCGTCAGCAAGGTGGACTGCGAGTGGAACTACTTCGGCCCGCGGTGGCGTCGCGACGACGTTGATCAGGTCAAACGCGAGGACACGAACTGGCGGCGGTTCCTCATGGACAAGCCGTACCGCGCGTGGGACCCTCATCAGTACATGGAGTGGCGGCTCTTCCGCGACTTCTCGACCGGTATCCCCGACCAGTGGATGAGTCACATGATCGACCTCGTTCACTGGATCATGGACGAGGAGTACCCGGTAAGCGCGGTTGCGATGGGCGGCACGTATGTCTGGAAGGACGGACGTGAGAACGGCGACACGTTCCAGGCGCTGCTCGAGTATCCGAAGGGATTCCTCTGCAGCTACTCGACCAAGTTCGCCAACTCCGCGGGCGACCACACCGTCGTCTACGGGACCAACGGCACGCTCAACGTAGAGACTTCCGAGGTCACGGGTGACGGCGGAGGCGGCGATGACAAGATCAAGGAGACGATCAAGCTCGAGAAGCAGCCGAACGTCAGCCATATGCAGAACTGGCTCGACTGCATCCGCAGCCGGAAGCAGCCGAATGCCACCGCCCGCATGGGATACTCGCACTCGGTTGCCACTCTCATGGCCGTCCATGCCGTGGAGTCCGGCAGGAAGGTGATCTACGATCGCGACGAGATGGAGATCAAGTTCGCGTGACAGATAGCACAGCCGCCGCCGGATAGCGATCCGACGGCGGCTTATTCGCATCGGAGGCCGATAATTGAGCAAGCCCAGACTGTCCATCCTGTTCCTTTGTCTAGTCCTCACCGCCTGCGCCACGATTGTCGTGGCTTCGAACCTGGAGGTCAAGGTGCGCCTCTCGCCGGAGTTCGCGGGCGCTGCGGTACCGGTATCCGTGATGCCGCCGACGCCGATCCCCGAGCGAGGAATCTACTGCCTGCAGGAGAGCGATACCGGGCGGTGCATCCCGTTCCAGCGCGACCGATCGACGGGCGCTATCGAGTTCATGGTGGATGTCCCGCAGATCACGAAGCCCGTCACGAGGATATATCGCCTCACCGAGGGGCAGCCCGTCTACGGCGACGGCATGTGGGTGAGGGATATCGACGGCAAGTCGCTCGCCGTGCGCGAGGGCGATAAGCAGGTCTTCGTGTACAACTACCGGTCGCTCCTGCCCGAAGGAGTGCCCGAGAAGTATCGGCGAAGCTGCTACATTCATCCGATCTACGGCCCCTGCGGCGAGATCCTGACCGACGACTTCCCGAAGGACCACTACCACCACCGAGGTCTCTCCGTCATGTGGACGCACGTGACCGTCGGCGGCAAGACCTACGACATCTGGACGCTCATCGGCATGAGGCCCCGGTTCGGCAGGGTGCTCGCCATGGAGGACGGCCCCGTGTACTCCCTGCTTCGGGTGAACGACGGATGGTACACCGACATGGGCGTGAAAGTCATTGACGAGACCTGGACGATGAAGACCTACAGGGCGGGCGATCACGGCCGGATCATGGACATGGAGATCGTGCTCAAGGCCGTCGGCGAGCCGGTCTCGATCCGATCGTCCGACAGGGGCTACGGCGGACTGAACCTCAGGTTCGCGCCCAGGACGGACACCGTGCTCTTCAGCGAGAAGGGCAGGGTCCCCGCCGACACCGACAAGGAGCCGTTCCTTTGGAACGATCTCTCCGCGAAGTTCCAGGGCGCCGAAGCCGTCTCCGGCATAGCGATCTTCGACAATCCGACGAACGTCCGGCATCCGCAGACCTGGACGAACCGCTACTACGGCGTGCTCAACCCCACTCCGGCGTCGCTTGAGCCACTGGTAGTCACGGCGGAGCAACCCCTGCATCTCCGATACCGCCTCTGGATTCACAGCGGCGACGTCGTAGACGGCAGAGTGGCGCAGGCGTATCAGGCCTACGTGAGCCCTCCCACCGTGGAAGTCAGCAGATAACCAACGAGGCATATCGAGCGGGGACCGGCGGTGGCATGTGCCGTTCCTCGCTCTTCTGAAAGGAGTCTCCCATGTCCCTAGACAAGCTCTCTCGCCGAGAGTTCATCACCAAGTCCGCCGCGGGTCTCGCGGTCGGCGCGCTCTCCACGGCTCCCGCAGCCGCGCGCATCGTGGGCTCGAACGACCGGCTCTCGATCGGTATCATCGGCGCGGGCGGCCAGGGCCGCTACCAGATGCAGCAGATCATCAACCTCTCGGACTCCCAGAACGCCGAGATCACTGCGGTCTGCGACGTCTGGAGGCTGAGCATGGACGCCGCGGTCGATATGTGCAAGAAGAAGTGGAACCGAGAGCCGCGCAAGTTCACGAACTACCACGAACTGCTCGCCCTGAGCGACGTGGACGCGGTCGTGATCGCCACTCCGGATTTCCACCACTCGCGTATCCTGGCGCAGGCCGTTCGAGCAGGCAAGGACGCCTACGTCGAGAAGCCGATGGCCTCCGAGTTCAAGGACGCCAAGGAAGCGTGGAAGGCGACCATCGAGACCGGACGCATCGTCCAGTCCGGCACTCAGCGTAGAAGCGACGGACGGCACAAGGCCGGCGCCGAGCTTATCAACTCCGGCATCCTCGGCAAGATCAGCCGAGTGGAGTGCGCGTGGAACGACTGCGGGCCGAGATGGCGCAGGGATGTCTCCAATGTGAAGTCTGAGGACGTCGACTGGAAGATGTACCTCGAGGGCAGGAAGTATCGACCGTTCGATCCGCATCAGTTCAGGGAGTGGCATCTCTACCGCGAGTTCAGCATCGGCACTATCGGACTGCTCGGCAGCCACATGATCGACGTCGTTCACTGGTTCATGGACGATCCGTTCCCTGTGAGCGCGGTCGCCGCCGGCGGGAACTATGCTTGGAACGACGGCCGCGAGAACGAGGACACGATGTACGCCATCCTCGAGTATCCCAAGGGATGGGTGCTCCGATACTGCACCGGACTCGGCAACTCGCTCGGCAATAACTGCTACTTCTACGGCACGAACGGTTCCTTCGACACGAACACGTGGAAGGTGACCGGCGCGGGAGGCAGCGGGAAGGACAGGATCGCCAAGGAGTTCGATCTCAAGCCTCTCCCTGGCGAGAACCACATGCAGAACTTCCTGGAGTGTGTCCGAAGCCGCAAGCAGCCGAACGCTGACATCCACACAGGCTATGCGCACTCGGTTGCATGTCTGATGGGCGGCATGGCGCTCCGCACGGGCAAGCGGATGATATACGACGCGGTCAGACAGGAGATCGTAGAGGGCTAGCAGGTATGAGCCGGTTCATCATTCCAGCGGTCATTGCCCTGATGATGATCTCGACTGCGTGGGCCGGCAACCTCGGCTCGCGCGCCATCGTGGTGTCCGCGCCGAACCATGCGTGCGCCGAGACGCCGGTGAGCGTCGTGCTCACTCCTCCGAAAGGCTTCGGGAGCGTGACTCTTCACGGCCCGAACGGCGTGGTGCCTTGCCAGCGCCGGGAGGAGGGCGGCAAGATCAGGCTGATGTGGGTCGCCGACCCGCTCGAGAAGGGCGCCAGTCGTACCTACCGCGCGGAGTTCTCAAGTGTGAGGGAGTCGCGCCAGGGATTGACGGGTGTGTCTGTCAGCAAGGTGGACAACACGGTGGCCGTTCAGATCGACGGCAAGCCGTTCACGACGCTCCACTTCGCTGACGGTCCGAAGCCGTACCTCTATCCGGTCATCGGTCCGACCGGCGATCCGGTCACCCGCGACTACCCGATGAAGGAGACCGAGGGCGAGACGAAGGACCATCCGCATCACCGGTCGTGGTGGTTCACCTTCGGCAGCGTGAACGGCATCGACTTCTGGGCGGAGACGCCCACCGCCGGGAGGATTTTCCAGACGAAGATCGAGACGTTGGAATCGGGGCCTGTGATGGGCCGCATCCGCACTCTGAATGACTGGGTCGCTCCGACCGGGAAGGTCGTCTGCACCGATGTACGCGAGATACGTGTCTATCGGATATCCTCCGGGCGGCTGGTGGACTTCGACGTGACCGTGCGAGCCCTGGACGAGCCGGTGACCTTCGGCGACACGAAGGAGGGCATGATGGGCATCCGCGTGGCCTCCTCGATGGACGTCGATCGCGGGCAGGGACACATCCTGAACTCCAGAGGGCGGAAGGACGGCGACGCGTGGGGCAGGCCGGCGGAATGGGTCGACTACTGCGGCCCGGTCAACGGCAAGACCGTCGGCATTGCGGTCATGGACCACCCGTCGAGCTTCCGCCATCCGACGTACTGGCACGTGCGGACATACGGCCTCTTCGCCGCGAATCCCTTCGGTTTGAAGGATTTCCCGGACGGGGAAGGCAAAGACGGCAGCCATACTATTCCGAAGGGCGGCGAACTGCGCTTCCGATACCGTGTCTTCATTCACGAGGGCGCCGTCGAGCGGTCGGTGATCGACAGGGTCTTCAACTCGTACGCGCACCCTCCGACGGTGGTGGCCAAGTAGTCCCCGGGAGGCATAGCCGCCGGTAACGGAGATCGTGCTATGCCGTGGGTCTTGCTTGTCTTGCTGATTGTTCTGCTTGCGACGGCTTCGGCTGTCGGGTTGGCGGCATTGGTGCGCCGCCGCTGGGGCGAGCGTCGGTCCATCCGGGGCACGGATGATGTCGAAGGGATCTACGTCGTCGTGATCGGGACCCTCTACGGCATCCTCGTTGCCTTCATGATATTCGTGGTATGGACCGACTACTCGGATGCTCAGCGGTTGGTCGACCGCGAGGCCGATGCGCTCGGGGATGTCTACCGTCTGGCCGGGGGACTGCCGCAGCCGTACCGTGACCAGGTGCGCGGTCTGTCCGTCGAGTATGCCCGCGCAGTAGCGGACAGCGAGTGGGCGAACATGGCGCGCGGGCAGACCGACCCACGGGTCTCCGATATCGTCGCTCGCATGTGGCAGGCATTCAATGCCCTGGGACCGGAGGAGGCGGCGGATGACGTTCTCCGGGACCACCTGTTGACCTCTTTTGCTGAGTTGACGGATCTCAGGCGATCGAGGCTGCTGGAATCGGAGACGGAGCTGCCGACCGTCCTGTATGTGGTGCTGATCATCGGCGGTATTCTGACGGTTGGTTTTGCGATCGTGTTCAACACCGAGCACTTCGAGTCGCATGCCATAAAGGCGGGAGCGCTTGCCGCCCTGGTATCGCTCATGCTGGTCACCGTCTGGTCGCTCGACCACCCGTTCCGAGGGAGCGTGCGGATACCGCCCGATGCCTTCGACCGAGTTCTGTCGATCGTCGAAGAGAGGTAGGCTCGGCTCTTTCAGTGAATAGTGAACCGATGCGGCCGCTTCCACGTCCGCTACTGCTGAGTCTGTAGTCTCGTCGCGGAGGGACATGTGCAGAACTTCACCACCTTCGACCTCATAGTGGTCCTGGCCTACCTGCTCGGGATAGGCGGCCTGGGGGTCTACCAGGCCGTCAAGATCAAGAGCTCGGGTGACTATTTCGCGGGCGGGCGCAAGTTCAACAAGTGGCTGATGATGATGCACGCGCTCGGGACGGGCACGCACGCCGACGATCCGGTCGGCGTCACCGGCGCCGCGTACTGGAACGGGCTCTCGGGTATCTGGTACACCTTCGTCTATCTCTTCGTCACTCCGTTCTACTGGGTCGTCGCCCCGCTGTTCCGGCGCTCTCGTTTCATCACCACCGCCGATTTCTTCAAGGCGCGGTTCGGCTCCCGGATGGCTCTGCTCTATGCGATCATGGGCGTCCTGATGTTCTGCGTGAACATGGGAACGCTCCTCAAGGGTACGGGTACCATCGCCACCGCCGTGACCCAGGGTTCGATTCCCGAATGGCTGGCAATCGCCGGGATGACGGTTGTCTTCGTCGCATACGGGTTCGCCGGGGGACTGGTCGCAACCGTGGTCACGGAGTCGATCCAGGGCGTGTTGATAGTTGTCATGTCGCTTCTCCTCGTGCCGTTCGGACTGGCGAGAGTCGGCGGCTTCCAGGGCCTGCACGAACTCGTCTCCGCGGAGAAGTTCAGCCTCCATGCCCCGACCGAGATGACGATCCCCTGGATCATCACCGGCTCGATCATGATGCTGATCGGCATCGTCGCCCAGCCGCACATCATGGAGGTCTGCTCGACCGGCAAGACCGAGTTCGAGGGCAGGGTGGGGTTCACCTACGGCAACTTCGTCAAGCGGTTCTGCGCGATCGGTTGGGCGTTCACCGGCGTGATCATCCTGGCGATGGCCGCCGCCGGACTGATCCCCGGCCTGACCAACGAGACGCGTGAGGCCGCTTTCGGGATCGGTATCCGGGTGCTCCTCCCAGCCGGACTCACCGGGCTGATGTTCGCCGCCATCCTTGCCGCTCAGATGTCATCGCTCAGCGCGTTCATGGTCGCCGCATCGGCTCTCCTCACGAGAAACGTCTACAAGGAGCACATCAACCCCAGTGTCGACGACCGGCAGTTGCTCCGACTGGCGCGCTGGGTCGGACTGGTGACCGTGGCGCTCGGCGTCGGATTCGCCTTCGCGGTGCAGGGAGTCGCTCAGGCGCTCACGATCTTCTGGGCGATGGCGACCTTCACCGGCGTGTTCATGTGGTTCGGGGTTCTGTGGAGGCGCGCCAACGCGACCGGGGCGTGGCTCTCGTTCGTCATCATGGCAGGCATCTGGCTCGTACTCGGACCGTTCGGTGGAGTGCTGAAGTCCTTCATCGCCGCGAGTCCCGACTGGTTCGGCATGTACGCGGACAAGAAGATGCTCCAGAGCCTGGCGCTCTCCTTCGTCCCGGCGGGCATCGTGGCCCTGATCGTCGGAAGCCTCGCCGCCGACCGCGAGAAGAGCAGAGTACCCGCGTTCGGATGGGCCGGCGCGGTCGCGGTCGCCTGGATCTTCATGGTGCCGTCGGGCCGAGGGTTCGGCTCGTTTATCCCCTCGTGGCAGACGGCGATCGTGATGGGAACATGCCTGGGCGCGGGCCTCTTGGCGCTGGTACTCGGGAATATCTTCAGGCAGACCACCGACCACGAGAAGCTCGACCGGTTCTACCTGCTGCTCAGAACGCCGGTTGGCCGCGAGGATGAGCTGAAGAAGGCGGGCGTCGACGTCATCTATGCCGGGCACAGCGAGGGCCATCCGTGGGAGTTGAAGCATCCCGTGCTGGTCAACGTCGGAGGATTCCTGGTGGCGGCGGTCTTCTCGATGGCGATCCTGGGGCTGCTCTACATGCTGTCCCGGATAGGCGCATAGGAGCACGAGATGTCTATCACGCGCAGAGAATGCTTGAAGCTGGGAGCAGCCGCCGGGCTTGCCGCACTCATACCGTCGGCTCTCAACGCTGCCCCCGCGAGAAAGGAGGACAAGGCCGGGATGCGACTGGGACTTGTCACGTACAACATCGCCAACAAGTGGGACCTGCCCACGCTGATCGAGAAGTGCAAAGCCATCGGGATCGAAGGAGTCGAACTGCGGACGACCCACGCCCACGGCGTCGAGCCGTCGCTCACTAGCGACCAGAGACGTGAGGTCCGCAAGCGGTTCGAGGATTCCGGCATCGTGCTCTGGGGGCTCGGCTCGATATGCGAGTTCCACCAGACCGATCCCGTGGTTGTCAGGAAGAACATCGAGGACTGCAAGGCGTTTACCCTGCTTGCCGTCGATACCGGCGCCAAAGGGGTCAAGGTGCGCCCGAACGCCTTCTCTGAAGGGGTGTCTCACCAGAAGACCCTCGAGCAGATCGGACGCGCGCTCAACGAGTGCGGTCGGTTCGCCGCCGACCACGGCATCGAGATCTGGCTGGAGGTGCACGGCAAGGACACATGCCATCCGCCGCACATCCGCACGATCCTCGACGTCTGCGATCATCCCTCGGTCGGCGCTTGCTGGAACTCGAACCCGCAGGACGTCAAAGACGGGTCGGTCAAGGAGTACTTCAGCCTGCTCCGCCCGGACATCAAGTCGTGCCATATCACCGAGCTGTGGAGGACCGAGTACCCGTGGAAGGAGCTGTTCTCGTTGTTCAAGGCAACCGGTTACGACCGATTCACTCTGGCGGAGATTCCCGAGAGCGCCGATCCCGATCGGGTGCTTCGCTACTACAAGGCACTGTGGCAGGAGTACACCAGATGACCAGCAGACGTGACTTTCTCAGGACCGGCGGCCTGATTGCGGCGGGAGCAGTCGCCGGACTGATAGCACCTTCGGAAGCTGCCGAGCCGATCGTGCGGAAGGGCCAGCCCGCTTTCAAAGTGGGATGCGCCGCCTACTCGTATCGCCAGTATATGACCGCCAAGGAATCGCCGATGACGTGGGACGACTTCCTCGCCACGGCCGCCGAGATCGGGTGCGAGGGGGTCGAGTTGACCTCCTACTACTTCCCGCCGGACGTCGATGCGGCCTACATCAACCGCGTGAAGCGCCGGGCGTTTCTGCTCGGTCTCGACGTCTGCGGTACCTCCGTCGGCAACAAGTTCACCGTTCCTCCGGGTGACGAGCGCAACGCGCAGGTGGCGGCGGTGAAGAAGTGGATCGATCATGCCGCCGAGATGGGCGCTCCGTGCATGAGGGTCTTCGCGGGCGGTGCGCCGAAGGGCGCTTCCGAAGAGCAGGCGATGAAGTGGGTCGTCGAATGTCTCGAGGAGTGCGCTCCGCTGGCCGAGCGGCGCGGGGTCATCCTCGCTCTGGAGAACCACGGAGGAGTCACCGCGACTGCCGACAACACCGTCTCGATGGTGAAGGCAGTCAAGTCGGACTGGGTCGGCATCAACCTCGATACCGGCAACTTCCGCACCGACGATCCCTACGCGGATATCGCGAAGGCCGCTCCCTACGCGGTGACCACCCACGTCAAGACGTCGGTCCGCGCCAGCGGGAAGGAAGAAGAGCCCGTGGACTTGAAGAAGGTAATGGAGATACTGAGCAGGACCGGCTACCGAGGATATCTGATGCTCGAATACGAGGCGAAGGAAGACCCGAAGACCGGCGTGCCCAGGTTCATCAAGCAGTTGAAGGACACTATCGGGTAGCAGAGCTGCCCGTCGGAGGTAATCATGGTAAGTCTGAAGACGAAAATCGCAGTCGTACTTGGAGGTGCTCTCTTGATCACCGGAACGATCGGCAGTCTCGCCGCCCAGGCGCCGGAAAAGGCGAAGAAGCCCAGCGTCATACTGGCATGCGAGACCTACAGCATCAGGAACAGCATGTCGCAGGAGCCTGCCGAGGGCAAGTATGACCTCATCAGCGTCATGAAGCTGATGAAGGATCTCGGCATGAAGGGCGTCACGCTCAACGACATCTGGCTGAAGTCCGCGACCGACAAGGCGTACCTCGACCAAATCAAGAAGGCCGCGAAGGACAACGGCATCATCATCTGCGGTCTGATCTGCGAGGGGAACCTGTCCACCCTGGACGACGCCGCGTGGAACAAGCAGATCGAGGTCAACGCTGAGAAGATGCGCGCGGCGGCTTACCTCGGCGCTCCTCTCGTCCGGCTGAACCTCGGCGGTCTCGGCGATCAGGCCAAGGACGACACCATCGGCACCGACAGATGCATCGCGGCCTTCAAGAAGCTCCTTCCGCTCGCCAAGGAGTTGAAGATCAAGATGACGATCGAGAACCACGGCGGTCCGTCCAAAAAGGCCGACAACATCATCCGCATCATCAAAGAGACCGATCCCAAGTGGGTGGGCTCGTGCCTCGACTTCAAGAACTGGCCGCAGGATCTGATCCTCCAGGAGAACGCCAAGCTGGCTCGATACGCCTACCACACCCATGCCAAGGCCCACACCTTCGGCGAGGACGGCGAGGAGACCGTCGTGCCCTACGGCAAGGTCCTGCAGATGCTGAAGGATGCGAAGTACAAGGGCGCCGTTTCGATCGAGTTCGAGGGACCCGGTGACCAGATCGAGGGCGTCAAGAAGACCCGCGATCTGATCCTCCGCTACTGGAAGATCTAACCGGGGGGTTCGGAGCGCGAAATCCGAGATACGAGACAAGCGTTTGGGGCGGGAGTCGGACTCCTGCCCCTTTGTTTTTCCGGCTGTCTGTGGATCGAAGGAGAGGGCTGTCCGGCTACTCGGGTCTCGCGCTGATCGTCTGTACATCCGACCTGCGCTCGGCGAACGGTCGATAGACATCCCAGTACGGAGTCTGAGTCAACCGGGGATTCGGTGTCTTCACGAACATGCCGATCAGGGCGCCGTCGCTGAGTGCGGTTGCCGGCCTGGATGCTCTCTCGTGGGTGGATCTAGCAAGCATCGTCGGCATATCCGGCGCCAGTTGGGACCGGTATGCCGCGTACTGCTCCGGAGTCTCGTAAGCCACCAGCAGGTTGGTGAGGCTTCGTGTCGGCCTGTTGATCATCGAGCCCCGATAGTAGAGCGCCGTCGAGCTTCCGCCGTCGAGGTCCACCGCGTCAGAGGCGCCGAGATGGAGCAGGAGACCTGCCAGGTCGCTCAGGAGTATCGGCCTGCTGACGGTGACCATCAGCAGCTTGTTGTTGGAGGTATATGCCACCGCCGCGCGGGGCTTCCGGCGGAATATCTCGGGATCCTTGAACCCCTCGGCTTTCGGCGCAAGCGCCATCTTGCCGTCACGCACCAGGGTCGGCCCGGCGCAGATCACCGTCCGGCAGCCCTGCCAACCGGAACTCCTGCCGTCCTTCAGGGTTCGGAACTGTACCTGCCCGTCATCAGTTATGCAGAGTGCGGTACCGACGCATCCACTGTGCATTCGCTTGCCCTCGATGACGATATCACCCGTGGGCTGCAGGCTCCTGGTGCAGAAGAACGTGCCGGTGATCGCGGCAGTCGGATGGAGGCGGTCCACCATGGACCGGAAGCTCTCCGATGAGCCGGTGCCCTTCTTCGCGAGAGCCGGCGTGACCCGGACGTTCGGCGAGTCCATGTTCACGTACACGACGTTCGCGGTGATCTGCTTCCAGGTGACCTTTGCATGGGTGATGTTCTCGCCCAATGCGAACTGGGGAGCAGCCAGAGCAATCAGTGTTGTGAAGAGCATCGGTAGTCCGGGTTTCATCTCGCCTCTCCTCGATTCGTACTCTAACCGACAGGGCTGCATATAGCATGCCGAACTACCTACGGAATGTACCGGTTTCACGCCGAGCTACCGCCAGGCTGTACAGGATGTGGTCGGATGCAGGTATGTTTGCCAGTTCTCTCTTCCCATTTCACTTCTCGTTCACTTGACCCTGAGTGCCGCATTGTGTATGCTAAGTCGTAAAGTCTGGCTGCGAATACCAAGGCGGGGGGTTCCATGGGACAAGACAAGTACAGTTTGCTCTGCTCGCTCAGGGCTGAAGACAAGAAGCTGAAGGAGTACGGTCTGTCGGAGATGCCGGCGGCGGGCGCGTATACGCACCGCGAGCGCTACCGGCGGACGATGCACTTCCAGAGCGTTGACCGCGTACCGAACCACGAGTTCGGCTACTGGGATGACACACTCGTGCGGTGGCACGAAGAGGGGCTGCCGAAGGAAGTCGACTCGAACTGGGCGGCCGATGTATTCTTCGGTTTCGATCCGACCGGCGGCGTCCCGGTTCACTTCGGCATCAACCCCGGCTATCAGCACGAGGTCTTGGAAGAGACCGAACGCTACAAGATCATCCGCGGCGGCGACGGCGCCAAGTGCATGGTCTACACCGACGGTTCATCCACCATTCCGCATTACATCGAGTTTCCGCTCAAGGATCGGCAGACCTGGGAGGAGGACTTCAAGCACCGGATCAACCCCGACGATCCCGCTCGGTACAACGTTGATTGGGATGCCGTCTGCAAGAATCTCGAAGGCCGCGACTATCCCGCGGGCATCGGTTTCGGTTCGCTGTTCGGCTGGATTCGGAACTGGATGGGCTTCGAGGGCGTATCCTATGCATGTTACGATGATCCTGAGCTCATCGAGGAGATCATGGAGCGGATCACGGAGATGATCGTGAAGCTCCTGAACTACTCGTTCGAGCACTACTCCGATCTGGACTACGCCTCCGGCTGGGAGGATATGTGCTTCAACCACGGGCCCATCATCTCGCCGAAGATGTTCAAGGAGTGGATGGTGCCGCGCTACAAGCGGATCACGGATGTCCTGAACAAGCACGGGATCGACGTGGTCATCACCGATTGCGACGGCAACATCAACGAGCTTGTGGAGCTCTGGCTGGAGGGCGGCGTGAACTGCATGTTCCCGCTCGAGGTCAATTCCGGCACCCGGCCCGAGACACTCCGCGAGAAGTACGGTCAGAGGGTTCTCCTCGCGGGCGGGGTGGATAAGATACAACTGGCGAAGGGAAAGAAGGAGATAGAGCAGGAGATCGAGCGGCTCAGACCCACGGTCGAGTCCGGCGGTTTCATACCGCACGTCGACCACCGCGTTCCGCCCGATATCTCGTACGACAACTATCTTTATTACCTGAAGCTCAAGAGGCAGGCATTCTGTTCGTAGGCGAATATCCGAGTGATGGAGCGCGGGATGCCCGGCGCCTCATCACTCCTGACCCTCCGCATCCGAAATGGATTGAGTTGTGAATATCACAGAGCGGAACAAGCCATATCTGCTGGTGATGATCGTGGTCATCGCGGCCGCTGCCGGGTTGCTTGTAGGCAATCGAGTCTCGACTCGCATGGAGCAGCGCGCCGAGGAGCGCGAGAAGCTCGCCCATGTTGACGAGTACCAGGGGCTTGCGCAGAGATCCGGCATCACAGGCGAACTCCTGCTCGATGTGCAGCCTCCCTCTCAGACCGTGACCCCAGGGTCGCCGATCGAACTCACCGTCAAGCTGACCAATAGGAGCAAACGCAGGATGATGCTGAACTCGTGGATCGAGCCTTACCCTGCGCTCCTAACCAGCAACCAACTGCCTCTGAAGATCGACATCCGGTACAAGCGCCAGCGGATCACCTACCATGGTGATGCAGTGCTGCGTCCCCTGCACGAGAAGAAGGATTTCCTTCCCCTTCGTCCCGGAGAGAGCAAGTCCACAGTGATCGATCTCTCCAAGCCGGCCGGCAGGGGCCGGTGGGACATGTCGGCTCCCGGCACGTATGAGGTCGCCGTCTGGTATGAGACCTACCTCTCCGGGAAGTGGATCGGCGTGAAGGCATGGACCGGCATGAGCAATCCGGTTGTGGTGCTCGTGACGGTAAAGGAACGGAAGCAGTGAACGAGGCCCGGGCCGTCTGGCGCGTCAACATCCCCGAACTCCTCGGTCTCCTCGACGCGGGGCTCGATGACCTCGGCATCGACGAAGAGGGCGGCGTCTACGTCGGCGACGGTGTGAACGGCTCCGTCTACCGGTTCAGGTCCGGGGGCGAACCGGATACGGCCTTCGATGTCATCAGGCCCGCGGCCCGGAACGACGAAGAGCCGGGCTTGAACCTCGCGGTGGCGGCCGATTCCTCATTCTCCGTCGCCGATCCCGCGAACGAGCGAGTGGTCCGGTACGACTCCCTCGGCCGCGTGACCGGCGAGTTCTCCGCTCCCGGACTGCTCAACCTCTGCTGCGTCCCGGGAGGCGATCTATACGTCCTCGCCTCCGATGATGATGGCGAGCGCATCGACCGCTACGACATCATCGGCAGCCGGATAGAGACCCTGTGCGCTCCGAGGCGATATCGGGCGCATCTCGATCCCGATCTGGTCGATATCGATGCCGACCGCAACGGCTGCGCTTATCTGAGCTACGGCATGCCTCCATATCGGCTCTGGCGCATGACGCGCATCGAGTGTGCTGAGGACGAAGCCATCGAGGAGCAGCGCGAGTGCCGGAGCGAGATCGAGATGTGGTCACGCTCGCTCGATCATCCGGAGGATGCCGTCCTCATCGGCGATATCGCCTTCGATCCGTCCGGCTCCGTCTTGTGGGTACTCCTGGCGCTTCGCGAGTCGGGCAGGCAGATACTGGATGCGTTCTCGCATACCGGCGAGTTCCTCGGCTCGACCGCGCTTCCCCACAGCGACAACCTCTACAGCGGTATCTGCGCGGGCGCCGACGGTACGGTCTATCTGCTCGATGGGGCAGCCGGCGACCTTGTGCGCGTGGCCTTGCCTGATCTATAGAGCGCATTCGAGGCGTTGTAGGAGCGGCTTACCAGCCGCGAATGCACATGTGACGCCGCGAATTCGCGGCTGGTAAGCCGCTCCTACAACGCCTCTGAGACACGCTTCGAGCGATCGCCCTGTAAGGATGCCCGGCCTGCCCGCCGATAATGAGTGAAGGCGGACGGGTCAGCAAGGCCGGGGGAGAGGGGCTTTTCCTGATTAGCGTCGGGGAAACGTGTAGCGCCGTTCCGCCCTCCTCACACATCCACACTCCCGTACTCCGTACACTCCGCAACGGGTATACTCCATGCAGCACACGCTTGCAGGAGGGCTATCCGCACATGGCTGACAGACGAACAGTGCTCATCACCGGCGCTGCCGGATACATCGGCACGTTTCTGCGCAAGGCATGGGATGACAGATATAAAATGGTCCTCGTGGACAACAGAGAGATCACGGATGCGGGAGGCGCTCGGGCCGTCATCGGCGATATCGCTAATGTCGAACTGATGCGCGATGCGTGCTCCGGTGTCGATACGGTGGTCCATCTTGCCGCCGATCCGAGTCCCAGGGGCGAGTTCGAGAAGACGATCCTGCCGATCAACATCATCGGCACGCACAATACCTACCGCGCGGCCGCCGAGGCAGGAGTGAAGCGCACCATCTTCGCATCGAGCATCCACGCGGTCGGCGCGTATCCGCCGGACGTCCAGGTGAAGGAAGACATGCCGGTCCGACCGTGCTGCGAGTACGGCGCGAGCAAGTGCTACGGCGAGGCCCTCGGGAGCTACTTCGCCGACACCAAAGGCATGTCCGTCATCGCCATCCGCATCGGCGGAGTCCACGGCCACAGGGGCGAGGAACTCCACCATCAGCCGAATTCGATCGACTACCTCGTGAGCGAGGACGATCTCACCCAGCTTATCACTCGCTGTGTCGAGGCTCCACCTGACATCCGGTTCGAGATCGTTCACGGCATATCGGACAACCGGTTCAAGCGGCTCGATATCAGCCACGCGCGGGAGATCCTGGGCTATCAGCCACACGACGATGCGGCCATCGGTGTGATGGGAAGCGATATCCCGGAGCCGCGCTCGATCCATTCCGCGGCATGACCTCTGAGCAGGAATACCGCGCCGGCTCTGGGAATGTAGGTATATGCCCGGCACATTTGGGCCACCGTGCAACTTTCGGCGAATCCGCGTGTCTAATATGGTGCAGCAGTCGTGGCAGCCGATACGGCTTGCGACACCATTGATGCCGTACTGCTTTTCGGAGGCATGAACGGATGGGAAACGCCGAGATGACAGCCACTATGCCGAGACTACCAACTGTAACCGCCACGCTGGAGCAGGATCCCGACATGGCGCTCGTCCGCCGGTACCTTGCCGGCGATGATGCCGCGTTCGAGTCCCTGTTCAGGAAGTACCAGACCTCGATCTTCAATATCGTCAGCCGCATGGTGAAGGGCGAGGATGCGTACGACCTGACGCAGGACGTCTTCTGCCAGGTGCTTCGAGCCCTGCACACCTTCAGGGGCGATTCGAAGTTCTCCACGTGGCTCTACAGCATCGCCCGGAACGTCTGCCTGAACCGGATCCGCCGCAGGAATTGCGCTCGTGAGGAGTCGCTCGACTCCATGATGGAGGACCAGTCCTACACCGATTTTCTTCCCGACGAATCGGCGGATGTGGAACGAATAGTAGAGACTCACGAGCTCCAGCGGATCGTGAACTCCGTGCTGGCGACGCTTCCGGCCGAGCAGCGGTTGCTCATCGTACTTCGGGACTTCGAACAGCTATCATACGAGGAGATCAGCCTCGTTACGGAGATGTCGCTTTCAAATGTCAAGTCCAGGCTGCACCGGGCAAGGATGGCGTTCAAGTACAGAATGAGACCTTACCTGGACCAGCTCAAGGAGGGATGATGCTATGAGATGCCCGGAAGCAAGAGAACTCTTCTCCGACTACCTTGAGGAGTACCTGGCGGAGCCCGACCTCAGCCGGTTGATAGATCATCTGGCCGAATGCGAGGGCTGCCGGGACGAGCTGGACGAGCTCCAGCGGGCGCTCGGAGTGATCCACGACCTGCCGGCGCAGGAGCCGGTGTTCGACATGTGGGCCGAGTTCGCGCCGATGTGCGCCAAGGTTCGCGCGGAGTCCAGGCTGAGCCTGGCGGATCGGATCAGACGAAGCTTTTCACATTTTCGAGAACAGCTCCGAGAAGGAGCCATGATCTTCACCGCCGTTGTGCGGTATAATACTCACCGCAAGCTCCACCGGTTCACAGCGGAGAACTGGTAGTATTCCCAGCAGTCAGGGGATCGATATGATCGGGCGCATCACATTCGCGAATATGCTCATGATGCTGGCGCTGGTTGGCGGGCCCGCGTGCGCACAGGCCGCCGCGGCCTCGGACGGCTCCGGCTTGTGGCAGGAGGCCGAGCGAGTGATGCTCATCCCTTGGGTGACCTTCGCTCTGCTTACCCTTGGCATGTCGCTGCTCATCCTGGACCTGCTTACCATCAACACCTGGGGCGTCAGCGGGACCGCGGGGGTGGCATGTCTCGCCCTGGTTTTCGCGGCTTACATCTCCGCGGGCGTGGCATCCTGGGTGGGTGTGACCGTGTTCCTCCTCGGCCTCGGCCTGATACTGATGGAGGCGCACGTCTTCCCGGGCCATGGAATCAGCGGGATAGGGGGCATGATCGGCCTGTTCCTGGGGCTGTTCTGGGCGCTCGGAGGGATGGCCGTGAACGCGCTGTTCGCCGGTCTGACCTCGGCGTTCTTCACGCTCATGGCGGTCGCCGCATTCCTTGTCTACCTGCCGAAGACGACCACCTGGCGCAGGCTCGGGCAGAGGTTTGACCAGATGGTGGGCACCTATACCGTCTCCACCGAGGATGCCCGCGAGTACGTCGGGAGCACCGGCAAGGCGGTCACCGCCCTGAAGCCCACCGGCGCCGGCGAGTTCCGCGGGCGCAGGCTGGAGGTCGTCTCGGAGAGCGGCTACATCCCGCCGGCTTCGGACATCCGAGCCGTCCGCCTGGAGGGCGACCGGCTGATCGTGCGCGATGCGAGTCTGGAGGCCGAGCGCCATCGGCAGGTCACGCTCGGCGAGTAGCGCCTACCGATACCACAGGCACAAAAGGGGCCGACGATCATCGATCGCCGGCCCCTTTGGTTTCCACCGTTATGCTGCGGACTGGTCGCCCCATTCCTCGATCGTTTCCTCGATGTCCGATACCTCTTCGCTGCTGCAGTTCCAGTTGTCGCAGTCGAGCCGCGAGCAGTAGAACATCTTCTTCGTGGAACCGTCCGTGAACAGTACCTCGGCGATGTGCGCATTGCTGCACCGGAGGCACATGATCGGATCGATGACGTTTATGATCTTGAGTTGGGAGTTCTGCTTTGTCATGCCTCTACCTGTTTCGGCCTCGCTTCCACCAGTCTCGCGGGAGTCGGCCGCACGTCGGATGCCGTCGGCCCCGGTATCTTCCGAATCCTTGTCAGCGCCTGACCCTCCGATGTGCAGAACCTGAACACCCTGTCCACCGTGTTGCGCTGGATCAGCCCGGCGATCTGCTCGGTCTCTGCTATGAAATCGAGATTGCCGTAGTGCGACTGCACCAGCTTAGCGACCTTCTTCAGCGACTCCAGGTTCGTCAGTCCCTGCGCGGCGGCCCGCTTCAGGTTGATCATCACGTGGTAGTGGCCGGCACTGACGAGCCTCTCTACCATTTCCTCTACTGTACCCAGGGTGTTCTTGTTGATCTCACCGGCGAGATCGAGTACCGGAACACCTGCGTAGTTCCGCAGGGTGATGCTGAACTCCGAGCTAGCCATCCACGCACCTCATCGAGTGAATCCGCGTCCACTGGCGCCGGACACGAGACAACTTGTGACACTATTATCGGTGAGATTGCGGGGAATTCTTAGAGGTTTGGGACGCCTAACGCAGAACGGGCAGGAGAACGACTCCTGCCCGTGTGACAAGTGCCTTATCCGTCCGATGGCTCGGACCTAACTCATGTGCGCCTTCCCGCCGAGGACGACCATGCTTGGTCGGCAGTCCGGGATCTTCGACGGCTCGGCGTTGAAGATGTCCGTATCGAGGACGACCATGTCCGCGAGCCTGCCCGGCTCGATCGATCCGCGGGTCTTCTCCTCGAACGCGGCATATGCGCCGCCGAGCGAGTAAAGGCGGATCGTTTCGTCCACCATCAGGCATTCCGACCGGCTGTGGGCATCGCGGGTCACCGCGCGGTAGATCAGCTCGAATGCATCGAGCCGCTCGACCGGGCAGTCCGACCCGAGCGAGGTCGGTACTCCGGCTTCCATCAGCGTGCGGAACGGATATGTCCACCGATAGCGCTCCGTGCCGACTCGGTTGATCGTCCAGAAGTCCGTGAGCACGAACTGGGGCTGGACGGCCGCCAGGATGTGCAGACGCGCCATCCGCTCGACGAGGTCTTCGGCGAGGATCGATGCGTGCTCGATCCGGTGGCGTCGGACGCGGTTGTCCTCCCCGGTCTCCGCCAGCACGGTCTCGTAGGCGTTGATGACCGTTTCAACCGCAAGATCGCCGATCGCATGGACCGCCGCCTGCCAGCCCGCGTTGTGGACCTTGCGGACCATCTCCGTCAGTTCCTCCTGGGTATGCATCAGAAGCCCGCTGGTATCCGGGCGATCGCAGAACGGCTCCCTCATGCCCGCGGTCCACGCGCCCATCGAGCCGTCCTGGAACATCTTGACCGAGCCGATGCGAAGCATGTCATCGCCGTCGCCGGTCTTGAGTCCCTGATCCGCCAGTTGCGGGAAAATGCTGTACGGCGCCTGGACGTACACCCTTACCGGGAGCCTGCTCTCCGCATGGAGCTGTCTGAGGATCTCGTATTCCTCCATGCATCCGATCAGGAAGTGGATGGCGGTGATGCCGGTCGCCCGCGCTCTCTCCATCCCGAAGACGATCGCTTCGGTTCGCTGCTCGATGGTAGGCGAGGGGGCGTAGTCGAACACCGGGTCCTGATCGTCCTCAGTCAGCAAGCCCGTCTCGCGTCCCGACGCCGGGAGCTTGTCCGCATCGCCGGCCTCGATTGCGGCGCTGTTCACGACGATCGCATGCCCGCAGAGCCGCACGATGATGATCGGCTTCTCCCTGCTGACCTCGTCGAGTTCCTCCCGCGTGGGGAAGCGCTTCTCCGCGAAGATCTCGTGGTCGAACCCGCAGCCGATGATCCATTCCGGCGACCGCTCGGCGTCGAACGCCCGCAGCCTGTCCTGGATCTCGCCGATCGAGCGGCAGCCGCTCAGGTCGGCGCGGAAGAGTGTGTCCATGCCGTAGAGCGCGAGGTGGATGTGCGAATCGGTCAGTCCGGGGATGACGGTCTTGCCCAGGAGGTCGATCACCTCGGTATCCGGTCCCTGATAGACCGCCGCCTCGTCATGCCTTCCGGTTGCCAGGATGCGGTCACCGGCAATTGCGACCGCCGACACCCACGGTCTCACGGGGTCGAGCGTGAAGATGCGTCCGTTCGTCAGAATCAGATCCGCTGTGTCCATCAAAGCAAGCTCCTATCCACGTTGCGCCGACCGTCCTTCACGGGCGAAACGACCTTGTGCTTCCTGAAGTGCTCGGCGATCGCGCCGCGGCAGTCGATATCGAGGATCTTCGCATCGGTGATGTCCTTGAAGAACAACTGCAGGAACCAGTCGTGGGTGGTCAGGGTGTAGATCGCATTGTCATCGACCGGCTTCCCGTCGAGTGTGCACTCCACGACCTTGCCGACCCTCTGGCCCTTGCGGGGTCCGTCTTCTGCGATGACTCCGACGACCTTGTACTTCAGGCCGGCCGACACGCCCGGAATGCGGAGCGCGAGGTGTTCCTTGAGCCGCGCCCCCGTTACCTGCATCGTGACCAGCTTGTTGCTCGTCGGCAGGACGATGCTGATGTCCCACATCTTGACCGGTCCCTTCACCAGGTCGGCTCGGCATCCCGCCTCACCGTAGACCGCGATCTGCGTACCGGTGGCCTCCCTCATGGCGTCGCAGATCAGGTTGAGCATCGTGTTCTCGCCCGCGCGATCGTTGAAGAAGGTATCCGCGGCCTCGCCGACCGTCTCGCCGTAGAACGGCGCGATCGGCTTGTAGTACTTGTCGATCACCTTGGCGGTCTTCGGCTGCTCGGGGATGTCGGACGTGACCGGGATCAACTGCCCGCGGAAGCCCATGATCTCGTAGCGGCCGTTGTTCTTCCGAAGCCGCAGGTCGAGACGTCCCAGCTCTCCGCCGTTCTCGTAGCAATAGGCGCTGATCGTGCCGTTGATCCTGAACGCGCTTCGCTCGCGGTTCTCCACATTGATCGGAGCCGCCTGCCACGCGTGCGAGTGTCCGCCGAAGATGACGTCGATACCCGGGATCTCTCTGGCGACCCTCTTGTCCTCGCCGACGCCCATGTGGCTCAGGACGACCACCAGGTCGGCCTGCTCTCGGAGCATTGGAACATACTCTCTGAGCGCCGCAACGGCGTCGGTGGCCTCGAGTCCCTCCTTCACCGCCTTGAGTGAGCCCGCGACGGTGTGGGAGGTTACTCCTATCACGGCGATCTTCACGTCCTGCACGGTGAAGATGTGATAGGGCGGCAGGAACGGCTTGCCGGTGCCGCGCTCGAGCATGTTGGCGCAGACGACCGGGAAGCCTCCGACGCTGACGTTCTTCCGGAACTGATCGATCGACACCTGGAAGTCGTGGTTGCCCGGCACCATGATGTCGTACCCGGCGGCGGCGAGAGCGGCGAAGTCGGCCTCACCGTGGTACTCGACGGTGAGCGGCGTCCCCTCGATGAGGTCGCCTGCATCGACCATCAGCACGTTGCCGCGCGTCTCCTCGCGGATGCGGTCAGCGAGGGAGGCGATCCGCGCGATGCCGCCGATATCCTTGATCGCCTTCATCCTGGCATATCCCAGGCTCTGGTTCGGCGGGTCGGGGTAGCTGAACGGCATCAGGTGATCGTGGATGTCGTTGGTGTAGAGGAAGGTGATTCCCCGGTACTCCGATGCGACTGACGGCATGCAGAGCGCGAAGCCTATCAGCATCGGGATGCAGATTCTGTGGATGAGTTCGAGCATGGTTCTAGTGCCTCGGTTCATACGTTGGTCACATGGGACTTATGGTCCCCTGCTTCTTGATGTAGCCGATCACCGCGTCGCGGTAGTCGTCGGCGACGGTCTTGATCGGCTTGGCGTCCTTGAGTGGGCCGCCGATGAGGAAGTCCACGGTTGCGATGGTGTAGACTGTGTCATCCTCGATGGTTTTCACATCGCCTGATATGCCGAGTTCGTGCTCCTCGACCGCCTGCTTCAGTTGGCGGCCGGTGATCTCTGCGGTGAGAAGCTTGTTCTTGAACGGCAGGACGACCGCGATATCCCAGACCTTGATCTCTCCCTCGACCAGGTCACCGCGCACTCCTCCGGGGTTGTAGATGCCGAACTGAGCGCCGGCGGTATCGCGCATTGCCTCGCATACGAGCGCAAGCAGCTCCCTGCTCGGCGGCGCGTAGAACGTGCCGGACGCCTTGCCGATCACCTCGTCGTACTTCTTCGAGATCGGCTTGTAGTAGCGATCGACGACTTTCTTCGTCGCCGGATCATCTGGGGTATCGGAGGTTATCGGGATCAGCCCGCCGTCATAGCCCATGACCGTGAACGGTCCGCCGTCACGCCTGAGCCTGAGATCCAGCCGTCCCAGCTCGCCGCCGAACCAGTAGTCCTCGACCACGATGGTCCCGCCGAGCTTGAACGCCTCCCGCTGCTCGGTAGTCCGCACGAACAACGGCTTCGCCAGCCGCACATGCGCGTGCCCTGCGACGATCACGTCGATCCCAGGCGCCTCTCGCGCGAGCCTCTCGTCCTCTACCGTGCCGCTATCCGAGATATGGGTGAGTGCGACGACGACATCGGCTTTCTGTCGAAGCTGTGGGACCAGCTCTTTCGCCGCTTCGATGGGATCGATGAAGTCGAAGCCTTCCTTCGCACCGCGATAGTTCGTTGCCGGTACGGTGAGGCCGAAGACCGCGATCCTGACGTCGTCAACCGTGAAGATAGTGTACTGTGGGAGCGCGAGCTTTCCCGTCTTGCGATCGATGATATTGGCGCTCAGCACGGGGAAGGTTGCCGTGTGGACGTTCCGGTAGAACTCATCATAGGAGGCGCTGAACTCATGGTTGCCGGGAGTCATGGCATCGTAGCCCGCTGCCGACATCGCCGCGAAGTCCGCCTCGCCCATGTACTCGATGGAGAACGGTGTCCCGTCCAGTGGGTCGCCCGCGTCGAAGAGCAGCACGTTCCCCCGGCACTCGGCCTCAATCCGCTTGACGAGCGTGGCCCGCCGCGCGATTCCGCCGATATCCTTCAGGTAAGGCATCGAGGCGGAGCCTTCTTTCGGGTCGATCGGCTTGGCGAAACTGAACGGGAGCAGATGGCCGTGGGTATCATTCGTATGGAGTATGGTGATGCCCCGGTACTCGGGCGCCGCCCAGGACGGGGCACAGGTGATCAGAATGAAGAGGATGACGAGCCGGACTATGGAGAGCGGCGGCTTGACGCCGCTTCTCCGGCGGATCGAAAACGGCGTCAAGCCGCCGCATTCCATGTTGCTCATTTCTTGTAGACCTCTTTCGGATCGAAGAGCTGCTCGGCGATCACCTCGAGATCACCGTCCTCGGTGAACTGTCGGTAGTAGCAACTCTGGTAGCCGTTGTGGCACGTCGGCCCGACCGGCTCGGCTTTGATGAGCAGCGAGTCGGCGTAGCAGTTGGCGTAGACTCCCTTCACGATCAGGAAGTTGCCCGACTCCTCGCCTTTGAGCCAGAACTTCTGACGCGAGCGGCTCCAGAAGCACACCTTGCCCTCATCGAGAGTCCGCCGGAGCGACTCCCGGTTCATGAAACCGAGCATCAGCACCTGCCCGTTGTTCGCATCCTGTATGACCGCCGGGATCAGACCATCGGCGTCGAACTTCACCTTCTCCGGAATCTGCATTCTTGCTCCTCATACGACCGGCCGCATCGGGATGCCGCGCCCGGCCAGATAATCCTTGATCTCCTTGATGCTGTATATCCTGTAGTGCACCATCGAGGCTATCAGCGCCGCCTCGGCCTTGCCCTCGGTCAGCGCGTCATAGAGGTGCTCGGGGGTGCCCGCGCCGCCCGATGCGATCACCGGGATGCTCACCCGCTCGGCGATGGCGCGGGTCAGCGGGACGTCGTAGCCGTCCTTCGTGCCGTCGCCGTCCATGCTGGTGAGCAGGATCTCGCCTGCCCCGAGTTGCTCGACCTTCTCCGCCCATTCGACCGCGTCGATACCGGTCGGAGTGCGCCCGCCGTGGGTGTAGACCTCCCACTTGCCGGGCTCGATGCGCTTGGCGTCGATGGCAACGACCACGCACTGAGCGCCGAACCTATCGGCGGCCTCGGTGATGAGCTGCGGGTTGAGCACCGCCTGGGTGTTGATCGAGATCTTGTCCGCGCCTGCCTTGAGCATCTTGCGGAAATCATCGACCGTGCGGATTCCTCCGCCGACGGTGAATGGGATGAAGACCTGCTCGGCCACGCGGGCGGCGACATCGAGCATGACATCGCGCTTCTCGTGGCTGGCGGTGATATCGAGGAAGACGATCTCGTCCGCGCCTTCCTTGTCGTAGACTCCGGCAAGTTCCACGGGATCGCCGGCATCGCGCAGGTTGACGAATTTCGTGCCCTTGACGACGCGGCCTTCCTTCACATCGAAACACGGGATTATGCGTTTAGCTAGCATCTGCTACCCCTGGAATGGTTGACTGCTGAGATTATAGCACGCAGGGGAGTCAGATGCCAATGGAGAGTGTGGGGGTGTGGGAGAAGGAACTGGGACGCCGGAGGACAAGTCATATATGTAGATAGCCGGCAGCCGGTTGGCCGACGTGAAGGGAGGAGTACCGACATGAGGAGACGACGATTCACAATCAGTGTGCTTCTGCTCGGCTGCGTTCTCGCCGGGGTGGGGATTGCCTATCAGCGGGGGAGGATCCTCGATTACCGGGTGCTCCGCGCCGATGCCGCACGGAGTAAGGTCGATCGCCGAGTGATCGCGGCCGACAACCGGTTTGCGATCAAGCTCTTCAGGGAAGCCGTCAAGAGGAGCCCTGGGAAGAATGTGGTGATATCCCCGCCGAGTATCTCCATGGCGCTCTCGATGGCGTACAACGGCGCGGCCGGCGACACCCGGACGGCGATGGAGAAGACGCTGGAGTTCACCGGACTCGATGCCGACGTCGTGAACTCCTCCAACTCGGCGCTGATGACTGTCTTCACTCGCCCCGACCGCGGCGTCTCGATGTCCACGGCGAACTCCCTCTGGGTTGCTGATCCGAAAGCCATCATCCCCAGCTTCATGGACCTGGTGACATCCACCTACCGAGCTGACATCGGTCCGCTGGACCTCAATGCCATCAACGACTGGACGAAGCGCAAGACACTGGGCCGCATCGAGAAGGCGATGGATGATCTCTCTCCTGACGCATTGCTGGTGCTGCTGAATGCCATCTACTTCAAGGGCTCATGGTCGCACCCGTTTCCGATAGGGGACACGCGCGATACCGAGTTCACTCTTGGCAACGGCAGCAGAGTGACCGTTCCCATGATGAAGAATACGGGCTCCTACGAGTGCTACTGGCACAAGGAATTCAGCGCGCTGTGCCTACCCTACGGTAGTGGCGATGTCAGCATGTATCTGTTTCTGCCTACTAGGACGGTGACACTGTCGTCGTTCTGCCTCAACCTGAGTCACGCGGATGTCGAGAAGTGGATGGGTGGATTCGAGAAGCCGCCGGAAGTCGACGTCTACTTGCCCAGGTTCAAGGTAGATCACTCGGCGCTGCTGAATGATGATCTGAAGTCGCTCGGCATGGGTGTGGCCTTCGCCGCTGGACAGGCGGACTTCTCCAAGACATGCAGGGGACAGGTGTGGATATCACGTGTGATCCACAAGGCCGTCGTGGACGTGGACGAACGGGGTACCGTTGGATCAGCGGTCAGCGCCGTCGAGGAGGCATTCTGCGGACCGACGACCTTCATCTTCGACCGCCCCTTCCTCTTCCTCATACGCGATGAGAAGACCGGGCTGATCCTGTTCGTAGGAGCGGTCGAGGATCCGAGAGGATAGGGGGATCGCGGTCGGGGCCGAATTCGTTGATCTCCGCGCGGAATTTGGGAAGTTCGGCGCCGAATTCGCCGAACTTCCGCGCGGTGATCGGGGAAAGACGGCCGTCAATCGCCGCGGGACAGGCGTCTTTCGCCATGGGACGGCCGTCCCGCGTCACGGGACGCGCGTCCCTTGGCATTGGGCAGGCGCTGCGATCAGCGGTCAGCGGTCAGCGGTCTGTCCCCGGAGAGCGCCTCGATCGCCAAGCGGACGTCATTGCTGCCGATCACATCTACGCCCATGTCCGCAAGTCGGCGCATCTCGGCCTCGTCATCGACCGTCCATGCCTCCATCAGCATGTTCGCGGTGTGGGTTGCCTTCACGAGCGCCGGGCTGATCGCCTTGTAGTAGACCGCGAAGATCGAGCCGTTGACCGCGGCTGCTTCATCCGCCAGCGCGACCGCCTCATCCTCGCCGACGGGGTCCTTCGGCGCGATGATCGGCGAGAACGGAATCTCCGGCGCGAGTTCGGGCATCCGGACGCCGACCTTATAGTGGAACGAACAGAGCATCGACTGCTCCTGCATCCCGTGTTCGTAGAGCGCCGCCACGACCTCGTCCTCCGTGCCGGGCTCCTTGATCTCGACGATCAGCTTCACGCCCGTGTCCTTCGCCACCTCGATCACCTCGTCGAGGGTCGGGAGCTTCTCATCCGAGAACTCGGGGGCGAACCAGCTGCCGGCATCGAGTTTCCGAAGCTCATCGAACGTCATGTCGGCGACCTTGCCGGAGCCGTTCGTCGTTCGGTCGAGCGTCGCGTCGTGGATGACGATCAACTCGCCGTCCTTCGTCTGTCGGACGTCGCACTCCATGAAATCCGGCTTCAGTTCGACGGCCTTGCGAAACGCCGCCAGTGTATTCTCGGGGGCGGCGGCGGAATAACCCCTGTGCGCGATTGTCAGAACTCTGCTCATGGTGGTGTTCTCCTCGGTGACATTATACCCCGAGCGGCGCAGGATGCCAACGGTCACTTGCGGGATCAGGGTATAATCGGTATGCTGATACGGAAAGATCATCACTATCCAAGGATGCCCCGAATGGCGGTATACGCAATCTCCGACCTGCATCTGTCGTTTGCGAGCCCGAAGCCGATGGACATCTTCGGCCCGGCGTGGAAGGATCATGCCGAGAAGGTGCGCTCCAACTGGGAGGCGCTCGTGACGCCGGATGACATCGTGCTGATGCCCGGTGACATCTCGTGGGCGATGCGGCTCTCCGATGTGCGCCCCGACCTGAGCTTCGTGGATAGCCTGCCCGGGCGTAAGGTCCTCGTTCGGGGAAATCACGACTACTGGTGGAACCGGAAGGCGACCTCGCGCATCCAGCGGACCATCGACCGTAGCCTGACATTTCTCCAGGGCACATCGATTGTGGTTGGTTCCGTGGGCATAACAGGAACGCGCGGCTGGAGAGTCGATTGGGACGCGCGAGGGGGCGGCATGGCCGGACAGGGCGCATCGGAGCCGGTCGACGAGGAGCAGGCGGGGAAGATCTTCCGGCGCGAACTGCAGTACCTGGAGAACGGCCTCCGTTCGATCCCCGAGTCGGTGAGCACCCGGATCGCGATGCTTCATTTCCCGCCGTTCGACGAGAAGCTCCAGCCGAACGAGTTTGCCGAGGTGCTCTCGCGTCATTCGGTCGACATACTGGTGTACGGGCACGTGCATCTCGGCATCGGCAATTGGGTGGAGGGAGTAGTGGGCGGCGTCAGATACTACATGGTCTCGGCGGACGTCGTGGACTTCGCGCCGCAACTGATCTTGGAGTGACGAGTGAGGAGTGATGAGTGAAAACCGCCCACTCCTGAGTAGCGAAGCGTATCGAAGGACGGTCGGGGCTGGCCGGAGATCTGGTGTAGGGAACGGACGCTGTCCCGTTCCGTGGGTGTAGGCTTCCACCGACGGAACGCGACGGCGGGCGTTCCCTACGTGGATACCCGAGCCGCTTCGGCAGCGCCGTTCGCACAAACCGCGAACTCTGCTTCCGAAGCATCCAGCAGCGGCCGCCCTTCGATACGATGCTCCGCATCACTCAGGGCTGACGGTCTCCTCTCCGCATTCCTCACTCCTCACTCGTCA
>CAYXOC010000011.1:0-106096 GCA_964466715.1 uncultured bacterium
CCGAACTAAACCGCCACTCGGCAGTGCGGACTCATATCCGTAACTGCAAGGCATAGGAAAGAGGCCCGGCTGACATCAGCCGGGCCTCTTTTCACGTCCAAGGTGCGGTTGTCCGGAGGACAGGAAGCCGGCTAGTGTTCCGGCTAAGCCGGATCGGAGAATGCAGCCTAGCAGCGCACTAATAGGCTCGGGTGTCGTCGCTCTCGGAGAGGTGATAGGAGAGCACGGCCAATTCCTGGATGAAACAGACGTTCCGGACGACTACGTCCTCAGGTACGCGTATGGTGGTAGGAGCGAAGTTGAGTATGACCCTGATCCCCGCATCGACGAGCTGATCGGTCACGACCTGAGCGGAGGACGCAGGGACGGCGATGATGGCTATTCGGGCTCCCAGCTCGAGGTTCGCTTCCTTGAGCCGATTGACATCGAGTATGTCGAGATCCCAGAGCCGGCGTCCGATCTTGTTGTAGTTGTTGTCGAACACCCCCACGACGTGGAAGTTGTGCCGGCGGAAGGCGGGAAAGCCGACGAGCGCTGATCCCAGGTTTCCGGCCCCAACCAGAAGCACGGGTTGCTCCTTCTCGACTTTGAGGATCTTAGCCAGACGGGCTTGCAGATCGTAGACGTTGTACCCGATCCCGGGCCGTCCGAACTCGCCGAAGTAAGAGAGATCCTTTCTGAACTGGGCGGCGTGTATCCCGGTGGCCTCCTCGATCTCGGCCGAAGATATGGTGTCGATCCCCGTCGCTTCGATATCATTCAGGTAGCGAAGGTACGTGGCAAGTCTTTCGAGTGTCGGCATCGGTACTCTGGTCTGCCGTGCCATGGTGTCACTCTCCTTAGAAGCCGGCTGAATAGCAAAGTTCGTGCATTATTTCACAGCCGTGCCTAGAATATAGCACAGTCTGTTTCGGAATGCAACTGCAGGCAGTGCGGAAGGATCACCGCCTGGGACGGGGGATGAGAGCAGGAACGGACCTCCGGTATTGGCTGTATTCCCGACCGAATCGCTCCCTGAGCCTGGGCTCCTCGTTCACGCGGAGATACTCGATGCCCGCCACAGCAGCTAACGGCAGCAGCACCAGCGCCGTGATTGATCTGCCGTATAGAGCGGCTGCGAGCAGCATGAAGAGCAGCCCCAGAAACATAGGATTTCGCGTGTAGGCATATGGGCCTGTGGTAACGAGCTGCTCCGTCGGCAGGAGCGCGAGCCAGAGCACCTCCACCGGCGAGCCTCGGCCGACGAAGAGGATGTACGAGTACGCCCAGAAGATCCAGAACAGTCCGACCAGCACCGAGAGGGCCGAAAGGAAGAGGTACCCATTGAGGGGAGCCGGCGGGAGAGGCGGAAGCGCCAGGATGCGGTCTGTGAGCCAGGCGAAAGCATAGTACACGGCAGGGATGACGATTGCAGCCACTACGACGATGAGCAGGCTTATCAGTCTACGAATCCAGGACATAACCTCACGCTCCAAGAGGCTCCGCGCACACGAAGCGCACTTTCGGTCATAGAGGCTGCTTCGCCGGGGTACCGGCCTGGCGCGGATATGCCGTGGGAGTATGACGGTCTTTCCTGACCAGTACGAGCGTCCGGCCGGCATCCCCTCCCGGCAGCGAGAGGGACTCTGCCCGCACCAGCTTGCCGCCGAGCTTCCTGATGGCGTTCGCGGCACCGGCGATCTCTTCCGCGACATCGGGGCCCTTGTAGGCGACGAACCATCCGCCCGGCCTGCAGAACGGTATGCACAACTCGGACAGCACGGATAGACGCGCCACCGCTCGGGATACCGCGAAGTCGAACTGCTCCCGGTATGCCTTGTCCCGAGCCGCATCCTCCGCGCGCGCGTGGACCAGCACGGCGTCCGTTATCCCCAGTTCCTTGAGCGCAGCTTCTATGAACACCAGCCGCTTGCGGACCGAATCGAGCATCGTCACCTTCAGGTCCGGACGAGCGATCTTCAGTGGGATCGCCGGAAAACCCGCGCCGGTGCCTACATCGATGATCGAGGCGCCGCCGGGTATATCGATCACCGATAGCAGGCTTATGGAGTCCAGGTAGTGCTTGACGACTATCTCGTCCGGATCGGTGATGCTGGTGAGGTTGAGCTTCTCATTCCACTCCAGCAGCAGGTCGGTAAGCGACTCGAACCGCTCCAACTGGCTGTCATCGAGTGTGATACCCAGTTCGGCTGCTCCTGAAGCTAACTTTGCTGTCGGGAAAGCGTTCATATCGTGCGGTTACCCGTGGGCTGATAAGCATAGAACACGGACCATGCGGGATCCGTGTTCTATGCAAGGTCTACCCCGATACTGGGCTGGGCAAAGCTGCCGCGGCTACTTCGCGGGCACGCTCGACGGGCGCGCCGGCTTCCAGGGGAACTTCGGCACGGGAGCCGGCTCGGTGAAGAGCGACTCTCTCAGCTTGTCGGCGAGCACATTCGCGTTCGCTCCCTGGCTAATGGCGAATCCCACAAAGCCCAAACCCTTCTTATGAGCCTCTTTGGCCTGACGTACGGCGCCGTCCAGATTGCCCTTCGACACGGAGAGCGTATTCGCGGCGAATCGGTTGTAGGACCACCTCTTCATGCCGTCGAGCCAACTGGTGTACATCACCGCGTGCTTCTCGTTGGCCGGGTCTTTGTAGTTCATCGGCATGTTGACGTCGATGATCCCCTGCTCCATCCACAGCCGCCAGTCCTGGAAGCAGTGAGCATAGGCGTCGGTCTTCTTGAAATCATCCGGGCATCCGCCCCAGGGAATCGTTGCGGCGGAGAGAACAACCCAGGGCTTCTGCCGGTTGATCTCCTTCTGGATGGCTCGTACGGTCTCGGTGACCTGGTCCCGGCGCCACTGGCACCACTTCTCGTCGGTCTCGGCCGGCTTACCGGCACCACCATACTTCGCGTGGTAGGCGGCAAGGGCTGCGTCGCTGTAACCGAACTTTCGGCCGGAATAGCGAATGTAGTCGAGCATGATGCCGTCCACATCGTACTTCGAGAGGATGTCGGCGACGATCTTCACCAGATATTCCCTGACACCGGGTGCGCCCGGGTCGAGGTACGTTCCCTCGCTCCCCGAGATGACGCCGTCGATGGTCTTAGTCAGCCATTCGGGATGCCGGTTGACGACATGCTTTGGATCCGCAGGAGGCGTCTTGCTCGTCCACGTACGGTAGGTATTGATCCAGGCGTGGACCTCGATGCCATTCTCATGCGCCTTCTTGATCATGTAGCCCAGCGGATCGAAGTCCGGGCCACCCTTGATATTGGTAGCCCGGGGCTCGTAGGCCGAGTTGTAGTAGGCATCTCCGACGCGGCGCACCTGGTACTGAATGATGTTGATGTTGGCCCGCTTGGCCCACTTGATCGTCTCGTCGATTTGCTCGGGGCTGAGGCCTCCATCGATCCAGTGGTGGACCTGGATGGCGCGAAACTCGGGCTGGGCGGCCTGTGTCATCCCGACGGCGAGAACAAGCAGCAACAGGGCTGTCGCGACAAACCTTAATCTCATGATGATGGCTCTCTCCTTGCGTTATTTTGAGGTGAGAGGGTCACCTCGAACGGTAACACATTCTAACATGTTTTACGTCCTTTGGGTATTGTTTGTGACGCCAATGACGCTCGCTCTGTTGACTCTGCGCCTGCCCAGATGCTACCCTAACGATGGCATACGCGCATAATCGGAGGCATACCTCATGAAGGACAAGACACAGATACTGGATGGCATACTCGAATGCGGACTGGCGGCCGTGGTGCGCGGCCAGTCGGACGAGCAGATCCTCAAGGCGATCGAAGCGGCGCTTGAAGGCGGCGTCAACGTCATAGAGGTGACGTTCACCGTCCCCAACCCGCTTCAGATCATCGAAGCAGTCGCTGCCAGGGTGAGCGATGACGTCATCCTTGGGGCGGGAACCGTGCTGACGCCCGAGATGGCCGCGAGCGCGGTCGACGCCGGCGCGCAGTTCATCGTGAGCCCGAGCACGAACGTGGCGACGATCTACATGGCGAAGGAGAGAGGGGTCCCGGTCTTCCCGGGCGCACTGACTCCGACGGAGGTGATCACCGCGTGGCAGGCGGGCGGCGACATCATCAAGATCTTCCCGGCCAACGTGATGGGGCCGAGCTACTTCAAGGACCTGCACGGCCCGTTCCCGGAGATACCGTTCATGCCGACGGGCGGGGTTGACCTGACCACGGCGCGGTCGTGGCTGGAGTCGGGCGCTGTTGCCCTCGGCGTCGGCGGAGCCTTGATCGACAAGAAGCTGATGGCTGAGGGGGACTACGCCGAGATCACGCGGCGGGCCAGGGAGTTCAGGCGGATAGTTCGGGAGTATAGAAGTGGCCAGTGACCAGTAGCCAGTAGCCAGTGACCAGTATTTGGTGGGGATGAGACAGATGAGCGAACTCCGGTACGCCAGGAGTCTCAGAGATCTTCTGGTATATCAGCGAGCCAAGTCGGTCGCAACCGATATCTTCGGTCTGACCCAGTCGTTCCCGAAGACAGAAGCCTTCTCGCTTACGGATCAGATTCGGCGGTCCTCAAGATCAATCGGAGCTCAGATTGCGGAAGCTTGGGCCAAGAGACGCTATGAGAAGCATTTCGTCAGTAAGCTGACTGATGCTGATGCCGAGCAGCATGAGACTCAGCATTGGGTTGACATGGCAAAGGAATGCGGATACATGTCAGCAGAGGAAGCCGATCGTCTGATCACGGAGCTTGTGGCCATTGGCCGTATGCTAAGCTCGATGATAGAGAAAGCTGACTTGTTCTGTGTAGCCAAACCGGACCGTGTTCGCGAAGAGATGGTCGAATATCTCGCAGGCCCCCAGTAGAGGCGCGACCGGTCAGCGGCCAGTAGTTGCTGATCACTGGTTACTGGCCACTGGTTACTGGTTACTCGCTCGCGACACTCGGAGGGAACGCAAATGAAAATCCTGATCTTCGTGGACATGGAAGGCATCAGCGGCGTATCGGGGAGCGACCACGTGCTGTCTGAGGGGAAGCTCTACCAGGACGCCCGGCGATACTATACGTGGGATGCCAATGCGTGCATACGCGCCTGCTTCGACGCAGGAGCTGACGGCGTGATCGTCCGCGACGGACACGGGGCCGGCAACCAGTTCATCACCGCCGAACTCGATCCGCGGGCGGAGGTCATCCAGGGGGTAAGCCCCAGACGGCTCCCGGGGATCGAGGAATGCGACGCGTTGATCCTGCTCGGCTACCATGCGATGGCGGGCACTCCCGGCGCGGTCCTGGAGCACACGATGTCGTCCAAGACGGTGCAGAACTACTGGCTGAACGGCCGGAAGGTCGGCGAGATCGGCCTCGATGCGGGAGTGGCATCCGACTTCGGGAAGCCGGTGATCATGGTCTCCGGCGACGACAAGGCCTGCGCGGAGGCGGCGGACTGGATCCCCGGAGTCGTCACGTGCCAGGTGAAGGTCGGGCTCTCATGCCAGGGCGCGAGGATGCTTTCTCTGGAGAAGGCGCATAAGCTCATCGAGGAAAAGACCCGGGAGGCGATCGGCAAGATCGGTGAGATCAAGCCAATGCCGATCGAGCGGCCGGTGACCTTCCGCAAGGAGATGGTCGAGCGCATCGCCGTGCCGAACGGGTTCTCGCGGCCGGATGTCCGGGTGATCGATGCCCGCACCGTCGAGACGACGGCGGACACGGTGGAAGAGGCATATCTTAGGATCTGACCACCAGGCTGTAGGGGCCGCGCATCAGTACCGGCCCGGGCGATCGCTGACGGCTCTGCCGTCAACTCGGACGGCGACGGAGTCGCCTGTGATCGTTCTAGGGACCGTAGCTCCGTCCCGGCCCGACCACCTGTAGGGGCCAGGCATTGGCCGTTCGATACCACACCAAGCTATCCTGGTTGGCGCCAATGCTTTGCCCGGTCTGAGTATGAGTAGCAGCATGAGTAAGAGTAGGAGGATGGAATGGCACAGGTAGTCACACTCGGCGAGGCGATGCTCCGGCTTTCGCCTCCGGATTTCCATAGATTGGAGCAGGCGAACTCGTTCGACGCCAAGGTCGGCGGCGGCGAGCTGAACGTGGCGGTCGGCGTGTCCCGACTCGGGCTCGACAGCGCATGGGTCAGCAAGCTGCCGGAGAACCCGATCGGGCGGATGGTGCGGAACAAGGCCCGCGAGCAGGGAGTCGATACGTCGAACCTCGTGTGGAGCAAGTCCGGGCGCGTCGGCATCTACTTCCTCGAGTTCGGCGCGAACCCGCGGGCATCGAGCGTCCTCTATGACCGCGCGGGCTCGGCGGTCAGTACGCTCGCTCCCGGCGAGGTCGATTGGGCGAAGGCGTTCGAGGGATGCAAGCTCTTCCACGTCAGCGGGATCACCCCGGCGCTGAGCAAGTCGTGCGCGGAGGCGACCTTCGAGGCGATCAAGGCGGCGAAGGCGGCCGGCGCGAAGGTAAGCTACGACGTCAACTACCGCAAGAAGCTCTGGACGCCCGAGGAGGCCAATGCCTGCCAGGTCCCGATGATGGAGTACGTCGATATCCTGATCACCACCGAGGAGGACACGGGCGTCGTCTTCGGCATCCGCGAGAAGAGCTATCAGGAGGTCGCGGTCAAGCTGAACGAGCGGTTCGGCTTCGAGGTGGTGGCGATCACGCTCCGCGAGGATCTCTCCGTGCTGCGGAACAACTGGTCCGCGTTCGCCTATTCAGGCGGCAAGTTCTACGAGAGTGCGAAGTACCCTTGCGAGTTGATCGACCGCGTCGGCGCGGGCGACTCGTTCACGGCAGGGTTCATCTACGGCTACCTGACCGGCGACTTCCGCAAGGGTGTGGATTACGGTGTCGCGTTCTCGGCGATCAAGCACTCGATCCCGGGCGACCTGAACTGGGCGACGCTCGATGAGGTCGAGACGCTCCTGAAGGGCGGCGGATCGAGGATACAGAGGTAGTCTACCAAGGAATATGGTCCGGCTTGTGGGTCTCTGACTCTAGCGTCCGAGGCCGACTATGACGGCGGATGTGATGATCCACAGCAGGATGTTGATGAGGAGCGGCCGGTCGCGCACGACTAGAAGCTCCGGGCTCTCGACGCCTAGCCGGTGCTGGATGAGGAATAGATAGCGGAAGATCCCGTAGATCACGAACGGGACGGTCGCCATCAGGTGTGGATGCTGCTGTCCGGTGGCCGAGAAGAACGTGTAGAGCGCATAGGAGATGATCGTTGCGGACGCAGAGATGCCGATCATCTGGTCAACGAACGGCACGGTGTAGTGATCGAGCGACGGCCGATGATTGGCCGCCTCGACCTCCAGCACCAGGAGCTCCTCCCGCCGCTTGGCGAGCCCGAGGAGCAGCGCGAGCAGCGTGGTGCAGATCAGCAGCCAGGGAGAGATGACCACCTGGACCGCCGCCGCTCCCGCCGCCGCGCGGAGTACGAACCCGGAGGCGATGAGCATCACATCGAGGATCACGACCTCCTTCAGGCGGACGGAATACAGCCCGAAGATCACCGTGTATGCGAGTGCCATCGCTCCGAACTCCCGGCCGAGGGTGAACGACGCCACCACTGCGGCCGGCGCTATCACCCAGAACGCACCCCACGCCGCAGGCTTGCTGAGCCTTCCCGATGCGATCGGCCGCCGGCGCTTCTCCTCGTGCTTTCGGTCGCGCTCGGCATCGAGGATGTCGTTCAGCAGGTAGATACTGCCGGAGAGCATGCAGAACAGGCCGAACGCAAGGCCGACACGCAGGAAGTCCGAGGCGGGGTGATCGACATCGAGCGTGAAGAGCAGCCCGGCGAAGACGAACAGGTTCTTGAGCCACTGACGAGGACGCATGCCCTCCAAGATCGTGAACATATGGCCTCGGGGATGATAGAGAAATGAAGGCCGAGAGCCCGAAGGATGGTAGTCTTTCGGGCTCTCGGCCTTTCGCAAAGCACTAGTCGAAGACGTCGATCACCACGGTCGAGGTAACCGGCTTCTTGATACCGAAGACGTCGGACACCGTGAGAGTCACCGTATACTTCCCCGCCTTGCGGTAGCGGTGGTAGACGACCTCGCCCAGGGTATCCTCCTGGATGCCGTCGCTCGAGTCGAAGTCCCATGCGTACCGCAGGGCGGCGGCGCCTCCGTCACTGTGCGGGCGGAACAGGATATCGTCATTGGCGGCCACGTACTGGGGAAGGCCCGCATCGGCGGTGATCGGCTTGGTGTCGGTGACGATCTGGATCTGGCCGATGTAGAACGGCTCCGAGCCGTCGCCGGAGATCACCAGGCGCTTGACCTTGTACGCGCTCATCTCCCGCTTGGTCTTCAGCTTCGAGAGCGGGAATGAGATCCGCATCCAGCCGTCGTCGGCAACCTTGAAGCCGCTGATATCGACCTGGCACTCGACCGCGGGGCCGGCCTCAAACCACATAGTGAGCTTCAGGCGCCGGACGCGCGTCTTGGCCGCGGCGCTGGTATCCTCGGCCGGGAAGAAGCCCTCGAGGTACGGATCCTCCTCGTTCGTCGCGTCCAACTGCATCTTGGCTACGAACTGGATGTAGGCATTGGGGTTGGCGAAATGACGGGTGAGGTCCACGGGCGTGAGGAAATCGATCCTGCCGCCCTCGTACAGACTGCGAGCGGTGATCTTGAGCGAGTGAGTGCCGGTGTAGCCGCTCTTCGAGATATCTTCGCAGAAGCCGCTGCCCCAGCTTCCGATCGCGATGGTTTTCGAGTCGATCGGGTCGCCCTTGTACAGGATCTGGTCCTGCGCCAATGCGCCTGTCGATACTGCGATCAGCAGGCCGGCGGCGACGAGTAATACACGGATGTTCTTTGTCTTCACTTGCGCATCTCCATAAGTGCTGCCGTCCTTCGATACGTTGCGCTACTCCCTTCGATACGCTACGCTACTCAGGACTGGCGGGTTCGCTATTCGGAACACAGACCGATAAGCCGGCTCAGGCCGGCGAGTAATTCGCCCTTATCCTCCGTATGCCGGAAGCTCTTCCGCTGGAAGGGTCGGCTTCCACCAGCACGGCGGAGAGCACGACCGGCCCTTCGGCGACTTCGAACCTGCTCGGCATCTGCGACAGGAACTTCCGGATTATGAGTTCCTTCTTCACGCCGAGGACCGAGTCTTCCGGCCCGGTCATTCCCACATCGCTGATGCAGGCGGTACCTTCGGGCAGCACGCGTTCGTCGGCGGTCGTCACATGGGTGTGAGTCCCCAGCACGGCGGTCGCTCTGCCGTCGAGATACCAGGCCATCGCGCCCTTCTCCGAGGTGACCTCGGCATGGAAATCCACGATGATCACCCTGGTCTGCTCGAGAGCTTCCTTCAGGATCTTATCGGCGAGCCTGAACGGGTCATCTAGGTGTTCGTTCATGAACACGCGGCCGCACAGGTTGATCACCGCCACCCGGCGCCCGCATGAGTCCTTGAACACCGACCACCCGCGTCCCGGGCATCCGGACGGATAGTTCGCCGGCCTGACCACCCGAGGCTCGTCATCGAGAAACTGGTAGACTTCCTTCTTGGCGAACACGTGGTTGCCAAGTGTGAGGACGTCGACGCCCGCATCAAGCAACTCGGCGGCCGTATCCTTGGTCACCCCGAGGCCACCGGCGGAGTTCTCCGCGTTGGCGATGATGATATCAGGCGTCAGGTCCTTCTTCAGGCTCGGCAGCAGCGCTCGTACGGCTTCCCTGCCCGGTTTGCCGACGACATCACCGATAAACAGTATTTTCAAGTAGCGGTCCCTGCTCTGTTAGACTGAGACAATGCCCCCAAGGTTCGCAAGCCCACCGAAGTCGTCACGCTGAACTTGATTCAGCATGACGACTTCGGGCATACTCGCGGACCTACTTCGCGTACTCCACGGCTCGGGTCTCCCGGATTACGGTGACCTTGATCTGGCCGGGGTACTCCATCTCTTCCTGGATCTTCTTGGCGGTATCGCGCGCCAGCTTCGCCGCTCCGTCGTCGTCCAGGTCGTTCGGCCGCACCATGACGCGTATCTCGCGCCCGGCCTGAACGGCGAAGGCTTTGTCTACCCCGGAGAACGAGTCCGCTATGGTCTCAAGCCGCTGGAGGCGCTTCACGTACGTCTCGAGCGTCTCTCTGCGGGCTCCGGGCCTCGATGCCGATATGGCATCCGCGACGGATACCAGGACTGCCTCGACGGTATGCGGGTCCTCATCGTTGTGATGAGCGCCCACCGCGTGAACGACCTCCGGGTGCTCACGGAACTTCCGGCAGAGGTCGGCGCTGATGACGGCGTGCGGGCCCTCTACCTCGAAGTCCACGGCCTTGCCGAGGTCGTGCAGCAGGCCGGCGCGCTTGGCCAGCGCGACGTTCATGCCGAGTTCCGAGGCCATCGCCCCCGCCAGATGCGCCACCTCGATCGAGTGGTCGAGCACGTTCTGGCCGTAACTGGTCCTGAACCTGAGCTTGCCCAGGAGCTTGATCATTTCCGGATCGAGGGCGGTGACCCCCGTCTCGAAGATGGCGCGCTCTCCGGACTCGCGGATCTTGGATTCGACCTCGGCGCTCGCCTTGTTGATCATCTCCTCGATGCGGCCCGGATGGATCCGTCCGTCGGAGATCAGGTTGCTGAGCGCGATCCGCGCGATCTCGCGCCTGATGGGATCGAAAGCCGAAAGCACCACCGCTTCCGGGGTGTCGTCGATGATCAGGTCAACGCCGGTCAGGGTCTCGAAGGCGCGGATGTTCCGACCTTCGCGGCCGATGATCCGGCCCTTCATCTCGTCGTTGGGCAGAGGAACGACCGAGACTGTCGTCTCGGAGGTCTGGTCGACGGCGCAACGCTGCACGGCCAGGGTGACGATATCCCTGGCGCGCTTGTCGGCCTCTTCCCTCGCCTGGGCCTCGATGTCGCGGATCAGTCTGGCGGCATCGTGCCTGGTCTCATCTTCGATAGTCTTGAGGAGCAGAGCCTTGGCTTCTTCGGCCGTGAGGCCGGACACGCGCTGGAGCTCAGCGCGCTGACTGGCCAGGACGCTCTCAAGTTCCTCTTTCAGTTTGGCTGCTTCGTTCTCTTTTGCGGCGAGAGCCTTCTCTTTCCGGTCAAGACCATCGAGTCTCCGGTCGAGTTGCTCTTCCTTCTGCGTCAGTCTTCGCTCTAACCTCTGGATATCGGCTCTTTTCTCACGATTTTCGCGCTCGACTTCGGCCCTGAGTCTGTGGGCCTCGTCCTTGGCTTCTAAAAGAACCTCTTTGCGTCTGGTTTCGACTTCTCTCTGTATGTCATCTCTGAGCTTGGCGGCTTCCGCCTGCATCTCCAAAGCCTTGCGCTTGGCGGGTTGAACGATGCCGACAAACCCGAGCACTACGACAGCGACGGATGTCGCTAGAACGACGATATCTATAACTGACATATGTTACCTCACCCCCTGGATAATTGGGATTGAGGTCGAGCGAGATTGGGACGCTCCGGCATGGCCTCCGCTCGACTTGCGGAGTTGCGCTCACCATCGCGTGAGCTCATGCCGGTCGTGCATGTACTGTTAAGCGCTATCCTATCGAAAAACCACCTTGCCCGGTAGTGCCGACTGAGGTTCCGACGCCACTCTGCGCCGCTCAGCCGGCGGAAGGCCGTCCCGGCCTTCGCTATTCATCATCCGCTTCGCGGCCGAGGTCCTCCATGACTCCGGAGACCGTCTGCCAATCGAAGCCCTGCCTCTGCAGGTAAGATGCCACTCTGCGCCGCCTTGCTCGGAGATCGGGATCCTTGTCCTTCTCCCAGCGGCGTCTGGCCGCATCTGCCGCTAGTTCACGCTCCTCGTCGGGATCTATGGACGATAGAGCTTCCTCTACTACTTCAGATGCCACGCCTTTCTGCCGAAGCTCCCATCTGACGCGTTTCTTGCCGAGTCCCCTTCCGGTGACCCTGGAGTTTACCCAGCCCTGGGAGAACTCCGCGTCGTCAACGAGCCCGACGTTCTCGAGGCGCGACAACGTTTCCTCGACGATATCGTCGTCATAGCCTGCCCTGCTCAGCCGTCTCGCGATCTCCATCCGGCTCCGAGACCGGTATGAGAGCAGGTTCAGGGCTCTCTCTTTCGCCTTTGAAAGGAGTTCCGCGCGGACAACTTCCCGGAGTTCGGCCTCGCTGAACTGCTGGCCGACTCTCAGCCCCAGGTCAGCTACCACATCCTCGTCCACGCCGATGACGAACTTGCCGTCCACAAAGATGGATCGGCGGTCCTGTCGTTTTTCCTGGACCTCTATTGCTGTTATTCGTTGTTGATTGTCGATCAACCTTCTACCCGGTTTCCGCTAGGCCCGGCTGAGAGGTCACTCCTCCGATTCGACAGCGGGCGCTGCCAGCATGTCTCCGGCGCCGTTCGAACGGACTTTGGCCTCGATCTCCTCCATCACCTCGGGATGCTCTTCGAGGTACTGCTTGGCGTTCTCGCGTCCCTGGCCGAGGCGGGTGTCGCCGTAGGTGAACCAGGTGCCGGTCTTCTCGACGACACCGGACTCGACGGCCATATCCAGGACTCCGCCGGACTTGGAGATGCCCTTGCCGAACATGATGTCGAACTCCGCCTGTCGGAACGGAGGCGCAACCTTGTTCTTCACAACCTTGACGCGCGCCCGGTTTCCGACCATCTCGTTGCCCTGCTTGAGGGTCTCGACTCGGCGGACTTCCATGCGGACCGACGACCAGAACTTGAGCGCGCGGCCTCCGGGAGTCGTCTCCGGGTTGCCGAACATGACGCCGATCTTCTCGCGGATCTGGTTGATGAAGATCGCCGCCGTCCGGGACTTGCTGGTCGATCCGCCGATCTTCCTCATCGCCTGGGACATGAGCCTGGCCTGGAGGCCGACGTGCGAGTCGCCCATCTCGCCTTCGATCTCGGACTTGGGCACGAGAGCGGCCACCGAGTCGAGCACCACGACATCGACCGCGCCACTGCGGATGAGAGCGTCGATGATCTCGAGGGCCTCCTCGCCGGTGTCCGGCTGGGAGATGAGGAGTGAGTCAACATCTACGCCGAGGTTCCTGGCGTAGACCGCGTCGACGGCGTGCTCGGCGTCGATGAACGCGGCGATTCCACCCTGCTTCTGGGCTTCTGCGATGATATGGTATGCCAGAGTCGTCTTGCCGGAGGATTCCTGGCCGTAGATCTCGGTGATCCTGCCGCGAGGGACGCCGCCCACGCCGAGCGCAAGGTCGAGTGCCAGGGATCCAGTGGGGATAACTTCTACGTTGAGCTTGGTTGCCTCTCCCAGCCGCATTACGGAGCCTTTGCCGAACTGCTTCTCTATGCGGCCGAGGGCAAGTTCCAGGGCCTGCTGTCTTTCCTTGCCGTTCCCTTTGTCCAACCCTCTGTTCTCCTCTCGTTTGTTCAGAGTCGGTGCTAGATGCTCGATGCTAGATTCTCGATGCTGGATGCTCGGTCTGGTCGGATGAGTCCGACAATGAGCTAGTCCGAGACCCGAAATCCCAGATCCGCGATCGGCGTGTATGTCGACCCCTCGCGGCGAAGCTCGCTCTTCATCACCGTTACTCCGGCGACATGCACGTCGCCGGCCGGCTCATTCTTCAGGCTCTCGATGCACTCCCGGAGCCGCTCTACGCCCCTGGGGGACCTCACTCGTCCGAGCGTGACATGCGCGCTGAACGGACGGTCTTCCTTCGGGAAGCCGACCTCGGCCAGCGCATCCTCGACTCGCCCGGCGAGCGACTTCAACTCGCCGCTGCCGGAGGTGATCCCTACCCAGACGACTCTCAGGGGCCGGCCGAACGCGCCGACTCCCGCGAGCGTGAGGTCGAAAGCGTCCAGACCGCTGACGGCGCGCCTGACGGCCTCTTCCACGGCAGGTATCCGCGCCTGCTCCACGTCGCCCAGGAACTTGAGCGTGATGTGGAAGTTCTCCTCAGGCGCCCACTTCACGTCGGCGCCGGACTGCATCAGGCGCTTCTCTATCTGCATCAGCCGCCGCCGGACCTCGGCTGGCAGCCGCACCGCGATGAACGTGCGGATCTTCTCCACGTCTCGGCCTCTAGGATGCTGCGCTCACGCCAATCAGATACATCCTCAGCATGTTGAGCGCCGTCTGGGACGCGCGCATCTTGATATCCTCACGGCTTCCGCCGTACATGTTCTTCGTAACTTCGACACCGCTCGGAGTTGCCAGCGCGATATACACCAGCCCGACCGGCTTCTCGTCCGTGCCGCCGCCGGGACCCGCGATCCCCGTGATCCCGAGGGCGACGTCCGTGCCGAAGGCGCGCGCCGCGCCCTCGGCCATCGCCCGAGCCGTCTCGGGACTGACCGCCCCGTGTGCCCGCAGAGTCTCCTCCGGGACGCCGAGGAGCTTCACCTTGGCCTCGTTCGCATAGGCCACGATCCCGCCGATCATCGTCTCGGAGCTGCCCGGCACGTTGGTGATCCGATGTGCCACCAGCCCGCCGGTGCACGACTCCGCAAGCCCGAGCGTCAGCCCGCGCTCGATGAGCTTCCGCACGACGACGCACTCGAGCGTCTCCTCGTCGGCTCCGTATACGAAATCGCCCAGGCGCTCACGGACCTTCGACTCCAGGTCGGCGATCAAGTGTTCGGCCTCATCCTCACTGGAGGACTTAGCGGTGACCCGGAAGTGTACCTCTCCGCCCTTCGCATAGGGCGCGAGGCTAGGGTTGAAACCTGCCAGGAGATCCTTGACCTTCAGTTCCGCGGCCGACTCGCCGATGCCGCAGACGCGCAGGACTCTGGACTTGATGACCGATCGCCCGGTAGTGGAGGCTGCTCGTTCGCTGAGGATCGGAGTGACGTACCGGTCTACCATCGGGATCATCTCTCCCGGAGGCCCGGGAAGAGCGATCACGATCTTCCCGTCCTTCTCGAAGAGCGCCCCGGGGGCGGTCCCGACGTCGTTCGGAATGACCGAGCCGTGCCTCGGCCCGAGCGCCTGCTTCAGGTTACTGTCGGCAATCGGCAGGCCTCTGCGCTCGAAGAAGGCGCGGATCTTTGCCTCGGAGACGGGATCCATCTCCATCTCGTCGCCGAGCGTGGCGGCGATCGTCTCCTTTGTAAGATCGTCCTCGGTCGGTCCGAGCCCGCCGATGGTAATCACGATATCCGATCTGGACAGCGCGGTCTTCAGAGTATCGGCGAGCCGAGAGGCGTTATCGCCCACGGTAGAACGGTAGTATATGTCAATCCCGAGGGAGGAGAGCACCTGGCTCAGATAAGCGGCGTTCGTATCCACGATCTGGCCAAGGAGAAGCTCGGTCCCCACGGAGATTATCTCAGCGCGCACGCAGTTTCCTCCACGTTTCCTGCCTGCATTATACTTTACGTGTGTAACAAATTCAAGGAGCTTTTTGGTGCCGAAGGGGCTGGTTGGTTGAGCAATGTCAGATGCCGGACCTATCTTGTTTCCCGGCAAGCTCGGAGAAGGCCTCTGCGGGTACACCGGGTACTGCCGGTAGGTTTGTCGGCCATATCTGCATAGATCAGCGCAGTATACTGCACAATTCCCCTCCGCTTCCGTTTGTGCCGGCTGCTGTCTGCACCCTCTAGAGATGCGGAATTCCCTCCGACAATGTAAGTACACGATCCATATCTCAACAAGGAGCATTGAATGCCGCAACTCAGAAAGGATCCCGTCACCCGCGAGTGGGTGATCATCGCAACGGAACGCAGCAGGAGGCCATCGGATTTCAACCTTCCGGAGGATTCCTCGACGAAGCCGGCATTTTCCGAGAATTGCCCGTTCTGTCCTGGTAATGAGGAAAAGACGCCGCCCGAGGTGCTGGCTTTCCGCAGCACCCCGAACGCGCCTGACACCGCAGGTTGGTGGGTGCGCGTGGTCTCGAACAAGTTCCCGGCGCTGCAGGTCGAGGGCGACCTCGATCGCGGCGGCTACGGGATGTACGACTTCATGAACGGAGTCGGCGCGCACGAGGTCATCATCGAGACGCCGGAGCACAACAAGTGCATCGCCACGATCGCTCCGCGCCAGGCCGAGGAGGTCTGGTGGGCGGCCCGCCAGCGGATGATCGATCTCAGCACCGACCCGAGGTTCAAGTACATCCTGGTATTCCGCAACCACGGCAAAGTGGCTGGCGCATCCCTGGAGCATCCGCACTCGCAGCTTATCGCGCTGCCGATGGTCCCGATGCAGGTCAAGCAGGAGATCATGGGCGCGGACCGGTACTACGACTACCACGACCGCTGCATCTACTGCGACATGATCCGCCAGGAGCTCAACTTCGGCGAGCGAGTGATCATGGAGACCGACGAGTTCATCGCGTTCTCGCCGTTCGCGCCGAAGTATCCGTTCGAGACCTGGGTGATGCCGAAGAAGCACATCAAGTCGTTCGTGGACTCGGAGGCGCAGATACCGGAGTTCAGCCACGTGACGCAGAGCGTGCTGAGGCGGATAGGCAAGGTCCTGAAGCACCCGCCGTACAACTACACGCTCCACACGGCGCCGTTCGACGCGGAGAAGGACCATATCTTCCACTGGCATCTGGAGATCATGCCGCGCCTCACCATCGCGGCGGGCTTCGAGATGGGAACCGGCATCTACATCAACGTCACCGCGCCCGAGGATGCTGCGAGGCACCTCCGCGAGGCCGGCGATGACCTCGAGGACGAGGATGCAGTCGCCGAAAGCAAGGTGGAAGTCGTGAGCCACTGAGGGCTTCTGACATAGACGCAGTCAACACAAAGGGTCGCCGTTCGGCGGCCCTTTTGCTTTGCCGCTCCAGAGGACTACCGACAGCGAATGGGGAACGAATAAGCGAATTGCCTATCCGCCGCAACGCACGTGTTGTCGGCGAGGTCACGGAGAACCACATGTCCTGGCAGTACGACGAGTTCAAGCAGATCGGCGCCGACTATGAGTCCCTGGAGGAGGTCGAGGCCTACGACCAGCGCATGCAGAGCCTGCGCGACGTGGCCGGGGAGGCCGAGCGGATCCTCGACCTGCTGGAGACAACCCCTGAGAGCACCATCCTCGAGATCGGCACGGGTACCGGCGAGTTCGCCATCCGCGCCGCGGCGCGGTGCGCCCGGGTCTACGCCGCCGACGTCTCGGAGCGAATGCTCGAATACGCCCGGCGGAAGGCCGAGTCGCGGAGAGTGGGCAACATCGAGTTCATGCGCGCCGGATTCCTTACGTTCACGCTCGACGAGCCGGTCGATGCCGTCGTCTCGCAACTCGCCCTGCATCACCTCCCGGACCATTGGAAGGCGATCGCCCTCGCCAGGGTCTACGACGCGCTGAAGGGCAGCGGGAGGTTCTTCCTGCGGGACATGGTATTCCCTGGTGATGTTCGCACACACCAGGCGCTGTTCGACACCTGGATCGAGGCCTGCGAGAACACGATCAGCAGCAAGATGGCCCGCGATGTGGAGAACCACATCCGCGACGAGCACTCGACCCTCGACTGGATCATGGACGGACTGCTCGAAAGGACGGGATTCCGTATCGCCGAGAAAGAACGTCCCGACGACCTCTTTACGAGCTACCTTTGCCTCAAGTGACCGTCGACAGGAGGATTCCCATGCGTACTCTCACTCTGATCTGCGTACTGATCCTGGTACTCTCCATTCCCCTGACGGCTCAGGTCCCGAAGAGCGTCTCGGCGAGGGACTTCGGCGCGGTGGGCGACGGCGTCACCGACGACACCGCCGCGATCCGGAAGGCGCTGGAATCCGTCGCGCCGGGCGGAGGGATCGTGAGCCTCCCGGCGGGGAAGTACCTGATCTCCGACAGCCTGAATGTACCTCAGGGCGCCACCCTCCTCGGCGAGGGCGCGCGGTGGGAGGGCAGCGCGACCCAGCTCGTCGTCGAGAAGAACGGCTTCCCGGCGGTCAGGCTCGGGCACGCGGCGGGCGTGAAGGCGCTGGCGATCGTCTACCCGAACAACACCGACAACGCGAACCCGACCCCGTATCCGCCTGCGGTCCAGCTCGAGGGGATCAACCCCTCGGTCGAGAACATCGTCTTCGGCAACGCGTGGATCGGCGTCTCCACCAAGCCGGGCGGGGGCAACTCGGGCCAGGGGATGTTCCGCGACCTCACCGGCTTCGTACACCACGTCGGCATCCACCTCTCCGGCTGCCGTGACGTCAACCGCATACAGGACGTCCACTGGTTCGTCGGCGGCAAAGATACGCCGGGCAAGCAGTCGTACTACCGCAGGAACCGCGTCGGCTTCGAGTTCGGCGACGTAGACGGCGTGATCCTCGACCGGTGCTTCATCATCGGCGGGAAGACGTTCCTCCACCAACTCCCTGTCAAGGACACGCCGGACGGTAAAAAGGAGCTGGCTCACTCGCTCGGATTCGCCATCGATAACTGCTGGATCGAGGACGTAGACAACGGCTTCATCTTCGAGGGCGCATGCGGGTTCACGCTCAACAGCTCGAACATACTGGTCCGGGAGAACGGCTTCGGGGTGAAGGTGAACGCCCACAGCCTCTACTACAACGCGGTGATCGAGGGCGTTCAGGTGCGAGGGTTCGGGAAGCCGTTCGTCGGCTTCGAGTACGACTGCTCGACGCCGCATCCGCGCAACCGGCTGGTGATCGCCGATTGCCAGGTGACGGACGGCGCGCCGTCGGTGCATCTGATGTCAGGCGCGCGGAGGGCGCAGGTCCACGATTGCCATCTGACCGGGGTTGCCGGCAAGCCCGCGATCCTGATCGACAAGGGCGCGGACCTCTTCACGATCTCGGACAACATCCTCGTCGGCAGGATCGAGGACAACTCGGGCGAGAAGGCGAGGAAGACGATCCGAGGGAACGTGGAGGAATAGGGCAGGAGTATCGAAGTGTTGGAGTAGCGGAGTAGCGGGGCTCAAGACCCGAATACTCCACCACTCCATTACTCCATTTCCTACAGCGTCCAGCCCTTGCGGTAGGGCATGTTGATATAGTAGTCGGCCTTCGGACAGTTGATCGCCCGCATCTTCTTCGAATCCCAGTAGATCGGCTCGCCGACGATGACCGCCAGGTTGCCGAGCAGGGCGAACTCCGTCAGCGCGGCGGCGTAGTCGAAGTTCGACATCGCGGGCTCCCCACCCTTGCATGCCCGCAGGAACTCGGCATAGTGGCCGGGCGAGCGCGGGAGCGTCGGGACCGGCTTCTTGTAGCCCTCGAACTTCTCCTTCGGGAACAGCTCGTAGCGCGCGCCGTAGTCGTCCGGCGTGAAGAGATAGCCTTCCTCGCCGATGATCACGCAGCCGCTGCCGGGTATGTCGCGCCCGGGCAGAACTCTCGCGGGAGGCTTCAGGCCGCCGTCATACCATACGACGGTCCGCGGCTCCAACGCGTTCGAGTGAGCGAACGTGTAGCGCACGATCGACTGCTTCGGGTAGCTCTCCGCCGTCTTCTCGAAGGTCTCGGCCTCGACGGAGATAGGGTTGCTGAGATCGAGCGCCATGAACGGCATGTTCATCGTGTGGCAGCCCATGTCTCCGATCGCTCCACATCCGAAGTCGACCCAGCCGCGCCAGGCGAACGGATGGTAGCAGGAGTGATACGGCCGCTTCGGCATCGGGCCGAGCCAGCAGTCCCAATCGAGGTCCTCCGGGATCGCGGGCGTCTCGGTCGGCCGGGTGCATCCCTGGGGCCAGATCGGCCGGTTCGACCAGATGTGCACTTCCTTGATGTTGCCGAGCGCGCCGGCCTGGATGATCTCGACCGCCTCGCGGAGGCCGCTCTCCGCGGTACCCTGGTTGCCCATCTGGGTTGCGACCTTGTACCTGCGGGCGGTCTCGGCGAGCACCCGCGCCTCGTAGATCGTGTGGGTGAGCGGCTTCTGGACGTACACGTGCTTGCCCAACTGCATCGCGGCGACCGCGGCGACCGCATGGGTGTGGTCCGGGGTGCTGACGGAGACTACGTCGATCTGGTTGCCCATGTCGTCGAGCATCCGTCGGAAATCGTGGTACCGCTTGGCGTTCGGCCAATCCTTGAACGCACCGGCGGCTCGGCCGAAATCGGCGTCGCACAAGGCCACGACGTTTCCGCCGTCGCTGGCACAACCGGCGATGTCGCTGTGGCCCTTACCGCCGCATCCGATCCCGGCGATGTTCAGCCTCTCGTTGGCCGCGTAGGTGAAGGCGGTTCGGCTGTCGGTCAGGAACAGGATGCCCATCCCGCCGGCCGTCAGCGCGCCTTTCAGGAAATCTCGTCTCGTCGTCCGAGTCATACTAAGCCCTCCGTAGTCGAGTCTACGTATCCGGCTGATCCACCGGCTTAGTGGAACATTCCATGCACGGCGAGAGGAGTCCTGCTTGGGGGAGAGTAGGGGTATGGGGGTTCCGTGCGAGCCGGCTACCGAGCCCGATCTCCAGGCGACAGGCAAGCAGAAACCTATCCGATCAGCGGGCTCATCGAGCGGAGGCGCTCGACGATGCGGGGGAGGTGCTCGAGGACGAAGTCGAGGTCGTCCTTCGAGGTGAATCGGCCTAGGGAGAACCGGATCGAGCCGTGCGCGATGTCGAACGGGAGGCCGATCGCCTGGAGGACGTGCGACGGTTCGAGCGATCCCGAGGTACACGCCGAGCCGCTCGACGCCGCGACCCCGAGCATGTCGAGGCCGAGGAGCATCCCCTCGCCCTCGATGTATTGGACGGCGATGCTCACGTTGTTCGGGAGCCGCCTGGTCGGATGGCCGTTCAGGCGCATGTCCTCGATCCGCCCGACGAGGCCGCGAATGAAGTAGTCACGAAGCTCGGTGATCGCCGCGGCGTGGGCCTCGATATCTATCTGTGAGATCTCCAACGCCTTCGCCAGGCCGACGATGCCGGGGACGTTCTCCGTGCCGGCCCGGCGCTGGCGCTCCTGCGCGCCCCCGTGGATGAGCGGGGCGATCCGCGTGCCCTTGCGGACGTAGAGCGCGCCGGCCCCCTTCGGCCCGTAGAACTTGTGCGCCGTGAGCGTGAGCAGATCGACGCCGAGGTCATCGACGTTCACCGGGATCGCGCCGACGGTCTGGACGGCGTCCGTGTGGAGTGGGATCCGACGCTCGCGGGTGATCTTCGATATCTCCGCGAGCGGCTCTATGGCGCCGATCTCGTTGTTCGCGTGCATTACCGAGACGAGTATCGTCTGCTCGGTGATCGCCTTCTCGACGTCGGCGGGATCAACGAGTCCATGCTGATCCACCGGCACGATCGTGACGTCGAAGCCGGCGGTCCGCAGGTACTCGCACGTCTCGAGGACGGCGTGGTGCTCGATCGCGGTGGTGATGATGTGGCTGCCCCTGGCGGCGTTGGCCTTTGCGACGCCGATCAGCGCGAAGTTGTCCGACTCCGTGCCGCCGCTGGTGAAGTAGATCTCCGACGCATCGGCCCCGATGATGCGGGCGACCGTGTCCCGGCTTTCATCGAGCGCGCGCTTGGCCTCCTGGCCGTAGGAGTGCACGCTCGACGGGTTGCCGAAGACTTCGGTCATGTACGGCCGCATCGCGTCGGCGACCTCCGGCAGAACCGGCGTGGTCGCGGCGTAGTCGAGGTAGATTCGTCGTGTACTCATGTTCGTGCTCCTGGTTTGAAGCATCAAGCCGGTGACGTCGAAGCAGGCTGAAGCGAGACGGGGAGAGCCGGGTGTCGAGCTTGCTTCAGCTTGCTTTGACCGGCGCCAGCCTCATCATTCATGTTGAGGCCCATCTACCGCGCCTTGGGCAGGTCGAGCGCCCAGGGGACGATCTTGAGCGCCTCGGTGCGCTCCGGACTCGGATGATCGATGCACTCCAGGATCGCCGTGCCCCTGATCCGGCTGTCGGGATGCCGGAGGAGTTCCCGGATCTCCTCGACCGAGAGCTTCTGCCTCATGAGGGACCTGGTCGCGTCCGCGTACATCAGGATACCCAGCTTCCGGGCCGACTCCTCGTCGAGCTTCACGCAGGCCATCAGCGCCGCCTTGCTCGCATCGCAAGGCAGGTCGCCGAGCGCCTGGACGATCGCGCCCTTGATCCGCCAGTCGAGGAATGCGGTCGGAGTGTTCGGAAACTCGGGGCTTGCCGCCTTCGACAGCTCGGGATCGACGCTCATCAGCACATCGACGAGCATCGGCGCCGACTCGACCGCTCCGAGCCCGGCCAGAGCGCGCACGGCGGTCGCTCCGTCCACGCCGTGGTAGCGCCACTCCCGGTCGAGGCTCCGATGCCTGACCTGGTACTCCAGCAACTCGACTACCTGAGGGGTCTTCTTCCCAATATCCGCCAGTCGCTGAGCCGCCCAGGCCCGAGCGAGGATCTTCTCGCGGTGGGCTCGAAGCTGGGCTGTGTCGCCATCGACGTCCGAGCGGCCTGCCTCACTGCGGTCGAGCAGCTCCAGTGGGTCGGACCCGGCAAGCGAGGCGACGCACACGGATGGAATGAGTTCACCGGACTGGGACGCCCGTCGGAGAGACGGCTGCCGGTACTTCGGAAGGTTTCTCGGCATGGGGACGGGCGCATATGCCGGGCGTCCGAGCACCTTGGCCACCACCCGTGGGTCATCGAGGATGATCATATCCCCGGGCCCGGCGAGCGCCGCCTTGACCGCGTCGAGATCGGCGTCCGTCCGATCCTCGAAGAGTCCCGGCGCCTTCCATGACAGCAGCTTCATCTTCGGATTGTCCATCAGAGCGCCTGCGTTCGACGTATTGACCGCTACCACGGCGTCCCACATGTCGGCCTCGTCGAGCAGACGTGCGATCTCGGCGTCCAGGCCGGACTCCTTGATGTCGAGATGGAGGAGCATGGCCCGCTGCCGCGCAAGTGCGAGGAGGGAAGCAAAGGTAGGGATGCGGGTCTCGCGGGTCGCCGTGCCGTAGACCGACCGGCGCTCCAGACAGAGGAGTTCGTAGTAGGTGAGCTGATTGACCGCGCCGAAGCCGGTGGTGAGATTCTCCAGCATGTCGTCGTGGAATAGCACGAGCACCCCGTCGGCGGTCCGGCGGATGTCGATCTCGCAGCCATCCGCTCCATAGTCCATCGCGGCAGCGTAAGCCTCAAGAGTATTCTCCGGCGCGAACGAGTTTGCGCCGCGGTGCACCATGACCACGGGACCATTCCGCCGCTCGGCGATTTTCGCGCGCCGGACGTCGCGGTCCTTCGTCGACTCGGGAGGAAGCTCGGTGATATAGCCCTTCACCGGGCGCTCGTCAGCCAGGACACCACTACCTACTGCGCACAAAGCCAAACCTGTCAACATCATCGGCCAGTAGCTGCTCATGCCTTACTCCGTATCCGCAGTCTGCGGTCTGCTCTCAGCGATCTTCCTGCGGAACCGGCGGGTGATCTGTCCCCAGACCTCGGCGGCCTCGTCGACCTTCAGGAGTGATACGAGGCCCGCGTAGACCAGGACACCGATTCCGCCCGCGACGAGCACGCCGACGCCTGCGCCGGACTGAGTCGTAGTATCGACCAGACGCCCGCAGTACCGGAACGCGATCCATGCCGCCCCGCCGCACACCACTGATGCGAGCGTTACCTTAGACAGTGAGTTCATGATCAGGCCGCCATTCAGCCCGTTCAGCCGCTTCCGGAGGATCGCCAGCATGATCAGCAGATGGAGAATCACCGCGATCGACGTGGCCATCGGCGGCCCGCCGTGTCCGAGCGGCTTTATCAGTAGCCAGTTCAGCGGGATGAAGATCGCGGTCACGATAGTTCCGCTGATCACCGGCGTGATCGATTCCTGCAGGGCGTAGAATCCCCGCGACACGACGAGTTGCCCGGCCCAACCCGCGAGGCCCACGGAGTAGAAGATGAGCGCATAGCCCACGTACGGCGCATCCGCCGGGACGAACTCCCCGTGCTGGAAGAGCATGCGGACCATCGGAGTGGCGAGCACCATCATCAGCACGGACGAGGGTATCGTGAGGAAGAGGACCCCCCGCAGGCCCAGGTTCACCCCGTCGCGCAGTTCGGCCATCTGCTTCTGCGCGGCGTGCGCGGCGAGGGTGGGAAACAGCGCCACGGCGGAGGCCTGCGCGAAGACTCCGAGCGGCATCTGCATCAGCCGGTTCGCGTAGTTCAGAGCGGCGATCGCGCCCTCGCTGATCATCGATGCGAACGCGCGGTTCACGATCACGTCTACGTAGGGGAGCGAGAGTCCCAGCATCACCGGGAGCGCGAGTTTGCCGACTTTGACGACGCCGGGATGGCGCAGGTTCAGGCTCGGGGTGTAGACGGCTCCGAACCTGCGGGCGACGATGATCTGAAGCACGAAGTTCCCGATGAACGCGCCGGCGAGCACGCCCCAGGTGAGTCCCTCGATGCCGAGCCGGTCGGCGAGGAACAGGCCACCGCAGATGATCCCGGTGTTGTAGATGATCGGCCCCATCGCCGGGGTCAGGAAGTGCTTCCGTGAGTAGAGCGTGGCCATCACGAGGCCGCCGACGAGGAAGAAGAGCTGCGCAGGGAGCACTATCCGCGTGAGCCTGACGGCCAGACCGAGAGCATCTCCGTGCTCTGCGATGAACTCCCCGGGCGCGAACAGGGGAACCAGCACCGGCGCGAGCACTTCACAGACGACGATGAAGAAGGTCAGCACCAGGAATATGAACGTGCCGACGATGCTGAAGACCTTCCAGGCCTCCTTCTCCTCGCCCTTGGTCAGGTACTCCGTAAACACCGGAATGAACGCCGCGCTGAGGGCGCCGCTCGAGAGCAGGAAGTAGAGGAGGTCCGGAAGCTGGAAGGCGACCCCGTAGGCATCGACCTCGCTGCCGACTCCGAACTTGCTGGCGATAACCATCTCCCGGACGAGTCCGAGGAGGCGGCTCACAAGAATGGCCGCCATCATGATCCCGGCGGCCTTGGTTACGGTTTTCGTGGCATTCGACATGACGAGTCTAAGTATAGGTTTTCGGACTCGGACGTGTCAACGAACGGGCGGATCGGATATCGTGAGGCTCCGTACCCCCTTCCCTGAATACGCGCCACGCCGGTTGGTCGGTTCCTGCCGAAGGTCGGGAATGCGCGTAACCCGAGGGGCTGGTTTCCCGTTACTCTATTGGGGCGAAAAAAAGATGTAAACGTTTTCGCAGGGAAGGGAACACGCGAGGCAGAAACAATGTCGTATATAGTAGCTGGGTCACGATCTTCGGGGGTCTGGGCTTGGCTTTGGATCAGGCGGATGCGAAAAGAAGCAGCGGGAAGGCACGGACTTAGCGCGTGATGATTCCACCGAGCCCCCGGTTTCGAGCGCAGACCCCCGAGTGGATCTCTCACTCACACACCGACATCCTCACTTGTTCATCGGACGGAACATACTGCTCATGGCCCATCCGATCACTGTGGCAACCAGACCCGTAACCTCCATCGGGCGGTAGATGATCGCCATCTTGAGGGATATCTTCTCCGGACCTGTCAGCAGGAAGGTGATCTGAATCGCGGTCAGCACCACGAGGTACACGCTCAACAGCCAGACCACCGTGAGATCCATCTGTCTGGTGACGAGGCCGTAGAGCAGGTAGCCCACGAACGCGACTACGGGGCCACAGACCAGTATCAGGATGGCCGGGATGATGAACTCCTGCCATTCGTCCTCGATCGGGGCAATATCCGCAGCGCTCCCAGCAGGATCCCCGCGATGAGCAGACTGCTCTGCGACACCGTCGGATACAGGGTATGCCGCCACGCGACGAGCCCGCAGGCCAGCACGGTGAGAAGACTGCACGCCACGTAGAAAACGATCCGCTGCCTGCGGTTCTCCTCCTCGAAATCCGCCACGTAGTCGACAACCGGCAGGGGAGCGGCTTGCGCCTGGGGATCGGACTGCGCCGGAGGAGACAGGTCTCTGGCACACCACTCGCACTTACGGTCGTTCCTGCTCTCCATGCCGCACCACTTGCAGTAGACCATGCGTCCTCCCACATGCCAATCGGTCAATGGCCAACGGTGGTGGCCTAGATGCATAGGACCGTTGGCCATCGACCACATATTTAGACGCTGTGCGGCATGGAAAGTTTCGCATAGGTGTCGGGCGCGCGCCACTATTGACAACGCGAAGGGGAATCGCTAAAGTATAGAACAGTGACAGGTACTCTGCACAAAGGGGAGTAGCACTCCGCCGACCGGCGGTGCGGACGGGATCAACATCATGCCCATCGGGCTGGTCCCTCCTGCGACCAGAGAATGGTTTGCACTGCAAGACCTTTGGCGCACGCATTGTAAGGACAATGCCGGCCAGAGGTCTTTTTTGTTGAGCCGGCGGATCGAGTTCTCATCCCAAAGTGATCAGGAGAATGGAATCGCCATGGTATTCCTCGAGTTCACCGGATTGCTGCTAGTCGTCGTCGGCGCCGCATGGCTTCTCAGCCACGGAGCCGAGGTGCTGTCCGATAAGTGGGGCACCACCATCGCCGGGAGCATCGTCCTCGGCCTGCTGACGACTCTGCCTGAGTACACATTCGTGTACTGGGCTGCCGTGAAGGGCCGCTACGACATGGCCATCGGGTCCGCGATCGGCGCATGCACGCTGCTCGTGACGCTCGGCTATGGGCTCGTGATCCTGATCGCCACCTCGAGACTGAGCAGGAAGCCCGTTCCCGAGATCCTCCTGACGAAGGCGACTCGAATCGACGCCAGCTTCCTGTTGCTCACCGCCCTCGTAGCTCTCCTGTTCATCTGGCAGGACGGGGCTCTCACCCTGCTCGAAGGCGTCATCCTCGCCCTCATGTTCTTCCTCTATGTCGGCCTGGTCCTGAAGCTCTCCTGCAAGTACGAGGAGGACCTGGTGCACGTCTCCGGCAGGCGCCTGGCCAAGGCATTGGGCCAGATCCTTCTCGGCGGCGCGGTGATCTTCGTCGTCTCGGAGCCGTTCGTCGACGCCATGATCCACCTGGCGAAGGCGGTCCACGTCAGCCCGGTTGTGATCGCCATCGTGCTCGGCCCGATCGCATCCGAGATGCCTGAGAAGATGACGGCCTACATCACGGTCTGGCGAAACGGTGGACTCGCTCAGCTCTCGATCTGCAACTTCATCGGCTCGAAGGTGAACCACAACAGCCTCCTGCTGGCGATCATCCCGTTCGTCGCATACATGCACGGGCACGGCAAGGTCACAGGGCTGATGTCGGCGATGTTCCTGACTATGACGGTGCTGACCGTGATCGTGTCTGCGATGCTGGCAAAGGGAAGGATCGTGAGGTGGCATGGAGGAGCGCTGGTGGGCTGCTATATCCTGGCGATGTGGCTGGCGATGCACATGCCTGGCCCGCCGAGCGGCCACTGACGCCGGCGACTACACCCCGACCTTGCGGGTATCCCCGTTGCGGATGAACAGCAGGCACAGGACGAATGCGATCGTGAGCATGACTGCGCTGGCGACGAACGGCGTGTAGTGGGTGCTCCATCCGATGCCCGTGATGTCGAGAGGCACATGCTGGTAGAGGTATGGGCCCACCCCCGCTCCGACGATCGCTCCGATGCCCTGCGCCGTCCCGAGCGCCCCGATCACGGCTCCCCGCATCCTCGACGTTGACATGTCCGACACGAGCGCTAGCCACGCGGGCATCGCCAGCGCGAAGCCGATCCCCAGGAACGCTCCGGCGATCGCCAGATGAAGCGCGGCGCCGATGGTGGTGATGACCCACATCGACAGGGCCGTCAGGAAGATTCCCAGCTTGATCGAGCGCGCCTTGCCCCATCTGTCGCTCAGCATCCCGGAGAAGATACTCACGCCCGCAACCGCGAGCGCGATCGGGAAGACCAGCGCGCCGTACTGCGTCTCGCTCATCCCCAGCTCTTCCATGGCAAAGAGCTTGATGATCGGCATCAGCAGGCCGACCGCGAAGAACGCGCAGAAGGCCATCAGCATCATGTCCGGGAGCGCCTTCAGCCCGATCAGCAGGTCACCCACGCGGAACGGCCTCTCCGGGCAACGGCCTTCCACATGCCCTTCCTCGTGGAGCCGCTTCGGCACGAGGAAGTACGAGCAGACCGCCGTCAGCAGGAAGAGTATGCTCACGAGGTAGAAGGAGGTGGTCCGGGAGTCGGTGAGGTCGTTGGCGAACCCGCCGATGAGCGGCCCGACCGCGACCCCGGCGATGTACATGACGGTGAGCATGCTCATCGCCGTCGTCCGACGCTTCTCGTCCACGCAGCCGCTCACCGCCGCCACCATCGTCGGCCAGATCGCCGCCGCCGCGATGCCGTCGAACGCCCGGAGAGTGAGCAATCCCCATAGGCTCGGGAAGACGACCACTCCGAGTGCCGTGCACATGGACAGCAGCGATCCGCCGACGAGCAGGGGCCTCCGGCCGATCCGGTCGCCCAGACTGCCCATCGGCGACTTGAGCAGCGTCTCGACGATCAGGAACATCGCAAAGATGATGCCTATATACTCAGTCAGCCCGAGTTCCATAACGTAAGGAGGGATGGCGGACTGGTTCACGATGCCGTAAGCCAGTTCGGCCACCCCTGTTACGATGCTCAGGCCGATCAGTGTGCTGTATGTGCTGCACAGCCCGCGGATTCGGTCCCACAGGCTGCACGCTGCGTCACTCAATCGAACCTCCGGAGGGAATGGAGTATTGGAGTGTTGGAGTATTGGGTTTTCCCAGCACTCCAATACTCCTATCGCTTACTTGATCGGCACTTCCTTGCCGAGCTCGGAGGACTTGTAGATCGCGTCGAGGATCTTGGCGACCATCAGGCCGTCCTCGCCGGGCACGGGCGACGGCTTGTCGTTCTTGATCGCGTCGAGGAACGCGATGATCTCGCCCTCGTGCGTGCCGACCTTCTGCTGGAGCTTGACCGGCGAGATGTCGATCAGCGTGCCGTTCTCCTCGCGGTACATCTTCAGCGGATCGAGCGTGCAGCCGCCCTCGGTGCCGAGGATCGTTGTGTTGAAGATGTCGTTCTCGATGTTCGCGCAGAAGCTGGATTCCAGCACAAGAGTGGCGTCGTTGTCGAACCGGATGATGCCGACCGCGAAGTCCTCGACGGTGTAGTTATCGTAGTCCCACGGACCCCATACGCCGAATGTACCCTTCTTGGTTCCGAAATGGGTGTAGGTCTTGCCCGATGCGGCAACCGGTTTCGGATGGCCCATCAGCCAGAGGGTGAGGTCGAGCGCGTGGCAGCCGATATCGATGAGCGGACCGCCGCCCTGCTTTTCCTTGTCGATGAACACGCCCCAGCTCGGGACGCCGCGGCGTCGGAGCGCCTGCACGCGGGCGTAGTAGGTCTCGCCGAGCGAGCCGGCATCCACGAACCGCTTCAGGGCCTGCGCGCCGGAGTTCCACCGCCAGCAGTAGGCGATCATCAGCTTCTTGCCGGACTCGTTCGCGGCGTCGACCATCTTCTGGCCCTGCTTGGCGTTGAGGGCGATCGGCTTCTCGCACATGACGTGCTTGCCGGCCTTCAGCGCCTTGACGGTGGGGTCCATGTGCACGTAGTTCGGCGTGCAGACATCGACCATGTCGATCTCTTTCATCGCGAGGAGGTCGTCGTACTTCTCGAACCTGAACTTCTCAGGGATTTCGAGGTCGTCGCCGACCTTCTTCAGCGTGTCGGTATTGATGTCGCAGATGGCGACGATCTCCGCGTCGGCATGCTTCTTGTACGCGGGAATATGGACGCTCTGGCAGATCGACCCTGTTCCGATCAGCCCTACTTTGATCTTCTTGCTCACGTGAGATCCCCTTTCTCTATGTCATCGAGCGGCGCTCGGCCGCCCAATCGAAGCCTCGGTCGGAATGGGATATATGGGACCCATGGGATGTATGAGACACTTCTAGCCCTTGATCACGCCGAGCGGTTTCAGGCGCGCGACCTTGCGCGAGATGCCGGTCCGGTGCGCGGTCTCGACGACGAGCGAGACGTCCTTGTACGCGTCGGGCGCCTCCTCGGCGAGGGTGCCCCGGCTCGCGGCCCGGACGATGATCCCCTTGCGCGCGAGATCCTCCTGGAGGTCGGTCCCGCGGGTCGCCTTCATCGCGGCCTTCCTGCTCAACAGGCGGCCTGCGCCGTGGCACGTCGAGCCGAAGGTCTCTTGCATCGCCTGCTCGGTGCCGACGAGGAGGTAGGAATATCGGCCCATGTCGCCGGGGATGAGCACTGGCTGGCCGATCCCGCGGTAGGCCTCCGGCACGTCCGGATGGCCCGGCGGGAAGGCGCGGGTCGCGCCCTTGCGGTGGACGACGACCTTGATCTTCCGGCCGTCCACCTCGTGCTCCTCGATCTTGGCGATGTTGTGCGCCACGTCGTAGATCTGCCGCATGCCGAGCTTGTGCGGGCCCGTGCCGAAGACGTGAGAGAACGCCTCGCGGGTCCAGTGAGCCATCGCCTGGCGGTTCGCCCACGCGTAGTTCGCGGCGCAGGCCATCGCAGCCATGTACTGCTTGCCCTCGGAAGACTGGATCGGCGCGCACGCGAGCTGCCGGTCGGGCACGCTGATTTCATACTTCTTCATCGCCTGCTGCATCACGACGAGGTAGTCGTCGCAGACCTGGTATCCGAGTCCCCGGGAGCCGCTGTGGATCATCACCGTCACCTGGCCGACGCGATCGATCCCCATGACCGCCGCCCGGTCGGGGTGATAGATCTCCTCGACCACCTGCACCTCCAGGAAGTGGTTGCCGCTCCCCAGAGTGCCGATCTGCGGGCGTCCGCGCTTGATAGCCTTCTCGCTCACGGCCGACGGATCGGCCATCGCAAGTTGACCACGCTCCTCGGTGACCTCGATGTCCTCGGCCCAGCCGTAGCCGTTTTCCACCGCCCACTTCGCGCCCTTGCGCATGACTTCGCGGAGCTGCTTCTCATCGAGCCTGATCCGGCCCTCCGAGCCGACGCCCGATGGGATATCGCTGAACAGCGCGTTCACGATGTCCTGCATCCGCGGCTCGACGTCCTGCCGATCGAGGTCGGTGCGGAGCATCCGCACGCCGCAGTTGATGTCGTAGCCGACTCCGCCCGGCGAGACGACGCCGCTCTCCCAGTCCATCGCCGCGACGCCGCCGATTGGGAAGCCATAGCCCCAGTGGATGTCCGGCATAGCCATCGAGCGGCCGACGATCCCGGGGAGGAATGCGACGTTGGCGACCTGCTCCGGGGCCTGGTCCTCACGTATGCTCGCGAGGAGCCGCTCGGATGCGTAGATCATGCCGTCAGTAAGCATCCCGGGCTTGTAGGATTTCGGTATGAGCCAGCGGTCCTCGCCGGCTTTTTGGAGTGGACCGTTCCATTCAGGCATATGTTCACCTTGGGGGATTGGAGTGATGGAGTGCCGTAGCCTTGGGGATTGATCCCATTACTCCATTATTCCTGCGTCACTCCACGTCATTTCCAGTCGCTCTGTTCGTACTCGGACCAGACGCGCTCGTAGACCGCCGCCGTCTGCTGCGCGATGAGGTCCCAATTGAACACCTCAACCACTTTCCTGTACGCATTCTCGACCATCATCTTCGCCGAGTACGGGTTCTTCAGGATCTGGGTGATCGCCCACGCCAGCGACTCGGGGTTGTCCGACCATGCGGTCAATCCGCCGACGCCGTGGTCGACGACCTCGCGGAGGCCGCCGACATCGGTGACGACGACCGGCACCTTCGCCGCCATCGCCTCGAGCGCCACGATACCGAACGGCTCGTAGAGGCTCGGGTAGACCGCGACGTCGATGACGTTGTAGAGCTTGAGAAGCGTATCGTCGTCGATGTAGCCGGTGAACAGGACCCGGTCGTTCAGCCCGAGTTCGTTCACCCGCTGGATAAGGTGGTCCTTGTTCCCGCCGCCGACGATAACCAGCTTCGAGTCGTTATAGGCCTCCAGGATCATCGGCAGCGCCTCGATCAGGACCTGCACGCCCTTCTCGTGGACCATGCGCCCGACGAAAAAGATGATCTTCTCATTGGGTTTGGCGAAGTAGCTGCGGAATTCGGCCTTGTCGAACTCCACCTGGAACTTCGATGCGTCGACCCCGTTCGGGATGACATCCAGCTTATCCACAGGGACTTCGAGGGTAGAGTTGATCTCGTTCTTCATGTACTCGCTGCAGCAGATTACCCGCCACGACTCGAACGCCAGTTCCCACTCGACGCCGTGGATGTAGCGCTGGAGGTCGGTATGGATGCCGTGATTCCGTCCGTGCTCGGTGGCATGGATGGTGGAGATCAGCGGGATACGATACTTGTGCTTGATGTTCTTGCCGCAGAACTCGGTGAGCCAGTCGTGGGCGTGGAGTACCATCGGCTGGCCTCCGGGGATGGAGTTGCAGTCCATCGCCCACAGCTTCTCGGCCGCGAGCAGCTCGTCCACGCGTTTCTCGATGGAGACGTTGAGGTTGTGGACCCAGTGGACGAAGTCGTCGCCCGGCTCGGCGGGCACTCGGTGGACGCGGAGGTTGCCCTCCTTCTCATCGGACGGAGCATCGGGATGCTCGCAGGTTACGACGTCCACCTCGACGCCGTTAGCCGCGAGGGCCTGGCTCAGATCGTAAACGTGCCTGGCGATTCCCCCGACGATCTTCGGCGGGTATTCCCAGGATAGCATAAGCACGCGCATGGCAGGACTCCTTATGAGACTGCAGACCGCAGACAGCGGACTGCAGCGTATGTGTGCGGTGGCCCTATCGATGGTTCGAGGGATCACTCATCTTCAAATGCACTCATCGAAATACCGGACGGCGTATATGGGGCAGACTCTTGTCTCATCCTGTCTGTCTTTCCGTGTTGCAGTGATCCGGCTATCAGGCCGAAGAGCACTCTGTTTGCTTCATCGTGAAGCCTGTCCAACTCAGCGAAGACGTCTCTGTCCAGGTATTCTAGCCGGGCCGCCAGATGCAGGAGGTAATCGGCCTCCCTTAGCGACCCGGGTGAGATGCTCAGGAAGTGCAGGTACTCCGAGTCCGTATTCCTAGAGGCTCCCTCGACGACGTTGGCCGCAGCAGAGACCACCGCGCGCCTGACTTGCGAGGTAAGACCGTATCGTTCCTCCGCCGGCCATCCTCTCGTAGCCTCATAGACCCTCGCCGCCAGATCGTCGGCTTTCTGAAAGGCCACGATCTTCCTGTAGTCTCCGGCCGCACACAGCCTCCGATTCGCTCTGCCGTCTGCAGTCCGCAGTCTATCCTCCCAGTCGGCAGACCGGGCATACTCCCTCCGGATCGTTCTGGAGGGCTCCGCAGGACGAGCACTCCCTCCAGCCGCGCGAACGCTTCCACTTCTCGATCTTCGCGGCGGTCTCCAGGAACGACAGGACCTTATCTGCCATCTCTGCGGGAAGGGACTCAACAGCCGCTCCCAACTCCTCTGTTTCCGCGTCCGTCAAGCGAATACCTCCAAGATCGACCGTCTCGCCGGCGGGGGACTCGGGATCCTGAGGGCGGGGTTTCGTTACCTTGCCCACCTTGAAGATGATATCCTTGACGACCTTCGCGCCTATGCGCTTGTTAATGCGGGAGACCATATCGGCCTTGTAGAAGGTGAGCTCATTCGCCCAGACGGCGCTCTTGGCGGTGACGAACAACTGGCCGTCGCGCACGAACTCGGGCTGAGCTGCGGAGGAGACCTGCGCGCCGACGACCTCGTCCCAGACGAGCAGAGCGGTCTGCTCCTTGATCCTGGTCTCGAGTTCGAGGGCCTTGAGAGAATCCCCGAGGAACCTCCCGAGGCCCTGCAAGCCGGTGTTGATCTTCATCTCGTACCCTATCAGCCTTTCACCATTCCGTTCGCCACTTCGAAGAGCTTCCCTTCCCGGACAAACTCCTCTTCGAAGAACTTGAGGCTTGCGGTAGTGGCAAACGTCTGGCAGCGGCCGATGGTCATCTCGAAGACGTGGGTGCGCCGGTCCTCATCGAGGTCGGTCATGACGTCGTCGAGCAGCACGATCGGCGGCTCCTGGGCGGTCTCCTCCATCATCTCCAGTTCGGCGAGACGGAGGCTCAGGGCGGCCGTGCGCTGCTGGCCCTGGGAGCCGTAGGTGCGGATGTCGATGTCGTTTGCCGTGATCAGCGCGTCGTCCCGCTGAGGCCCCGCGAGAGTCACCCCGCGGCGCAGTTCCTCGCTGCGGACCTCTCCCAGCCGCCGGCGGAACTGCTCGGCGATCTCGGCTTCGGATGTGCCCTCGATCCGGCCGAGGCTCGACTTGTATTCGACCGCGAGGACCTCCGCTCCATCGGTAAGCTGGGCGTGGATCACCCGGGAGAGATCGCTCGCCCGGGTAAGGAACGACAGGCGGCGCTCGATGATCCGGCTCCCGTACATGATGAGCTGCTCGTTCAGCACGTCGAGCACGCCATCGCTCAGTCCGCGCTGCGCCAGGTCGCGCAGGAGCTTGTTCCGCTGATCGAGGACCTTCTTGTAGTTCACGAGCAGGTGACAGTATTCCGGCTGGAGCTGGCTGATCTCCAGGTTGAGGAACTTGCGGCGCTCCGACGGATCGCCGGCGACGATCTCGAGGTCCTGAGGGCCGATGAAGAGCGCGTTCACCTGGCCGAGCAGGTCTGCAAGCCTGGTCTGGCGGATCGTGTTGATCTTGATCTGCTTCTTCTCAGCGCGGCCGATGAAGACCTCGACGTCGATATCGTTCTGCTCAGCGCGTGCGATGTCACCGACTACATGAGCGTAGTCTGCGTCCCATCGGATCAGCTCCGTATCCTTGCCTGCCCGCCACGAGCGCGCGGTTGCGAGCAGGTAGATCGCCTCGAGGATGCTCGATTTGCCCTGCGCGTTCTTTCCCGCGAGGATGTTCAGACCCTCGCCGGGTCGGATCGTCAGCTCGGTATAGCATCTGAAGTTCTGCAGACTGAGTGATCGGATGTACATGCAAGGTAGGCAGGAGACTCGTCCGGGACGGAGTTATCCACCCTTCCGTGAAATACGAGAGAGAATTCTGACTCGGTGGTGATTATTATACTACAGTGTGGGAAGTGTTGGTAACCACAGGCGGCAGGTCGGGGTCTCAGCATGCCGGTTCCAAGTTCCAAAGGGGCAAACTTGGACAGGTATTTCTACCAGGATGTGTTGATAACCTATGCCGCTGGTGTGGGCTTCCTGCAGACCGCATGTGGAGTCTGCCGACATTACCCACAGCGGGGAGTTATCATCGGCTCGATCAACACTCAGTGAGGCGAGTTATCAACAGGGCCTGAAGCGCATTTCGCAAGTCGAATTCCGCCCTATAGGAGGGGATTCCGATCCCCGAATTCGTGGCGCTACGCGGGCGTTCGCGGCTGGGAAGCCGCTCCTACAACAGCTTTGAGATACGCTCTATCCTCCCTCTCCATCGGACGGAGAGAGTTGGGGTGAGGGTGAGATCCTCACAGCAAGATGATCGGCGCGAGAGAACGGAATCTTTAGTACCGTCCGGCGCGAAGATCGTCGGCGAGCTGTTCGACGACCTGCTTCAGCGACTCATCTTCGTCGAGGAGCTTCTTGATGCGGTTGCACGCGTGGACGACAGTCGCATGGTCGCGGCCGCCGAATGCCTTGCCGATCGCCGCCAGCGGGAATCCGGTCAGCTCCCGGCAGAGGTGCATCGCCACGTGTCGCGGGGTGACGAGCTCCTTCCTGCGGGCGGAACCGACGAGATCCTCGATGGAGAGATCGAACCTCTGCGCCGTCACGCGCTGGACCGCATCGAGCGTCAACTCGGCGCATTTCTTCTCGATCAGGTATCTGTGGATGATCTCCTGCGCGGTCGCCGGCGTAAGGCGGGTCTTCATCAGCGAGCCGTAAGCAATCAGCGTCACCAGGGCCCCCTCCAGCGCGCGGATGTTTGTCTGGATCAGGTTGGCAACCTCCAGGAGCACTTCGTTCGGGACCTCCGCCTCCTCTGCCTGAGCCTTCTTCTGCAGGATCGCCAGCCGCGTCTCAAAGTCGGGCGGCGCGAGGTCCGCGACGAGCCCGGACTCGAACCGGGAGCGCAGTCGCTCCTCGATCGGATGCATGTCCCGCGGCGCGCGGTCGCTCGATATGACGATCTGCTTGCCGGTCTGGAGCAGCTCGTTGAAAGTATGGAAGAATTCCTCCTTGGTGCGCTCCTTCGCGGCGAGGAACTGGACGTCGTCGATGAGCCAGACATCGATCCCGCGGTGCTTGCGCCGGAACTCCTCCGACCGGTGGTCGCGCAGCGCCGAGACGTACTGGAACGTGAATGTCTCGGCGGAGAGATACGCCACCTGCCTCCCGGGATGGGCGGTCAGGACGTTGTGCGCGATCGCCTGCAGGAGATGAGTCTTCCCCAGCCCGGACCCGCCGTAAAGGAAAAGCGGGTTGTACGTCTTGCCCGGACGCTTCGCCACCGCCATGCATGCCGCGTGCGCCAGCCGGTTGCACGGCCCGACGATGAAGCTCTTGAAATCATACTTCTCGTTCAGCGGCTCGGAGATCTGGCTGATGGTACCGGCGGCGGGCTGTCTCGCGGATTCCTTCTGCGGAGCCGGCTCGGCTTTCGACTTCGGCTTCTGTGGAGCGACCACGAAGTTGATCTCCACCTCGGCATCGAGGTTAGCCTCGAGGGCGGTCTTGACCAACTCGGAATACTTCTGGAGGAAGATGCGGGCAAGCTCGCTCGCCGCGCCGATGGTCACCATTGCTCCGTCGACCGAGATCGGCCTTGCGGTGCGGAAGAAGCTTTCGAAGCTGGGGCGGTTGACCTCGGGAGCGAGGAGTTCGAGGGACTTCTCCCAAGCTTGTCTTAGGACCACGAGAGCGTCATCTTCGCCGAGATGCAGTTGCTCATCCACCGCTTGCGCCTCCGGATAACCTCTCGTGGGATTCGCCAGTCCGTTGACCTCCCGGGCCTGGTTCGTCATTATAGCAAATCCCCCGGAGAGGCGTAAACGGTTTTTCGGCGGTTTGTTGAGAGCCGGAGGAGGCGCCGGTGTGCAGGCAACTTCGTGGTGCGGAGAGTGTCAGATACCGTGTCGCCGCGAGCGTGGGAGAGCATCATGCGGGGAATCCGGTGGCGCGTAGGGAACGGGCGCTGTCCCGTTCCGTGGGTGTAGGTCTTCAACGAGCGGAACGCGACGGCGGGCGTTTCCTGCGCGGATACCCGAGGTGCTTCGGTAGCGCCGCTACGCTCTGCTTCCGAAGCATCGATATCCGAACACAATGTAGGAGGAGTTTTGCGAACGGTCTGTGTCCGCTAACTCCGACGTCGGGATTAGTGTCGTCCCTTCGACAGGCTCAGGACAGGCATTCACCGACGCAGAACCCCTCGTACACCGCCGCGGACCGGGCGCGTGGGAATAGAGAGTCCGGGTACTTGTCAGTGCATGTCACGATGTGATATAATGAAACTCTGTGGAGGTAGCTTGCCTTGTCTAAGAGAACATTTCAACCCAAAGTAAGACGGCGCTTTCGCGTCCACGGTTTCATGGCGCGGATGGCGACTGCTGGCGGCCGCAACGTGCTTAGAGCGCGCCGCGCCAAGGGCAGAATGAAGTTGACCGTGTAGGATCGTCGGTTCTCCCGGCTTGCTCGGGGGCCGGCGGTCCGCCCTGGCCTACCAGGTCGGAGGCCGTATATGCTGCCCAGGGAACAGAGGCTCACTGCCCGACGCGACTTCAAAGCGGTCTATACCGGTGGCAAGTCGTTCGTGAACAGGTCTCTGGTCCTGCGAGTGCTCCGAAAAAACGAGGGGCAGGCTGCCAGATTCGGTTTCTCAACCAGTTCGAAGTTGGGAAACGCGGTGCTCAGAAATCGAATGACGAGACTCCTCAGAGAGTCAGTTCGGTCGCTGGCGGGAAAGATCAAAGAGACCGGCTATGATGCAGTCATCATCGTACGTCCGGCTGCCCGTGCAGCGACTTTTGTGCAGATCAGAGAAGCTGTGGAGGACCTTCTGCGGAAGGCCCAGCTCCTGGAAGACGGTGCACGAGCGAAGAAGGATCGAGCAAGGGGATAGTTTGCGGCACGTTCTAGTGTTCCTCATACGTGTATACCAGACAGTTACCAGGTTCAAGCCGAGGACCTGCCGATATGAGCCAAGCTGCTCGAACTACGCAGTTGAGGCGATACTCAAGCACGGCCCCATCAAGGGAGTCGGCATGGCGGCCTGGCGCATTCTCCGCTGCAATCCCTGGAGCCCCGGGGGATATGACCCCGTCCCCGATCCTCTCCGCTGACCGCCGTCCGGGATACCCCTCCGCACGCTTCCATCAACATAGTTTGAGGGAATAATGAATCGTTCTTCTAGCGTATGGTTCATCACGATGCTGGCCATGATGGTCGCCTGGTTCTTCGTGCTGCCGAAGCTGCAGCCCCAGACCCCGCCGCCGCCGGCCACCGTGATGCTTCAGCAGGCCGAACAGCAGGTAGTCAAAGCGGGCACGGACGAGAAGAAGCTCAAGGACGCGATCGGCGCCTACAATAGGGTCGCCGGCGCGTACAAGGGTACCGAGCACGCCGCCTACGCCAAGCTCCAGACCGCCATCGTCTACGAGACCAAGCTCAAGGACCACACGAAGGCGGTCACCACCTACAAGGCGGTCATCAAGGACTCCAAGAAGAAGCACTTCGAGGCCGGCGCGGTCGCTCAGGACCGACTGGGGAAACTGAACGCGACCACGGATGAGAAAAACCGCTCGCACCCGCTGTACCGGTTCCTCGATTTCTTCGTCGCGCTGACGGGACGCAATCCGGCGTACAGCTATGTCATCGCGCTCGTGCTCGTCACGCTCATCTTCAAGGTCCTGGTGACGCCGCTCACCCGCGCGCAGTTCAAGAGCATGCGGGAGATGCAGAAGATCCAGCCGCTGATCAAGGAGCTTCAGGAGAAGTACAAGGGCGACCAGAAGGTGCTCGGCGAGAAGATGATGGCTCTGTACAAGGAGCACAACATCAACCCGTTCAGCAGTTGTCTGCCGATCCTGGTCCAGCTCCCGGTGCTGTACATGCTCTACTGGATGGTGCGGTTGTACGAGTACCAGTTCATCCAGGCGAAGTTCCTGTGGATCGGAAGCAGCCTGGCGGACAAGTTCCCGGCGATCGTCGCCAGCAACCTGGCGGAGCCCGACATCCCTCTGCTGGTCATCTACACCATCAGCATGATCGTCTCGCAGAAGATGTCGGTCGTGGATCCGACTCAGGCCCAGCAGCAGAAGATGATGGCCTACACGCTGCCGGTGCTCTTCGCTTTCATCTTCAGAGAGTTCCCCGCGGCGTTTATGCTGTACTGGCTGATCTTCAATATCATCAGCACGACGCAGCAGTACTTCATCATGAGGAAGCCGCTGGATGCGAACGGAAGCGCTGTTGCCGGGGCGCCGACCGCCGGTCAGCCGGAAGCCGAGCCGACAAAGCTGGCGGACGAGCTGAAGAAGGCATCGGGGCAGGCAAAGAGTACCCGCCGCCGCAGAAGGAAATACTAAGTCCGTGTAGAGGCCGCGGCGCATGCCGTGGCCTCGTTCATGATAGATCGGCCCGGGAGTGTCACCCTACACTCCGCACCCCGGACTCTACACTCCTCGGGCTGGTCCAGGTCTAGATCAGGGGGTAACAGCCAACCATGACAAGCATTGAACAGACCGGAAAGACCATCGAGGAGGCCACGCAAAAGGCTCTGGAGCAGCTTGGTGTTACCGAGGATGAGGTCGATGTCGAGATCCTGGAGGAAGGCGCAAGGGGATTCCTGGGACTCGGACAGGCTCCGGCAAGAGTGAAAGTGACTTTGAAGCAGAGACCGACGGCGGTGGAGCAGGCTCCCGCGCCTCCAACCGGTGAGAGGCTTCCGAGACCGAAGCCCGCCCGGGAGCCGCGTGAGGCGCGCCCGAAGCCCGCTCCCGCGCAGGAGAAACCTGCGCCCGCACCTGAGCCTGAGGCTGCACATCCCCAGGCTCCGGCGGAGGTTGCGGCCCCTCCGACCGAGGATGTCGTGCAGCCGGCCGCACAGATCAGCCTGAAGGTCCTGCAGCGGATAGTGAGCAGCATCGAGGCGGATGCCAAGGTCGGCGTGAAGAGCGCCGCCGACGGACAGGTCGTGCTCGAAGTGCAAACCGGCGATCCGGCCACGATGATCGGCAAGCACGGGCAGACGGTTGACGCGATCCAATACCTGGTGGGCGTCATCACGAACAAGCAGCTCCCCCAGAAGGTGCGCGTCGTAGTCGATGTCGAGGGATACCGGTCCCGACGTGAAGAGGCCCTACGGAACCAGGCCGTCTACCTTGCGTCCAAGGTCAAGGAATCCGGCGAGGAGGCCGTGCTCGAGCCGCTTCCCGCGAACGAGCGCCGGATCATCCATACCGCGCTGGCCGATGACCCCGAAGTCTACACGTACAGCGAAGGCGAAGAGCCGGAGCGCTACGTGGTGATCTCGCCGAAGAAATAGGATCGCAGCAATGGAGCGTTGGAGTGGCGGGGTACCCGTCACTCCAACGCTCCGTTCCCACCCCCATGTTCATCGAGGAGACGATTTCAGCCATAGCCACACCGATCGGTGAGGGCGGAATATCGGTCATACGAGTGAGCGGACGCCGTGCGCTCGACGTGGCTGCCCGCGTGTTCCAGACCGCCTCCGGTATGCCGCTCGATGCGTATCCCACCCACACCGCCCACTACGGCGCGATCGTCGATCCCGAGTCCCGAGAGCGGGTCGATGACGGCGTGCTGACCATCTTCCGTGCCCCGAGGAGCTACACCGGCGAGGACTCCGTCGAGATAAGCTGCCACGGCGGCATGATTCCCACTCGCAAGGTCCTCGAGGCCACGCTCCGTGCCGGGGCGCGGCTCGCGGAGCCCGGCGAGTTCACCAAGCGCGCGTTCCTGAACGGCCGGCTCGATCTCGCCCAGGCCGAGGCGGTGCTCGACGTCATCCGGGCGCGCACCGACGAATCGCTTCGGGTGGCCAGACGCCAGATGGAGGGCGCGCTCTCGTCGCAGATCCGAGGGCTGCGGGAAGAACTGCTCGGCATCATGGCGCGCATCGAAGCCGCCATCGACTTCCCCGAGGACGTCGAGGACATCTCCCTGGAGGCGATCGCCGCCTCGCTCCACGACGCCATCAGCCACGTCTCCGGGCTGCTCGATACCGCGAGCTGCGGCAAGGTATACCGCGATGGCATCCAGGCCGTCATCGTCGGCAGGCCGAACGTCGGCAAATCGAGCCTCCTGAACGCGCTCGTCCGGGAAAGCCGCGCGATCGTCACCCCGATCCCGGGTACAACGCGCGATCTCATCGAGGAGACGATCAACATCCGCGGGATCCCGGTGCGAACGATCGATACCGCGGGCGTGCGGACGACGGCCAACGTCGTCGAGCGAGCGGGCATCGACCGCACCCGGCGCATGGTCGAGCAGGCGGACCTCATACTCGCGATGCTCGACGCGTCGAAGGGGCTCTCGAAGGCGGGCAAGGAACTGCTGATGGAGCTTCAGGGCCGCAAGCTGATCGTGGTGGTGAACAAGACCGACCTCCTGCGCGAGGACGACGCGGGCGACCTGCTCGACAAGATCCGCCGGTGGGTCGAGAAGAACGTGTCGGGCAACCCGCCCGTGATCGGGACCGCCGCGCCCTCGAACGAGGGGATCACGGAACTGGAGGACCTGATCGTGGAGACGGTGATGGCCGGCGGGGTCGCGTGCGCGGAGGGAGCGGTGGTGAGCAACGTCCGCCACAGCCGCGCGCTCGAGGAATCCCGGCTCTCGCTCCAGCACTGCCTCCGGACCGTGGAATCCGGGCTGCCGCTCGACTTCATCAGCATCGACCTCCGCGCGGCGGTCGACGCGCTCGGCCGGATCACCGGCGAGACCGCGACCGAAGACGTCATCGACCGCATCTTCTCCGACTTCTGCATCGGAAAGTAGGAGGGGGCCCCGGGCTCTACCGCTTCACGCGCACCAGGACTCCGCCGCCGGGCGGGAGGTCGAGGCTGAGCCGCTTGCCGCTCGATCCGCCGGTCCAGGACTTCGTGGGCGTGTGGAAGACTTCCATCGGACCGGGGCCGACGAGCGTCGTGGTGACGGCGTTCCGGTAGTCCAGGTTCACGACCACCACGTGAGTCGGCTGACGTGCGGACTTGCCGAAATACCCGAGCAGCACCTCCTGCGACTTCGGCGACGGCACGAAGGGGCTCCCCTCCGGCAGCGCCTCTCCTCCGATCGGCAGTGTCCCGCAGTGATATACTCCCAGCGACTTCAGCGGCTGAAGCTCCGACGCGATCGCCACAAACTCGCGGTTGATCTTCGACAGCGCCCAGTAGAGCGGCAGGGGCGTCACAGGGTCCTTCGGGTCCTTCCAGAGGCCGATGTCGTAGCGGAAGTGGGCGATCCCCTGCGCGCCGTAGGCGAGAGATGTGTACGTCAGCCAACGCAGTTCGTGCTCGCCGGGGCCGCGCCATCCCTCGGCCGGGGAGTCGCAGGTCTGGATGATGTTCAGGAACGGCACACCGGCCTCCAGCGCGGCTTGGCGGATGAGCGCGATGTTCAGGAAGTACTGCGTGCCGTCGGAGTTCTTCAGGAAGTGGTAGTGGTCGTAGCTGATCAGGTCGGGCTTGATCATCTCGACGAACTGGCGGAGGTGCTCGCGGTATCGGAGCACGGTGCCGTTGTCGGTCCCGATCCCGGCGAAGTTGGTGGGGTAGCCGACCTTGGCGCGCTCGGCGGCATCGTCGCTCACGCCGAGCTGGGCCGCGTTCGCATAGGTAGGATACAGGTTGATGAACGGCAGGTGTGCGGGATCGCGCTGCCGGATGAACGAGACCAGCTTTGCTAGGCCGGGGAACGCACCCGCGCCGGGCTCATCGACGAGGTAGTAGGCGTAGAGGGCGGGATGATCCTTGACCTTAGCGATCAAGGCATCGAGCGCTTTCGCCTGCTCGGGGTCGTCTACGTTGGGCGTGCGGACCACGTACATGGCGCGCAGGCCGTAGCGTCGGTAGGTGTCGAGGTCTTCCGGCGTCTCGGCCCAGCCGAGATTCCAGCCGCCGGCGCTGAGCTGGGAGACGGTCCGGTCGTCCACGGTCATGAAGCCGCCGGGTCCCGCCCAGTACGTGACGATCGGCGTGCCGATCTTCCACTTCGCGGCGGACGCCGGGCATCCGACGATCAATCCGACGAGTCCCACAAGAATCATTGTTCTGACTAGCATTCCATCCTCCATATCGTTATCCCGACGCACCACCCGGATGCATTCACGCAGGGAACGGGCGCTGTCTCGTTCCGTCGGTCGTAGGTGTCCACCAAGCGGAACGCGACGGCGGGCGTTCCCTACGAGGCATATCCGAGGGGCTTCGGCAGCGCCGCTACGCTCTGCTTCCGAAGCATCGAGCCCCGAATCCCCAACCCCGACTCCCTACCTGTGGTCCATCTCACACACCCGGCGGCGGTAGTAAAGGTAATCCTCGAAGCTGACCTCGACCGGGACGCCGTGGTCGCAGGTGGGATAGTACCCCCCACGCTCGACCATGAACGGCATGATGTGCGCGAGGTGCGCGTCGATCGCATCCTTCCCGGCGGCGAGCACGCGCTTGTCGATCCCGCCGGACATCATCAGGTCCGGGTACTGCCTGCCGATCTCCACCACGTCGCATCCGCTCGCGACCTCGAAAGGCGACATCCGCGTCATGCCAAGCTCCAGGTAGAGGGGGATCGCGGGTCGGCAATCGCCGTCGGTGTCGACGTGAAGCCGGATCGGGCTCTTCTGCCGGGCGCGCGCGTTGCCGATGAGCTGCTGGTAGTAGGGCAAGAGGAACTCGCGGAAGGTGTCCGGCGAGATCAGCAGTCCGTGGTTGTAGCAGATGTCCTCCGCCATGAAGATCTCGTCGATCTCCGCCACCGCCTGGACCCGGGCGATTGCCGCGTCCATGAGGTCGAGCCAGCCCTGCATCGCCGCGTGAACGACCTCCGGCATGTCGTAGAAGGCGTACAGCAGGTCCTCCGGGCCGATGATCGAGCGCAGGTACATGTATCCGCCGATGAGCCGCTGGTTCATGATCCCGCCGGCTTCGTCGGTCAACCGCCGCTGCTCCCGGACCCGCTCCGCCAGGCCCTCCCAGCGCGCCTCGACGGAGGGATCGAGCCTCGGCGCGACGGCTTCCCAGTCGGCCATATTGCTGACGGCGTGCCGGAGGTAGTCGGGCATGAACCCATGCCGCCGGCCGGTGAAGACCTTCAGCCAGCGCCCGGCGACATCCTGGATGATCTCGTGGTCGCCGTGGACCTCCAGCACCTTGGCCTCGAACGGCGGGAGGAACGGCGGCTCGCACCATCCCAGGTTCACGCCGGTGCCAAAGATCGCCGGGGGATCGTACATGAAGAGGTTGGACTCCTGCCAGTCGTCCGGGAGGCCCTCGCCCTTCCAGCGCTCGATGGCCTCCGGCCAGATCGAGAACTCCGCGCGGTAGAGGTGGTCCACCGGCCGGAATTCGTAGGTCGCTCGCATCCGTTCGCCCGCGGTCATCGTTGGTTGGCTCATGGCATGACGATTATAGCACGACACTCCGCCTGAAGGAATAGCCTCCTGCGCCAGCGAAGGATGTCCGTGTAGGGCCATTCCCAACGACGCGGCCGTCCGCCTCGAACCGGCGCCCGATGTGAACCACCATATCACGCACGTGAATAACCTGGGCCCCATCCTGAAGGCGGGAAGCCTCTGGTCACACCGGAAGGTGGCCGAGATGGCACCCACAAACACCCTCGTAGGAATGAGCCAGATCAAAGCGCGTCGTCTGAATGAGATAGAGGTGTCCTGCCACCCCGGAACGAAGATCGGTGAGTACGTGCCGTTCTACTTCTGTCCGCGGTCGGTCATGCTCTACCTGCTATACAGGGGGAATCACCCGAACCTCGAATACAGAGGTGGACAGCCGCCGATCATCCATCTGAAGGCTGACCTGCACCAGGTCATAGAGTGGGCGGAGGAACACCAGGTGCGCTGGGCATTCACGAAGGCGAACGCCGGTACGTACTATGTGGAGTGCTACGACAGCCTCGACGATCTCGATCAGATCAACTGGCGGGCCGTCCAAGCCACCGACTGGCGTGAGCCGCTGGTTAAGGAGGGTAAGCAGGCTGAGTTCCTGATCTACGAGTGCCTGCCGTTCCGACTTGTTGAGGAGATCGGTGTGATCAACGCCTCGGTTCGGGGTACGGTTGAGAAGCAGTTGGCCGGCTCCGCATACAAGCCGGTTGTCAGCATCCGCCGCGATTGGTATTATTGATAGGCAACAGCGATTGATCCGAGGGGGACACTCGTGCTGGATATCGTAAAGGGAGACATTCTGCATGCCGACGCGGACGCGGTGGTAAACACCGTGAACTGCGTCGGCGTCATGGGGCGGGGGATAGCCCTGCAGTTCCGCAGGGCGTTTCCAGAGAACTTCCGCGTCTACCAGGAAGCCTGCAAGCGCGGCGAGCTACGCCCAGGCATGGTTCTCACTCACAAGACGAAGACTCTGACCAGGCCTTATTACGTCATCAACTTCCCCACCAAGACTCACTGGAAAGGCAAGTCCAAGCTGGAGTACATCGAGTTCGGGCTTCGTGCGCTGGTGGAGGAAGTGAAGCGACTCGGAATCCGGACAGTGGCGGTCCCGCCCCTTGGCTGCGGACTGGGCGGCCTCAGATGGTCGGACGTTAGGCCGCTGATCGAGCAGGCATTTGAGCAGGTTCCGGACGTCCACGTGCTTCTCTACCAGCCGAGCGGCGCTCCGGGGACCGGGGAGATGGTCAAGGACTCCAAGTTGCCGGCCATGACGTCTGCCCGCGCGATCCTGCTCTCACTCATGTACCGCTACCAGGCCGCGCTCATGGACGTATCGATCTCCCTGCTGGAGATACATAAGCTTATGTATTTCGCCCAGGAGGCCGGGCAGGAACTGAAGCTGCAGTTCCGGCGTGGTTACTACGGTCCTTATGCGGAAAAGCTGCGACACGCGCTAATCGCGATAGATGGTCACTTCATATCGGGGTATGGCGACGGCGAGGACAAGCCGACGAAGAGCATCGACCTTGACTTGGATGCTGCCCAAGCTGCGATTAAGGCTCTGGAGGAGAAGCCGGAAGTCCGGGAGCGTGTTGCCAGAGTTGGAGAGTTGATCGAAGGCTTTGAAACTCCTTTTGGGATGGAACTGCTGGCGACGGTTCACTGGGTAGCCGTCCATGAGGGTGCGCGCACCCCCGAGGAAACCATCAAGGGCGTCTACGCCTGGGGCAAGCGGAAGAAGATGTTCAGCGAGCGGCAGATCCGCGTCGCCCTGAATGTGCTCAAGGACAAAGGTTGGCTCTCGGGAACTCCGTGCCTCGGCACTAGTGACTGACAGCGCCTGACATCGGGGCACCAAGTACACGCCTACGGCTCCAGGGATAGAGCCTTCTCCGATGCGTCGATCGTGCGCTCGATGTCGTCATCGGTGTGCGCCGTCGAGACGAACGCCGCCTCGAACTGGCTCGGCGCGAGGTAGACTCCCTGCTCTAGCATCCCGCGGAAGAACGCCGCGTACCTCTGCGTGTCGGCCGTCTTCGCAGTGGCGTAGTCATCCACCGCGGAGTCGGTGAAGAACGCGGTCATCATCGAGCCGATCTGGTTGATCTCCAAGTCCACTCCGCACCGCTCGGCCGATTCCGCGAGCGCATCCGCCAGGCGGCGGGTGTTCGCCTCCAGCATGGAGTATGGGTCCTCGTCGCGGAGGATGCCGAGCGTCCGGATTCCCGCCGCCACAGCGACCGGGTTGCCGGAGAGCGTCCCGGCCTGGTAGACCGGCCCGAGCGGCGCGACCTTCTGCATGATCTCGGCCTTCCCGCCGTACGCGCCCATCGGCATCCCGCCGCCGATGATCTTGCCGAGCGTCGTCATGTCGGGGATCACGCCGTATAGCTCCTGCGCGCCGCCGTACGCGAGCCGGAAGCCGGTGATCACCTCGTCGAAGATCAGCACGACGCCCCACTTGTGCGTCAGCTCGCGGAGGCCCTCCAGGTAGCCCGGCTTCGGGATCACGACGCCCATGTTGCCCGCGACCGGCTCGACGATGAGGCAGGCGATCTCCCGGCCCATGGTGTCGAAGAGCATGCGGACGGCATCGATGTCGTTGTACGGAAGCACGATCGTGTCGGAGGTCGCCGACTTCGGCACGCCGGCGCTGTCCGGCATCCCGAACGTGGCGAGCCCCGATCCGGCCCTGGCGAGGAGCGCATCCCCGTGGCCGTGATATCCGCCCTCCATCTTAACGATCTTGTCGCGGCCGGTGAACCCGCGGGCGAGACGGATGGCGCTCATCACGGCCTCGGTCCCGGAGCTGACGAGGCGCACCATCTCGACCGACGGCACGGCCTTGATGATCATCTTCGCCAGCTCGATCTCGCCCTCGGTGGTCGCGCCGAACGTCGTCCCTCGCTCGGCAGCCTTCCAGACGGCATCGACGACGAGCGGGTGAGCATGTCCGAGGATCAGCGGGCCCCATGAGCCGACGTAATCGATGTAGCGGTTGTCATCGGCGTCCCAAATGTAGGCGCCCTTGCCCCGGTGGATGAACACCGGTCCGCCGCCGACGGCCTTGAACGCCCGGACGGGGCTGTTCACGCCGCCGGGTATGTAATGCTGTGCTTCCTCGAAGAGCTGAGCGGATGTGCGCGTGTCCATGAGAATCCTCCGGATACAGGATGCTCGATACTTCGGTAGCAGAACGGAGTGACGCTGCCGAAGTATCGTCGCAGGCATACAAAATCGTTCCCATTCGGGACTCGGTTCAAGCCCCTCCGCCTAGTTTACCAGAGGATCGGTTGGATGGAAAGAGCGGTAGGAGTCAGAAGTCAGGAGTCAGAACAGAGGTGTTGGTGCGGATTTGGAATCCCGCACCCGGGGCCATCCGGCATCTCCGATGACGTCCGGGGTGGCGACTAGTAGCATTCCACCCCGACGGTGATCTCAACCTTCCCATCTCTGTACACGCTGATGAACGCGTCGGCGAGATATTCGGAAAACGGCAGTGTAAGGGAAGTGCCCAGCATCAATGCTGAGCCGTAGGCGTCAACATACGGCACCTGCTGTGCGTATTGCCGACCCATAAGACGAATTACGTTTTCTCTTACGCCGATCGAGCGCGCGTAGGCTCGGGCGGACTCCAGGTCGTCGATCTTCAGGAGCTTGTGGAGATCAGGATCGAAGCGGACGGAGAATCCCTGTATCCACTTGTCGCTCTTGTCGAGCCAGCCGCTGATCCTGGCCTTGCCGACCTTGCCGGAGAACCACACCCAGCCAGTGTCGCTGTCGCTGTAGATGAGGCGAGCGGGGGTTACGAGAACGATCGGTCTTCACTGGAGACCGATCACTCTCCCATCCACCTCACGGACGATCTGGGGAAAGACAGTTCTCTCAAAGTTGCGGTAGTTCCTGGCGGCTGCGACTATCGGAGGGATGCACCAGATGGCGTAGACAGCGATAACCAGTGCCATCGACCTGCCCAGGATGAGACGTGCCTTAGGCGACCGGAATGCCGCAGCCGTCCCTCCTGCCACTCCGGTCGCAATGATCCACAGGTACTCGAAATCGGGGATCTCCACGTCAAAGATGGTGTGCGCCCAGTACAACGCCAGAGGTATGGCCACGAGGAACCCCCATAGCGGGGACCACCGTCGGGCGATGCGACCCGCGACGTACCCGGCGAGGGCGCGCATTCCCCAACACTCAACACCTGATCATGGGCGTCGATCGGTGTTCATCGGCGGCAAAAAGCCTATCCCAACGCCCCGCGCACTACCTCGCAGATGTCATGCGCCACCGAGCGGAGTTCGTCCATGTCCGGGCCCTCGGCCATCACGCGGATCAGCTTCTCGGTGCCGGACGCCCGCACGAGTACGCGTCCGTGCCCCGCGAGCCGCTCCTCGCCCCTGCGGATCGCCTCGCGGATATCGGGGTTCGTCTCCCAGCCGGTCCGGTCGCGGACCGGCACGTTCTCGAGGAGCTGCGGGTACTCCTCCATGACATCCGCAAGCTCCGAGAGCGGCTTGCCGGTCTCGATCATGACGTTCAGCACCTGGAGCGCGGTGATCATCCCGTCGCCGGTGGTGGTGTGCTCGCCGAAGATGATGTGCCCCGACTTCTCGCCGCCGAGCATCGCGCCCCGACGCCTCATCTCCTCCGAGACATACCGGTCGCCGACCGCCGCGCGTGCGAGCTCGATGCCCTCCTGCTTGAGCGCCAGTTCGAGGCCGATGTTGCTCATCACCGTGCCGACGACCACGTTCCCGGGCAGATGCCCCTTCCGGGCCAGATGGAGGCCGCAGACGGCCATCACGTGGTCGCCGTCGACCAGGTTGCCGTGCTCGTCGGAGAGGATCGCGCGGTCGGCGTCGCCGTCGAACGAGAAGCCGATCGAGGCGTCGGTCCCGGCGACCAGCCTGCGGATTCGGTTGGTGTGGAGCGCGCCCGAATCGCGGTTGATATTGATCCCGTCGGGCTGGGCGTTGATGACCGCCACCGCCGCGCCGAGGTCGGCGAAGAGCTGCGGGGCGATATCCGATGCGGCGCCGTTCGCACAGTCGAGCGCGATGCTTATGCCGTCGAGCCGGTGGGGGAAGGTCTGCTTGAGGTGGTTCACATAGCGGTCCACGAGGTGCCTGGCCCGGTACATCCGTCCGACTCCCGGTCCCTCGGGGAACGGCAGTTCGTCGAACCGGCCGACCTGCGCCTCGATCTCGGCCTCGATGTCGTCTGAGAGCTTGTGGCCGTCTGGGCCGAAGAACTTGATGCCGTTGTCGCGCATCGGGTTGTGGGAGGCGGAGATGACGATCCCCGCGTCCGCGCCGAAGTGCTTGGCAAGGTATGCGACGCCGGGCGTGGGAACGACGCCGACGAGGTAGATATCGACTCCGAGCGAGCAGACTCCCGCCGCGAGCGCGCTCTCCAGCACGTCGCCGGAGATCCGCGGGTCTCGCCCGACGAGGATCCGCGCGCCCTCATGCTTGCCGCGCAGGACGTAGGCCGACGCCGCACCGAGCCGGAGCGCGAGATTCGCGCTCAGTTCGGTGTTTGCCACGCCTCGTACGCCGTCTGTGCCGAATAGCTTCTGCAAAGGGTTGCTCCGAGTGTAAGGGAGTGCCGGACCCTATAGCCCAGGGCCTCATGCCCGCCATGCCTGCTGGACACGACGCCCACCAGGGGCCAGGCTACGGTGTTTGCGCCATGCCGAGTCTAGGGACTCTCGTCAGGCTCCGCCTCGGCGGCGCCGATTGTGACGGTTATGGTCGCCGAGCCGCCGCTCGCGAGTGATGTGCCCGACGGCGCGATCAGCCGAACGCGCTGCGAAAACGTCTTCGTGTGCGAATGGAGTGCGAGCGGCACCGTGGAAACCGTGCTGATCTCCATCAGCCGCTCCGGCCTGCCGTTCAGCGTCACGGACTGCGGGCTGACCTCGACGCCGAGGACCTTGTGAGGGAACGGAGGGCGTCCGGTGATGTTCGGCGTGACGAATACCACCTTGCTCACCGGCGCTCGTTCGAGCTCGAGACGCACCCTCACGCGCTCGACGCTCAGCTCGACCCCCGCGACCTGCTCGCCCGCGGCATCGACCGCCTTGATCGGCAGTACCGCGTTGATCGAGTCGGACTCGTAGGCGGAGGGATCCACCGTCACTACGACGCGCCTGACCTTCTTCAACTGAGCGGCCTGGCCCTTGACTATGACCTTCCCTGGGGCGATCTCCGGGGCGCTGAACCTGAACCCTACCGGCGAGGGCGCCGTGAAGTCCGTCTCGACCCTGAACCACTTCTGCGCCATCTTCTCGATGCTCACGACCACCTGGGCCGGATAGGGGGTTGTCGAGACGAGTCCCGTGTAGCCCTCGGGGAGCTTGGCGATGACCGGAAGCCGATGGTGGCCCTCGCCTCGCCTGTTGAGGAAGACGTTCGCGGTCACGGAGTCCGGTTCGGCGGTGATGGTGTCCACGTACTCCTTCGGGCCTTCGAGCGTGACCTTGACGATCTTGGGCCTGGAGGTGATCACCAGGCCGCTGCCCAGGTTGCGCATGGTGATCGGAAGCATCAGGTCGCGAGTCACGCGCAGAGTGTGGCGGCCCTGATCGGTGTACTGGTCCACGTAAGCCCAGACCATGATGGCTATCAGCAGCGACAGCAGTTTGTAGCCGATGTTATGTCTCATTTCGTTCTCTGGCCGGGAGCGTCGCTTCCGGTCCAGACCCTCGACAGCGCCGTGGATACCTTGTGGCGCAGGACCGACCGCGCATCACGATCGGCGCCCGCCTGGAAGAGGTAGAGCAGCTTCGTCCTGACCTGTTCCGGAGTGAGCCCTCTGAGCAGGCGTCCCTCCATCGACAGGGAGATCGTCCCGGTCTCCTCTGACACGACCAGCACCACCGCGTCGCTCTGTTCGGTGACGCCGACCGCGGCCTTGTGCCTCGTATGGATCATCGTGCCGATCCGCGGGCTGTCGCTCAGCGGGAGAATGCAGCTCGCGGCCACGATGCGGTTGCCCCGGATGACGACCGCGCCGTCATGGAGCGGGCTCCCGGGGTGGAATATGGTCCTGAGCAGTTCCGCCGACACCTCGGCGTCGATGGCCTTCCCCGTGGTCAGGATGGTGTCCAGTCCGACCTCGCGCTCGACGACGATCAGCACGCCGGTCTTGGCCTTCGATGCGTCCCCGGCGACCTTGGTCAGTTCGTCGACCAGGTTGCTGATGTCTTCGCGGCCGAGCATGACGAAGCCTTCGCCCAGGAACTTCAGGCGTCCGACCTCCTCAAGCGCATGCCTCAACTCGGGATAGAAGAGGATTACGAGAGCGACCGGGCCCAACGGGAGGAAGACCTGGAGCAGCCAGTTCAGGGCGCGGAGGTTCAGCCACTTGCTGATGATGACGAACAGGAAGAAGATGCCGAGTCCCCAGAGGATCTGCCAGGCCCTCGTTCCCTTGACGAGCATCATGAGCTTGTAGGTCACGAAGGCGACGACGAGTATGTCTGCGACAGTCGTCAGCAGATCTACGTAGTTCACATCGGCGAGTTGCGACAACCAGCTAAAGACGGCTCCCATGAAACTCCTGCTCGCACTGCCGAATTCGGCAGATTTCCAGCCGTGAAAAGTATAACATAGGCACCACCCACGGTCAACACAGACCGGATGCTGCCGGGGCGTGCCGGCAAGGCGTTGGAGGCCTGCCGCCGGGAGCCCGAATCGAGGGGTCTCTCGCAGTCTCATTATCGGTTGACACCGGCTCTCGCACCACGTATAGTTGCTGGGGGACGCGAGCATGGCAGGCAAGGATACGGCATACTACAACACGATCGAGGCGTTCGACGCGGGCGGCTGTCCGGTATGCGCGCTGGTGGACAAGAGCGCGCGCAAGTGGATGGAGTGGTTCCTGTACGAGCGGGTGAGCGATCCGAAGACGCGGTTCAAACTGCGCGACTCCCGGGGGTTCTGCCCGGAGCACGCGCGGCTGATGCTCGATCTCGGCAGCCCGCTCCCCGTAGCGATCATCTACAGCGATCTGATCCGGTTGGTGGTGGGCGATCTGAGCTCGAAGTGGCCCGTCCCGAAGAAGAAGGCCGAATGCCCCGCGTGCCTCGAAGAAGCGGAGTTCGAGGGGGTCTACCTCTCCGTGATCGCCGACAACTTCGAGGACGCCGAGATGCAGAAGCGCGTTCTGGGGGGCGGGGTCTGTCTGCCGCACACCGTGAAGCTTCTGAAGCGGCTTCCCGGGCGTCACCGTTCGATGCTCCTCGACGCGGTCCGCTCGCAGCTCTCCGATCTCGACGCCGAGCTCGCCGAGATCATCCGCAAGTCCGACTACCGCGTCAAAGAGGAGTTCGGCCCCGAAGGCGACGCGTGGATACGAGTCGTCCGCAAGTTCATCGGCGGAGGAAGCCGATCGTCCGAGCAGGAATAGGTATACCTGATACCCGCCAACCAACAACTGGCAGCAGAGGCGCCATGCTCCTTACCATATCGACAACCCTTTCGCCTGCGACCGACCTCGGTTACCTGCTGCACAAGAATCCATCGCGTGTGCAGTCTTTCGAACTCACCTTCGGCCAGGCGCACGTTTTCTACCCGGAAGCGAACGATGAGCGGTGCACGGCCGCTATGCTGCTCGATGTCGATCCCGTCGGCCTCGTGCGCGACCGCCGCGGACCGTCCGGCGAGGGACATGCTCTGGAGCAGTACGTGAACGATCGGCCGTACGTGGCCTCCTCGTTCCTGAGCGTGGCGATCTCCAAGGTGTTCGGCACCGCGCTCTCGGGCAGGTCGAAGGACCACCAGGAGCTTGCGGACACGGCGATCCCGCTCTCGGTGAAGCTCGACGTAGTGCCGTGCAAGGGAGGAGAGGACCTCCTGCGCAGGCTGTTCGAGCCGCTCGGATACACGGTGGCCCTGCAGGGCTATCCGCTCGACGAGAGGTTCCCCGACTGGGGCGGAAGCAGGTATTTCACCCTCACCCTGGAGGCCACATGCCGCCTGTCTGAACTCCTGACGCACCTCTACGTGCTCATCCCGGTGCTCGATGACGACAAGCATTACTGGGTCGGCGATGAGGAGGTCGAGAAGCTCCTCCGGTTCGGCGGCGAGTGGCTCTCCGAGCATCCGGAGAGAGAGTTGATCGTGAATCGCTATCTCAGACATCAGCGCAGGCTCACACGAGCGGCCATGTCCCAACTTCTCGACGAGGACCAGGCCGATCCCGACGAGGCCGAGACCGCTCACTCTCAGCAGGAAGAGGCCATCGAATCGGGGATGAGCCTCAACGAGCAGCGGCTCGGCGCGGTCGTCTCAGTCCTGAAGGGCTGCGGAGCAAAGCGGGTGCTCGATCTCGGCTGTGGGGAGGGCAAGCTCATCCAGGAGCTGATCAAGGATCAGCAGTTCGAGGAGATCGTCGGCATGGACGTCTCCCATCGTGCGCTCGAGACGGCATCATCACGGATGAAGTTCGACCGAATGCCGCAGAGGCAGATGGACCGCATTCGGCTGATCCACGGGTCGCTGGTGTATCGAGACCAACGGCTGGCCGGCTACGATGCGGCCGCGGTTGTAGAAGTCATCGAGCATCTCGACGCGGCTCGCCTCGCAGCATTCGAGCGCGTGCTCTTCGAGTTCGCCAGGCCGGGCACGGTGGTGCTCACGACGCCGAATGTCGAGTACAACGTCAAGTTCGAAACGCTTCCCGCGGGCAGGTTTCGGCACAAGGATCACCGTTTCGAGTGGACCCGCGAGGAGTTCCGCTCGTGGGCGAACGGCATCGCCGAGCGGTTCGGCTACGCGGTTCGGTACCTCCCGGTCGGACCGGAGGACCCTGAAATCGGCTCACCGGCGCAGATGGCCGTGTTCGAGAAGGGTTCGGAGCGATGAGACTGAAGATCCCCGAACTCTCGCTCGTAGTGCTGATCGGCGCATCCGGCAGCGGAAAGTCGAGCTTTGCACGGAAACACTTCTTGCCGACTGAGGTGCTATCATCCGACTTCTGCCGGGCGCTTGTGTCCGACGACGAGAACGACCAGGCGGCCACGAAGGATGCCTTCGAGATACTGCACTTCATCGCGGCCAAGCGGCTTGCGGCCGGGAAGCTGACCGTCATCGACGCGACGAACGTCCAGACCGAGGCTCGGAAGCCGCTCGTCGAGTTGGCGCGGAGCTTCCACTGTCTGCCCGTCGCCATCGTGCTCGACCTGCCGGAGAAGCTCTGCCAGGAACGTAATCGGGAGCGCCCGGACCGGGATTTCGGCCCGCACGTCATTCGGCAGCAGAGCCGGCAGCTTCGGCGCTCGATCCGCGGCCTGGCGCGCGAGGGCTTCCGGCATATCCACGTCCTCAGTACGCCGGAGGAGGTCGATGCGGCGGAGATCGTCCGCGACCCGCTCCACAACAACAAGAGGCACGAGCACGGGCCGTTCGATATCATCGGTGACGTCCACGGCTGCTACGACGAACTGGTCGAGCTGCTGACGACTCTCGGCTACGAGGTCGGCGGAGGCCATCCCGAGGGACGCAAGGCCGTCTTCCTCGGCGACATCGTCGACCGCGGGCCGAAGATCCCCGATGTCCTGCGGCTCATCATGGGCATGGTCGAGTCCGGAAACGCCTTCTGCGCGCCGGGCAACCACGACATGAAGCTGATGCGCAAGCTCAAGGGGCGCGACGTCCAGGTCACGCACGGCCTGGGAGACTCCATCGCCCAGCTCGACGGTGAGTCCGCTGAGTTCCGGGAGACGGTCTGCGAGTTCCTCGACGGCCTGGTGAGCCACTACGTCCTCGACGACGGCAAACTGGTCGTCGCCCATGCTGGTATGCGCGAGGAGATGCAGGGACGCGGCTCCGGGCGGGTGAGGGACTTCGCGCTCTACGGCGAGACTACCGGTGAGACCGATGAGTTCGGGCTGCCGGTGAGGTACAACTGGGCCGCCGAGTATCGGGGCAAGGCGATGGTCGTCTACGGCCACACGCCGGTGCCCGAGCCGGAATGGCTCAACCGGACGATCAACATCGATACGGGCTGCGTATTCGGCGGGAGACTGACGGCACTCCGCTACCCCGAGAAGGAAATCGTCTCAGTAAGCGCTCGGCATACCTACGCGGAGCCCGCGCGGCCGTTCCTGCAGGAAGAGGATCAGGCGCCCGGGCTCTCGGCTCAGCAACAGCACGACGTACCTCCTCGACATGGAGGACGTGCTCGGCAAGCGTATCATATCGACCCGCCTGCACCACAACGTGACTATCCGCGAGGAGAACGCCACCGCGGCGCTCGAGGTCATGAGCCGATTTGCCGCCAACCCGAAGTGGCTGATCTACCTTCCGCCGACGATGTCTCCGTGCGAGACGAGCAGCGAGCCGGGGATGCTGGAGCATCCGGCGGAGGCGTTCGCCTACTACCGGCATCAGGAAATCTCGCGCGTCGTATGCGAGCAGAAACACATGGGCTCGCGGGCGGTGGTCGTCATCTGCCGCGACGAAGATGCCGCCCGCAAGCGGTTCGGTGTCGTCGGCGAGGGTGTCGGGATCTGCTACACCCGCACGGGAAGGCGCTTCTTCTCCGATGTGGAGATGGAGACCGGGTTTCTGGCGAGGATTCAGGCGGCGATGACGGCATCCGGCTTCTGGGAGAGCTTCGCGACTGACTGGGCGTGTCTCGACTGCGAACTGATGCCGTGGTCCGCCAAGGCGCAGGAGTTGATCCACCAGCAGTATGCTCCCGTCGGCGCGGCGTCGCGGGTATCGCTGGCGGAGGCGATCTCATCCCTGGAACAGGCCGGGGCGCGGACGCCGGACGTCGCCCCTCTGCTGGAGCGATATCGGACGCGCATGGATGCGGCCCTGAAGTATGCCGATGCTTATCGCCGCTACTGCTGGCCGGTCAGCTCGTTGGCCGACCTGAAGCTCGCCCCGTTCCATCTGCTGGCGGCCGAGGGGAAGGCCTACGTCGACCGAGATCACGTCTGGCACATGGAGACACTTGCCGGCATATGCCGCGAGGACGAGGAGATGCTGCTTGCCACCCCGTACAAGATCGTCGACGTGACCGATGAGGCAAGCTGCAACGAGGGAATCCGGTGGTGGGAGGAACTGACCGGTCAAGGTGGTGAGGGGATGGTGGTCAAGCCGTTCGACTTCATCGCCCGCGGACGGCGCGACCTCGCCCAGCCGGCGGTCAAGTGCCGGGGGCGCGAGTATCTGCGCATCATCTACGGCCCGGAGTACACTCTTCCGGAGCACCTCGAACGCCTGCGCTCGCGTGGACTGGCGGCCAAGAGGTCACTGGCGCTCAGGGAGTTCGCCCTGGGGATCGAGGCGCTCGAGCGCTTCATCCGTAGGGAACCGCTCCGCCGCGTCCACGAGTGCGTATTCGGCGTCCTCGCCCTCGAGAGCGAGCCGGTTGACCCCCGGCTCTGATCACCTAGAGCATATCTCGTAAACGTTGTAGGAGGCGATTCCGATCCCCGAATTCGTGGTGTTGCGCGGGCATTCGCGGCTGGGAAGCCGCTCCTACAACGCTGTCGCCGGGTTGTACTCGGCGGCCGGATCCTTCGCTTCGCTCAGAATGACGCAACGCGAGAATCCGACCTGGCTGAGCGCTAGTCTCGCGCTGCGCCGTTCTGCTTGATCAGAAGCATCAGCGTGTACGGGTCGACGATCTCGATGTCCGCTCCCTTTGGAGAGGCCTTGATCGTCTCGAAGAGCTGCTTCTGGGCGGTCGGCGTCCAAAGGATGTCGCGGAAGATGTAGAACCCCGGCTTGTCGTCCGTGATCCGGCTCAGCACGACCTGCGCCGATTGCTCCGGGCTGTGCACCAGGTCGTAGTCCATGCGCAGGTATGGCATCCCCTTGCGCACTCCCCAGCGGCCGATCTTCTGCGCGACTATCCCATCCGGTGAGAATTCGGCGTAGGCATCGAGCACCTCGTCCGACATCGGAGGCGCGTAGCCGTCGATGATAAACCCGGTGATCGAGAGATCCCACTGCTCGTAGTACGGTTTGCAGTGCTCCGCCCAAGTCCGAACGCCGGACGGGAGTTCGGAGAACCGGCGAGGCTCCTGCAGGTGGCCGGGATTCACATATCCCGCGCCGGTGTCGCCCGACACGAAGAAGTCGAGGTCCGACTTGTGCTTCCGGGCGTAGTGCATCCCCGGAGCGAACCGGTCGGCGAGGTTCGGGTTGAACGCCCATCCCAGCGGGATCATGCCGCGCGCCGGGTCGTCCCACATCTGCGGGAGCTTTTGGTAGAGCCACGCGGCCGAGTCGTAATCGCCGACGTAGATGGTCATGTAGGACTTCGGCGCGACCTTACCGTCGGCATCGATGTAGCCCTTTGCCTTCAGGTCGTCGAGCGTCGGGAGCTTCTGCGGATAGCGCGCATCGAGCGGGTGGTGCTGGTAGACGGATGCGTTCGCCATGCACCCGATCCCGAGCGCGTCGGCGTCGATGTAGGCGTTGAAGCACGAGCAGATCTCGACCGCCCGCCACTCAGTCGGGACGCCGCCGTGCTTGCCGCCGGAAGCCTGGTGGTCGGTGTACTTCTTGTCCCAGGGAGTGAACCCGCCGACGTGGATCATCTTCTTCCCGCCCACACGGTCGTAGGCCGAGCGGAGGATCGCCTTGAGCGTCGTCACGTCGGCTCCGAGTGGTTGGTTCGGATCATCGACCGGCGTCTCGTCGTCCCACGGCGCGAGATCCCAGAAGAACGCCTTGTGTGCGATGAAGTAATCGTGATTCGAGAGCGTGTGGTTCGGGATGTAGCCCTCGGGGTGCTTGAGCCAGTAGGCGTCGATGTAGTAGCCCATCTTGGTCGGATCGCACTTGCCGGTATCAAGGTAGTTCTCCTTCGCCCAGATGTAGGCATCGCACTTCGCGCTCCCGGTAGACGGCGTCTTGGTGCCGGGGATCGTGCCCTTTCCGGTGAAGATGCTCGTGCCGTCCCGGTTGACGAGCCACTTCTTCACGGGGAGCTTCAGGTCGGTCGTGAGGTGGTGGTAGAGAGACCCCGGCGCCGGGTCGAACCTCACGCACGCCAGGCTCTCGACGCCGGCGATGGTGGAGGCGACATTCGATGTCGCCGGCACGTTCTCGTCGTAGACCACGAGGCCCTTGATGTCGCGTCGGAAGCGCTCGACCAGCGCATCGAGGTCGGCGATCTCCCGCACCTCATACTTCGAAAGCCATGCGTCGTCCGCCCGGAGCCTATCGAGCCAGTAGCGGTCGATGCTCCCGTTTTCGTTCCCGACGAAGTAGAGGTAGAGGCGCGGCTCCCGGCGGTTAACTATTCCCTGGAGCGATGAGACGAAGTGCGCGTCGTCCCATATCTTGCGGCATTCCTTCGGGTCGCCCCGATCGAGCTTCAGGGTGTACGTCAGGTCGTAGGTGTACAGGGTCTTTGCCTCAGCGGGCTGAGGTACGGTCAGACTGATTACGAGCAGGATGAAGATGAGCAGTTCGAGCAACAACATGGGCCTCCGCAAATCAGTATGCCCATGTTGTACCACGGTTCTCCGGGGGATGCAAGCTATTCCGTCGCGCCGCGGCTGATTAGGTATTTCTCGACGACCTCGTACTCCGGCTTCAGCGGTACCGGGCCTCCTCCGGGCGGTCTGATCGGGGAGCAGAACTTGTAGAGATACGACAGCGGCGTCTTGCCGTCCTTGTCTCGGGCATTGATCTCCGCGCCGTGATCGAGCAAGAGGCGGATCAGGTCCTTGTTTCCCTTCCGAGCTGCGATGTGCAGCGGGGTCGCCTTGACGTTGCTCCGTATGTTGACATCGACCTTGTTTGCGAGGAACGCCTTCACGGAGTCCACGCATCCGTAACTGACGGCGAAGTGGACGGGAGTGTACCCTCGGGCGATCACGTTGACGGCCTCCGGTCTTGCCGCGAGAATGCGGTTTATCGCGGCGGTGTCGGAGAGCATCGCCGCATCGAAGAGCTCCCATTTCTCCGACGGCTTGCCACCGAGCTTGCGCAGAGTCTGAGCCGTCTCGGCCTCACGCGCCATTGCCGCGGTATCGAACGGGGTCTGGCCGTCGGAACGCCTGGCGTTCACATCGGCGCCCTTGCTCACCAGCGTCTCCACCATTTTCACGCGTCCGAAGGTCGCCGCTCGGTGCAGAGGAGTGTCTCCCGCTTTGGAAACGGCATTGATCCTGGCGCCGTGAGCGATCAGGGTCTTGGGAATCTGAGTGTAGAGCGATTCGGCTGCGATGTGAAGCGGCGTATGCCCGACGCTGTCGGCGATATTGACATCGGCGCCCTTGCTGATCAGGAACTCGACCATGTCCGGCCTGTTCGCCGTGACCGCTGCATGCAGGGCCGTGCTCCTGCCTCCATCCTTCGACGTGACGCCGGCATTGACGTCGGCGCCCTTCTGGATCAGGAGCTGGACGACGTCGATATGCCCCGCCCATGCCGAATGCCGGAGCAGCGCGTCCTTGTCGCTGATCTTGGCGCCCTTGCCCAGGAGCGTCCGCATTATGCTGGCAGACCCCAGCGAGGCAGCGACTTCGATGGGGGTCTCTCCTCGGGAGTTCTTGGCTTCGATGTCCGCGCCGTTCTGCAGTAGGACTCTCACGATCTGGTCGTCCCCCGCCTGAACGGCCACGTGAAGCGGGGTGTTGCCCCCGCTGTCCCGTTGATTGACCTGTTCGGGGTGCGCCTCGAGTATCCGCTCGACGGCGTCGATGTCGTTTCTGATGATCGCCTGTCTGACGTGGGCCTTGCCGCAGCCGATGATCAGCAAGCAGAACGCCAACCCGGTGACGGCCAGGCTCAGGGACTTGGGCAACTGGTTCATGCTCTACCTCCGGCGGTCGGACCACGATGGCCGGGTGCGCGGCCGGTCCGTTCCGCATCCGCCGCACGCTGATGCGGCACAGACTCTTATACCGCTTTGCACGACTGCTGTCAATGCCGGGTGGACGATCAGGCAGGCGAGAGCCGGAGCTACCGCCGTTATTGACTTCGGGAGAACGCTTATGTATACTTGCGAGGGATGGAGGTTTGATGTTCCTCCCCGAGCGGGAACACGTCAGGGGCGGCTGACGATCGCGGAGACACCGCTTGCGCCTCCAACCTGCATCGTTCAGCCAGCGCGATGCCACACCGGAAGAGAGATCTTCCCCATAACAATCCCTTACTTGGAGCCAGGACGATGATCGAGGGCGTGAAAGTCAAACAACTGCAGAGACATGCCGATGAGCGCGGCTGCCTGACGGAGATCCTTCGCAGAGACGATGAGATCTTCATCGAGTTCGGGCAGATCTACGCATCGGTGAACTATCCGGGCGTCATCCGGGCGTGGCATTACCACAAGAAACAGGACGATTTTTTCGCGGTGGTGAAGGGCATGGCCAAGGTCGTGCTCTACGACGCCCGTGAGGACTCGCCCACGAAGGGCGAGGTGAACGAGTTCTTCCTGGGCGAGCAGAACATGGCCCTCGTGCGGATCCCGGTCGGCGTGTACCATGGGTACAAGACTATCGGAGTCGAGCCGTCGATCCTGCTCAACCTGCCTACCCAGCCGTACAATCCGTCTGATCCCGACGAATACCGCCTCCCATTCAACTCGCCGGAGATCCCCTACGACTGGGCGATCAAGATGAAGTAAGGGCAGGGTGTGAGGGTATGGGAGTATCTGCTCTCTCATACTCCCACGCTCCCGTACTCTGACACGGAACCGCCTACTTCGGCGACTCGTATCTTGAAGTAGATTGCACTCTGGATAAGGACCCCCAACTATGAGGAATATACTCGTTACCGGCGGTGCGGGCTTCATCGGCAGCAACTTCTGCCGCTACATGCTCGAGAAATACCCTGACTACCACGTGGTGGTGCTCGATGCGCTGACCTACGCGGGGAATATGGACAACCTTGCGGACCTGGCGGGCAACCCGCGATTCAGGTTCGTCCACGGTGATATCCGTGACCGGGAGGCTGTGGACGGCTTGATGCAGGGCGTCGATGCGGTCGTGAACTTCGCGGCGGAGACGCACGTGGACCGCTCGATCGCGGATCCGGGCGACTTCGTGCTGACCGACGTCTACGGCGTGTTCGTCCTCCTCGAGGCGGCGAAGAAGTTCGGCATCGAGCGGTTCGTCCACATCTCCACCGATGAGGTCTACGGTGCGATCGAGGAAGGTTCCTTCAAGGAAGGGGACGCGCTCACCCCGAACAGCCCCTACTCATCGAGCAAAGCCGGGGGAGAATTGCTGGCGCGATCCTATTTTGTTACCTACGGAATGCCGATCATTATTACCAGGGGATCGAACAACTTCGGGCCGTACCAGTACCCGGAGAAGCTGATACCCCTGTTCATCACGAACGCGATAGAGGACAAGCAGCTCCCGGTCTACGGCGACGGTCAGCAGGTGCGGGACTGGATCTTCGTGCTCGATCACTGCGAGGGCATAGAAGCCGCACTTCACAAGGGCGAGCCCGGGGAACCATATAACATCGGCGGCGGCAACGAGCGGACGAACCTCTATATCACCAAAGCGATCCTGTCGATCCTGGGCAAGCCCGAGTCGCTGATCAAGTACGTGGAAGACAGGCCCGGGCATGACCGGCGCTACTCGATCACGTGCGACAAGCTCGGCGCCCTAGGCTGGGCTCCACGGTACGACTTCGATCGCGCGCTCGAGATGACCGTGAAGTGGTATGTCGAGAATGAGTCCTGGTGGCGCAAGATCAAGGACCACCAGGCGGAGTATCAGGCGTTCACACGGAAGTGGTATGAGAAGAGGTGAAGTCATCGGTCATCAGTGATCAGTTGTCAGTCTGGCCGGCGTCATCCTGAGCTCGATTCAGGATCTGCGGATGCCGAGATAAGTTTGGCATGACGGGCGGACTGATGATTGACTACTGACTGCCGATCGCTTCGCTCTGCATGGTGCACACATGATCATTACGCAAACCCCCCTGCGGATCAGCTTCGCAGGCGGAGGCACCGACTTCGAAGGGTTCTACAGGGACGGCGGCGGGTGTGTCGTCTCCTCCGCGATCGACAAGTACATCTACGTCGTCATCAAGGAACGTTTCGACGACAAGATCCGTGTCGGCTACTCCACGACCGAGATGGTGGACTCTGTGGACGAGATCGAGCACGAGCTGGTACGCGAGTGCCTCCGCAAGACGGGGATCACCCACGGCGTCGAGATATCCACAATGGCCGACATCCCCTCCGAGGGATCCGGCCTCGGCTCATCCAGCAGCGTCACCGTCGGACTCCTCAATGCGATGTACGCCTATCAGGGCGAGATCAAGCCGGCGGAAGTCCTGGCGGACGAGGCGTGCGATGTGGAGATCAACGTCCTCGGCAAGCCGATCGGCAAGCAGGACCAGTACATAGCTGCTTTCGGCAATATGCGCCTCATCGAGTTCCGGCCCTCCGGAGCCGTGGACGTATCCTATGTGGCTATCGACCCCGAGAAGAAGAGGCGGCTCAGCGAGAGCCTGATGCTCTTCTTCACGGGGGTAACCCGCAAGGCCGACAAGATACTCTCCCAGCAAAAGAGCAACATAGAAAGCCGACGCAGAACCCTGGAGTCGATGAGGGCTCAGGCATACGAGTTGCACAAGGGAATCTGCGCCGGCGATATCGACGCGGTCGGCCGTACGATGCATGAGGGCTGGCTGCTCAAGAAGCAGCTCGCCGACAGCATCAGCAACGGCAACATCGACTCCATATACGAAGCAGCCATCGAGGCCGGGGCGGTCGGTGGAAAGATCGCCGGCGCCGGCGGTGGCGGTTTCCTCCTGCTGTACTGCTGCCCGGAGTGCCGACAGAGCGTAAGGGCCAAGTTGAGCGAGTTCGGCATGAAAGAGCTTCCGTTCAACCTGGAGAGGGACGGCACAAAGGTCATTTTCAACGTAAGGAGATAGCCATGGAGAGAATAAACAGCTACCTGAACGCGGTTACCGGGCTGCTGGCAGATCTGCCCAGAGAGGATATCGCAAGAGTCGTGGACCTCGTGCGCGAGGCGTATGAGTCGGGCAAGCAGGTCTTCATCATGGGCAACGGCGGAAGCGCCGCCACCTCGTCTCACCTCGCATGCGACCTCCAGAAGGGCCTCGGCGCGCTCACTGACAAGAGGTTCAAGGTCATGGCGCTGAGCGACAATATCCCGATCATGACCGCGTGGGGCAACGATACGGACTATGCGAACATCTTCGCTCCCCAGCTCGACACGTGGGTCAACCCGGGCGATCTGGTGATCGGTATCAGCGGCAGCGGGAACTCGCCGAACGTCATCAATGCAATCGAGCTTGCGAACAAGAAGGGCGCGGTAACCGTCGGGCTCAGCGGATTCGATGGCGGGAAGCTCGCGAAGGTAGCCCGACACGGCGTCGTGGTGCGAAGCGACAACATGCAGCATATCGAGGACGTACACATGGTCCTCGCCCACCTGATCTTCCGAGTGCTCATGGAGGAGCTTTGGGCCAAGTCGTAGGAGACGGATCCGACCGCCGAGCAGTAGTCTTCCTCGACAGGGACGGCGTGATCAACCGCAACCGCGACGGCGACTACGTCAGGACGCCCGATGATTTCGAGTTCCTCCCGGGCGCGCTAGAGGGCCTGGCGCGGCTCAAGCAGGCGGGATGTACCGTCATCGTCGTCTCCAACCAGGCGGGAGTCGGACGAGGGCTCGTGAGCCTTGAGGACCTGGAACGGATCGACGAGAAGATGCTCCAGGGGATCTCGGCGCACGGCGGAGAGGTCTCCCTCATCTGCTACTGTACCCACCGCAAGGACGAGGGCTGTCTCTGCCGCAAGCCGCAGACAGGCCTGCTCACCAAAGCATCCCAGGATCTCGGAGTACCTCTCAGGGGCTCGTATTTCGTCGGCGATGCCGAGAGCGACGTGCTGGCCGGCTTCCGGGCGGGCTGCAAGACGATCCTGGTGCTCACCGGACGGACCGATGCGTCCGAGATCGAGTCGTGGGAACGCAAGCCGGATTTCGTGGCGGAGGATCTCCCGGCAGCCGTCGAGTGGATTCTCGCACAGAACGCTGATTAGGCGAACAATGAAACTGGTAATATGCCTCACGAGGAGGCATGAACTATGATATTAGCATCAGCTCCGGGAAGAGCCGGCATAATCGGCAATCCGACGGATATGTACGGCGGCAGTGTGATCTCATGCTCCATCGCCGAGCGAGCTTACTGCAGGCTCGGCGATGCCGAAGAGATGGTCTGTCGGATCGACTCTGATGTCCTCGTAGTGACCGGCAAGGAGATGCTGGCCCTCGACGGCGGCCGGTTTGACCTCATGAAGGCGGCCATCTATGCGCTCGGGATCGACCCCGCGACGACCCGTCCGTTCTCCCTCGAAGTCTGGACCGAGATCCCTGAGCAGGCGGGCCTGGCAGGATCCACGGCGCTGCTCGCGGCCATCATGAGATGCCTCATCGAGCACTTCGAGATGCGGCTGACTCCCTACCAGATCGCCGAGACCGTGCGCAGGGTCGAGTGGGACGTGATGAAGATCACCTGCGGCTACCAGGACCACTACATGGCCGTGTTCGGCGGGCTGAACTACATGGACTTCCGCGGAAAAGAGATGATGCGCCAGGACGACGATGAGCCCTACGCGTCGATCGAATGCCTGAGCAGATTCCACCAGGACTTGCCGATGATCCTCGCCCATACAGGCGTGAAGCGGTTCTCCGGCGGCGTACACAAGAGCATCCGGGACCGATGGCTGGAAGGCGACAGAGAGGTCATCGATGCGTACAATCGGATCGCGCACCTCGGCAGGCTCGGCAAGAAGGCGTTGTTGGCGTGCGATTGGAAGCGCCTCGCAGAGCTTATGAACGAGAACCACGCGATCCAGCGCGACCTGGGCGGCTCCGGGGATGCCAACGAGAGGCTAATCCAGGCCGCCCTCGACAGCGGCGCCATGGGGGCCAAGCTCGCGGGCGCCGGCCGGGGCGGCACGATCATCGCGATCGGTGAGGATCTGGAGCGCCTGGAGGCGGGACTCATGGAAGCAGGTGCGGAAAAGCTACTGCGGCTCAAGCCCTCAGAGGGCCTGATCGTAGAAAGGATGTGTTAGCGTGATAGTAAAGAGCAAAGCACCGGTGCGGATAGACTTTGCAGGCGGCTGGACGGATGTGGACATGTTTGCCAGAGGCGCGGGAGGCGCCGTAATCAACGCGACCATAGACAAGTACGTGACCGGCCGAATGGAGATAGCCGACAGCAGCGACGGGTCAGAGTCCGAGGGCATAGCGGTCTCGTACCAGTCCGACCTGCCGTCCGGGTGCGGACTGGGCACGTCGTCGTCGCTGAACGTCGTCTGGCTGAGCCTGATCAAGTCGCAGGTCTCATCCTCCGAGGATCGGAAGATGATCGCGAACCTGGCCTATGACCTCGAAGCCATCCTGGGCATCCTCGGCGGCAAACAGGATCAGTACGCCAGCGCGCTCGGCGGGTTCAACTTCATGAGCTTCGGCGACAAGGTAGAGGTGGAGCCGGTGAACATCGCTCCGGAGACCGTGGCGGAGATGGAGGATCGGCTCGTGCTGGCCTACACGGGCAAGCCACGGCTCTCCGGCAATATCCACGAGCACGTCTGGGGCGCCTACCGCGCAGGCGTGCCGGAGACGGTCAACGCGCTCTACAACCTCCGAAACGTCGCCATCAGGATGAAGACCGTCCTGGAGAAGGGCGACTTGGGTGAGTTCGCGGAGCTGCTGAGTCAGAACTGGAAGCATCAGAAGCAGCTCGACGCCTCGATCACCAACGAGCAGATCGAGGAGCTCTTCGACGAGGCGTTCAAGCACGGCGCGGTCGGCGGAAAAGCCTGCGGAGCCGGTGGCGGTGGATGCGTGCTGTTCTGCGTGGAACCAAATCGCCGCGCGGACGTCGAACAAGTTGTGGAGCGACTCGGCAGCCGCATCATCCCCTTCAAGTTCGAGTTCGAGGGGCTGCAGGTCTCACGGGAATAACGTCCCGGCTGACGGTAGCCTGCAGTTCTCGGTCCGTCTCTGCACTACCTTCTGCGGAGGTGGCCTATGGCAAGACCTCTCCTGTGCCTTCTAGCGGTGGCGGTCGTCATCGGGGGATGCGGGGGACACAGTTCATTCACTATCAAGACGGACGGCGGGGGATCCCTTAGGGGAGTGCGCACCATCCCCGAAGACGGCGAGCGCTATGTCGAGACGGACATCACCATCTCGGTCTTCTGGGTGAGCGGCTACGAGCCCCCTGCGGAGTTCAGGTTCGCTCTCATCGGCGAGGATGGCGAGAAGGTGCTCACCAAGATGAGGAAGTCGAACGATCCCAATACGTGGACGTTCGAGCCGACGTGGGATCTCGATTTCGACACTCTCTATACGATCGAGATTACGGCTGACGGGAGCGAGAGGAAGTTCGTCTTCCGGACCGAGTACGGGGATCGATCCTCACCGGCGAGCACGAATGAGCACAAGATTCCCGATCCCGCAGCATCTGCGCCCCAGCGGGAGCATACTGTGAAGACCAGATACTGATCCGGCGGCAGTCAGAGATTCACACGAAAAAAGAGGACCGGCACACGCCGGTCCTCTTTGCTATTGTCAGCTAAGCGAGGTACTCTGGACTAGAGGCCCCAGCCCTTCCATCCTTCTCTCTTCCAGAAGGTGGAGTCGATGCTTTCCGTGGTCCAAGCGGCGTCGCTCGGGTTCGGAACGTCGAAGCTCTTCACGTGGCCGTCAGCGTACAGGACCATCATGCTGTCGCCATGTGCGAACTGCGCTTCGGGATCATTACCCTTGCATCCGGAGACACCGTCCCAGACGATGGGCGCTTCCGCAACCTTCTCGGCCTCGGCGATGCTCTGGCCGGCTATCTTCTTCTTGTCGCCGGCCGGATTCTGCGCGATGGCGTTGAAGAAGTACGTGGTTGTCAGGTCAGTCTGATTGGCCTTGTCGGGCTTAACAGGCGGTAGTACTTCGCCTGAGGGGCCGGAGCTCCACTTGTTCTCGCTGAACTTCACCCATTGGGTTGCGCATCTCCATTGACCGTTTTCGGTGATGGTCGGGCAGGTGAAGATGCCCTGGCTCTTCACGTACTGGAGAAGGAGGTTCTGCATCCACAGAGCATCCGATTGGTTATTCTTGAAACAGTCGCGGGTGTTCGTGCCGTCCCAGCCATCAATGTCCGGGTTGGACGATGCCAGTACGTCTTTGAGTACCTCCAACTGGTCCAGCGCGGGGCCGAAACCGGAGACGAGCGGGAGCTTATCGTCCCAGTCGCTAGTGTAGGACCCGATTGCGAGTCCGATCTGCTTCAGGTTGTTGCCGCAGGAGCTTCGCTGCGCCGCAGCTCTTGCTCTTGCGAATACGGGGAACAGGATAGCTGCCAGGATCGCGATGATGGCGATGACTACGAGCAGCTCGATGAGAGTGAAGCCTCTCTTGTTATGCTTCACGCTTCGCATAATGGACACCTCCGAGAATAAAATAGAATAAAAACGATGATGCAGAAGGTGGTTCGTCTGAACGCTTCGATGATCTATCGGCACTCTCCTCCTTTCCGCACAAGGATTGCCCGGCGCTGCTCCCCGTCTCCGTCTAAGAAACACCAAGGATACAGTCGGACGTGTGCGCAAAACACGAGGTAGGTCAAAACTCTGCAATTGCCATCAGCCCGATGATCGAAACACCTGGTCTGCGTGGATTTCCGGCTCTGCGTCCGGTTAAATGAGCCGCCGGGAGGATCATGTGAGGTCAGAGTCCCGATCCGGAGACTGCTTGCAGGTCTTCCCCCTGCACAGTATCAATGCTAGCACACTTTGCTCGGCATGTCAACACATGAAAACGTTATCATTCGCTTTTTCCATTGGCATGCCCTGCGGATGGGTACATCTGTTCGATTCCGCCGCCATACGGCAGGGCGACTCAGATGGTGCGTTCGTTTCAGGGCCGGCTCCGCTGGTCTTCGGGATTCGGCTGATTGTCAAAGAACATTTCGCGGACAAGTCTTTCGGTCGCATCCATATCTGCTCGCACGAAGGCTCCGCCGCCTTCCTGGGTGGGAAGGGTCTCCGTGCGTATTGCGCTCTGTGGCAGGGACCGTATGAACTGCGCAAGGCATGCGATCTGGGACGGGGTCAAATTGCTTTGCGTATCTGTACGAATTCTATCCAGGATTTTCGGAGCTCTAAACATTACCTGTGGATCAGCCAGGCGAGCCTTCACGGCACGGAAGAATTCCTGCTGGCGTTTGATCCGGACAAAGTCGGACTCCGCGTCGCCGTCCTTGGACTGGCGGTAGCGGACAAATCCGATTGCCTGCTCACCGTTCAGCACCTGTCTGCCCGGTTTCAGATGGATATGCAGGTTGCCCCAGTTGTCATCGTAGTCGAGTTGCTTGTCCACATCGATGACGAGCCCGCCCGCCATGTCTATCGCTTTCTTGAAGCCTTCGAAGCCCATCAGCACATAGTAGTCCGGCTCCACCGAGAGAAAATCGGTGACTGTTTCACACGAAAGCTTCGGACCACCGTATGCGTTCGCATAGCTGATCCGCCGCTTGCCGCGGTAATCAGGGATGCGCACGAGGGTGTCGCGCGGGATCGAGAGCATGTTCACGACCCTGTTGCGGAAATCGACTCTCGCCAGGATCATGCAGTCTGTCCGCCCGGGTGTGTCTACGATGCGTCCCTTGCGATCGCGGTCCACATCGTGTCCCATGATCAGGATGTTCACGCCGTCGCGGCCCGGAAACGCTTCCTCCGGCTTGTCGATGCCGCTGAGCATGACCTGGACGGTATCGTGGACCGTGGGCGATGACCGGTAGAAGTAGAAGGCGACGCCAGACGCCACGGCCGCAAGAAGGCCCAGCGTGAGCAGGAAAAGTCGAGCGTAGTTGATGTGTATTCTCCGCCGGCGGAGTGTCCTGCGCCGAGGGGTGCCGACCGCGTCGTCCAAAACTTGCCCTTCCTTGATAACGATGCGAGGAGTCGGCGGCTTAGCGGATCGGAGCCGCCTGTTCGGCCGACAACGACCAATTATAGCCAGGGGGGTTCCGCTGAGTCAAGCAAACGTCTGTTCTATTCGGATGCCAAGGTACGCCTGGTGCTCCTGATATTCCTATCGGAATTCTCTCGCGATATCCTTAGGGTGGGAACACATCAAAGTGGAATGATAGGTGATGGAGGTGTCTGATGAGGATGCTTGCGGTGAGTGACATGCACGGGAACATCGAGAATGTGATGCGCGCTCTCGACGAGTATCCCGCGGACCTGGTGGTCTCCTGCGGCGACTGGGGTGATCCGGGCGAACTCGACGGAGCGGCGCTGGAAGAGATCGCCTCCCGGGCGCCGATCGTATCCGTCTACGGCAACCACGATGATACCGACGTCTTGTCCTCCGTGAGCAATCGTGACGGCAGCTCCATTCTGCTTCGGAACGGCGAGGTCAGGCGAGTGCGCGACCTCAATATCGCCGGGATCAGCGGCATCTGGGCGAAATCGCACCGGAAGCCGTACTACGTGACCGACGAAGACGTCGAGGAGATCGCCCGGGGCCTCACCGGACGTCGAGTGGATATCCTGCTCACCCACGGCTGTCCCGTGGGCCTCGCCGATGTTGTCCCCGGCGGGAGGCATGGCGGACAGCGGTGCTTTCTCGACGCTTTCAAGATGGTGTCTCCCCGACTCCACCTCTGCGGGCATCTCCACGCGGCCCAGAAGAAGCAGCTCGCGGACGGCCGGCTCGTCGTGAATATCGGCCATACTCTCCAGGGCGACTACTGGACATTCGATTTCGTCGGCGGAGAGCTCACCTTCGAGCACCGCAGGTTGGCTGATGATTCCTGAAGCGGCGGGCGCATGATTCGCCTCCGAGCCCGCCGTATCCAAGGTCCCGAGCCCCCACAATGCACCCGTATTCGTGTCCGGCTCCTGTGACGCATGTTGGATGCCGCATAGGCGTGCTAGCCTATGGTTGCACGCTATCAAGGCTTGAGCATTTATTTGCGACCTCAGTTTGATACCCTTGCACACAGATGAGCTTTCCGGTATAATCGTCTCCAAACCGCTGCTGAGCTTGTTAGCAGTAACAGATCTCCGTGGAAGGCGCTGGAAACAGCACCGAGGTACAGCGCCTCAGTCACGAGATGCATGAAAGGGGGCAGAGCAGCAAGCAGAGCCTCTTACGGCCCGCTGCTCACATCATGACGAGGAAGACATATCTTCGGGTACAAGTGGCCGCTCTTTGCCTGCTTGTCAGTCTGATACCGGTTGGAGTGATGGCCATCACCCCGGCCGGCACTCAGATTCAGGCAACCAGCACGGCGACCTATTCCGCAACTGACGGCAGAACAATGCCGATCTCCACCTCGAACACAGTGATCACCACTGTGGGTCAGGCGAGCGGCGTGACGGTCTCCCCATCGACCGGCGCCGCGTCCGCTGATCCCGGCAAGGCAGCGGACTTCCCGCTGACCGTGACCAACTCCGGCAATGTATCGGACACCTTCGACCTGACTGCCGTAAGCGGCAGCGGCTGGGCCGTGGCCATCTACAAAGATGCTAACGGTGACGGTGTCCGCCAGTCGACCGAGACGACAACCGTGTCGAACACGGGCGCGCTGAACTCCGGAGGCGCCTTCAAGTGCTTCGTCACCGTGACGACGCCGACTTCCGAAACCACCGCCAGCGACACGGTGACTTTCACCGCAAAGTCGCGTCTCGATTCCTCCAAGGTCGCAACGTCGAAGCTGACCATCAAGCAGGAACCGAGCGAACCGCCCTCGACGTCCGGGCCGTACATTCGGACATGGCTTGTGAACGGCTCGTATGCGAACAGTGACTCCGCGACCAGGCTCTCGAAGGACTACCTGGGCGGAGAGTCCGCAGCGGCCCCGCTCGAGGGGAGCGCTACCAGCGGCAAGACGTGGTTTAAGGCAAGCGCGCAGACCGAGATCCTGGACCTTGCGACGCTGTTCGGCGGAGCCACGTACTGCGCAGGATACGTGTTCGCATACGTGTACTCGCCGACTGCCCGGACGGTGAACATGTGGATGGGCAGCGACGACGGGATCAAGGTATGGGTAAACGGCGAGGTAGTCTGGAACAACGACACCGGCCGAGCATGCGTACTCGATCAGGACAAGACGCAGGTAAGCCTGATCGAGGGTTGGAACAAGCTGCTGGTGAAGATCTCGCAGGGGAAGGGAAGCTGGCAGGTAGCGGTGAAGCTGTGCGACTCCGCCGGCAACGCCGTTCCCGGACTTGCATACGACATCAAGCCGGCAGCGGCATCGGACAGGACTCCTCCGGTTCTTGGTGAAGTGACTATCACGCCTCAGGCGACGTCATGTCGGTTGGCATGGACTACCGATGAGCCGTCGAGCACGCTTGTGGAGTACGGCACTACGAGCGCTCTCGGCCAGAGCAAGGTAGACACGACCATGACGATGAACCACAGCGTCACGCTGACCGATCTTACGGAGAACACCACCTACTACGTGAGAGTGGGCAGCGCCGATGCGGTGGGCAACGTGTCATGGGATGCTGTGCAGACGTTCAAGACGACGTCGAGCGCGCCTCCTCCTGCGTCGAACGCGTACATCCAGGACTGGCTGGTGAACGGGTACTACACTGCCTCCAGTTCGATCCGAATGTCTCTGGACTATATCGGCGGAGAGGCGTCGGCTGCGCCGAAGGCCGGCGACGTCTCGGGGGGCAAGACCTGGAACAAGGTGAAGTTGACAACAACGACACTCGATCTGGGCGCGATCTTCCGCAATCCGAGCGGATGCGCCGCCTATGCCTACACGAACGTATACTCGCCGGTTGCGCGGTCGGCGAACCTGTGGCTGGGCAGCGACGATGGGATCAAGGTATGGGTAAACGGCACGGTAGTGTGGACCAGGGACGTATGGCGTTCGCTGGCGCCGGACCAGGACAAGGTGCCGATCCAACTGCAGGCAGGCTGGAATCGTCTGCTGATCAAGGTCACGCAGGGCGGAAGCGACTGGGCGGCCATGGTCAAGGTCTGCGATTCCACCGGAAAGCAGATCCCAGGAGTGGCGTATGACGTCGCCCCGGAGACGGTCACCCCTCCGCCCCCGGTGGATACCACCCCACCGGTGATCAGCAACGCGGCCGCCGTTCCGGACACGACTTCGTGCGTACTCTCGTGGGAGACTAACGAGCCTGCTACGTCGCTCGTGAACTACGGCACGACGGATGCGCTCGGTCAGAGTAAGAACGATGCCGCCCTGAAGACCAGCCACAGCATCACGCTGACCGGGCTGACCGAGGGCACGACATACTACGTCAATATCGGCGGCACGGACGAGGCCGGCAATACCGGATGGAAGGGTGTGGCTACGTTCACTACTCTGAAGCCGACGACTCCGCCTCCTCCTGCATCGGACGCGTACATTCGGACATGGCTTGTGAACGGCTCGTATGCGAACAGTGACTCCGCGACCAGGCTCTCGAAGGACTACCTGGGCGGAGAGTCCGCAGCGGCCCCGCTCGAGGGGAGCGCTACCAGCGGCAAGACGTGGTTTAAGGCAAGCGCGCAGACCGAGATCCTGGACCTTGCGACGCTGTTCGGCGGAGCCACGTACTGCGCAGGATACGTGTTCGCATACGTGTACTCGCCGACTGCCCGGACGGTGAACATGTGGATGGGCAGCGACGACGGGATCAAGGTATGGGTAAACGGCGAGGTAGTCTGGAACAACGACACCGGCCGAGCATGCGTACTCGATCAGGACAAGACGCAGGTAAGCCTGATCGAGGGTTGGAACAAGCTGCTGGTGAAGATCTCGCAGGGGAAGGGAAGCTGGCAGGTAGCGGTGAAGCTGTGCGACTCCGCCGGCAACGCCGTTCCCGGACTTGCATACGACATCAAGCCGGCAGCGGCATCGGACAGGACTCCTCCGGTTCTTGGTGAAGTGACTATCACGCCTCAGGCGACGTCATGTCGGTTGGCATGGACTACCGATGAGCCGTCGAGCACGCTTGTGGAGTACGGCACTACGAGCGCTCTCGGCCAGAGCAAGGTAGACACGACCATGACGATGAACCACAGCGTCACGCTGACCGATCTTACGGAGAACACCACCTACTACGTGAGAGTGGGCAGCGCCGATGCGGTGGGCAACGTGTCATGGGATGCTGTGCAGACGTTCAAGACGACGTCGAGCGCGCCTCCTCCTGCGTCGAACGCGTACATCCAGGACTGGCTGGTGAACGGGTACTACACTGCCTCCAGTTCGATCCGAATGTCTCTGGACTATATCGGCGGAGAGGCGTCGGCTGCGCCGAAGGCCGGCGACGTCTCGGGGGGCAAGACCTGGAACAAGGTGAAGTTGACAACAACGACACTCGATCTGGGCGCGATCTTCCGCAATCCGAGCGGATGCGCCGCCTATGCCTACACGAACGTATACTCGCCGGTTGCGCGGTCGGCGAACCTGTGGCTGGGCAGCGACGATGGGATCAAGGTATGGGTAAACGGCACGGTAGTGTGGACCAGGGACGTATGGCGTTCGCTGGCGCCGGACCAGGACAAGGTGCCGATCCAACTGCAGGCAGGCTGGAATCGTCTGCTGATCAAGGTCACGCAGGGCGGAAGCGACTGGGCGGCCATGGTCAAGGTCTGCGATTCCACCGGAAAGCAGATCCCAGGAGTGGCTTACGTTCCGTAGCCTGACTCTATGCGCCGTCCCGGCATCCTCGCCGGGACGGCGTTCCTCTCTTCCCCGATCCGCCCCACCCCGCAGGAACGACTCCTCTACGCAGAGAATGCTGTGTCTGATCCACGCAAGCGGCTCACGAACACCGTGCGCGTAGTGGGTAAGATGGTCGCAACGATGACTCCGCAGCACGAATATCGGCGGAGATCGCGCAACCACATGCTTCGCACCGCATCTAGTGAAGAGGGTTGATCGACATGGAAGCTGTTCCTGGCCGGACATGCGGCCGGCTCGCCGTCGGGCCGGATGACCTCAACCTGAAGCACACGCTCACACCGGGCCAGTCGTTTCGCTGGAAGGAAGACGAATTCGGTCGGTGGACCGGCGTCGTCGCGGACAGAGTCGTTCGCCTGTGGCGGGAGGGTCCGGACATCCGCTTCGAGACGTTCCCCGGCGGTCCCGATGACGGCCTGGTGATCGACTACCTGCGCCTGGACGTGGACCTGCAGAAGCTCTACGCCGATTTCAGCGCCGCCGATGAGCACATCCGAGGCGCGATCGAGCGGTTCAAGGGACTGCGAGTAGTGCGCCAGGACCCGGAGGAGATGCTGCTGTCCTACATCTGCACCGCCGCGAACTCCGTGCCTCGGATCTCCGCCGCGATAGAGGAGATGTCCCGGCGGTACGGGAGGCCGATCGCGGAAGTGGACGGCCGGGTCTATTACTCGTTTCCGACGGCGGAGGCGCTGGCGGCCGCATCGCCGGACGATCTCGCGAGCCTCTGCGGGCTCGGATTTCGCGGCGCGAACCTCAACTCCGTGGCGAAGCAGGTGCTCGCCCATCCTCCCGGATGGGCGGTATCTCTTCGGGGGAAGTCGTACGAAGAAGCCCGCGAGGAACTGCTCGGCATCCGGGGAGTAGGCTGCAAGATCGCCGACTGCGTGCTCCTGTTCTCGATGGACAAGGACCAGGCGTTTCCGGTTGATACACATATTCGCAAAGTTGCGGTACAATACTACCTGCCTGAGTTCAAGCAAAAGACCCTGACCCCGGCCGTCTACCAGGCGATAGTCGATTTCTTCCAGCGGAAGTTCGGCCGGTATGCCGGTTGGGCGCAGGAGTATCTCTTCTATGACGACCTCCTAACCCATGAGCCGAAGGAGCAGGTGCTTTGAAAGGCGGAATACAGGAGTCAGGAGCCAGAAGGAAGCGGAGTTCATTCTGACTTCCGTCTCCCGACTCCCGGCTGCTCTTGGAGATTTCCATGCTGCTAGTAGATGAACTGCGCAAGTACTACCGGACGGCACTTGCCGTTGACGGCGTGAGCTTCTCGGTCGCTGACGGTGAGATTCTCGGCCTGCTCGGTCCGAACGGCGCCGGGAAGACGACGATCCTGCGCTCGATCGCCGGTATCGTCCAGCCGACGTCCGGGCGCATCGAGGTGGCGGGGCACGATCTCGCCGCCGATGAGCGGAACGCCAAACGGAGCCTGGCCTTCGTGCCGGAGACGCCGAGCCCGTACGAGATGCTGACCGTCTACGAGCACATCCGGTTCATCGCGATGGCCTACGATACGCTCGACAAGTTCGATGAGCGCGCGGACTCCCTGCTCGAGCGGTTCGATCTTGAGGAGAAGCGCAACGAACTGGTGGCGACGCTCTCCAAGGGCATGAAGCAGAAGCTCGCGGTGGTGTGCTCGTTCATCCACGACGCGCAGGTGATCCTCTTCGACGAGCCGCTGATCGGCATAGACCCCAAGGGCGCCCGCGAGTTGAAGAACATGATGCTCGCGGCACGATCGTCCGGCTGCTCGATCCTCGTCAGCACCCACATGCTGGACACGGCGGAGCGGCTCTGCGACCGGATACTCATCATCGATAAGGGGAAGGTCGTGGCGGAGGGCACGCTCAGCGAACTGCAGGACCGTGCTCAGATGGGCGCCGACGCGACCCTCGAGGACATGTTCCTCAAGCTGACGGAGGAAGCAGCCCAGGATGAAAACGCTCCTGTATCTTGAGTCCAGGATAGTCATCAACCACATCAAGCTCATTCTGAGGTCCCCCAAGCGGCTGGTACCCGCACTGCTCTCGCTCGGCTGCCTGCTCTTCGTCTTCGGCGGCGCAGGTGGACGCCACGACCGCACGTGCCACGTCGCGCTGGCGGAGCTGCGGCCCTACATGGAGTACATATGGCCGACTGTCTTCGGACTGTCGGTGATCATCTCCGCGATCTCTCTCACCGCGGCGTTCTCCCAGAGCCTGATTGCCTTCCGACAGACCGAGGTGGACTTCCTCATCCCGAGCGGGCTCGATCGCAGGCTGGTCATGGGGTCGAAGCTGCTGAAGCTCATACTGAAGTCTCTGGGCCTGCCGGTCTTCGTGACCATCGTCTGGATGTCTTCCATGCAGACCGTCTTTGCGTCAGGCGAGAGTGCCGCCGCGTGGCCGGCATACCTGGCGTTCCTCATGTACGCGGCCTTCTTCCTGAGCCTGTACACGCTCGTCAACCTCATCGGGGCCTATCGTTCCGGTGGCAGATGGTGGGTATCGCTAGTGGTCCGGAGTCTGTCACTCTCGACCATGCTGTTCCCCGTCGCGCTCGCGCTGGCAGGCTGGCTCCTGGCCGGCAACGCGGTCGCATATCTGCTGCCGGCATTCAGGCATCCCGTCACCACGACGCTGCTGTTTCCCGCCAAGTGGCTCACGGACCTGCTGCTCTCCCCGATCACCGGATGGAATGCGACGGCGAGCATCGAGCTGCTCGGTCTGGCGGCCCTGGGAGTGGTCACGTTCGGGCTCGTGGTCAATCGCAGGGAGAACCCCTACGAGCCGTCCCTGGTCTCGCCAGTCGGTATGGCGGCGCTCGTGGCGGCATCGCGCACGGGCGACTGGACCGCATACGCCAAGATGATCAGGGACGCCGAGATACGGAAAATCAATCCCGCGCGCACCAGCGTTCCCCCGTTCGGGCGAGGAGCCTGGGCCCTGGTGTGGAAGAGTGCGGTCTTCTTCAGGAGGCGCCATCTCAGTGCCTACGCCTGTATGCTCGTGGTACTTGGTCTCCTCGTAGCCGCTCCGAAGATCGTGATGACGGCGGTGGGAGAAAGTGCGGTCTCCATCCCGTCGTGGGGAGTCTCTCTGCCCTTCCTGCTGCTAATCATCCTGTTCGGATCGATGATCTCGATGGCGGAGATGCGCAAGGACCTGAAGCAGGCAGACCTGGTGAAGCCTATGCCGATCGCGGCCTGGCAGATGATGGTGATCGAAACCGCTTATGCAGTTGCCCTTGTGACGGCGGCGGCATGGGCGGTAATGATCGAGTCCGCCGCCCTGGACGCCGTACAGGGCGGCGGACTGCTGTTCCTTATGGCCGTGGTGACCCCGTTTGTGGTGGGAGCGACTACCTGCGCGCAGCTCCCGGTATCGGTGATCTACCCCGACATGGACGAACCTGCGTCGCAATCGATCGGCGGATTCCTTGCGTTCGTCCTGGCCGCTGCCGTCATGGGGGGCTCAGCGCTTATAGGTGCGGTTCCGTGGAACGTGGGCCTGTGGAGACCTGCGGTCGCCCTGGCGGTGATCGTGTTCACCCTGGCGATATCGGTCGCCGGAGTGGCGGTGGGCTCACTACTCTACGCCCGGTATGATCCGACCGACGAGTGAGTGAGAGGAATGCAGGCGCATCGATGAGCGCCTTGCCGCATCTCGAATACCGGCGGATATCGAGCCTGATGAGGATGATCCTCCGGTAGTCACCTCCGGCAACGACGTTCGCGCTGCGCATTGCCATCAACAAGGGCATTTTCCACAACGTCTCCCTCGCCATCACGGCTGCCGGCACAGTTGCCGGAGCGGCCGCACACCGCCGTCACGACCCCACGGATGGACAGCCTCTCGTCCATGCCCATGATACGAGGCTTCTCCCTGTCACACTCCTGACCTGCCCCTCGGATTACGCGATTACCTCCGGCACGTCCATGCAAGTCGACCGATTGGTCCCAGGCAAAATTACCGGTTTTTTGGCGGTTATGTTGACCAAGGACAGGTTTTAAGCTAACATACTATACGGTTAGTCGGTCAGCTTGATACAGTTGGCCGTAGGGCGGATGCCTTTACGACTATTCAGGCGGGAGTCGATGCCGCCCACAGTGCGGGCGGCGGCGAGGTCTGGGTCAAGTCCGGCACGTACCGCGGACTGCACAACGCAAACCCCTCCGACAGCTACGAGATGCTCGACCCGAGAGCAGTTGATATCATGGGCGACGAGCGGGACATGCTGTATACCAGCGATGGCAAGTTGACAGAGGCACATCTGACGGTCCTCTATCTGACAGGCTCGCTGGCATCGGAGATGCCGGCCGTCAATTTCGGAAATACGACAAACGCCAGTTCTTTCACAGAGCGTTTGGCCGGCCTCATGAATGCTCATCCGGAAGTCCTGGTGTTCGCGAACCACCCATCCAATGTGCAGATCATCTCAGCGGACGATCTCCTGGAGGCGGCGAATGCTAACGTGCTGCATGTGATGGAGATGGAGAGACATGCCCCGCTCGATATAACGAAGTGGGACTATGTGCTGGCCAACCTGGATGACCAGGCCGGTGATTGCAACAAGATTGTGTGGGCCATCTGCGGCCACGATATGCACTATGCCGAACGCGTAGATTACAGGACCGCTGGAGCCATGCTCGGCATGATCCCCACGGTCGAGCAGGACCCTGTCTACAGCGACCGTCGGCTCGCATTCGCGGACATGATACGTCGAGGCAGCACTGTGGCGCTCGCGCCAGACTTCAGGTGCGCTGTGCCGAGGTATTCCCTGGAAAGCCTAGACGGAACGGCGGGGAGCATGAATGTCAGCCTGCAGGTGGATAACATCGCGAACGCATCTGCGGTCGAGATGCGGTTCTACGGCTGCGATTGGGAGACAGGCAGCAAGCCGGGTACATTGCTCTACAGCCAGCGCCTGACGTGGGACAGCCTGAACTCCGTCACCTATCATCTCACCCAGACGGGCGAGGCGGACGGAGTGCCCTTAACGGTCCAGCAGAAGGCAAACATCAAGTACATCCGCCCAGTGCTGGCAATCAGCAACGACGTCAGGACCCATTCCTTCCTGCAGCCGGTCAGGATCAAGGCTTCCGGAGCCTGGTGGGATGGTCCCGCTGTCACACTGGCCGGGGGACATGCGAGCGTCGGTCCCTCGCCCTATCCATCCGGCGGCACTGACACCGGTATCGAGATCTATTTCAATACTCACTCGCACACCCTCAATTCAGACGGTGATTGCGCACCGTCGACGGTGCGCAGAGTCTATTGGGACAGCCTTGGCATGCTCGATCCCACCAAGCCGAGGTTCAACATCATCACGGACCACAATGTACGAACGCCGTTCCCAACACCGGTAAGCAGCGTTGTCGTGATGAGAGAGGGAGTACGGCTCCTCGGCGGCTTTGCAGGATATGAGACCAGCGTGGAACAGCGGGATTGGCTCGAGAATCCGACCGTGATAGACGCCCAGAACCAAGGGAGATGCATATACTCCGACGGCTCCTGCTGGACGGATGAGCGCGATGCCGTGATCGATGGCTTTATCATGATGTTCGTCACGAAACCGAAGTGGTTGAAGGACGGCACATCCATCACTTGGAGTGGAGCGGTGGTGACCGCGGTGTTTCAGGACTTCTTCTATGTCGGATCAGACGACCGGGCATACGGCATTCGTGTGGAGCCAACCCCCCACGGCTTGCAAGCGGGCAAGAGGGTGGAGATCCGAGGCACGATGCGGACCGACAATGAGAGGCTCATCGAGGCTGATGAGGTAGAGGTCTGTGGAACCGGCGTAGTCAACCCCGTGTTTGTCGCCAACCGCAGTGTTGGCGGCGGTGATTATGGGACGCTAACAGGAGTTGGTCAGGAAGGCATAGCAGGCGCCTCCGGCCTCAACAATATCGGCATGCTCATTCGCACCACCGGACGCGTGACATATGCCTGTGATGACTTCTTCTACATCGACGACGGCTCGGCTCTGAGTGACGGCTCGGGGCACGTCGGGATCAGGGTGCTGCCCTACGGCCTCTCCATCCCGGCGGCAGGCAGCTATGTGGAAGTGACAGGAATCAGTTCGTGCTTCAGACCGGACGGGGATCTGCGGAGGCTGATCCGAGCTACGGCTATCGAGTCTTTCTGAGCCGACCTTGCTGTGGCGTGGGATACGTAGGCAGGCAATATTACCCGTTTTGTCACGATTTGTTGACGATTTAGGCAAATGCGGGTAGAATGGCAGTAACCTACGCGTATGGTCGGCAGCCTATGACTCGGAGACTCTGTACCCTGTTCTGCGCACTCTGCATGCTCCTCCTCGCGCTCGGCTCGGCCCGATCCGCGGTCTTCTACGTCGCGGCGGATGCCGTCGGGGCAGGCACGGGCGCCTCCTGGCACGACGCATTCACCTCGATCCAGGCCGGCATCGATGCCGCCCATAGTGCGGGCGGCGGCGAGGTATGGGTCAAGTCCGGAACCTATCAGGGCTTCGCTTGCCCACCGTCGAGCGACCGGTTCGAAGAGCGCCACCCGAACGCGGTCGATATCGTGGGCGAAGAGCGCGACGTCGACTACACCTCCTCGGGGGAGTCGAGATCTTGCCATATCAGCATCCTCTACCTCAAGGGCGATGTGGAAGGCAGCACACCCTCGGCGAAGTGCGGAGACACCACCGATCAGGATTCGTTCGCGGACCGGCTCCGCGGGCTCGTCGGTGACGGCAGCGAGTTCCTGGTGTTCGCCAACCACCCGAGCTACGTCATCGGTATCGCCGACATGAGGATATTCCCTCAGGATCTGGCTGATGCGGCCAATGCCGGGGCGCTGCATGCGATGGAACTGACGACTACTGAGGATGTCGCCAAGTGGGACTACGCGCTGGCCAACCTCGACGACCAGGCCGGCGATTGCAGCAAGATCCTGTGGGGCATCCGGGCCGACGACCAGCACATCATGTCGCAGATCGGTTTCGAGAGATACGGCGCGATGATGGGCTGCATCCCGACCGTGGATCAGGATCCGGTATATGCGGACAGACGCCTTGCCTTCAAGGATATGATCCGCCGGGGAAGCTTCGTCTGTCTGCCGCGGAACCAGAAGTGCGAGATGCCGAAGTATACTCTCGAGAGGTCCGGCGGCAGCGCGAGCAGGATGCGGGTCGAGGTCTACTTGTACGCGATCTCGGGCGCGACCTCGGCGATGATCCGGTTCTATGGGTGCGACTACGCGACCGGAAACACGCCCGGCACGCTGCTCTACACCGCTCCGCTCACTATGAACGCCGACAACGCCGTTGATTACTGCCTCACCACTACGGGAGGGCCTGGAGGCCAGCCGCTCACACCCGCGCAAAAGGCGAATATCAAGTACATCAGGCCCGTAATCACGTGGTATGGACCGAACAGCGGACATGCGTACCTACAGCCGGTGCGGATCCGAAGCAACGGCGACTGGTGGGACGGCCCTGCGTACACTCTTGCGGGCGCTCACGGGACGGTTGGCCCGTCACCCTATCCGGTCGGCGACACGGACACCGGCGATACGGTGTACTTCAACACCCACTGCCATACCACCGAGTCCGACGGCGACTCGTCTCCCTCGGCGATGCGCGACAGGTACTGGGAGAACTACGCCGGGCTCGATCCCACCAGGCCGAGGTTCACGGTAGTCACCGATCACGACAGGCGTACGCCCTTTGCGCTGGGGGTCAGCAGTGTGATGGAGATGAAGGAGGGCGTTGAGATCTACGGAGGGTTTGCGGGCTGGGAGACCGATCGAGACCAGCGCAACTGGACGGCGAATCCCACCAGTATCGACGGGCAATCGGCAGGCAGGTGCGTGCAGGCGATAGGGACCTATTGGAGCGACCGCACAGCCGCCGTGCTCGACGGCTTCATCATTCGCAACGGGAACGCCGAGGGGACCCAGGGCGGCGGCATGTACATGGTCGAGTGCTCGCCGACCATCAGGAACTGCGTGTTCGCCGCAAACAGGGCGGCATACGGCGGCGGGATATCGGTCTACGCGGGCTCGAGTCCGCTAGTAGTCGATTGTACGTTCACCGGCAACCAGGCCAATGGTCGCTTCTACGGAGGCGGGGCGGTCTATGTGCGTGGATCGTATTCCCGGCTGATCAACTGCAGCATGATCGGCAACAATGCGAGTTTCGGTGGCGCCGTCAACATCGTCTCGTCGCAAACGGAGATGACCGGCTGCGAGCTGATCGGGAATGCCGGCTCGATCGACGGCGGCGCGGTGCAGGTGGTGTCCTCCCACGTGATGATCACCGACTGCACGTTCAGCGGCAACACCAGTCCGGGTGACGGGGGAGCGATCCGGGGCGTCAAGACAACGGGCATGGTCGTCGGCTGCGAGTTCGCCTCGAATTCCGCGGGCGAGAACGGCGGTCGAGGCGGCGGCATCTCCACCAGTAGCCGGATGATAACCGTCACCAACAGCACTTTCATCGGCAACAGCGCGTATACCGGCGGCGGCATTTTCTCCGAAGAGTCGGATGCCTTGGTGGAGAACTGCATATTTGCCGGAAATAGATCGGTCGGCGAGGGCGGCGCGATCTGCAGCAGGAACCAGGCCGGAGGGCATATTGCCTACAGCACCATCGTAGGCAATAGCGCATCCCGGGGAGGGGCGCTATCGTGCCTCGACTCCCGGCTCACGGTCGTGAACAACATCATGGCTTTCAACTCCGGCGGCATCAGCGCTGCCGGGCTCCTCCCCACCCTCCTCCACAATGACGTCTACTCGAACCTGTCCGACTACGACGGTATCAGCCCCGGACAGGGTGATATCTCCGCCGATCCCGCATTCGTCGATCTGTCCGCGCGCGACTACCGGCTCACTTCCGGGTCGCCGTGCATAGATGCCGGCACCAAGTCGATATCCGGGCTCTCCGTTCGAGACATCGCCGGGGTGGTGAGGCCGTCGGGCTCGGGAGTCGATATGGGCGCGCACGAGTTCCCGGTTCTGCGCACAAGCCCGAGGTCCACGGCCGACGGAGACCCGGTCTCTCTGGACAACGGGGTTGTCACCGCCGCATTCGCGGATCTCTTCTACGTGGAGGCCGATTCCCGGGAGTACGGCATCCGTGTCTGCAAAGACGACCATGGGCTGGCGGAGGGGATGCGCGCCTCGGTCACGGGCGTAATGCGGACCAACGAGCACGGCGAGCGGTATATCGAGGCTGATACGGCCGTCGAGAGCGGCGCAGGCAGCGTCGAACCGGTCGGCATGATCGCTCGCACGATCGGGGGCGGCTCCTCGGTCGGGCAGTCCGGAGTCGTGGGAGGGGCCGGGCTGACCAACGTGGGCCTGCTGATCCGCACCTGGGGCCGGGTGACGTCCGTGGGCAGCGGATACCTCTACATCGACGACGGCTCGGCGCTCCAGGATGGCAGCGGAGAGACGGGCGTGCGCATCGTGTGCGATCCCTCAGGCTTCGAGACGGGCGATCTGCTGGAGGTAACCGGGATCAGTTCGTGCTTCACGCCGGTTGCCGGGAAGATCGGTCGATGTGTGCTGACCCGAGGTCAGGGCGACCTCAAGAGAGTGCAGGCGAGATAAACGAAGAGACGCCGCCCGGTATCCCGAACGGCGTCCACAGGATATCTTCTGTTCGAAGAGCCCGTCGCTATCTGCCCCTGTTTCGGCGGCCGAGCAGGAATGAGGCCAGACCGGCTCCTCCGAAGGCAAGCGTGAGCAAGCCGCTCGGCTCCGGGACTGAGACCAGTGGGTGTCCTCGGCCGTAGATCCGATCATGCCAGGTCTTGCCAAATCCCGGGTCGCGGTACTCCTTCCACGGGTTCGTTCCGTCCAGCGCCCCCGAGTTCGGGATCACAGCCCCGACGTGCGCGGTGAAGTGCAGGCCGCTGTCGATCGGCCCGCTGTTGTTGATGTAGCTGCCGTCGACCTTGGGCCGGTAGGTGAAGGTTATGCTCTGGCCCGGGCCGAGCGCGTAGGGCGTGAGGTACTTGCCGGATTTCGAGTCGAGCTCCATTCGCTTGCCGTTCCAGGTCCATCCCTCGGGCGCTGTCCACGAATCCGCTTCCTTCACCCTGTACGGCACCAGGTCCCACACCAGGATGTCGAAACCGGGGTAGTTGTCCTGCGCGAGAGAGCTGTTGTTCGTCAGCGTCCACACGTAGGTGTCGCCGTCCATCGTCCATGTCAACGAGGTGAGTCCGGTATCTACAGCGCAGTTCCAGTCTTGCGAGTAAGCGGTTCCTGCCATGATCAGGACCATCGCCAAGGCCAACAGACCGGCGACGACCACTCCACGAGCCAATCTCTGCATACGATCCCCCTTTGGGCGAGGCGCAATCCCTATCAGGAATTGTGGCGTCCGGCGCGTGAATCTTTAGGTCCGGGGCCATGTCGGCCGCAAAGAAAAACCCCGGTCCCTGCGGGGCCGGGGCAACCGGGAAAGGAGAAAAGGAGATGGTGTTGCTTTCCAATCAGGATTATCGGGTATTTCCGTCGAATTCCTCAGGGCGTTTCCAGCGAAATCCGGCCAAAAATGTTGTGCCTGAAGCGCTTGACTTTGTGCCGGAGGGTTGCTATATTGGCATGGGTAAGCCGAGCGGTGAATCGGCTGCAGTTTGGATATTGAAGGCAAGGGCTGATAACGGCTGATCCGAGGTTGGCATGGAGGCTTGCACTGGCCCGAGAATAGAGATACAGGTCCCGCTGAATCCTTCGGAGTGCTCGCGCGTCCGAAGGGTTGTCTCGTGTCTTGCATCGGCGACCCTGGACGATCCGGTGGCCGTCTGTGACATCGAGCTTGCGATCGGCGAGGCGTTCAGCAACGCGGTGAAGTACGGCGATCACGGCCGGGCGACCGTGTATGTAGACCTCTCTACGCCCAGAGTCCTCAGCCTCGAGATGGTCTACCCCGGCACCGACTTCGATACCGCAGTCACCTACCCCCAGGATGTCACCGGCGCAACCGGCGGCTTCGGCCGGTTCATCATGAACCGTGTGCTCGACAACATGGATTACTCGTTCGAGAACGGCCGCACGGTCCTCCGCATGAAGAAGATCCGCAAGGGTTAGGGCCGGAAGACCCGGTCCCCCAGCCCATTCCCCTACCGACGCATTTGCCGACTACTTGTTCTTCTGCTGCCTGGAAGTCTTCTCGCCCGCTGTTTTGCCCGGCTTTTCCTTCTTCTCGCGCTGCATCTGCCAGAGCGGCTTCACCAGCTCGGACTCCCACTGCTTGAGGCGCGCGGTGAGCTTCTTCACCTTGTTGGGCTTGTCGGCCGCCAGGTCCTTCGACTCGCCGACATCTCTGGAGAGGTCGTACAGCTCGAACTTGCCGGTCCCGTTGTCTACCAGCTTCCAGTTGCCCTCGCGGATGGCGTACCTGGAGCCGTATCTCCAGTAGAGCGCCTCGTGCGGTACGGCGGACGTCCTTCCCGTCAGGAACGGCATCAGGTTCGCGCCGTCGAATTTCGCGCCGTCGGTCTTCGCTCCCGCGATCGCGCAGGCGGTCGGCGCGATGTCGAGCGAGATCACCGGCTGATCGTACGTCTTGCCCGCGGGGATCTTGCCCTTCCACTGCACCATGTACGGCACCCGGATTCCGCCCTCGTAGGTATCGCCCTTGAAGCCTTTCAGCGGGCTGTTGGCCGAAGTAGTGCTCTTGGTGGGGCCGCCGTTGTCGCTGATGAAGAAGATGACGGTGTCGTTCTCCAGCCCGTTCCTCCGGACTGCATCGAGCACCTTGCCGACGTTGTCGTCCATCGCCGACAGCATGGCGGCGAATGTGCGGCGCTTGCCGTCCTTGATGCCGGAGAAGCGGCTCTCGTACTTCTCGGTTGCTTCGAGTGGTCCGTGGACGGCGTTGAACGGCAGATAGAGGAAGAACGGGCGAGCCTTGTGCTTCTCGACGAACGCCGCCGCCTCGCGTCCGAAGGCGTCGGTCAGGTACTCCTTCTCGTCATACGGCTTGTCGCCCTTCATGACGGGGTTCTCGGACTCGGTCTGCGGATTGCTGTAGGCATGAGCGCCGCCGGGGAATCCGAAGAACTCGTCGAAGCCGCGGTCGAGCGGCAAGTAGCCCTTCTTGTAGCCGAGATGCCACTTGCCGGACATGCCGGTGACGTAGCCCGCCGTCTTGAGCCTCGCCGGGAGGAGGGTCTCCGACAGAGGGAGGCCGAAGTTGTCCTGAGCCAGCCCCGGAGGCCCGGGGTTGAGCTCATGGCCGAACCGCTGCTGGTACCGGCCGGTCATCAGTCCTGCGCGGGTTGGGCTGCAGACCGGGCAGGATACGTAGCCGTTCGTGAACCGGGCGCCGTTCGCCGCGATGGAATCGATGTTCGGTGTAGGGATGTCCTTGCATCCCTGGCATCCGAGTTCGCCATAGCCGAGGTCATCGGCGACGATGAGGATGATGTTCGGCTTCCGATCGGCGGCGAAGGCCGACGACAACACGCCGGGGACCGCCATAGCCGCCAGTCCGGCGCCGGCGTATCTCAGAAAGTCACGCCTGGTGATCGCTTCAGGGGACATGTCCGACTCCTTTGCTAAGAGTGCCGGTCTCTATGACGGAGAAAGGGCGGAGAAGTTCAGAATGGGAGTATGGGGTATAGGTGAATCCGGACTCCCGCACTCACTTCACCTTCACCTTGTACACGTGGACGTCGTTCGGGCCGAAGGAGTCGGTGAACGAGCCGCTCTGCGCTTTGACTGTGCGATTCTCGTACAATACCTGGATGTCACCGTTCAGCGGCTTGCCCGAGAACTTGATGTCGGCCCTCGCGCCCTCACGCTTGCACGCCAGGATGTAGAGGTAATCGCCGACCTCGCGGGCGCAGAACTCGATGTCATCAGCGCCGGATACTCTCAGCGGGATCTTCGAGTCCGGGCGGACGAGCGCCGGGTAGAGCTCGCTGTCTCTGTTGATCTCCTTCAGCAGCGGGACCATGACCTCGTTCCAGTGTGTCCAGTTGTACCCATACTCGGCATCTTTGCCCTGAAGCGCCACACTCATTCCAAAGAACGAGATCCCGCTCGATCCGTTGATGATCGCCTGATAGACCATGAACCGCGTCTGATGCAGGGTAGGCATGACCAACTCGTTCTTCGGCGGGGTCACGCCGCTCCAGCAGACCTGGAGGACCATGATGAAGGGCTTCTTGCCGTCCACGGACTTGGACATCCACTTCGCATAATCGCCTACGACGCTGATCTCCTTGTTCGGCAGATGCGAGTTCTTGCCTTTCGGGACGGAGATCGGATAGATATCGAGCCCGGTGATGTCGCAGACGTCGGCATACTGGCGCAGCACCTCCAGGGTATTTCGGGGCGCATGCACCACCCATACCGGATGGTCGGGGTCCAGCTCCTTGATCAACTTGTAGGCCTGGAGCATCCCCTCGGGGTCCGCGCCGCCCCATGCAGGCTCATCGACGTTCTTCCAGAAGGCGACGGCGGGATGGTATTTGTAACGCTCGATCAGCGAACGCAGGATCTCGGGACGCTCCGGAGCCGCGGGGTCGAACAGCGTATACTCTCTCAGGAAGAAGAAAGTGTACATTCCGTTTTCGGCTGCCCAGTCCAGATACTGCCGGCAGGTCGGATCGTCCGGCGAGTTCATATTGAGCCGGAAGAGATCCACCCCACCCTCGCGCAGGACTGCGAGCGCATCGCGGCCCGAGGGATCCTTGGCTCGCAAAGGCGGGGCTTTGGGTGCAAAGCAGATAGGGAACCACGGCTTGCCGTTCAGCAGAAAGCGATTGTTCTTGTCGATGGATATCCTGGTCGGCACGGTCTTCGCCTCCGTTTCCGCGGCGGATGCAGCGCCGAGCATGCACGACAGCGCCGCCAGAACGATCGTGGTCTTGAGCATCGGTCTTTCCTTCTCTGTTCCGCTTATGACTTGGTGTTCCCGGCGTCTCGGCGGTTAGGCGTCCGCAGGCGCCGGTCTCCCGATGAACTCCCAGAAGTTGCCGCCGAAGAGATCGGCAACGTCGCGCCTGATCTCCTCCTCGGTGACGGCCCATCCCGTCGCGGCGAGGTCGGAGTACTTGTCGGCCAGCACGTCGCCGATGACCTGGCGTGAGTGCGTCCACTTGTAGAGCAACTGCTCCAGGATGCGCGCGTCCGAATGCTGCGGGATGACGCTGAGTCCGAGTAGTTCGAGCCTCATGCGGGTCATCTCCTCGATCAGGCTCGGGTTGTTCAGGAACCACCAGCATCCGAAGACCATAAGGTTGCGCAGCTTCCGCGCCGCGACGCAGAGAGCGTGCTGATTTTCCCTCGCAAGCATCGTGACCATGAACTTCGTGTCCTGATTGGCGTCGCAGAGCCGCTCGACCGCCTCCACGCGCCCGACGCCCAGCCCATCGCCTGCCAGCCGCAGTCCGGGGTTGATCTGCCGGCGCACGCCGATCATCAGCGCGAAGGGAATGCCCTTTGCCCGCGCCACCGGAATGATGCACTCATCGATCAGCCGCCCGCGGATGTCACCGCACGGGTAATCGAAGTCCGGCGGGAGCGAGACGGCCATGTAGAGCGCGTCCATCCGATCGATCCACTCTGCGAGGAAGCGCCGGACCTCCGAGAACGTATTTCCGCTGAGATCCTCTCGGACGTCGTATCCCCATTCCGCCAGCTTCGGCCAGGCGGTATCCCAGAGGTTGAGCATGACATCGACCCGAAGCGCGGCTTTGAAGCGCCGGTTGATCTCCGGTCTCACGCCGAGCCACAGGGGGCGCTCAGTGTCATCGAACGGATCGTTCGTCATCACTACGGACTCGACTCCGGCGGCGTCGAAGAGCGTCTCGACGTACCGATCGAGATCCTGCTCCTGCGCGTGGAAGAACTCCCGATGGGCGTCCAGGTCGCGCACGGACGCATCGAGCCCGAAGCCCTTGAGGACGGTGAGCACTCCTCTGCACGCCTCGCTGACTGGTGAATGCTCGATGAACAGGACGCGCCAGATGAGGTCGGCCTGCTGCTGCTTCGATAGCGCCCAGAAGTCGTCATACGGCATGTCCGTCCGCCGCAGCGCCTCGGCGATCAGGTAGTGGTACGTGAGCGTCTCATCGATGCCCCAGAGCATCAGCGGCCCGAACTCGGGCGAGTAGAGGTGCGTGTGCAGGTCCGTGACCTTCACCTCGGCCACGGTATCCTTCACCATACGTCGTATCGTGTTTTCATCCATCTTCTGTTCCCTCTTGGTGTCCTTGGCGTCTTGGTGGTCAGCCTCAAATCCCCAATCCGCAATCCTCAATCCGAAATCCGCAATGTCTTGATCTCCCACTTGCCGATCGGGACGCTGATCCGGCCGTTTCTGATCGGGGTGTCGAGGCCCTTCATCGGCTGCTCCATGAGGTTCGTCTCGCGGAACGACTTCGCGGCGAACCCGAGGTGGATCGAGGCCGTCCCTCCCCTGCCCTCGCACTCGTAGAACCGGAGGATCAGATCGTCGGACTCCTCCGCCTTCTTGAGCGCCGTGACGATCACGTTCGACGGCTCGACCCGGAGGAAGGAATGCCTTGCCGGCAGCCTGCCCTGATGATTCTCCGCGGTCATCGGGATGAGCGGGTTGTTCAGCTCATATCCTCGACGGACCGAGTCGGCCTTCGTCCAGTCGCCCTGATGCGGATAGAGCGAGTAGGTGATCTCGTGATGCCCCTGATCGGGCATCGGGTCGGGCTCGTACGAGCAGCGCAGAAGAGTCAGGCGCATCGTGGCGCCGTTTACGTCATGGCCGTACTTGCAGTCGTTCAGGAGGCTGACGCCGTAGTCGGCACCGGAGACGTCGATCCACTTCTGCGCCGGGACCTCGTTGCCGTTCGCGGGGCGCTCGATGCTCCCGAACGGGATTTCGAACGTCGCCTTGCCGTCCGGGACGTTAATCGGGAACGCGACCTTGAGCATCGGCCCGCTCTCGGAGCCGGTTCCCTGCTCGTACCAGTCGGCGGAGAGTTTGAAGTCGATGCGAGGCACGCTGTCGTAGAGCGTGACGTCCTGCACGAAGGTGGACTTGTTGTACGTGTGCCGGATTCGGACCGTTGCCGCCGGACCGCCCTGCGAGACGACCTCGACCGTCGCGCCGGAGTCGAGATCGAGCGTCTTCCGAACCGGGCCGATGTTCCACGCCGACATGCCGTGCGGGTCCTCGAAGAGTAGTTGGAGCAGGTTGCCCTTCTGCCCGGGCACGAGAACCTCCCGCTGGGCGGACTTGTCGTAGATGCTCGTTAGTGCGCCGGACGCCGGATCGATCCGCACTCGGTAGAACTGGTTCTCGAGTTGGCTGGAGGTGGCAAAGACCGCCTGCTGGTCGATCGCGGATTGCGGATTGCGGACCTCGGGCTTGAGGCGGAATACGTGGTAGCCGAGCGAGGGGACGCCCTTCGCCAGGAAGACGATCTGGTCTCCATCGACCCTCGACGGCACCGCGCGCCCCCGGGAATCGCAGACTTGAACGGTCTTGTCCTTGAGATCGGGGGGCGCCAGCACGCGGACGACTTCCGTGCGCTCCCAGGAGAGAGGGTTGAACACGATGACGGGGACTCCACTGCCGCTGGTGTCGATGTTCCTCGCAAGCCGGAGCATCGCGTTGGTGAGCGCGGAGTCGCCGAGGTCGTACGCTTTGTCGAAAAGCTCCTTCGAGTAGTCGTACGAGCCGTGGATCGCCGAGCCGTCTAGAATGTCGTGGAACTGGTTGAAGCATGTGTTGCGCCACGCGGTCAGGAAGCTATCGGTCGGATATCGATAGCCATACGGGATCGCTAGCGCGGAGAACGCCTCAGCGGTCGGGAGCAGGTTCTCCATCACGCGGTTCATCTTCTTGATGTCGCCGTGAGTGGTGTAGCAGCCCTCGAAGATCGTGTTCAGCTCGGTGTTGATGACAGGCCAGTCCTTCTTCTCCTTGAGCAGTCCCTCGTAGAACTCCTTCGAGGTGCTGAAGTTGACCTGCGGATAGACCACCCGCTTCTGCAGCTCAAGGGCCTTCGCAATGTCCTCGCGGGTCGGACCGCCGCCATGGTCCCCCACCCCGTAGATGATCGCACCTCGCTTCGTGCCGTACCGCTGGTTCATCTCGAACGCGGCATCCATCGCGGAGTCGTCCACCTTGCGGTTGTACGTGCCTCGATTGTAAGCGAGCACCCTCGATCCGTCCGGCGCCTGCCACCAGAAGATCCTCTCGTCCTTCGGGCAGCGCATGAAATAGTAGTACTTGAGGCCGCTCTTGGCAAGGATCTGGGGGATCGTCCACGCGTGCCCGAACGTATCCGGCTCCCAGCAGGTCTCCGTCCAGACGCCGAATTTCCGCAGGAAGTACTGCCTGGCATACAGGATCTGGCGGACGATCGACTCGCCGGATGCCATGTTCATGTCGCCCTCGGTCCACGTCGAGCCGGTGATCTCCCACTGGCCGCTCCTGACGCGCCTCTGCATCTCAGCGAAAAGGTCCGGGAATAGCTCCTCCATGGCGATGTAGCACGACGCCTGGCTCTGCGAGAAGCGGAAATCGGGATGATCGTTCATGATGTTGATCATCGTAGAGAAGGTATTCTTGCAGACATCGACCGTCTCGGGCCAGAGCCAGAGCCAGTTCATGTCGATATGCGCGTGGCCGATGAGATCGACGGTGTACTCCTTCATCGCACGGCTGAGTGGATCGAGAGCCTTGCGGGCATCCGCGAACGACGTGATGAATGCCTTCGTGTCACCGCGGTCCAGAGCGGCCATGTCGAGAGCGGACACGGAATTCGCGAGGGCCTTCTGATAGGCCGCCCTTTTCGCCGCGTCCTGCTCGGCGTCTATGACACGCCTTGACATCTCGATGTCATAGACAAAGGCGGCGGCATTCGAGCGCATCTCCTCGACGGTGCTGATCTCCAGGTGGGCGAAGAGCAGGCGTCCGGGACCCTGCTGGTTGATCCCCTTGATCGCGATCGAGAACTGCTCACCCGGCCGGGCATTCTCCGTGAGGACGACGCGGCACTCGCCCCAGTGGAACCGCAGCTTGTGGACGCCGTTGACATAGCACTCGCCGTCGTCATCGACCCCGGCGCAGAAGGTGACTTTGGAACCGGCGACTTTGACACCGCCGATTGTCTCGGGGATCGTGACGGTCTTCCGGAGCCATGCGGTGCGCTCGCTGCCCCACTCGAATTCGGGAGTGCCGACCTTCCAGGTGGAGTCGTCGAACGACGGCTGCTCAGCGCCTTCGGCCTCGGACGGGAGGTACTTCCATTCGCTGATCGAGGTCGGCCCACCGATCTGCTTGAGTCGGGCGAGCGCGTCGTCAATCGAGCTCCGGGCGCTCGTGATGCCGGTAGATGCGGCGAACAATGTTATCAGAAACAAGAATGCAGCCTTGCGCATTTGGGACTCCTCCATAGGCCGGATAACGTTTGGGCTGAGGGTAGTATTCGCCGCTCGAACACCGATTCCCTCGCGCACAGGAGACGGGGGTGACAGCAGACGGTCAGCCCCGGGAAGACATGACGGACGTCATAGACAACGAGCGGCAGCATGGCCATGACGTCCATGTCAGCATAGACATGCCGGACGCGGCTTGTCAGTCCGTGAACACCAGGTCGCCGAACATGCTGGGCGACTTGTGGCGTCCGAGGCCCGGCGCCCACTCGATCCAGCCCCTGCGGCCCGAGCCGTCGTTGTCATTCACTATGACGGAGAAGCCGACGACCTTGCCCGGGGCCGGCTTCAGGCGTTTCATGGCGGTCAGCGGGATAGATGCCTTGTAGGTGGTGACGCTGCCGGCTCGATCGACGGTCAGCCGCGCGCTGGTTACGAGGCCGGTCTTCTCGCCGGGGGGCGCGTACCAGCAATAGACCTGCGGGCCATCGGGAGTGCGTGCGAGCCCGAACTCATAGACCCGTCCGAGGCCGGCGTCCTCGGTGTGATCCGGGTCGATGGAGAACTGGACGCTGTCACCCTTCCATATCTCGTCGAGCGTATGGTCGCACGAGAACACGTTGTCGTTGACCTCCGCGGTGAGGTGGAAGAAGGCGTCGTCCCACGCGGTCCACACCTGAGCGGACAGATCATCCGCCCCACCCCATACTGCGGAATCGAGCATGTCGGGCTTGTCCGGGACCAGCGGCGCGCCGGCGGTTACGTCGTCTGCGCTCGCGGCCCTGGGGCACTGCTGATAGACTACGTTCGATACCCGCGTGGACTGCCGGTTGCCGATCTCGGTGGTGATCGTGACCGGGAGCAGCTTGCCGGCGATCGAGACGTCCTGCGGGAGGTTGTAGACCTCGGTATGCGCCCGGGCGTCGACGGGCACATCGAACCGATCGGCATATCCGGGGATGCCGACCCTGACGGCTGCGGGCTCCTGGAGAGCAAGGTTGGGGATCGCGCGGACGGAGAAGCTGGCCGGGCCGGTCGGTATGACCGTGACCGAGAGCGGCTCCGACAACCCGGCGTCAGCGACGATCGGCGCCGTGGCGGATACCTTGACATCCTGAGGCACACCCGATATGAACACCGGCGACTGTGACACCGTGATGACGACCTTGCCATCGACCGGTCGGCGCTGGGTGGTTGCGCCGACGATGTCCATGACAGATACCGGTGTCCTGGACATGATTGTCAAGATTGACGTCCCTGACACGGCCCAGGCCGCGATTGTCCGTCCGGCGCTGCCCTCGAAGAGGTAGGCACAGACGCCGTCCGGTGTGTCGAGGCTCCTGACGAACCGTTTGCCCTCCAGTGCGCGTGTCATCACGCCGAACGACGTGTAGGCGGGCTTTGCGCTCAGGTCCGGGCGGATGATGCCGAAGTTGTGCTCGTTGTAGTTGGGGTCCATGCCGTCGTTGCGGTAGTTGTACCAGAAGGTTTTCTGCACGACGCCGGAGACGATCGCCTGTATGTAAGTCCGCACGATCATCGCCGCCTGTTTGGCCTCGGACGAGCCGTTGCCGCCGACGTTGGTCGGCCACCCGATCTCCGTGATCCATATCTCCTTCGGCTTGCCGTACTTCCTGACGAGCGCGTCGGCCTTCTCTAGTTCGCCGATGAAGTCGGTCTCCTCCGGCGTGGCCGGGTAGCGGTAGGGATGGATGGAGAGGATGTCCATGTTGTCATAGCCGCCGAGCTTGAACACGTTCTCGATGAACTTGAGGTCTGTGCCGGCGGTGCAGCAGCCTATGACCTTCGCGTCGGGGTCGGCCTCCTTCACGGCGTCGTAGGCGGCCGCCAGGAGTTGGGCGTATTGCTCGACCGTGCCCTGCCAGAAGAAGATGTTCGGCTCGTTCCAGATCTCCCAGTACTTGATGCGGTCCTTGTATCGGCCGACCACCGCCTTGACATAGTCGCAATAGTCGCGGATGCCCTCCTCGGTATACGGCTTGGTCCAGGGCGCCCAGTAGCACAGCAGGCCGAAGATGCTGATGCCGTTTCGCGTGGCGGCGTCGACCGATCTGTCATACGGCTCCCAGTTCCACTCGCCGCGCTCGGGCTCCATGCGCCCCCAGTTGAACTCGTCGCGCATCCACTTGACGCCTATGTCACGGCCCATGCGCGCAACCTTGTCCATCTGATCGACCGGGTACCGCTGGCCCAGGTAGATGCCCATGCCGAAGGGACTATCGGCGATGAGCCCGGTGGTGCGGCCTCCGCTTCGTACCGGCCCGACGACGCTGGTAGAGACGGTGCGAGTTATCCGACGCGTCTCATTGCCCAGCGGCAAGCCGGATTGACGCGGCTTGAGCGGCCGGGGCGCCTCACTTCCCAGTGCATTGACATCGACGTCCAGGACAAGCTTGACATCGCAGAGTCTGACATCCCCCACCCTGACCTTCACCGGCACGACTATGTCTACGCCGGGTATCATGGCCACGGTGCTGCCGCCGGTGTCCAGCACCTTCCCGAAGATGTCCGTGACACTCCATGACATGAACGCGGACACCGGCACGGGCAGCAGGCTTCGGCACGTCAATGACAGCACCTCGTTCAGGCCCGTGCGCTTCCGTCCCGTCACACTGAGCGTGACCGCCTGATCGATCGGGATTTCGGAGGTCGCGGTCAACTCGACAAACTTCACGCTCGTGTCGGGGCCGTTGGTGTCCACAATGATCTCGACGACCTTGACAGGCGGCCGGACAACGCCGTCATCCTTGCCGCCGAAGTGGAACCACGTTGACATGTCTGACAGAGGAACCGTGACATCCTTGACGCCGTCGGTGTCCAGTATCGCAATCTGCCTCTGGAAGAACTGCCCATCTGCGTCCTGGAACCGAAGCACGAGCGGATGTCCGGAGGTATTGGACTCGAATGTCAATGTCACAGCCGACGGAGTGCCGAGCAGCGGCTCCAGGCTCGGCCCGATGCCGATATACCCGGGGTTTCCGCTGAAGTCGCACGTAAGCACACCGTCCTGGAACGCACTTGCGCCGACATTGGAGTTGAGACTGGTGATCCTCCACGCGGCGTCACCTCGGAAATCGGTGAGCCGGTATGTCGTAGACACCTTTGGGCCATCGGCGGAAAGCGCCGGACACGTCGTCAATGTCAAGGTGGCCGCAAGCACGGCCAGGATGATACGGTCGAACATAGGTTCTGTCCTTTCGATGAGGAGTTCGTGAGGTACATTAGGCGGAGGCGCGTGGAATCCCTGCACGTGTGGAGGCGTAGTATATAATGTAAGGGAGCAGGGGATATGTCGGCGAGTCTCCGGCGGCGGCTCGGGGGTGTCCCATCTCCCTCTCCGTGCGGGAGGGAGATGGGACGTGGACATCTATGACATGACGCAGGGAGGGTAGGGTGGGGCGTGACTAGCTGTGGCCGAAGATCCGCCTGTACCAGGGCCGTTTGCTTTCCTCCTCGGGCTTGGGGGCGGGCATGAGCATCTTCAACTCCTCCTGGAGGGTCTCGACTCTGCCCTGCAGGAAACCGACCTGCCCCGACCGCTGTTCGAGCTGGTAGTGGAGCTCACGATTCTCTTCGCGCAGGGCCGTGATCTGCTCGCGGAGGGCATCTATGACATACTTGACAGTCCCGCCGGTTGCGCCGTCCGGCATGTCAAACTCGGCGCTGATCTCGGGCTCATGGCCGTCGTCGGATCCTTCGACGATCTTGGCGTCGAGTATGACATCCGCGTCCTGCTCCGGCTCGACATCCGAGAGGATGCCTTCCTCGGTGAAGCGCTCCTTGAAGGCGAGGACCTCGTCGGTGTTGAACATGAGACGGACGTGCCCGTCCACTCTGACGGCCCGCGCCTTCAGCTTCTTCTCCTTGACATACCTTCGCACCTGGCGATCGCTCTTGTCGAGGATCTCCGCGACTTCCTTGATGGGCAGATCGTAGACAACGTCACTCATGGCAATGTCCACCTTTTCGTTATTGAGACCGCAGACTCGTGATCTGCAGGCGTACCCTTTGCGAGTGTGTCGCACAGGCACGAAGCCTGCGGCTACACGCCCGAGATGAGAAGATCGATGACGCGCATCAGATCCTCATCATCGTAAAACTCGATTCCTATCGTGCCCTTGTCACCTTGACGCGATATGACAACCTTCGTGCCGAGGTAGCGGCGCAGCTTGTCCTCGACGTCGGAGAGGTTAGGGTCGTGACGTCTATGACGTGTTTCACGTGCAACATCCTCTGTCTTGGACGTCTTTGAAGCGCCTGACGTCCTTGACAGACGCTCGGCCTCGCGGACACTCAGTCCCTGTTTCACGATTCGCTGCCAGACCTCGATCTGCCGGTCGGTATCGGTGATCGAGAGAAGCGCTCGCGCGTGTCCTTCGGTGATCTCGTCCCTGTCCAGGCTCTCGATGATCGGCAGCGGGAGATTGAGGAGTCTCAGGGTATTGGCCACCGCGGACCGGCTCTTGCCGACGCGTTCCGCGATCTGCTCCTGAGTGAGGCCGAAGCGGTCCATGAGCTGTCGGTACGCCTGGGCGCACTCCAGCGGCTTGATATCCTCGCGCTGGATGTTCTCGATCAGCCCGAGTTCGAGGGTTTCGAGGTCGTCGAGCACTCGGGCGACCGCGGGGATGCTCCGAAGACCGGCTTGGACCGCCGCCCGGAACCTGCGCTCGCCGGCGACCAATTCGAAGGAACCGCCGTCCACCGGCCGCACGACTACCGGCTGAAGGATGCCGTTCCGCCGGATCGACTCGCAGAGCTCGTCGAGCTTGGCATCGTCGAAGAACTTGCGCGGCTGGTTGGGGTTCAGGCGGATCCTGTCGAGGCTCAGGTCCATGACAGAAAGGATCTCCGCCGGCTGAGGTATCGGGATGTCACAGTCGTCTCGTACCGTCTCCATGTCGATGTCTCCCTCAGACTGTCTATGACGCCATTGACAGGCGCAGACTCAGCGATCTATTCGCCAGTCAGGTTGACATCTCCTCCTGTCATAGACGTCCTACTCGTAGTCATACTTGCGGATGGGCTCGGAAGTTCCCGTGTGCGGCGGATGGGAGTGTGGGGGAGGGGAGGGCTGAGGGTCGACAATCGATGACTGATAACCGATAACTGCGAACTGAGAACTATGAGACAGACTCGAGGCCGTCCCGGGTGTACGGCGGAACGGCCTCATGCGACTGCAACGTCTTAGGTTGTGCTGCGGTTATCTGATCCGATCGGCTTGCATCCTGCGTACCATCATCTCAGCTATGTCTTTTCCACTGACCTTGTACTCGCCCTTGTCGATGCGCTCCTTGAGCTTCATTACGACGTCCTCACGGACATCCGGGGCAGCCTTCACGATCTCGGTGACCTGCGCCACTTCAGCGGCGCTTGGTTCGGCAACTCGGGTCTGCGGGAGTTCCTCGAGGGAGATCTCCTTGAATCCAAGCTCGGTCTCGCCAAGCCTGCGTGTCTTGATCTGCTCTCTGGCAAGAAGCTTTGCTACTTCGGTTGCTGAAATCTGCATAGTACCGCCCCTCTCTGCTCGGGAGGGCCGGCAGCAAAAAAGGCAGACTCTTCCCAAGCTTGAAGACGGCAACCAGGCTGTCATACCCTTTCAGGCGACGGAGTCGCCTGTGATCATAAGGGCTTAGACCCTCGGCTTTGCGTCCCCTTCTTTCGAAGAGTTTGCCTTTTTCGATCTGATTATGCTGTTGTTACCATTATCGGGTCGGCTTCACCGATCTTTAGGGTTCGAGGAAAAAAACTTCCAACTTTTTTTCCAGCGACTCCAGTGTACCGGTTCAGCCGCCGATTGTCAACGGTCTTGGTGTCCCCAGGGCAGGGAACTATTTCCGTCAACACTACCATTATCGGAGATGCCGGTACAGGCGGTAGCTGTGAGCATTACCTGTTTTGCGGACGTTGACGTCAAGCTCATCCGCATGCTATAGTGCACGGGTATCGCGAGGTGGACATCGGCGTTTCGGTCCGCAAACAAAAATCCGTCGCGATCAAGGATTTCGCGGCGGCGAGACCGAATATGCCAGAGGGTTCTCGATCTCGGGATCCGGATTGGCGATATTGCCACGATCTGTCGTGGACGACGTAGCGCTCATCAGTGTGGGCGCTATTGTTTTGAACGGGAAGCGGCTCTGCGCCAGGAAGGAATTGTGAGGCCGCCATGCCGCAGAGAAACGGCAAATGGTGGACGAAGGCGGGCATCGCGAGCTCGATCGGGCTCATGCTCGTCGTCTCGACGGTCATCGGATACGGCTTGGGGTTGCTGCTCCAGCGCGTGTTCGACCTCGGCGACTGGGTCGTGTTTGTGTGCCTGCTGCTCGGGATCATCGCCGGGTTCGTGGAGATGATCCGAACGGCGATCTCGCTCTCAGACGACAAATGACCGGAAGTCTGGATAGCATAAGCAAGGTCTACAGGTCGATTGCCATCATGTGGGTGACGGCCATGGTGTGGGCGATCGGCCTCGGCAAGCCGTGGATCGCGCTCAGCATCACGCTGGGCATGGTGCTCGGCACCGCGATCCTGGCAAGCTTCGACTGGATCGTGCACAAGGCGTTCGTGCCGGGTGCGAAGTCACCGGGCCGAGCGCTCCTGAAGTTCAGTCTGTTGAAGTATCCTCTGTTCTGCGCGGCGCTTTTCTGGTTGGTGCGCTGGAACAAGGTGAGCATCCTCGCGTTCTGCGGGGGGATAGTACTCGTTCATCTCGCCATCATCGCAAAGATGATGGGCATCAGGCTCGTCGAGCGGCTCGGCGAGAGCAAGTCTTAGGAGAAGGAAAGTGGAACACGAAGCCAGTCCCTGGCTGCTACTGGCCATGTCGGTACTTGTGATCGTGGTCCTGGCAGTGGTTTCCATACTGGGTACCCGCCGGCTTAGCAAGATCCCGACGACCCGGTCTCAGGGCATGCTGGAGCTCATCGTCTCCTCGCTGAACAACTTCGTAGTCGGCATCATCGGCCCCGGCGGTGAGAAGTATACTCCCTTCATTGGCACGCTGTTCATTTACATCCTGACCATGAATCTACTCGGACTCGTGCCGGGGTTCAAGGCGCCCACCAGCGGCCTGAGCATCACGGTCGCCCTGGCGCTGATAGTCTTCGCGATGTACAACTACTACGGGATCAAGGAGAGCGGCTTCGTGCCCTACATGAAGCATCTCATCGGCGAGCCCCTGTGGCTGGCTCCATTGATGTTCCCGATCCATGTCATCGGCGAGCTCGCCAGGCCGCTTTCGCTCTCGATCCGTCTTTTCGGCAACGTATTCGGCGAGGAGACGATCCTGGTGATTCTCGCCGGCATGAGCTTCGCGCTAATCAAGTATCACGGGATTCCGGTGGTTACGGTTCCGGTCCAGTTCCCGCTGATGGTTTTCGCCGTATTCACATCGTTCGTCCAGGCGCTGGTCTTCTCGATGCTCACGACGATCTACATCTCGATCGCCGTGGCCGGGCATGAGGAACACGCCGGGCATTAGCTTACACGACGACGTTCGTAATATCGAAGGGAGGATACGCACTTGTTGTACCTGATGGCATTGGCCCTAGCAGTAGGCCTCGGTGTACCCATCGCAGTTCTGTCCGCGGCAATCGGGCAGGGGAAGACCGCCGCTTCCGCAATGGAAGGCATCGCCAGGCAGCCCGAAGCGGCCGGAAGGATCCAGACCGCCATGATCATCGCGCTCGCGTTCATCGAGTCGCTGGTCATCTACGCGCTTCTGATGTTCTTCCTGCTCCAGGGCAGACTGCCGGAGACAGAGGCGGTACTGCGCACTCTTGGTGGAGGCTAGGAAGTCCCACATACCCCGTAGGGGAGGCCTTCAACGGCCTCCCACGGCCAATGCGTGCCGGATCACAAATCCGCGCGAACAGCTTGCGGTCGGGCATGGGTGCCCGCCCCTGCGGGTGTAGGGGAGGTAGTGTATGGCGGAGTTATTTCACGAACTGGGGATAGACCCAAGGGTCATCGCGTCGCAGATCATCGGCTTCGTGCTGCTCTGGATCGTGCTGGCACGATTCCTTTTCCGGCCGGTGATGGCTCTGCTGCAGTCGCGGGAGACTGAGATAAAGGCTACGTACGACCGCGCCGCAGCCGAGCGGCAGTCGGCCGAGGAACTCAAGGCGGAGTTCGAGCGCCGACTTGCCGAGATCGAGGCAGAGGCGCGCTCGAGGATTCAGGTCGCCATCAAGGAAGCTCAGGCCGCCAAGGATGACATGATGGCGGAGGCCCGGGCGAAGGTCGAGGATACTCTCCGCCGCGGAGAGGAAGATCTGGCGCGCGAGCGCGAGAAGATCCTGGCGGAGATCCGCGAGCAGACCGTCGATCTCTCACTGGCGGCGGCCACGAAGATCATCGGCGAGTCGCTCGATGAAGCCAAGCACCGCATGCTCGTCAACGATTTCATCGACAAACTCGGAAGCGCAAAGTCATGAGGATGACGACTCTCGCCCGGCGGTATGCGGGCGCACTCTTCGAAACAGCCAGGCAGGCAGACGTGATCGACCAGGTCGAGAGCGACCTCGGCATGATCAAGTACTCGCTGCAGACGATGCCGCGGCTGGCGGAGACGCTCAACCATCCGCTCATCCCCCGGGCGCGCAAGAAGGAAATCATAGCTCAGGTATTCGAGGACAAGATCCAGAACGTGACGCTGCGCTTCCTGGACCTTGTGATAGACAAGCGCCGTGAGGAGATACTCCCGGATGTCGAGCCGGAGTACGTCAGCCTCGCCAACGAGTATCGCGGCATCATCTCGGTCACAGTGACCAGCGCCGTGCCGCTCACCAGGGACGAGGTGAAGGCGCTCAAGGCCAAGCTCGATGACTTGACCGGCAAACGCACCGATCTCGTTCTCGTGCAGGACCGCGACCTGATCGGCGGACTGACGATCCGGATCGGCGATACGGTGATAGACGGCAGCGTGCGGGGATACCTCGCGTCGCTGAGGGAGCAGCTATTGGGATAGACTGCGGACTGCAGATCATCCTCACCCCTATCATCTCCCCTAAGAGGAGGGGGCTTTCGCTGCGGACTGCAGTCTGTGGTCTGCAGTCCGACTAGATCGGAGTGAGACGTAATGTCTACAAATATAAGACCGGAAGAAGTCACATCGATCCTGGAGAGAGAGCTCCAATCGTACGAGAAGGAGCTTCAGGAAGTCGGCGTCGGGACGGTCCTGCAGGTCGGCGACGGGATCGCCAGGCTCTACGGCCTGCGCGATGCCATGGCCGGCGAGCTGATCGAGTTCGGCGGCGGCATCTTCGGGATGGTGTTCAACCTCGAAGAGGATAACGTCGGCTGCATCGTTCTCGGCTCGGATGTCGAGATCAAAGAGGGCGATACCGCCAAGCGGACCGGACGGATCGTGTCGGTGCCCGTCGGCGACGCCCTGGTCGGCAGAGTCGTCAATGCGCTCGGCCAGCCGCTCGACGGCAAGGGCCCGATCACGACCGACAAGGTGCGGAACGTCGAGGCCCCGGCGCCCGGCGTCGTCGCGCGACAGCCCGTTAAGGAGCCGCTCCAGACGGGAATCAAGGCCATCGACGGCATGATCCCGATCGGCCGCGGACAGAGAGAGCTGATCATCGGCGACCGGCAGACCGGCAAGACCGCCATCATCCTCGACACGATCATCAACCAGAAGGACGCGGGTGTCCACTGCATCTACGTTGCGATCGGGCAGAAGCTCTCGACGGTCGCACAGGTAGTGGCCACGCTCGAGGAATACGGCGCGATGGAGTACACCACCATCGTCAGCGCCACCGCGAGCGATCCTGCCTCTCTGCAGTACCTGGCGCCGTACGCCGGCTGTGCGATGGGCGAGGAGTTCCGTGATACGGGGAGGCACGCTGTCGTATTCTACGACGACCTGTCGAAGCACGCTCAGGCATACCGCCAGATCTCGCTGCTCCTCAGGCGTCCGCCGGGCCGCGAGGCGTATCCGGGCGACGTCTTCTACCTGCACGCCAGACTGCTGGAGCGCGCGGCGAAGTTGAGCGACGATCTCGGCGGCGGATCGCTCACCGCGATCCCGGTCATCGAGACTCAGGCGGGCGATATCTCGGCGTATATCCCAACCAACGTCATCTCGATCACCGACGGCCAGATCTTCCTGGAGACCGATCTGTTCTATGCGGGCATCCGGCCTGCAATCAACGTCGGCGTCTCAGTGTCGAGAGTCGGCGGCAACGCGCAGATCAAGGCGATGAAGCAGGTGGCAGGCCGACTGAGGATCGACCTCGCGCGGTACCGCGAAGTCCTGGCGTTCGCCCAGTTCGCGACCGATCTCGATAAGGCGACGCAGGCCCAGTTGGCGAGAGGCTCGCATCTCACCGAGTTGCTCAAGCAGCCTCAGTTCGAGCCGATGCCGGTCGAGCAGCAGGTCATAGTCCTGTATGTCGGCAACGGCGGATACCTCGACGATCTTCCGATCGAGCAGGTACGGTCGTTCGAGCGCGAGTTTCTGCTGTTCGTTAACACGAACTACCCGGATATCGCGCTCGACATCAAGAAGACCAAGACGCTGAGCGAGACCACCGAGGAACTGCTCAAGAAGGCCGTCGAGGAGTTCAAAGCGGGCTTCGTGAAGGCACAGGTATTCGATGCTTGATGCTCGATACTGGATCGGGCATCGAGAATCGAGGATCTAGGATCGAGCATCTAGTATCCCGCATCGAGTCACGAGGGTTTCATGGCAAGCATGCGTGATGTCCGGCGGCGGATACGGACCGTCCGGAACATACAAGAGATAACAAAGGCGCTGAAGATGGTCGCGGCGGCGCGTCTCCAGCGGGCGGAGTCCCGGGCAAAGGCCGCTCGGCCGTATGCCGAGGAGATGGCCGCCGTGATGAGCCATCTGGCCCAGGCGAGCCAGGGCGGGGACGTCAGTCATCCGCTCCTCGAGGTGCGCGAGCCTGTGAACATCGGCATCCTGGCGATCACCTCCGATCGAGGGATGGCGGGCAGCTACAACACGAACATCATCCGCCGGGTGATGGAGATCGCCGGGCAATACGGTAAGGACCGCGTGAAGCTCATCACCATCGGCAAGAAGGGCAGATCGTTCTTTGGCAAGCAGGACTACAACATTGCGGCCGATTTCCCGATGCCCTCGTCTGAGGTGAACATAGCGGATGCCCGTCTGGTCAGCCGCACGATTCAGAGCATGTTCGAGAGCGGCGAGATAGACCTGGTGCGCGTCGTATACACCCGGTTCTACAGCGCGATCAGGCAGCGTGTGACCGATGAGCAGTTCCTGCCGGTCACGCCGCCGAAGAGCCCTTTCCCGACCCTCTCCGCCACGGGGAGGGAGAAAGCGGCCTCCCCCCGTGACGGGGAGGGCTGGGCAGGGGTTGTCCCCGAGGAGTACATCTTCGAGCCGCGCCCGGAGATCCTGCTCGGCAGGCTGCTCCCAAGGTACGTGGACATCCAGGTCTACCATGCGATGCTCGAGTCGCTGGCGAGCGAGCACGGTGCGCGCATGACTTCGATGGGTACCGCCACGGACAACGCCTCGGAGATGATCGAGCGGCTGACACTCGAGTTCAACCGCGCCCGCCAGGCACAGATCACGAGAGAGCTGATCGAGATCGTCAGCGGCGCCGAAGCGCTGAAATAGACCGCGGACGGCAGGCCCCGGACAGCTTTGCCGCAGTCCGCGGTCTGCAGTCTGATGGAGGAACATATGGCAGAAGGATACGTAGTCGAGATAGTCGGACCGGTTGTGGACTGCAGGTTTCCTGCGGACGCGCTGCCGGAGATACTTAATGCGATCAAGATAGTAGACGAGAGCCGGGGGATCGACCTGACCGTCGAGGTGGCCCAGATGCTGGGGAACGACATCGTGCGGTGCATCGCCATGGCCGGCACCGACGGCCTGGTCCGAGGCATGAAGGCGGTCGATACCGGCGGCCCGATCAGCGTTCCGGTCGGCAATGAGACCCTCGGGCGCATGTTCAACCTCCTCGGCGAGACGATCGACAACCGCGGCCCGGTCGAGGCCAAGGAGCGATACCCGATCCACCGGCCCGCTCCTCCGCTCGAGGAACAGAGCACGACTCTCGAGCAGCTCGAGACCGGCCTGAAGGTCATCGACCTGCTCTGCCCGTACGCGAAAGGCGGCAAGATCGGACTGTTCGGCGGAGCCGGGGTCGGCAAGACGGTTCTCATCCAGGAGATGATCCGCAACATCGCCACCGAGCACGGCGGCGTGTCGGTCTTCGCCGGAGTAGGGGAGCGCACCCGTGAGGGCAACGACCTCTGGCTCGAGATGAACGAGAGCGGCGTCATCGCCAAGACCACCATGGTCTTCGGCCAGATGAACGAGCCGCCCGGCGCGCGACTCAGGGTCGCACTCTCCGCGCTTTCGATGGCGGAGTTCTTCCGCGACGAGCAGGGCCAGGACGTGTTGCTCTTCATCGACAATATCTTCCGATTCGTCCAGGCGGGCTCCGAGGTATCGGCGCTTCTGGGACGAATGCCCTCCGCCGTAGGATACCAGCCGACGCTGGCGACCGAGATGGGCGCCCTCCAGGAGCGGATCACCTCGACCGTGAAGGGCTCGATCACCTCCATCCAGGCGATCTACGTCCCGGCGGACGACCCGACCGATCCCGCCCCGGCTACTACGTTCGCGCACCTCGACGCGACCACCTACCTCGAGCGGCGCATTGTGGAGCAGGGCATCTACCCGGCGGTCGATCCGCTCGTGTCGACTTCGCGAATCCTCGATCCGAGGGTCGTGGGCGAGGAGCACTACAACGTCGCCCGCACCGTGCAGTCCACGCTGCAGAGATACCGCGAGCTTCAGGACATCATCGCGATCCTGGGCATCGACGAGCTGTCGGACGAGGACAAGATGATCGTCGCCAGAGCGCGCAAGATCCAGCTCTTCCTGTCGCAGCCGAACTTCGTGGCCGAGCAGTTCACCGGCATCCCGGGCAAGTACGTGCCGCTCAAGGAAACGGTCCGCAGCTTCAAGGAGATCATCGAGGGCAAGCACGACGACCTGCCGGAGCAGGCGTTCTACATGGTCGGCGGCATCGACGAGGTCGTGGAGCGCGCCGAGCAGATGAAGGCGGCGGCGGCGTAGGACATGGAGTATTGGAGTAGTGGGTTCGCAATACTCCATCACTCTATTGCCGCAACGGTGTGATCATGCCCGAAAAAACGTTCAAACTAGAGATCGTCACTCCCGAGAGGGTTGTCCTGCAGCAGGATGCCGTGTCCGTGATCGTTCCCGGCTCCGAGGGATCGCTGGGGATCCTGGCGAGCCACGCGCCCTTGATGGCCGAGCTCACCGTCGGTGAGATACGGATCAGGGATGCGAGCGGCCATGAGGAGCGCCTGGCGATATCCGGCGGCTTCATGGAGGTCTCCTCGAACATGGTGCGCATCCTCGCGGACACCGCCGAGAAGTCCGAGGAGATCGACGTCCACCGGGCGGAGGAGGCCGTCGCCCGCGCGAAGGAGCGGCTCTCAATGGCCGACACGGAGATCGACATGGTCCGCGCCGAGGCGGCCCTCAAGCGTGCGGTCAACCGCCTCCGCGTGGCACGGGGGGAATAGACGAATACCCGCTGACGGAGTCCTCATTGTAGGAGCGGCTTCCAGCCGCGATTGGCCGACGTATCGTAGGAGCGGCTTCCAGCCGCGATCGCAGCTAGAAGCTGCTCCTACGTGGTGCGATCGCAGCCAGAAGCTGCTCCTACA
>CAYXOC010000012.1:0-105468 GCA_964466715.1 uncultured bacterium
TTCCCCGGGACATAGAACCCGTCAGTCCTGAGTAGCGAAGCGTATCGAAGGACGGCCAGGTCTAGCCAAAGGTCTGGTGGAGCCAGGCCGCCCTTCGATACGTCCCGAACTCCGACTACACTGAGTAGCAGCGCGTATCGAAGTGCAGTCGGAGTTCAGGACTACTCAGGGCTGGCGGTGCGAGGTCTCTTAGGAGCGGTACGGACGATGATCGACAACAGAGTCGTCGATCATCAGGCGGCCGGATTCTTCGCTTCGCTCGGAATGACAGCCTGAGAGTTTCACATTTCAAGGTTCAGAGCTAGTTGTTTCACCGGTTGTTGCCACACCCGCAGCTTTGGACCTTGAACCTCTGTGGGCATCAGGAGTCAGGAGCAGATGCTCCTGACTCCAACGGCCCCATCTCAACTGAGCCATGCATACATACTGGGTCGAGGTCAATCTGCAGAACATAGTCGGCAACCTGGAGCAGATCCGGGGGTTCGTCGGCACGTCGGTCAAGGTCATGGCCGTCGTCAAGGCGGATGCGTACGGCCATGGCGCCGTCGAGACCTCAAGGGCGCTCTCCGCCGCCGGCGTCGACTACCTCGCCGTCACCACGCTGGAGGAGGCGTTGGAGCTTCGTAATGCGGGCATCACCACTCCGACCCTTGTGTTCAGCCCTCTGCTTCCCGACCAAATGGAGTCGGCGATCGTCGCAGACCTCGATCAGACGGTGTGTTCGTCCGATGCGCTCGGTGCGATCTCGGACGCCGCCGGACGGGTGGGGAAGACCGCCCGCATCCACGTCAAGGTGGACACCGGCATGGGTCGGCTCGGACTGACGCCGTCGGAGTGCCCGGACTTCATCTCGGCGGTCGTGAGCACATCCGGCATCGAGATCGCCGGCATCTACACGCACTTCGCGAACGCCGGCGCCAGGGACCTGTCGAGCGCGCGGGAGCAGAACGCTCGGTTCGCCAGGCTCCTCGCCCACCTGAACGAGATCGGGCTGCCGACCGGACTCCGCCACGCCGCAAACAGTTCGTCGATCCTCAACCTGCCGGACGCGCACTACGACATGGTGCGTCCCGGCACGATCCTTTACGGTCAGTTCCCGACCGCCCATACCGCCCGAAAGATCGAGTTGGCGGATACCTGGCGGCTGAAGACCCGCATCGTGGCCCTGCGGTCGCTTCCGGCCGGGGCGAAGGTGGGGTACGGGAGCGAGTACACTACTCCGCGAGCCGCGAAGGCCGCCGTTATCCCCGTCGGCTACTCGGACGGGTTCACTATCATCCCCGAGAGTGTCGCCGCGCGCGCCTCCGCGCCGCTCCGACAGCTTGCGATGAGGCTGATGCGCCGGTCGAGGAACACGCAGGTCACCGTTCGCGGGCGGAAGGCTCCGGTCATCGGACGCGTCTCCATGCAGATGACGACCATCGACGTCACCGACATTCCGGAGGCGAGGGTAGGGGATGAGGTCATAGTCCCGGCCAGACGTGCGACGACCTCGAGCCGGATACCGAGGGTGTATCTGTAGGGACTCTACTCCGCCGCTGCCGCGGCCTTCTTCCGCTTCCGGGGCGCTCGCGCGGGTTTCGGCTCGGCCTTCAACTCAGGGCAGAACTCGAAGACCACTTCCTGGATGCTCGCCGCCACCGGGACCGCCAGTATCATCCCCGCCAGCCCGAATAGCTGACCTCCTGCGAGCAGCGCGAAGAGGCTCAGTACCGGGTGCAGCCCGACCGACTTGCCGAGGATCTTCGGAGTGATCACCAGATCGAAGCCCTGATTGAGCACGATCATGCCGACCGCCGGCCACAGAGCCTGGCCTACTCCCTGCGGATAGGTCGCCAGTCCGACGAGGAATACCAGAAGCGTAGTCGCGATGGCGCCGATGTACGGGACGGCATAGAGTATCCCGGCAAGCAGCCCCAGGATGATGCCGTACTTTAGGTGAAAGACCTCCAGCGTGATGGTAGTGGCGATGCCGTAGAGCAGGCACACGACCACGAGCCCGCGCACGTAGCTGCTGAACACCAGCCCGACTCTTGCGAGTATCTCTGTAGTGCGGGGACGGATGCTTTCTGGGATGAGCAGCGCCGCCTTTTGCTTCATGCGGTCGATGTCCATCAGGAGGTAGAAAGCGACCAGCGGTACGAGGACGATCCACAGCACGCGAGAGAAGTTCGATGTGATGAACCGCGTCACCAGGTTGACGCCGATGCCGATCTGCGAGTTCATCTGACCACCGTACTTGGTAAACGCCTCCTGCAGCGTCGTGGGGAGCTTGAGGCGTACCAGCGTATCGTGGTGCTGTGCCATCAGACCGGAAGCATACTCCTGGAACCGCGCAGAATACCTCGGAAAGTCGTCGCCGAACTGCTTCGCCTGATCGATCACTGCAGGCACCAGGTACAGGAGTCCCACTGCGAAGATGATCAGGAACACGCCGTAGATCGACAGAACCGCCACGATCCTGCGGACCCCACTGTGGTGCAGTCGGTCGAGCACGGGATCGAGCAGCCAAGCGATGGCAAACGCGATCAGAAACGGGGGCAGCGTGCTTCTGACGGCGTATAGGAAAGCAACCAGAATGGCGATGACGGCAACGATGCCTGCCGCATGGTACCAGCGGGTACTGGTCATGGGTATGGCAACCCTCTAGTCCGAGAGCAGTTCCTTCAGTCGGCGAAGCGCCTTCTGCTGGAGTCTCGACACGTGCATCTGTGAGATGTTCAGCTTCTTGGCTACCTCGGTCTGCGACATGTCCCGGAAGAATCTCAAGTATATTATAGACCGTTCCCGCTGATCAAGGCAATCCATAGCCTGATTCAGGTCGCCGTATTTCTCCAGGCTGTCGAGCGAGCCGTCGGTGTCGCCGACGAATTCGGCTAGGCTGAGCGGCGCGGATTCGCTCTCGTACGCCAGTTTGCTGTCCAGAGAAACGGTGTCGTAAGCATTTCCGAGTTCGATCGCTTCGAGGGTCTCTTCCTCGCTGGCGCCCACCGACTGCGCGATCTCCTGGATCGTCGGCGCGCGTCCGAGTTTCTGCGAGAGGTTCTCCGCCGCCTTGTTCGCCGCCAGGTTCAACTCCTGGAGGCGGCGCGGCACCTTGAGGCTCCATGCCTTGTCTCGGAAATGCCGGCGGATCTCGCCGACGATCGTCGGTGTGGCGTAAGTCGAAAACTTGGTGCCTCTGCCGGGATCGAAGCGGTCTATGGCGTTGATGAGTCCGATCGTGCCTACCTGCACCAGATCTTCGATGGGCTCTCCCCGGTTCATGAACTTTCCCGCTAGAAAGCGCACCAGGTTCTGATGCATGAGCACCAGGCGGTCTCGGATTGTCGGGTCCTTGGTCTCTGCATACTGCGCGAAAAGGGACTCGGCGTCTCCCTCAGTCCAACTCGCCGAGTTGCCCTTTTTACGATTTGCCATAATGGTTTATCCTACGTATTTGATCATCTGAACCCGCGTGCCCTGCCCGGGTGTCGGCTCTATCTTGATCTCGTCCACGAGTAGTTCCATGAGCAGCGCGCCGATGTTCTCCTCGTCCAGACCCTCAACGGGAGCGTTCTCCTCCGACCCGGAGGGGGGCGTCTTTGCCACTTGATCGACGATGTCGATGGTCAGCCTGGAGTCGGCGATCTCGCTCGTGATGGTGAGCGAGGTATCGGTTTGATTGGCCTTGATCGCCCGCTCCACGGCCGTGGTGCATGCTTCTCCGACTGCGAGTCTGATATCTTCTACTTCGTCATACGAGAACGGCATTCTGCTCGCAACTCCCAGGATGGCGAGCCTGGCTACTCCGACGAACTCCGGTCTGCAGGGGATCTTCAGCTCGACCACCGCAGACTGATCTTGGGGTGTCACCTACTAACCTCCCTTTACCTTCTCCGCATTCTGCGCTTCATCCAGGGTCTGGTGTATGTCGAAGATCTTGTCCAGCCCTGTTATCTCGAAGATACGCCTGATCCTGGGATTGGGGATGACCAGGTCCAGCGAACCATCGCGCTCTCGCAGCCGCTTCAGACCACCGATGAGCACACCGAGCGCCGTGCTGTCGAGGTATTCGACATTCGTGAGGTCCACGATGATGTTGGTAATGTTGCTGTCCAGCATGGTGATGATCTGCTGCTTCAACTGGGGAGCGGTATAGACGTCAACCTCGCCTTCGAGCGCTATGACGGACATGTTTTCGCCGAGCGAGCTTGTATCGATCTTCAAGTTCATCCAAATCCACCTTTCCTAAACATCTGAGGCCGGGCATGGCGCACGAATACGTGCGGACCACTCCCGGCCGTCTGAACGCAGTGTGGCTAGGCCTCTTCGGCTCCTTCCGCCTGCTGTTCGAGTTCTCTTCGTCTCTCAGCCATCGCCTGCTTTCCGGCGTCGGCCGCCTGCTGTACCCTGGTCTTGGCGGTGTCCACGATGTCCTTGCTCTTCTTCACCAGTTCGTCCACCGTCTCGGTAAGCTGGCCGGCCAGTTCCTCGGCCTTGACTTTCAGGTCCTCTGCCGTCTTCCGAATATCCTCGCGCGTCTCCGAACCGGTCTTCGGCGCCATGAGCAGTCCGGCGGCAGCTCCGATGAGAGCGCCCAGGCCTATGCCCGCCAGCACGCTCAGCATCACACTTCTTTCCTCATCATTGCTCATCAGTCGTACCTCCCTTGTGGTGGACTTCATCGGGGGAGCCGCGCAGGATTTTTATTCCCTGCCTGACTCCCTCGTAAACACTAAGAAGCGTAGCAGATGCCGACTTTACCGTCTTACTTGCCGCAAGGCCTGCAACCGATCCCTCGAGCAAGCCCTCGACTCCTCCGGTCAGCCGGTCTACTCGGTGCACGGTCTCAGTGGCGCACACGATCAGTCGGTCGGCATCTTTGACGGCGGTCCGGGCATCCCGGATCGTCGGCACCAGTTCGTCCTCCGCGGTCTTGAGCAGGCGCGAGATGTCTTCCGTTGCCTGTCCGATCTTTCGCGCTTCGCGGAGAATTCCCTGCGTGAGCACCACGACCGCCCAGGCAATCACCAATATGGCGATGGTTGCCGTTACAAGCAGAATTGCCTGCAAGATCTGCACTGTCGCACCCCCGATATCTGTTACCGGCGGACGGCATCGATGGTTCCACCGCCGACAACGTCTTCGCCGTCATAGCATACGACAGCCTGTCCGGGCGTGATCGCCCTCTGGGGACTGTCGAACCTAACCAGCGCCTCGTCTTCGCCTGATAGAGAGAGCAAGGCCTGCGAATCTCTCATATTATATCTGATCTTCGCGGTGACGGCAATTGTCCCTGCCGGTCTTTCAAAAGGAATGAAATTCAGGTCCGTGGCGGTGAGCTCGTCAGCGTAGAGGTCGCTGTCCCTGCCGACTATGATCGCGTTTCGTTCCGGGTCGATGGCGACCACGTACAGTGGCTCTCCGGCGGCGATCCCGAGCCGACGCCGCTGGCCGATCGTATAGAAGGCGATCCCGTTGTGCTCTCCCAGGATCTTCCCGGATGTGTCGAGGATGGGCCCCGGAATGGCGACCTCGGGTACGGTCTTGCGAAGGAACCCGGGGTAGTCGCGGCCTTCGACGAAGCAGATCTCCTGACTGTCGGGCTTGGTTGCGACCGCCAGGCCGAGTTCGGCCGCCAGCCGGCGGGTCTCGTCCTTCGCCATCCCGCCGAGCGGCATGAGCGTGTGTGCGAGCTGCTCCTGGGTCATGCTGTAGAGCGCGTACGACTGGTCTTTGGAGTGGTCCATCCCGCGCTTGAGGAGCCAGCGGCCCCGATGCTCATCGAACACGATGCGGGAGTAATGCCCGGTGGCGATGTACTCCGCTCCGAGCGCCCGGGACTTCTGCAGGAGCGCCTCGAACTTCACGAAGCGGTTGCATCTCACGCACGGGTTGGGCGTTCGACCGCGTCTGTATTCATCGATGAAGTCCTCGATGACGGTCTCTTCGAAGATGTCCTTGAAGTTGAGGACGTAGTGGGGGATGTCGATGCGCGCGGCGACTCGACGCGCATCCTCGACGGCGCTGAGTGAGCAGCACGTCCGGCTGAACGCATCCTCGGGGCCGCTCGTGGCCGGCCAGATCTGCATCGTCACGCCGATGACGTTGTAGCCCTCCTGGACGAGTATGGCAGCCGCGACCGAGCTGTCCACTCCTCCGCTCATCGCCACCACTACCGTCCGTCCGCCCTTACTCCTACTCCTACTCGTAATCGTACTCGCGCTCCTACTCCGCCGCCGAGGCATCGCCCTGGGCCCGGGCACCCTCTTCCCGCGTCTCCGCGTCCCCGCTCCTCGTGTCGGCCTTCCCTCGCACCCGGTCCAGCCGTTCCTTGATCTTCGCCTCGCGTCCGCGGTCGGTCGGCTCGTAGTAGATCTGCGACTGCGCGCCGTCAGGCATGTACTGCTGCTCGACGTAACCGCCGGGGTAGTCGTGCGGGTACTTGTACCCCTTGCCGTGGCCCAGGTGACGCGCTCCCCGGTAGCTCGAGTCCCGCAGGTGGATCGGCACGGGCTGTACTCGCTGTTCGGCAACGTCTTTGAGCGCCCGCAGCAGCCCGACGCAGGAGGCATTGCTCTTCGGTGCGCATGCCAGGTACACCGTCGCCTGCGCGAGCGGGATACGCGCCTCCGGCATTCCGACGTATTCCACGGCATGAGCCGCCGCCGTCGCCACGACGAGCGCCATCGGGTCGGCGTTGCCGATATCCTCCGCCGCCTGGATGACGATCCTCCGGGCTATGAACCTCGGGTCCTCGCCGGCAGCGATCATCCTCGCAAGCCAGTAGAGCGCCGCATCCGGGTCCGAGCCGCGCATCGACTTGATGAACGCTGAGATCACGTCGTAGTGGTTGTCGCCGTCCTTGTCGTAGTTGAGCGCCCGCTGCTGGATCGCCTCTTCGGCGACTTCGACTGTGATGAGCCGTGCACCGCTCTCATCGGGCGGGACGGTCAACGCCGCGAGTTCGAGCGCGTTCAGCACGCCGCGGGCATCGCCGTTCGCCATGCCGACCATGAATTCCATCGCGTCCGGGGTCACCTCGACGTTGTAGCTTCCGAGCCCGCGGTCCGGGTCCTCAAGGGCCGTGCGAATGAGGCGCTCGATCTGCTCGTCACCGAGCTGCTCGAACTTGAAGATGCGCGAGCGGGATATGAGCGGCGAGTTCACCTCGAAATAGGGGTTCTCCGTGGTGGCGCCGATCAGGGTGACTGTGCCGTCCTCGACGTGAGGGAGGAACGCATCCTGCTGAGCCTTGTTGAAGCGGTGAATCTCGTCCACGAACAGGATCGTCTTGCGGCCATAGAGCTTCCTGCGCTCTCTGGCTTTCTCGATGATCTTGCGGATGTCGGCGACGCCTGAAGTGACGGCGCTGAAGTTCTCGAAGTGGCTCTTGGTGGATCGGGCTACGATCGACGCGAGACTGCTCTTCCCGCATCCGGGAGGGCCCCAGAAGATGACGGATCGCAGTTCGTCGGTTTCGATCGCCCGGCGGAGGAGTTTGCCGGGCCCGACGATATGTTCCTGGCCGATGAACTCGTCGAGACTGCGGGGGCGCATGCGCGCAGCGAGCGGCATCTCGGCTCCCGCAGCCATCTCCACCGCGTGGTCGAAGAGATCGGTTGGCTGGTCGTCGCTGGAGCGCCGCATATGTGAACCTCGAGCAGGGGTGACGCAAAAAAAGGCCCCGCCGTGCCGTGTGCCTAACAAGTTTTTGAACCCGTAGGAAAACGGGCGGATGCCTTCACGTACGCTTTTGCGAATCTCCAATGTTGCTCGGAGCTACCACTCCACGGACGAATCCGGCTCCATTCAGTTCTGAGTGTCGGCTCAAAACCCCCTCGGCGAATCACGAACACAGCAGGGTTGCTTTTTAGAATGCTTCGTACTTTCCGTACGCCCTCATGATACCACAGATGCGCGGAATTTTCAACCCTGCAAATAGTACCGGATAGTTCGAATCGGGGCTCCTCCCGAGATCGGTCGGATATCCCTGCAGGGTGTCCGCCTGTCCGCACTTGGCTCCCGACGCAACCGGCCCTCCGTGCCGCTTCGACGGAAGACACGGAGGCGAGCCCAGGGACGCCGCGGTGGTGTCAGTCGTCCCCGGGGGATTCATCGGAGTTCATGCGGCGGATGGTGTACTCGATCATCTCGGTCTCGCCCTCCTGACGGGTGCGCTGATCCTCCACGAGTCCGACGATCTCCCGGAAGAGGTGTCCGACGGCCGCGATGAAGAATGCCTGCACCAGGAACAGGCTCAGCCACGCGAACGGTTCCGCCCATCCGAGCGGTCGTTCGGCGATGCTGAGCCACAATGCCGGCCGCAGAACATACATGCCCGCCGTCAGCCATAGCGCGATGATGAGCGAGTACCACATCCCGGAGCAGAGCTGGCAGTGGAAGCCCTCACTGAAGAGAGCCCACTTCCCGCCTCGCTCGCTTCCGACCTTCCTGATCCTGTGCCGCAGTCCCTCGAAGATCAGTCCGGTGATCATAATGTGCGTTATGTGACCGGAGACCACGCCCAATATGATCAGTATCAGCACGTAGTTCCAGATACTCATTTCGGGTTCCTCCACGTACTACCCGGAGCCCTACTTCAGTATCTTTATGCCCCTTTGCGCCAGGGTTCAAACTCGGCTGTACCGACCAGTGGGCCGGCTCAGCTCAGACGCAGGATGTCCTCCCTCATCCGTCCATCGGGAGTTCGGATCTCGAACACCCACTCCGATCCCCTGGCGTAGATTCGGACCCTTGCGCCGTTGATCGATTCCGCCGTGAACTGCGACGGCTTCCGCTCCGGTCCTGCCGGTGAGAGGATCCAATGGGTCAACGCCTGCTTCTGGTCGTCTGCCAGCTTATCGACCAGGAGTCCCTCCGCCGATGCCGCCTGGCTTCGCTCGGTGGGCGCGAGTGCGTCGTAGAACCTGAGTCCGCGCACGCTTGTGAAGAACGAATCGGGAACGGTGATACCGTAATATCTGAACGTCTTCTGCTGCTTGTCGCTGAGGAGGGCCATCTCGACCAACTCCGGCAGTTCGAAGCGCAGGGTCTTCTGGCGAGCCGACTGCCATCTCTGGACGGTAGTCAGCGGGATCTCGACCTTGCGGTCTTCGAACCAGGTCTTGCTCCACATGATGCACGCGTCACCGGTGTATTTCCACTTGCACATGAAGACCTCGGCAATCTTCTCGACCTCATGCGCGATCGACTCGCCGCGGGTGATCGCCCACTTGTCTACGTAGGCTTGAGAGGTGTATCTGGGTGTGTACTGGTCTGCGATGATACTGACTCCCGTGGCCTCGTGGAGCCGCTGGAGCGCCTCGGTCATCGTGGTCTCCGTGAGCTCGACTCCACTGTCGGCGGTCAACTTCTCCGGGATCTTCCCGGCGTCGGTCATGTACTCCCCTGTCTCCTTGTTCTCCTTGAGCGTGAAGAATTCGTCGTTGCCGAGGAGATCAGGATCGCCTTCCTGCACCTGCATGAACATGTAAGTCAGGCCATGGTTTCCCGTGCCGACGACGTGGAACGAGAGAGACCTGCCCGCGAGGGGATCGTCCTGCCACTCGAAGAGCACGGACGCGGCGGCATCGGTCAGCTTGACGTTGTCCGTCTGCTCGCGCTGTTCGCGATTCCGGTCGAACAACGCGACGACCTTCGCCCTGGTGCTCTCGGGGAGCTTATCGAGAGCTACGGGGAGCGCGCCGACCTCCCAGAACGTGTTGCGGTCCTTCTCGGGGAGACTGCTGTAGACCTCGACCGCCGTGCGGAAGTCCTTCTCGCCTATGTATGGTTGGAGCAGCGCATCCGCGGCGATCTTCTTCTCGAGTTCCTCCGCCGACAGATCGAGCCTCAACGTGTCGGCGGCGTGGTCCATCTGCCTTCTGAGCCCCGATCTCTCGTGGATGTAGAGCTCATCGGCCTTCTTCTTCGAAGCCGGCTCCTCGTAGAACTCGTACGTGTAGGTACCCTTGCTATCCTTGACGGATCTGAACTTGATATGCAGTGCCTCTGCGACTCCCGAGAGAATCCGGGAGATGGGGAGATCCTTGGCCAGCACTGTCACCTTGTACTCCGCGACGCCCTTGTCGGCCTTGATCGTGATACCGGCCTGCATCCCTAGCGCCATCGAGAAGCTCGCCAGCGGTTGCCCGATCGATTGGATCGAGACCTTCTTGTCCAGTCGGGAGTCGGGGTTGTCCGCTGCCATGCAGCTTAGCGCGAACAGAAGCGCCGAGATGCAGAGGAGAATCGTCCTAACGCGTGCCATGTGTGTCACCTCGAGAGCTGATGATGTGTCGGTGGCCCTTATCAGTTCAACACCACATTAGCAGGGGAACGGGAGGAAATCAAGAGGATATCGCACCTGCGCTCGGTGATTTGCGCTCTTCACTCTGCGTTTATCGTATCCCATGCGCTGTCTTTGCCGCTCATCCAGCGCATGATGTGTGCGATCGATTCCCGGTACAGGCGAGATGCGTTCACGTAGGACCACCATGCCCCTAGGAGCACGAGGACCGTGGCAATCGCCGCCATGCTCGCCATCCACGCGAACCACCCCCAGCCGGCCCCGAACACCGCCGCGCCGAGGCCGAGTGCTCCCATCAGCACTCCGCCCGAGAGCGGCGCACATGCGAGCTTGGCCAGCTTCGACTGCTTGTTGCCGAGACTGTAGTACGCTGACTGGAGGGCGCGGAGCTGTTCCCTGACGTGGACCGGCGGGGATGCGCCCGCGAACGCATAGAGGCAGTATCTGACGGCGTCGGAGTTCCCTCGAAGGAGCGCGCGTCCGCCTGCTCGGAGGACGTGGGCAGTGGCGTCGAGCATGGCGCTGTCCCAACGCCCGGCCCGCGACCAGTAGGTGCTTGCGTTCCGGTAGTCCGAGTACTCGTAGTAGTAGATGTGGCCGAGAAGATCGAGTGCCGGAACGTAGGTCGGATACTCATGCAGAACGGAGCGGAGTCTGTCCTTGGCCCTTCGGATGTCTCCGCGCTCGACGTCCATCTCGGCGAGCGATACCAGTCGGTCTCTGTTTTCCACGCGCATGGCTGCAGAACTCCCGCACATATGATACCGCCATACGCGCAAACAGAAACGGGGCAGGGGAAGCGGGAGTGGGGAGTTGAGGGTTTAGAGTTTAGAGTTTAGAGTTTGGGGCTCGGGGTGCAGAGTGGGGAGTGTTGAGTGCAATGTCGATCTAGCTCCGCAACTCCCCACTCTCAACCATCAACTCTCAACTCTCAACCCTCAACTTGCTACACCGTGCGGATGTCCGATGTCGCACCTTCACGAAGCTTGATGTGCAATTCCTTGAGCTGCTCCTCGGTGACGGGGGAGGGCGCTTCGGTCATCGGATCGTATGCCGTCGCAGTCTTCGGGAACGCGATGACCTCGCGGATGTTCTCCTCGCCGAGCATCAGCATCACCAGACGGTCGATGCCGGGGGCGATACCACCGTGCGGCGGAGCGCCGTACTCGAATGCTTCGAGCAAGTGGCTGAATCGCGCGATCTGCTCCTCCTCAGGGATGTTGAGCAGTGTGAAGATCTTCTCCTGAATCTCGCGCTGATGGATCCTTATGCTCCCGCTGGCGACCTCGGCGCCGTTGCAGACCAGGTCGTAGGCATTCGACCTCGCGGAACCCGGATCGGAGTCGAGCAGCGGGATGTCGTCCTCATGTGGGGACGTGAAAGGATGATGCGCCGAGTCCCAGCGATTCGATGTCTCGTCCCACTCGAACATCGGGAAGTCCACGACCCACAGGAAGTAGAGCATGTCCGGGTCGCGCAGGTTGAGCCGCGTGCCCATCTCGAGCCTGAGTCCGCCGAGTGCCTTGGCGACGACCGCCGGTTCATCGGCGACGATCATGATCATGTCCCCGACCTTGGCGCCCGCTCGCTCCACGATGCCCGACATCTCCTGCTCCGTGAGGTACTTCGCGCTAGGAGACTTGATGCCTTCAGGCGTGACCTGGATGGTGAGCAGTCCCTTCGCGCCGAACGTCCGGGCGAGGGCGGTGACGTCGTCGATCTCCTTGCGGCTGTATGATGCGCACCCCGGCGCGAGCACGCCTTTCACCTGGCCGCCCTTGTCGAGCGCGTTTCGGAAGACCATGTACTGGCTTTCGGCGACGATATCGGCGAAGTTGATGAGCTCCAGGCCGAAGCGGAGGTCGGGCTTGTCGCTGCCGTACCTCTCCATCGCCTCGGCGTATGTCAGCCGCGGGAACGGCTTCACGATCTTCTTATCGGAGAGCTTCTCCACGATCTCGATCATCAATGCCTCGATGAGGTCCAGGATGTCGTCCTGCCTGACGAAGGACATCTCGAGATCGAGCTGAGTGAACTCCGGCTGCCGGTCGGCGCGCGGATCCTCGTCGCGGAAACACTTGGCAATCTGGAAGTACCGCTCGATGCCGGCGACCATCAGAAGCTGCTTGAGCTGCTGAGGCGACTGGGGCAGGGCGTAGAAGCTGCCCGGGTAGAGGCGGCTCGGGACCAGGTAGTCGCGGGCGCCTTCCGGAGTGCTCTTGATCAGGATCGGCGTCTCGATTTCCAGGAAGTCGCGCGCGTCCAGGAAGTCACGAATCAGCTTGATCATCTTGTGGCGGAGCGTGAGCTTCTCCTGCATCGTCGGCCGCCGCAGATCGAGGTAGCGGTACTTCAGGCGGACGAGTTCGTCCACGTCCACCTCGTCCGAGATCGGGAACGGAGGCGTCTTAGAGGTGTTCAGGATGTAGATCTGGTCGGCTGCGACCTCGATCTGGCCGGTGGTGAGGTTCGGGTTCTCGGTGCCCTCGGGGCGCTGCCGAACCTTGCCCTGTACGCTGAGCACGTACTCGCTTCGGACACTCTCCGCCGCTCCATGCGCTGCCGCCGAGATGCTGGGATCGACGACCACCTGCACCACGCCCCATCGGTCGCGCAGGTCGATGAATATCAGCCCGCCGTGGTCGCGCCGTTTCTGAACCCACCCATTCAGGCGCACTTCCTCGCCGATGCTCTCAGCCGTCAGTTCGCCGCACTTCTTCGTCCTTTGCCAATCCATGTCTATCCTCCGGCAGAGCGGAGCATCCTACTCGTACTCCTACTCATACTCAAAAGGTGGCTAGCCCACCAAACCTTTTATCTTCTCCACCGCCTGATCGAGCGGAACGTCGGTCTCTTCCTTTGTCTGCATGTTCCGTACCTTGATCAGACCTCGGCTCAACTCATCGTCGCCGATGATCGCGACGAACTGCGCCTGCTCGCGGTCGGCCGCCTTCATCTGAGCCTTGAGGCTCTTGCCTGCGTAATCGGTCTCGGCCGCGATGCCCGCCTTGCGCAGGTCGGCGAGCAGCTTGATGCCGGCATCGCGGGGCTTCTCGCCGAGCGTCGCCACGAACACCGCCGGGTGCGTCGTGACCGGGATCTCGATCCCCTGAGCTTCCATGATGAGCAGGGTGCGCTCGATGCCCGATCCGAACCCGATCGCGGGCGTGGGCTGTCCGCCCAACTCGGCGACCAGGCCGTCGTAACGTCCGCCGCCGATGACCGTGCTCTGCGCGCCGAGCTCGGAGCTCACTACCTCGAAGGCGGTTTTCGTGTAGTAGTCAAGTCCTCGAACGAGCCTGGGATCGAGCGTGTATTCGATGCCGAGATCGTCGAGGTAGTGCAGGACCTTTTTCAGGTGCTCGTCGCACTCGTCGCAGAGGTGGTCCACGATGTTCGGCACGCTGACCGTGAGTTCCTTACAGCGGGGTACCTTGCAGTCCAGCATCCGTAGCGGGTTCGTGTTGAACCTGGTCTGGCAGGTCTCGCACATCTCGACGAGATACGGCTGCACGTTCCGCTTCAGGGCTTCCTTGTACTGTGGAGCGCATCCCGGGCAGCCGACGGAGTTGATCTTCAGCTCGAAGCCGTGGATTCCCAGCGACGTGAGGTAGTGTATGCCAAGCGAGATCACCTCCGCATCGATGGCGGGGTCCTGGGAGCCGAATGCCTCGACGCCGACCTGATGGTGCTCTCTGAGCCGTCCTGCCTGCGGGCGCTCGTAGCGGAACACGCTGGTGATGTAGTAGAACTTGCTGATCGGTTGCTCGCCGAATAGCTTGTGTTGCACGTAGGCGCGCACTACCGGGGCGGTGCCTTCGGCTCGGAGGGTCATGCTACGCCCACCGCGATCCACGAACGTGTACATCTCTTTGCCTACGATGTCCGTGTGTTCGCCGACGCTGCGGGCGAAAAGCTCCGTCTCCTCGAATGTGGGAGTCCGGAACTCATCATATCCGTACAAGCGACAGATGTCCCGGAACTTGCCCTCGACGTACTGCCACCTGGGGCTCTGTTCGGGGAGAATATCGGCCGTCCCCCGCGGCGCAGCATATCGCATCAGTCGCTTACCTCCTGGCGATATTCTAGGCCATTTCACGGGGGAATGTCAACGGCGGACGCTTCGGGAAGCCTGCCGGCGCTCTACTGTATGTGTCTCATCCGACAGAGCAGGCTGCGGCAGTGCCTCGCCAGGCTGGTGTTCTGAGGATGCGCCAGCGATCCCAGAGTATATCTGAGCTGCTGGAGCATTGAACAGGAGTTGGCGCAGGACTTCCTTCCGCGGTCGCAACCACTCTTGATTCTGCCAGACATCGAACAACCTTCCCGGTCCCGAGAAGACGAGACTATACCAGCTTGATACCTTCCTGCCCGAACCTTGCCAGAATCCGCTCCCTGAGGGCGCTCTGTACGGCGTCCGCCTTGCCCGGCCTGACCTCGCCCGACACGCGGATGGTGATCTTGCACGCATCCGCTGCCGTGATGCCGTCGGCCTTCGGAGCGCTGACCACGCCGTCCACCTCGGATGCGACCGCCTTGCCGATCTCGTCGATGATCGAGCGCACCTTCTCCACCTCGGAGTCGGGCGCGACACTCACCTCCAGGATCGATTGGATCGGCCCGCGGGAGTGGTTCGTGACCAGCGTGATGTCGCCGTTTGCGATGATGACGAGCTTACCTACGTCGTCGCGTATCTGCGTTGTGCGCATCCCGAGTTCCACGACTGTGCCCGTGATCGCGCCGACGGTGACGTAGTCGCCGACCGCATACTGGTTCTCGAGCACGATGAAGAAGCCGGAGATGATGTCTCGCACGAGTTTCTGAGCGCCGAAGCCGACCGCGAGGCCCACCACTCCGGCGGCGGTCAGCACCGGGGCGACATCGACGTCGAAGACGCGGAGGAGCATCACGCCGGAGATGAAGATCAGTACGTAGGAGACGGTGCTCTTGATCAGGCTGCCGAGTGTCCTGACGCGGCCGGCGTTCGCGGGCGTCGGACCGCCTCGGTCTCTGCTGCATAATGCATCGAGCACGCGGTCCACGAGTCGGTACGCGATCCAGCGCACCACCACGAAGAAGATCAGGATCTTGGCGATGGCCCACGCGCGCGTCAGGACCAGAACAAGTGCGTCGCTCCAGAAGGTGCCGGAGAAGAGGTCTGCGTTCATCGGATATCCTCGCCTCTGAACGGGGCGGATTCGGGCCTCCGTTCGTCATCGCTAACCGCTGTCGGCGATTATACCAGATCACCGGCAGCGCGCGCGAGGACTATCCACGGGTAGGTGGCGCCTCAGCGGCCCGGTATATTCCTCCGCAGATAAGTGGTCTCATTACCACAGGAATATGATGTACTGAGGCAGGTAAGCTGGAAGGCCGTCGCACGGCAGTAGATCATCTCTGACTATGGAGGTAGTGCCACCATGAAGGCAAGACTGGTAGTAGCAGTATTGGTCGTCTCAGCATTGGTCGTCCTTACATCCGCGGTATGGGCTGAGAGTCCGGTCCGGAGTAACCCCCACAAGACCGTGAGTCCACCCAACGGCAGAAGCGCGAAGGTAATCAAGGAGTACACGCTGCCGTTTCCGAAAGGCCGTGTCCTGAGGCCGCGGATCTCCGGCGACTGGGTCTTCGCCATCTACAATACCGACCTGAGTTACCAGAACGCCACCGCGCAGATCGTCGGCTACAACCTGGCGACCAAGCAGACCTACACGTTCTGGCCCGGGGGCGCATACCAACCCGATGTGAACGGCGATTTCGCCACGTGGACCGGCAAGCCCAGCGAGCAGTTGACCTACCCAACGTACAACGGCCAGCCCAGCAAGGAGATGCCGTCGAACCTGCTGGTGTGCGATCTCGTGACCGGCCGCTACTACTGCCCGCCGATCAAGACCTACAACGCTGCCTTCCCCGTCGTCCGTGACCACTGCGTGGCGTACATCAATGGCGGGCACGTCTTCCTTGTGGATATGCGGAACGGGGTTACCCGGCGCATCTCCGACAGCGCAAAGGGCAACAGGAACGCCGGCCTCACGATCGGTGGCGACTACATAGCGTAGACCACCGTCTGCGACGAGACCCGCGTCTACCTCTACCAGATCTCCACTCAGCGGCTTACTACCATCGGCGGGGTTCCGGGCGTCAAGTGCTCGAACTCCGCTACTGACGGCGAGTCGGTCATCTGGTATGGTGTGTGCGATCAGACGGGCATCTACTCGTACGACATCAAGACCCAGCGTTACGGCGGCAGGATAGCCGAGGGGATCAGCTATCTCGATATCGACAACGGCCTGGTGGTCTACCTCAAGCCTCAGGGCCGCGTGTGCCATGTCTACGGCATATTCACCGAACCCGGCTCGGAGGAGCTCCGGATCAGCACGGACATCGCCGATCAGGGTCCCTCGGTCAGCGGCAATCGAGTCGTATGGGTGAAGAGCAACGTCGTCTACTGCGCCGAACTCGACTTCGGCAAGGCCGCGGTAGGCAAGCCTTTGTCATCAACGCCCTGACCTGATCACACTTCCTGCTGTCGCCGGTCACGCCGGCGACAGCAGGATCTCCTGACTCACTTTCCCCTCGTCTCCGGACCCACTTACCCTGTTCTTCTTGCCGGGATCAACCGATAATCCAGATGCGGGCATCTGCGCGGTGCGGGAGCACTTGCGGAGGGATTCGCCTCATATCCGAACCTCGTCAGTTCAGGAGGAAACTGCTTACATGTCCTGGTTAGGCAATGCCTTTGGTTTTCTGTGCAAGGGCGGACCAGTCATGGTGCCGCTCATGGCGTGCTCGATAGTCTCCGTCGCGGTGATGATCGAGCGCTACATACGTCTCAAGGAAGCGTCCGGGGACTCGGCCGGTCTGATGGCCCGGGTGGAGAACAGCCTGGCACTCGGCAAACCTCGTGAGGCGATCCAGACGTGCGAGCGCACCGGCACTCCGCTCGGATCGATGCTCGCCGGCGGACTCATGTGCGCTCAGAGCGACCCCAAGTCGGTCGAGAGTTGCATGGAGGAGCACGCGCTCAAGATGACCCCCGAGGTCTTCAAGCGCCTGCATATCCTCGATACCATCATCACCATCGCCCCGCTGCTCGGACTGCTCGGCACCGTTACCGGCATGATCCGATCGTTCAACGTTATCTCGACCAAGTCCGGGCTCGGTACTCCGACCGCGATCACAGGCGGTGTCGCGGAGGCCCTGATCGCTACCGCGACCGGTCTCGCCGTGGCCATCGTCACACTGATCGGCTACAACTACCTCACCGAAAAGGCCAAGAACGTCATCAGCGACATGGAGATCTACGGCACTCGCCTGGTCAACATTCTTTCGTCCGACACGGAGGAGCGCAATGAGGCTAAAGCGGTCGGAGCCTAGGAAGGCACGCATCGAGATCGTCCCGATGATCGATACCGTCTTCTTCCTCCTCGTGTTCTTCATGATCGCCTCGCTTGCGATGACGACCATGAAGGGCATGCCGGTCAACCTCCCGAAGTCCGGGACGGCGCAGGACCGGTCGATGGTCAAGACAGTCGTGACGATCACCAACAGCGGCAAGTACTACATCGACAAGCGCCAGGTGAGCTTCGACCAGATCTACCCCATGCTCCAGGCCCAGCTTCGGGACAATCCCAAGACGGTGGTCGTCATCAACTGCGACAAGGACAACAACTGGGGCAGGGGAATCGAAGTCATGGACGAGGCCAAGAGGGCCGGAGCCGAACTGCTTACCATTGCCACGGAGCCGAAGGCCAAGAAGAGTTAGCCCATGCGGGATAAGCTTCTCAGGTATACGCTAGCCATTTCCATAGGTTTGCATCTGATCGTTCTGGCGTTCGTCGGCGCGAGCTACGCCGCTCGCTCGATCGAGCCGGAGAACCTCAAGCTCGTTCAGGTCAGGGTGGTGGACCTCCCCGAATCGAAGCCGGTTTCAGAGCAGGCGAAGCCCGAGCCTGAGGTCAAGCCTCTGCCGACCGAGCCGGAGCGGGTCGCCCTCCCGGCCCCCGAGAAGCTGAGGACGGCCCCGGAACCGAAGCCCAGGCCCGTCGCCAAGAACACGGTTCGGCAGCCGAGCCCCGTTCCACAGCCGCCCAAGCGAAGCGTCACTCAGCCGCAGCCGACTCCGCCGAAACCAGGTATCTTCTCCGGCCTGACGAATGCCCCCAAGCGGCCGCCCCGCGTGGCGAGCAACAAGCCCGCGGGCGATCCAGGGGGCGAGTTGAACATGGGCTCCGGCAGCCGTCGAGGGCAGGATCTCGGTGGAAGCGGGCGCACTCCCGTAGGATGGGCACCCGGTAGTCCGGGAGGCCATGGCGCCGGATCAGGCAGCGGTCACGGTACCGGCAGGCCCGAGCCGGTCAGGGATGCGACTCCCGGGCCCGGCAGGGAGCCGGCCCCGCCGCCTCCTCCGCCACCGCCGCCACCACCTCCACCGGACGTGGATGTGCGCGTGTGTACTGAGTCAGGGATGCTTCCCGGCCCGAATTGCGACCATACGGCGGTGAGGTCGTATCGCCCTGGCAGGCAGCCGGACTCGAAGTGTACGGCCTGCAAGCCCAAGCACGTGTCGACGCTTGCGGACAGGTCGACTCCGGAACTGGTCAGCGGCCAGAAGAGCCCGAAGTACCCCGAATCCGCGAAGAGGCGCGAGATCGAAGGCTCAGTCACCGTCGAGTATACCATCAACACCGAGGGCAACGTCACAGGCGTGAAGGTCAGCAAGTCGTCAGGCAACTCCGACCTCGACCGTGCCGCTACCGACTGCGTGAAGAGCAGGAAGTACAAGCCTGCGGTGCAGGGCGGCATCCCGAGGAACTTCCGCAAGCGAGAGTCGTTCCACTTCACCCTCGACTAGACCGCGTTTCCTGCGCACCCACGCAGGGTATCCTCGCAGTAGCGCCGTAGAGGCGGACGTGCAGATCCGTTCGGAGCCTATAGGGGCGACCGTTGAAGGTCGCCCATTGTAGGAACGGCTTCCAGCCGCGATGCCACCGCCGGTCGCGGCTGGAAGCCGCTCCTACAGTCGTGGGTGTTGAAGCCTCTCTCTACGGTTTGACACCCTCAAATCCGTTATGCTAGACTGCGGCGGAGGAGCCTGCGAATGGCGATCAAGAAGCCCGTGACGGACCACAACTGCGTTACCATCGAGACCATGCAGCCGGAAGATATCGAGCAGGTGGCTGAGCTCGACAAGAAGTGCTTCCCGGTGCCGTGGTCCGCGGGCGCCTACAACACCGAGGTCCGCAATCCCTCCGCATACTACATCGTTGCCCGCGCCGACGGCCGCATCGTCGGATACGCCGGCATGTGGCTCATCATGGATGAGGCTCACATCACGACCATCGGTGTCGATCCCGAGTTCCGGGGCAGGAAGATCGGAGAGCGGATACTCGTCAATCTGCTCGACGAGGCGGTACACCGAGGAGCGAGGAGAGCCACGCTCGAGGTCAGGCGCAGCAACTCGATCGCTCAGAACCTCTACCAAAAGTACGATTTCCACACCGTGGCGGTCCGCAAGGGTTACTACACCGATAACAACGAGGACGCATTCGTCATGTGGGTGGATGACATGTGGAGCGCCGATTTCCTTCGCATGTTCCGTCAGCGCAAAGAACGGCTTGCGTGCGAACAATGAGAGTTCTCGGCATCGAAACCAGTTGCGATGAGACCTCCTCGTCGGTAGTCGAAGGCGGCCGAAATATCCTCTCGGACGTCATCGCCTCTCAGGTGGACCTGCACGCCCGGTTCGGCGGCATAGTGCCCGAGATCGCTTCCCGCAAGCATGTCGAACTGGTGAACGTCGTGATTCAGGAGGCCGTCGACAAGGCTGGGATCACTCTCAGGAACATCGATGCGATCGCCGTGACCAACCGACCGGGCCTGCTCGGAGCGCTCCTCGTCGGCGTCTCGGCGGCGAAGGCCATCTCGGCAGCGCTTGGCCTGCGGATGGTGGGCGTCCACCATCTCGAAGGCCATATCTATGCCAACTTCCTGGCGAATCCCGACCTGCAGTTTCCGTTTATCTGCCTGATCGTCTCCGGCGGACACACGGACTTGGTGCTGGTTCGGGATCACGCACGGTATGAGATCCTTGGCCGCACGAGGGACGATGCGGCGGGTGAGGCGTTCGACAAGTCCGCGAGGGCGATGGGGCTCGGGTATCCCGGTGGCCCGATCGTGGACAAGCTGGCGAAGGACGGCAACCCAGAGGCGGTGCACTTCCCCCGCGCGAGACTCGAAGGCCTCGACTTCAGTTTCAGCGGCATCAAGACCGCGGTTGTGCGGTACTTCCAGGAGCATGAGAACGAGCTTCCGATCGAAGACCTGGCTGCGAGTTTCCAAGCGGCGGTTGTGGATATGCTGGTGAACACCACGATGGCGGCTGTCGAGCGGACCGGCATCAGGCGGGTCGCGCTCGGTGGAGGAGTCGCGGCGAATTCCGGTCTCAAGCGCAGGATGCAGGAGGAATGCGACCGGCTCGGCATCGAACTCACGTATCCTCCTCCGCGTCTCTGCACGGACAACGCCGCCATGATCGCGTGCGCGGGCTACCACCGCATCCTTCGCGGCGACGTCAGCGGCCTCGATCTCGATACCATCGCCAGCCAACCGCTCACCGGATAGATGCTGGTTCTCGGATGTTGGGGGAGCCCCTGGCGCCCAACACCGAACACCCGACAGTGGTTGCTTATCTCACATCCGGGGCATGGTGCGCATGAGATATCTTCAGCTCCACCCATGGAACGTCTCGGTGCATGAAGCCGCGGAGATCCAGAGGACCCTGCGGCGTCAGGTCTCCCTTGTCGGCGAGTTCGACGAGCCACGCCTCGTCGCCGGGGTGGATATCAGCATCCCCCGTGGATCGGATTCCGGTCGAGCGGCGGTTGTCATCCTCTCCTACCCGGAGTTCGCGCTGGTCGAGGTTCGGCGCGCCGTCCGCACGCTCGACATGCCCTATATCCCGGGATTCCTCTCCTTCCGTGAGACCCCGATCGCCCTGGATGCGTTCGAACAGGTGCGGAACGAGCCCGATGTCGTACTCGTGGACGGGCAGGGCATCGCTCATCCTCGCGGGCTGGGCATTGCCGCGCACCTCGGTCTGCTACTCGCCAAGCCGACGGTCGGCTGCGCGAAGTCGCGGCTCATCGGCAGCTACATCGAGCCTGTCTTGGAAAAGGGATCGGTCAGTCCGCTATTGGACAGGGACGGCAACCGCATCGGCGATGTCGTCCGCACCAAGACCGGCGTCAAGCCGCTGTTCGTATCGCCGGGGCATCTCATCAGCCTCGACGGCGCTGTCGAGGCTGTTCTCAAGTGCACTACCACCTACCGCCTCCCGGAGCCTACGCGCATGGCGCACATCATGGCCAAGGAATCGGCGTCGTAGCGTCGAAATCCGGCATGCCGCTGCAGGTCGCATAATTCAGGGCAATTCACGCAGGAGGAATACTCCGATCGAGCGTGGAATACTCAGCCGAAGATAAGTTTTGCGCCTGGTTGGTGCTCGGCCGGTCGTTTTGGCACGAGCGACAGTACCCGGCTGGTGAATACGAGGCAGTGAAGGAGGTGATATACGGATGGAGGCGTACTGCGTTAAGTGCAAGGCCAAGAAGGAAATGAAGGACCCTGCGCAGACTACAATGAAGAACGGCAAGCCGGCGACACAGGGGGTTTGCCCGACCTGCGGCACCAAGATCTTCCGCATCGGCAAAGCCTAAGGGTGTCGGTAGGACGAATACAGGTTTCAGCTTCGGGGGCACGGCTCAGTATCACTCTGGCCGATGCCCCCGGTTTTGTTTGTGCACCACTTCCGGCCATGCCGATCCCATACACCACAAATGAAAGAACCGCTCGGTTCGTCAACCGAGCGGTTCTTGAATGGTGTGCGAAGGAAGATTAGCGTTGCTTTCGTTTATCGCTGACCCGGCGGCCTTGCAGCACACCTCTGTTAAGTCGGGTCCAGTCTTCCCTAGGACTTACGCTCTCCGTCTGCGGATCACGAATCCTGCGAGACCGGTCAGTCCGCTGGCCATCGCGAGCAGGCTGCTCGGCTCAGGGACCACGCGGAACTGCATATGGTAACCCTGGCTCAGCATGCTGGCGTGTGTCGCGCTCGACAACTTGATCATCGGCATGTTGCCCCATACTACGCCGTTGATGTCGGCAGCCGTGTCCATCGTCCAGAAGGGATTCGTGGAGTGGGCGGTCGGGATCGGAATCTGCCAGATGGTGCCGTTAGCCGGCGCGCCGACCATGCCCTTGTTGTCGATCATGACCAGTTCCCAGTAGAGCGGCTTGCCTTCCTGATCAACCGGGGACGGCAACTGGGTCGTCGTCATGAAGACCAGGCGGATCGGGTTGTTGTCCGCAGAGGGCAGAGCGGCAACCCGCAGGTCCCACACCTTGTGCGGTATCGGCGAATAGGTGTACGGAGATGCCGGCGACTTGATGTCTCTCTCATAGGTCAGGCCGTCGTTCATGTTGCCGACAACCCAGCGGGAAGTGCCGGAAATGTCAGCGCCATAGGCGGCTTCCCTGTCAACGACAGGAACCACGCCTAGGTCCGCGCCGTCGGTTGCGGTCGGGATGGCACCGATCTGCATCGGGGCACCTGATCCCTTGCCCGTGCCGTCATCGGCCTTGAGGTTGACTCTCCAGTTGTCCACAGCGGCGCTAGCTGCGCCGGCGACCGCTACTACCATGAGAGCGGCTATTGCAATTGTCAGAACCTTTCGCATCGATCTGTTGCTCCTTTCGGATAGTTTAGCGATCTGGGTACCTTGAACCGGCCGCCGTTTGGTTTTAGGCACCTGCATCGCAGATTGAAAACGAATCCTGGGTTGGACGGTCTGCTGCTTTTTGCAGCGGCGGCTTGCCCCGTCCGCTTCCTACATTCCTTACCTGCAAAATTCATGCCAATTCGACCATACCGCTGACAAAAACTTGAAACCCGGTATTTTTGCGGTCTCTTGCCATGGATTGTGCTGGGTTCGAACTGCAGGCCCCGATTCAGGGTCAATGGTGCGTAGTGCAAGAAGCGTGCCACTCGAATCACTTACCGCAAAATTCCCGGTGTAAAACTCGGAAAGTGGTGGGTGGGGGAGTAAGCCCAACGCCACCAGGCTCCGACATTTGACATAGGACCAGTACTTTGATAGCATGAAAAGTCGCATTTCTCGTTCATCGGGATGCGGAAAGGGCGAGGGTTCATTGGTCAGAATCGCGTTTCACACGCTCGGCTGCAAGGTAAACCAGTACGAGACTCAGAAGATGGTGGAGAGCTTCCAGGCCAGAGGATTCGATGTCGTGGACTTCGATGAACGCGCGGACGTCTACATCATCAATAGCTGCACGGTCACGCATACCGCCGACAGCAAGTCCCGGCAGGCTGCGCGGAACGCCTGGCACCGCAATCCTCAGGCGCTTGTAGTGCTCGCCGGCTGCTACGCGGAGACCTCGCCGGACGCGTCAGCGGGCATCGAGGGAGTCTCCCTCGTGCTCGGCAACCGCGGCAAGGACGACATCGCGGACAGAGTGCTCGACCACCTCTCGCCGGAGTTCGTAGCGACCCTGGCGCCCGGGAAGAGCGAGACGACGCGATCGGAGCGGACCAGGGCCACGATCAAGATTCAGGACGGCTGCGACCAGTATTGCTCCTACTGTGCCGTGCCGTTCGCCCGCTCGACGATGTACAGCCGCCCGCGAGCCGAGGTGCAGGCCGAACTCGCCGATCTGGCGGGACGGGGGTTCAGAGAGATCGTGCTGACGGGTATCCGGCTCGGACGCTATCAGGACGAGGACGGCGCGAGCCTCACGGATATCGTGCGCATCGCGGCGGAGACGCCGGGGATCGAGCGTGTGCGCCTGAGTTCCATCGAACTGACCGATGTCCCGGAAGGGCTGATCGATCTCATGGCCCGGAACCGCCGTGTATGCCGCCACCTGCACATTCCCCTGCAGAGCGGTGATGCAGGCGTCCTGAAGCGGATGAACCGGCCCTACACTCCGGAGGAGTTCCTGTCGTTCGTCGAACAGGCGCGCGCATTGGTGCCGGGCCTGGCCGTCACCACCGACATCATGGTCGGATTCCCCGGTGAGACGGTGGAGGAGTTCGAGTCATCCCGCCGGTTCTTCGAGAGAGTTCGGTTCTCGCGGGCACATGTGTTCCGCTACTCGCCAAGGCCGAGAACCGCGGCTTCGAGACTGCCCGACGATGTCCCGGCGGCCGAGAAAGGTCGGCGCAGCAGGGCGCTCATTCAACTTGCGGAGAAGCATGCAGACGAGTTCGCACGCTGTATAATAGGAGAAGCGGTGCCCGTCCTGGTAGAGGGCAAGCATACCGAAGATAAGCTTCGATCCGGATTTACCGATAATTATATCAGGGTCGAGTTCGAAGCAGACGATCATCTGGTCGGCGACATAGTAGATGTCGAAGTCCACAGCGTCTCCCGGGGCAGGGCAAGAGGCACAATCACGCCGCCTGATCGTGCGGCACGTGGAGGCACATAGCATGGAAAGGTGTATCTTCTGCAAGATCGCAGACCACGAGATCCCGGTGCAGCCGGTCTACGAGGATGACGAGATCATCGCCTTCCCCGACGCCAATCCGGTGGCTCCGGTGCACGTTCTAGTGATCCCGAAGGAGCATATCCCCGGGGTCCTGTCCGTCACAGAGCAGAACATCGGGGTCGTATCCCGCATTTGGGAAGTCGTGCCCGGACTGGCGCGGGAACTGGGTGTGGCCGAGGACGGTTTCCGGGTCGTCGTGAACTCCGGGCAGGCCGCGGGGCAGAGCGTTCCGCACCTGCATTTTCATCTGCTCGGAGGGAGACAGTTGGGTTGGCCTCCCGGCTAAGCTTGACACACATTTCCTCCACGGGTATAATGTGCGTAGAGTGAAAGCATATGTCGGGCATGCTGCGCTTGCGCGCAGCTAGTTTTTATTGGGGAACTCTGTTGCCTGATTGTTTGTCATCCGCGAGGCTTTCGAACAGACCAGCGAAGAGGGGGGAAATAGTTGGCGCAGGTTCAGCTTAGGCAGAACGAATCCATTGACAGCGCGTTGAAGCGTTTCAAGAAGGAGCTTCAGCAGGCCGGTGTTCTCAAGGAAGCGCGTGCTCACGAGCACTACGAGAAACCGAGCGACAAGAAGCGCAAGGCAGAGAACGCTCGCAAGCGCAAGATGAGCAGAAACAACTCTAGGAACTAGCGCGTGATCCTCGAATCACGCGACGCAGGCTGCAAAGCCTTCAAAGGCGTCACACACCATGTCACTGCGCGAACGATTGTCGGAAGACTTGAAATCCGCAATGAAGACGGGTGATACCCTGAAGATCTCCGTGATCCGCCTCGTACTCTCCGAGGTACGGAACACGGAGATCGCCAAGGGGCACACTCTCACGGACGAAGAGATACAGGATGTACTCGCCCGTCAGAGCAAGCAGCGGCGTGAGTCGATAGAGCAGTTTCAGAAAGCCGGTAGAGCCGACCTCGTAGACAAGGAGTCGGCCGAACTCAGAATCCTGGCAGATTACCTGCCGCAGCAACTCAGCGAAGCTGAGATCGCCGGCATCGTGCAAGAGGTGATCTCGGAGTTGCAGGCCACATCGAAGGCGGACAAGGGTAGGGTAATGGCCGCCCTGATGCCGAGAACTCGTGGTCGAGCAGACGGCAAACTGGTAAGCGCGATAGTTGACCGGATGCTCGAGAGCAACTCCGAATGACATGACGATCTTCAAGCTGTCCGCCTTGGCGGGCTTACGAAGAAAAGACCCCGAAAAGAAGAAGCCGGCGCCGCGCAAGGCGGACGGCAGCCGTGTAGCCCTGGGTATTGCCACAGTCGCCCTGCTGTCGGTTCTCTTCTCACTGCACCTTCTCCCTGACAAGGTCTCACTTCAGGTTGGCGACGTCAGCCCGGAGCAGATACGCGCACATCGAACGGTTCGGTATGTCGATACTGTGGAGACAGAGCGCCTCCGGGACGAAGCGGCGGCCAGCGCCGACAAGGTCTACAACGTCGTACCGAAGTCGTCCTCCGCGGCCGTCCGGTCCGTATCCAACGTTTTCGACATCCTTCGGCGCACCCGATCGGATGCCACTCTCCACTCCGTCCGTCTCAAGGCTGAGTGGGTCCGCCGCAACCTGCGCTCCGACCTCCCGGATGAGTCGCTGCGCACCCTGCTCACCGCGGATCCGCAGACGTTTTCGCAGATGGAGTCCTACACCGAGCGCGTGATCGGCGAGATCATGGACCGCGAAATTCGCGACGACACCAACGACGTCCAGTGGGCCAGAGACGAGTTCCGGCGGCGTGCGAGCAACTTTTTCACCAGCCGCGCCTACGTGGCGGCGGCGTCCGATGTCGCCAATGGGGTCATCCGCCCGAATCGCCTGTACGATCCCGAGCTGACCAAAGAAGCCAGGGACCGGGAGCGTCTGGCCGTGGAGCCGAGGTATCGTCAGATCTTCCTCGGGGAAGTCGTGATCGATAAGGGCGAGAAGGTCACGCCCGAGCATATCGACAAGTTCATGGCCCTGGGACTCCGGCAGCCGCACGTGGACTACCTGAGCATGCTCTGCATCAGCCTGCTGGTTGCCTGCGTGGTGATCCTTGCGATGGCGTTCCTGGCTCGGTACTATCAGGGGACCTTCCGCTCGACCAAGATGATGCTGCTGCTCTCGATCATTGTGGTGTTCAGCGCCCTGGGCCTGAAACTCGGCGGCACCATGCTGGGGCTCAACCTGAGCGGCGTCCAGTACGGCTACTTCATGATGATCTGGGTCGCCACCGCCGCCATGATGACGGCGATCCTGATCAGTCCGGCGGTCGCGGTACTGGTTGTGGCGTTCCTGGCCTCCGTAGCGGGCCTTGCGATGAACCACGAACTGCGGTTCGTGGCGGCGGCGATCATCAGCAGCGTGGTCGCCATATACGCCGTGTCCGATATCCGCCACCGCTCCGACCTGATGAGAGCGGCGGCCTTTGTGTGCATCGCAAACCTGGCGATGGTCTGGCTCATCGGGCGCATCAGCGGCGACTCGATGAAGGACCTCATGCTGGGGTCCACCTGGGCGGTGGTCGGAGGGATGATCTCGATCGGTATCTTCGGCATGGGCACGACGGCCCTGGAGAAGCCGTTCGGCATCACGACGCATATTCGCCTGCTGGAACTCCTGGACACGAACAATCCGATCCTTAAGCGCCTGCTGATGGAGGCGCCGGGCACATACAGTCACAGCGTATTTGTGGGTAGTATAGCAGCGAGTGCGGCGGAAGTTATCGGCGCCGACCAATTGCTCGTCCGTGTCGCCTCGTATTACCACGACGTCGGCAAGATGAGGAGGCCGCACTTCTTCGTGGAGAACCAGCATGTCGAGAACGTCCACGATCGGCTGAACCCTTCATTGAGCGCCCTGGTGATCAGATCGCACATCAAGGACGGGCTCGAGCTTGCACACGAGTACAAGCTGCCCCCGGCGGTCTGCGAGTTGATGCGCCAGCACCACGGCACGAGCCTGGTGCGGTACTTCTACCACAAGGCCGGGGAGGAGAGCGGGAACGGCTCCACGGTCCTGGAACAGCAGTTCCGGTACGAGGGTACGAAGCCGCAGACCAAGGAAGCCGCGCTGCTCATGCTCGCCGACGCGGTCGAAGCCGCATCGAGGACGCTGGTGAAGCCGAGTATCGGCAGCATCAAGGACATGGTCCTCAAGATCATAGATGAGAGACTCTCGGACGGTCAGTTGGACGAATCCGAGTTGACGTTCAAGGACATCAGCCGGATCACAGATTCGTTCGTGCGCACGCTCACCAGCATGCTGCACGCGCGTATCGAGTATCCCGAGCCGCCGGGTTGGGAGGCAAGGAGGCCTGCTGCCAATGGAAATACTGATAAAGAGTCTTCAACCGCGGCCGGTGAATCAGGAAAGACTGACCAGGGTCGCGAAAGAGCTGTTGCAGGCTGAGAAGTTTCCTTACCCTGCCGAGGTAAGCATACTGCTCACCACCGATGAGCACATCCATCAGCTCAATCGGGACTATCGAGGCAAGGATAAGCCGACTGACGTGCTCTCCTTCCAGCAATGGGAGGAGGACGAGATCCAGGGCGAGCCGGAGGAGCCGGTAGTCCTGGGCGATGTCGTGATCTCCATCGAGACGGCATCCAGGCAGGCGGAGGAGAAGGGGTGGACGCTTGACGACGAGCTGTCTCTGCTGGTAGTGCACGGTATTCTGCACCTGCTCGGTTACGATGACGAGACCGACGAAGGCGCGGAGGAGATGCGGGAGCGCGAGAGAGCCGTCTTAGGAAGTATATAGAGGATGAGCGACAAGACCAAACAACCGGCGATCAGCGACGAAATACACGACTACGAGAAGTACAAACCGCCCATCAAGCCGAAGAGTGCGCTCGAGAGCTTCAAGTATGCCGTAGACGGCATCCTGGACGTGTTCCGGACCCAGAAGCACATGCGCTTCCACTTCGTGACGGTGGTACTGGTGCTGCTCGTGGCTATGATGTTCGGCCTGGACAAGAAGGACATACTCGTCCTGCTGTTCACGATCTCCCTCGTTCTGATGGCCGAGATGTTCAACACTGCCATCGAGGCGGTGGTGGACTTGGTGACGCAGACGTACCATCCGCTGGCCAAGTTTGCGAAGGACGCCGCGGCGGGGGCTGTGCTCATCGCGACGGCGACCGCGGTCCTTGTCGGCTGCCTGCTGTTCCTCGGGGACCAGACCTTCAGCCGGGTGAGCGGAATGAGAGTCCAGGGCCCGGACAGTCTGATGAAGGTCCTGCTGGCGGGCATAGTCCTGCTGGTGCTGGTGATGATCATCAAGGTCCTCGGGTCGAGAGGAAAGCTGTTGAAGGGCGGCATATGCAGCGGCCACTCGGCGGCCGGATTCTTCCTGGCATCCACGATCCTGTACTTCACCGGGGGCGATGCGCTCACGGCGATCGTAGCGGTTATCATGGCGCTGTTGATCGCACAGAGCCGGGTCGAGGCGAGGATACACACGATCCAGGAGGTCATCATGGGGGCGATCCTGGCGATGCTTCTCACCGCCTTCGTCTACTGGTTCCTGCCGGCCTGACAACGACCGACACCGATCACCGATCGCTGGCCACTGGTCACTGATTACTAAGTCTGATCTCAATTGGGGGTGTTTGGAGTTTGGGTACAGACCCTGACCCTGCTAGTTTAGCACACATGTTGGCACAGGCGGTTCCGATCGGGACCGCTACAAGCAGCAATCTCGCGACGAGCCTCGCACAACTCGCGCCTGTCGGAATCGCCTGGAGTCTCGTTCTCATCCTGGGGCTGATACTACTGAATGCGTTCTTCGCGATGGCGGAGATCGCTCTTGTATCAGTGCGCAAGACCAGGATCAAGCAGCTCATCGAAGAGGGCGTGCAGCGAGCCCGGACCGTTCAGAAGCTTGTGGAAGACCCCACGAGGCTTCTCGCGACTGTCCAGATCGGCGTAACACTGGTCGGATTCTTCGCATCAGCGGCCGGTGCTGTGACTCTGGCCCAACCTGTCGCGAACCTCTTCGAGCGCGCCGGAATCCCACTTCTGGCCGAGAATGCGGCCGGAGTCGCGGTCTTCCTCGTCACGCTGATCATCGGCTACCTCAGCCTTGTGGTAGGGGAGATCAGCCCGAAAAGCCTGGCGCTCCAACACGCCGAACGAGTCGCGCTGTGGTCCGCCGGGCCGCTGATGTTCCTGTCGGTCGTCCTCTACCCGCTGATTCGGATCGTCACCTGGTCGAGCAACCTGCTCGTCAGGCCGTTCGGCGGGACAGCCAGCTTCTCTCCTCCGGTCGTCACTGAAGAGGAGTTGAAGATGCTCGTCGAGGCCGGTGAGGAGGAAGGCGTCCTCGAAGAAGAGGAGCGCGAGATGATCCACTCCATCTTCGAGTTTACCGATACCGTCGTGCGGAAGGTCATGGTCCCGCGCATCGACATGAAGACCGTCGATGTCGATGCGCCCATCGATGAGTTGCTCGATGTGATCATGGGCGCGGGTCACTCTCGGGTACCGGTGTACGAGGAGAACATCGATCACATCGTCGGCGTCGTGCATGCGAAGGATGTCCTCCGCGGGTTGCATGAGCACGACAAGAACATCACCATCCGGCAGTTGATGCGGCCTCCGTATATCATCCCGGAGAACAAGAAGGTGGACGAACTCCTAGCGGAGTTCAAGAAGAGCAAGATCCAGCTTGCGATCGTCGTCGATGAGTACGGCGGTACCGCGGGCCTGGTCACCATCGAAGACCTCCTGGAGGAGATCGTCGGCGACATCATGGATGAGTACGATGTCGAGGAGCCGATGGTCGAGGTGATAGACGAGAACACGAGCATAGTGGACGCCCGAATGCCGATCGACGAGATCAACGAGCAGATGGATCTCGACCTGCCCGAGGAGGAGTTCGATACCATCGGCGGGTTCGTGTTCGGTCTGTTCGGCAAGCAGCCGTATCAGGGCGAGTCGGTCGAGTACGACGGCGCGCAGTTGACCATCGAGAAGACCGACGGCCGGCGCATCCACAAGGTGAAGATAGTGAAGACGCATCCGGCCGAGCCCGAGCAGGCATCAGCCGAGTCCGAAGCACGGGAGTGATCTTGCCGACACAGATGTGTGAAAGGCCGATTCGGCGATCCGAGTCGGCCTTCGCTTCTGGTGTCAGGAACCTTTTCGTCCGCGATGCCATCAGTACAAGTGAAGCAACTCATTCCGCAGAGAGGATAAGCTAGTGGCAGTCAACAGCTCTACCAGGCTGCTGTGGACCGTTCTTCAAGTGGTTGTTGGCGTTCCTGCGGTTCTGCTGGGGTGTGTCGTGACCAGCGCGTATTTCAGCGGTTCATGGCCCTTCCCCGCGTTCGTTGCCATCGTTCTCTGTGTCATCTTCATCGCCTCGCTTGTGCGCACCCTCCAGCGCGACCGCTTCAGCCGCCGATGGAGGTGGCCCGTGGTATCCGGAGCTCTGTGGGCACTCAGCCTGTTATGCCTGCTGCTTACCATGCTCTTCGCTACGGCACGTCAGCGGGCATGGTTGGCTAATGAAGAGGCGCACCTGAACGTGGTTGCACGGGCGCTGGAGACCTACAGATCGGACTGGGACGAGGAGTTCCCTCCTGCGGAGGGATGGGATCCGGCGCTCAAGCCGTATTTCCCGCAGATGGGCAGCCGAGGGCCGTCACAGCGCCCCTTCTCTCACCAGGGATGGAACCCCGGAGGGGGCACGTTCTATCGATACATCCCTCCAAAGCGCGGACAGAAGCCTGAGCACGCAGTGATCATCAGCATCACCGATTGGGAAGACGAGATGGGCGTGCACCTGTATCTCTATGGGAACGGACGGGTCGAAAGGCGGTCCGTCTGGCCGTGGTGGAAGTACCTCTGGACCGGCAAGGTCTTCCACTGACCTCTACTCCGCCTCGGGGTACGATCCCAGCACGCTCACGAAGAGCGTGTGCTCTTCCAGCGCCTTCAGAGCCTTCCTTACCGGCTCGTCGGTCACGTGGCCCTGGCAGTCGATGAAGAACACGTACTCCCACGGTGTCAGCTTCGTCGGGCGAGACTCGATCATCGTCAGGTTGACGTCGTACTTCTCGAACGCGCTCATCGCCCGGAAGAGCGACCCCGACTTGTGCGCGACCGAGAACATCACCGACGTCTTGTCCTTCCCGCTCGGCGCCGGCTCGTTGCGGCCGATCACCAGGAAGCGAGTCCGGTTCTGCGGATTGTCCTCGATGTGCTCGGCGACCAGCTTCACGCTGTACACCTCCGCCGCCAGCCGTGTCCCGATCGCCGCCGCGCCCGATTCTTCCGCGCATATCTGAGCGGCCTTCGCGGTTGTCGAGACATCCATGATCTCCACATCCGGCAGGTTGGCCCGCAGCCAGTTCCGGCACTGGGCCGTCGCGACCGGGATCGAGTAGATCCGCCTGATGCCGGATACTTCGCTCTCGCATGAGAGCAGGTTGTGAGTGATCGGCAGGTATATCTCCGAGCAAATCTTGAGGTCCGACTGGAGGAACGTGTCGAGCGTGTGGTTGATCACGCCCTCGGTCGAGTTCTCGATCGGCACGACTCCGTAGTCCGCCCGCTCTCGCTCAACCTCGCTGAAGACGTCCGGGATGGTATCGACCGGCGTGAAGGCGCTCGACGAACCGAACTGCTGGATGCTCGCCATGTGGGTGTTCGTAGCAGGAGGCCCCCAGTACGCAACGGTCAGCGGCCTCTCAAGAGCGCGCGAGGCGGAGATGATCTCCCGGTATATGGCGCGAACGGCGGCGTTCGGCAGGGGACCGCGGTTGGCATCCGTCAGTCCCTTGAGCACCTGGCGCTCACGTTCCGGCGCGAAGAAGCTCTTGTTGGTCTTCTCCTTATGCTTGCCTACCTCCAGCGCCATTTCCGCACGCTTGTTCAGAAGGTCGAGTATCTCACTGTCTATCCGGTCGATTTCTTTCCTCAGGTCGCTCAGGTCCATATCCGCTCCGAAAACAGGTCTCACGATCTTAACATCGGTGACATACATCATAACATAAAGCAGCCAAGCTGGAAACCCTCGTCTCGCCGCTGGGTATACACGAATACGAGGCCGGAGCAGGCGATGCGCACCCGCGCGGACAACGCCTGCCGGGAGATCATTCGTGAGTCCTGCTGTACCCACAACCGGACGGTCGAGACGGCGCGCACGCCTGCTTCCCGGCGACATACGCGCGCGCCTGTTCCTGCTGATCGCGCTGACGCTTCTGCCGCTGCTGATCCTGATCGGCTGGGTCCACTACCAGCGCTACCAACTGCGGCGCGCAACGGCGCTGGAGACGGAGCTTGAGGTCGCGCAGGGCGTGGCAACCATCTTCAAGGCGTATGTGGACGGTGTCCAGCGGCAGAACTACGTTGTCGGCCAAGGCATACTCACGTTCTCTCCATACACGGAGACCAAGGTTCTGAACTTACTTGCGGCAGCGGTCGAGCAGTATCCCAGCATACGGAACCTGAGCTGGGTGAATGCGGACGGTAGCGTGCTCGTGTCCACTCTACCGTCATTTGTTGGCCGCAGCATAGCCGACCGAGCTTACTTCAGACGGATACTGGCAGGCAGCCCCTGGGCGATCGGCGATCTCACGCCCAGGGGCATTGTGACGCCTGCGCCGACATTTGCCATCGCCACCGCCGTTCGTGACGGTACCGGGCTCCTGCGGGGTGTGGTGGTGGCGGGAATCGAGCCTTCGAATCTGGACGAGGTGGCTCTGCTGCACGGACGATCGGGTGGCGCCTCGTATGCCGTCTTCGATAGCCAGGGCGCGCTGGTATACCGGAGTCCGGAACTGGGCTACACTTGGGAGGACCGTACACGCTGGCGCGACACGGACCCCGCGCTCCGGCGCGTGATCGAGACGGGCCGGGCCCAGATCGCCATCCAGGAGCTCGCTATTCCCGGCGGTACGTGGGTATCGGCACGGACGCCGATATCCGGCACCGGTTGGATCGCAGGCGCCGGTCAGCCGGTCGAGTCGGCGTTCGCGCCGGTGAGACGGGGTCTGGCCCTCGATGCCCTGCTGGCATTGGTGATAGCATCGCTGGCCTTTCTGACGGCATATGTCCTCGCGCGAACCATCTCCGACCCGATACTACGCCTGGAGCGCGATGCCCAGGAGATGGGCGGCGGCAGGGTCGAAGCGCGCAGCGATCCTCTGGCTCCCATCGAGGTGCGTCATCTGCGTGAGACGGTACAGACGATGGCATCCGACCTCATCAGGCGCGCGGATGCCCTCCGGGCGAGTGAGGAACGCTACCGTCAGATCAGCGAGGAACTCGACCAGCGAGTGCGTGACCGAACCGCCCAACTCGAGGCGGTGAACAGGGAACTGGAATCATTTGCCTACTCCGTCTCCCACGATCTGCGGGCGCCGTTGCGCGCGATCGACGGGTTCAGCCTGGCGCTCCTGGAGGACTACGAAGACAAGCTCGATCAGGAGGGCAAAGAGTACCTGCATTTCGTCCGCGACGCCGCGCAACGCATGGCCCGGTTGATCGACGACATCCTGCGGCTCTCGCGTGTCGGGAGGGCTGAGATGATCTTCGAGAACGTAGATCTCAGCGCCATGGCCGCATCTGTCGTGGGCGAACTCCGGCAGCAGAGCCCCGAACGTCAGGTGGATATCAGCATCCAGCCGAGTCTGACAGTCTGTGGGGACTCCGACCTTCTGCGGATAGTGCTCGAGAACCTGCTCGGCAACGCGTGGAAGTATACCAGCAAGTCGGCCCAGGCCCGCATTGAGTTCGCTGCAACGGAGCGGGATGGCGAACGGGTATACTATGTCCGGGACAACGGCGCGGGATTCGACATGGCCTACGTGGACAAGCTGTTCACGCCTTTCCAGCGGTTGCACACCGAGGCCGAATTCCCCGGGACAGGCATCGGACTGTCGATCGTTCGACGGATCGTTACCCGGCACGGCGGTCGGGTTTGGGCAGAGGGAGAAGTCGACAAAGGTGCGACGTTCTACTTCACGATACCGACCGGAGCGAAATGCACATGAAGCTTTCCTCGATGCGGCGCTGACGGAGCGTGCTCTGAGCCGGTCGATCTCAGCAAGTTCGTGGAGGCTGTCAGGCTGGTCGGCTGCTACCGGTTGCTGCTGAACGGGCCTCCTGCGGCGACCAGGGGTAAGTAAGATGGCGAACCCCATCCGTGTTCTGGTGGTTGAGGACTCCGAGCCGGACGCCCGCCTGGTGATCAGGGAGTTGAGGAACTCCGGCTTCGATCCGGTCTACGAGCGGGTGGAGACCCCCGAGGCGATGCGGTCGGCTCTGGACAGCCGGGAATGGGACATAATCATAGCCGACTTCTCTCTGCCGCACTTCAGCGGTCCGGATGCGCTCAAGCTGCTTCTCGATAGCGGAAAGGACATCCCGTTTATCCTCGTATCGGGCACAATCCCGAGAGAGACCGCCATCGAGATGATGAGGTCGGGCGCTCAGGACTTCGTGCTGAAGCACGATCTCTCCCGTCTCGGCCCGGCGGTTGCGCGAGAGTTGCGAGCATCCGAGATACGCGAGCGTCGCAGGCGGGCGGAGGAGTCGCTCCGAGAGGAACAGGAGCACAGGTTCGAGTTCTACCGCAGGCTGATCCTGGCGGCGACGAACGGAAAGCTCTCCATCGCCGACGTCGATGAGATAGCGCGTATCGCAGGCCCTGCCGTAGCATCCTGGGAGATCCGAAACACGGACGATATGGCGAGGGTCAGGCAGGACGTGCGTGAGTTGGCCGTCGGAGAAGGCATGGATGAGAACAGGGCAGGGCGCTTTGTTCTCAGCATCGGAGAAGCGGTCACCAATGCCATCAAGCACGCCGGAGGGGGCAGAGCATCGCTGCACCGGCTGAAGGATGGCATCATGTTCGTCATTACGGACAAGGGGCCGGGCATAGCGGCGCTCAGCCTGCCGGATGTGGCTCTTCGGCGAGGATACTCGACGGCCGGCACGCTCGGCATGGGGTACAAAGTGATGATCCGCTTGTGCGACAGAGTCTATCTGGCGACCGGCCCGGACGGCACGACGGTCGGTCTCGAGATGAGGTTCCTCCCGTCCCAGGAGGTATCGCTCGCACCGGACATAACAGGAATCATAGGCTGATATACGGGTGCTGCGAAAGGTTCTCAGGAGTATGGACGTACGAGTCGTGCAGGACCTCGAAAGAGTCGTACAAGCCAGCGGAGAGATCGACCTCGGCAATGTCGACGCATTCCGGACAGCGATCGAGACCGCATCCCGTGAGTCTCCGCGCGGCTTTGTCATAGACCTCTCCGGCGTCCAATATATGGACAGCGCGGGTGTGCAGGCGGTACTGTCGGCATATCGGTTGGTCACGGACGCCGGCGGCCGGCTCGCCCTCGTGATAGCCCACCCGAACGTCAGGGTCATCTTCGAGGTGATCGGCGCGGACAGACTCCCCGGACTCCTGATATTCGACCGTCTGGCTCCCGCAGTAGACGCCATCCACAACGCCTGATCACCGCCCTCGCGGATCCGTCCGCGTCTCTTCCCACGTCTGCGGTCTCCCGAACGCCGCTTGCTTTTTCCGAGGGAATCCTGTATCCTGTACCCACGTTTTGATCTCAATCGACTGGACTGAGGTGAGCTAATTGACTCCTGACGGTTGGTTCCGACGTAAACCCAAGGCAGCCGGAAAAGCCGCCAGAAAGCATCTGGACGCATTGCCCGACGGTCTGTGGACCAAGTGCCCGAAGTGCGCCGAGATTCTCTTCAGCAAAGAGCTGGAAAAGAACCTCAAGGTCTGCAACAAGTGCAACTACCACTTCAAGTTGCGAGCGATAGAGCGGCTGGCGATCACCGTCGATGAAGACAGCTTCGTCGAGACCGACGCCGACCTGATCACGGTGAACTCGCTGAACTTCCCCCAGTACGATGCCAAGATGGCCAAGCTGCAGGAGAAGTGCGGCATCAACGACGGCATGATCACCGGTACCGCGTCCATCGGAGGCCATCCCGTCGCGATCGGAGTCGCCGATTTCGCATTTCTGGCCGGAAGCATGGGGTGCGTCTACGGTGAGAAGGTCACACGCACCTACGAGCGCGCCATCGAGCAGCGGATGCCGGTCGTGATGGTTCATACCTCCGGCGGCGCTCGGATGCAGGAGGGCATACTCTCCCTGATGCAAATGGCGAAGACCAGCGCCGCCGCCGCGAAGTTCGACAAGGCTGGGCTGATGTACATCGCCGTCTTCGCCGATCCCACGATGGCAGGTGTCCATGCCAGTTTCGCCATGCTCGCCGACGTCATCATCGCCGAACCCGGAGCGCTCATCGGTCTGGCGGGCCAGCGGGTTGCGGCCCAGGCCCAGGTCGTCAAGGAGCCGCCCGGATATCGACTGGCGGAATGGCAGCTCGAGCACGGCATGGTGGACATGGTACTCCCCAGGCGGGAGATCCGTGACACACTCATCAAGCTCCTGGAGTTCGGAGGGAGGAAGTAATGGCGGTCAACAACGTTCTTGACTTCGAGAGGCCGCTCGCCGAGCTCGACGAAGCCATCTCCGAACTGAAGCGTATCTCCGACGAGGAGGGAGTAGATCGGTCTGAGGAGATCACCGCGCTCGAAGAGCACCGTGACCGGCTTGCTGACCAGATTTTCAGCAACCTGACACCGTGGGACAAGACGCTCATGGCTCGGCACCCGCAGAGGCCGTACTCGCTCGACTACATACGCGCCATCTTCGACGACTTCGTCGAACTGCATGGTGACCGGCTCTTCGCCGACGACAAGGCAATGGTCGGCGGATTCGCATTCCTGGACGGCAAGCCCGTAGTAGTGGTCGGCCAGCAGAAGGGGCGCGACATCAAGGAGCGTCAGTTCCGCAACTTCGGCAGCGCCAAGCCTGAAGGATACCGCAAGGCTCTCCGACTCATGAAGATGGCCGAGAAGTTTGGCCGCCCGATCATCTGTCTGGTAGACACTCCCGCTGCCGACTGCAGCTTCGGCGCAGAGGAGCGGGGTATCAGCGAGGCAATCGCGCGGAACATGATGGAGATGGCGGTGCTCAGAGTGCCGGTTATCGCAGTCATCATCGGCGAAGGTGGAAGCGGCGGCGCGCTCGGAATCGCCGTTGCGAACCGTGTGCTGATGCAGGAGCATGCGGTCTACTCGGTGATCCCGCCGGAGGGATGCGCGGCGATCCTGTCGGAGTTCGACCGCAACCCCGCACGTGCGCCGGAAGCCGCCGATGCGCTCAACATCACGGCCCAGCGCAACCTGGAGCTCGGGATCATCGACGAGATCATCCCGGAGCCCAAGGGTGGGGCTCACCGGAACTACGAGCAGGCGGCCGCCGCCGTGAAGTCCGCCATCGTGAAGCATCTGGCCGAGCTTGAGAAGATGAAGCCCGAGAAGTTGATCGAGCAGCGGTACTCCATGTTCCGCAACATGGGGGTATTCTCCACCGTGCCCTCGGAGGAAGAGCCCGGCGAAGCTGCTTCCTGAGCGCCTGATACCGGATAATCCAAGTGGCCGCGCCTTCGGGCCGGCCACTTCTCCCTGTGTGAATACGCTGTCTTGCAGGAGATGCCACGTGAGAGCTTTCACCGAGTATGTCGAGTACGACCCTGCATCCAAGCTCTACGTGGGCATAGCGCCCGGAATCCCGGGTGCTCACACGCAAGCGCAGACTCCGGACGAACTCCGGGAGAACCTAAAGGAGATCCTGGAGTTGTGCCTTGGAGAATACCGCGGCTCCACGGACGATCTGCCGCAGTTCATTGGCCTGCAGCCGATCGAGGTAGCCGCATGACACGGCTTCCTGCGGTGAGTGCCAAGTCGATGGAGAGGGCTCTCCTGCAGCTTGGCTTCAGGCCGGTTCGGCGGAAAGGAGTCACGTTTTCTACCGTCATCCGGGCGGTAGGACAACCACAATACCTCATCACGCGGGCAGAGAGACTGCTCGTCCTCTAGTTCGTGAGATCCCTCGGGGGATCAATCCGTCGCCGGAGGAATTGGAGCAAGCGCTCAGGCATGTCTGGGACTGCCCGGCATCAGAACGAAAGCCATGCGAAACACCATTACCACCATCCTGCTTCTCCTGGTCATGATCGCCGCTCCGGCGCTCGGCCAGACATCGAAGACTTGCACCATGAACAACTTCGACTTCACGTACACCAACGGCGGAGTGACGCTCAAATACAAGGGCGTCACCGTGATCCGCAAGTCATCGCTCTACGTGGTCACCCCCGGGTGGACGAGGCTGCTCTTCGGCCACCACCTGGAGAACCACACGATCACCTCGGAGGAGATCCCCGGCGGCAAGCTGGTCAAAGTTGCGATGAAGAATGACACCTTCTCCGCTACCTACAACGTCACCATGCTCGAATCCGACGAGGTGACGATCGACCTCCGGTACCGGCTCCTGAAGGATGAGCCCGCGGAGATCGAGTACTGCCTGGGCTACTTCAGCGCTCCTCTGATCGCCGACTGTGCATTCGAATCGGATACCGTCGAGGGTCGCAAGACCGGGACCGTGCCCTATGCCGCGAAGTCGTCCGACCAGCGCGAGTCGATGCTGGTTCCGCCGTTCCACCGCCTGAAGATCGACTCCCGTCTCGGCCCGATGGAATTGACCATCACCGGCGACAATAAGGACCTGGTGATCTTCGACGCCCGCCGCGATTCACAGGCATGGGCGAAGGAGTCTCCGATCTTCTGGTGCGGGCTCGGAGTTCCCGCGCGACCGCTCGAGTACGGCAGAGAACTGCGCATCTCTGCGAAGATCAAGTTCTTCGCGCATAGCGGCCTCAGTATCGCTCCGGACATCACGCCGGACTCCGTTCGGATCAACGACGTCAAGGATGCCAAGCTTCCGATGGACGAGTTGGTCAGGATCGTGCCGGTGCCGAAGTCAATGGACCTCACCGGCAACGACTTCGTCATCACGCGCAACACGCTCATCGTGCTGCCTGACAATCCGACCGATGCCGACCGGTTCGCGGCCGAGTCTCTGAACGAGGAGTTGCGCGACATCTACGGTCTGGAGCTGAAGGTAGTCCCGGCGGGGCAGACTCAGGCTGCCAGGGACTTCATCGCCATCGGCGAGCCGGGCAGGAACTCGCTGCTCGACAGGCTCGGCAAGAACATCGGCCTGGAGCCGCCCGCACAGGATGAGGGATATGCCCTCAAGGCGTCCCGACCCTTCGCGTTGGTCATTGGCAAGGACGTCAGGGGCACGTTCTACGGGGTCCAGACGCTCATCCAGCTCTTGAAGCCGACGGTTGGCGGAGCAGCGGTCAACGGCGCCGTCATCAAGGACTGGCCCTCCATGAAGGTCCGCGGCGCGCATGTCTTCATCGGCAGCGAGGTCAGGCCGTTCATGGAGAAGCTGATCCGGCGTGTCTTCGCCCGCCACAAGCTCAACTTCCTGCTGATCCAGGCGGACTATACCAAGTGGGAGGCCGATCCGAGGATCTGGCTGGAGTGGAGCACCAGCAAGGAAGACCTAAAGGCGATGATCGACTACGCCCGGCTGCACCATATGGAGGTAGCGCCGCTTGTCCAGTCGCTCGGTCACTCCGAGTGGATGTTCAAGAACGGCGCCAACCTCGACATCGCCGAGGATCCGGAGCGCCCGTACGGCTACTGCCCGAGCAATCCGAAGAGCTACGAGTTCATTTTCAAGGTCTATGACGAGGCGATCGAGCTCTTCCAGCCCAAGTGGTTCCACATCGGTCACGACGAAGTCACGATGGGCGGTCGCTTCCCTCATGATGAGACCTGCAAGCAGAAGACCGTCGATCAGCTCTTCAACGAGGATGTCGCCAAGCTGCACGACTACTTCACGAAGAAGGGTATCCGCGTGATGCTCTGGGGCGACATGGGCCTCCACAAGACGGAGACTCCGGACGCGGGGTGGGCGGAGACCCCCGAGATCGCCAAGGGCATTCGTGAAGGCCTGCCGAAGGATATCATCATCACCGACTGGCACTACTGCATGGCCGACGACTTCCCGAGCGTGCGGATGTACCAGGATCTCGGTCACGATGTCATCGCCTCGACGTGGTATGTCGAGCAGAACATCGTGGACTTCGGCACCTCTGCGCAGAAGGACGGCGCGATGGGCCTGATGGAGACGCTCTGGGCCGGCTACAACATCCGCGAAGCGACTCTCGGCGAGCAGTTCCAGCAGTTCACCGCGTACATCCTCGCCGCCGAGTACGCATGGGGTCCCGGCGGACGCGGGCTCGAGGATCTGGCCTACACTCCGGCCGACCAGTTCACCAAGGTCTGGAAGAGGAATCCCGCCGATCACGTCGCGCTCGACGGCTTCACGATCGACCTGTCGCCGTTCGTGACCGTGCCCTTGAGCAGCGAGTCGAAGGATGCGTGGCTCGGATACGGCCCGGAGCACGACCTCCGTGCCGTCAAGACCGGCCTCAACCGGCTGATCGGCATCAGCTTCGATATCCCGAAGGCCGGCGCCGTCATGCTATCCGGCGACATGAACCCCGCCGGGTCGTGGCCGTACACGGTCCGCATACCGGTCGGTCGCAAGGCCCACGACCTGATCTTCCTGCTCACCGGCGCATACCATGCCGAGAAAGGCCGACTGGTAGGCAAGGTGCTGATCCGCTACTCGAAGACCGAGGCGATGGAGCTCGATCTGGTCTACGGTGAGAATATCGTCGCGTGGAACGACTCCTCATCGACGCCGTCGGCGCTCACGGCATGGATGGGCCGCACCACAGGCGGCGACAAGATCGTCCTCCGCGCGGTAAGTTGGCGCAACCCGCTCCCCGACAGGCCGATCGAGTCGATCGAGATCAGCTCGGTCGGCGCCGAGTGCTCCCCCATCCTCTTCGGTCTCACCGGCCTCACTAGGTAACCGCAAGCAATCACGCCGTAGGGGAGGGAGCGGTCTCCCCTACGGCTTCACCCAACCACCTGTTGACAGAACCACGGTTCTGCGGCATAATCTGAATGTCCGAATATCAGACATTCAGGCGGTATGCGATGCGAACAGGTTCAAGGATTGAGACCAGCAAAGTAGGGAAGAGGGGGACCATTGTCATCCCCGCTCGTCTCCGCAAACGTTTCGGAATCGAAGAGGGCGCCCTGGTCATCGCAGAGGAACGTGAGGACGGCATCCTCGTTCGTCCGGCCGTAGCTCTGCCTGTGGAGACGTACTCGCCGGATCGAGTGGCCGAGTTCATCCTGTCGAATGCGGTGGATGAGCAAGACTACGCCGATGCTGTCGAGCGCGTGAAGGCCATGGGCCTCGACCCTGATTCCATTCCGCACAGCAAGCCGGAGTAGGCGAGTTGGACAGAGTCTTTCTGGATGCAAATGTGCTCTTCTCCGCCGCCCATGTTTCGGAGTCACGCCTGCTGGTGCTCTGGTCACTTCAGGATGTGGAACTGGTGACCTCGCTCTACGCTCTGGAAGAGGCGCGCAGGAATCTGCCGCCGGATGGTGTTGACGCACTAGACGGACTGATCGAGCGCATGACGGTAGTCACGGGAGCCGGATCAGGACGACTCCCGGACGGCGTCGCGCTTGCCGACAAGGACATTCCCATCCTCCTGGCGGCAATCGATTCCGGCTGCACGCATCTCCTCACAGGCGACAAGCGCCACTCCGATCGGCTCTACGGTCGGAAGGTCGGCGGAGTCCTGATCCGAACCCCGGCGCAGTATCTCCGGAGCCGGGAAGCATAGTCCCAGGCGCTCAGTATACCCCTCGAGACCCGACCTCCCGAATTCCCGTCCCTGACACTCAACACTCCCAAAATGCCCTGCCGGTGGGGACTCGTCCCTGTCCGTATCGGCCCGAAATGAGCCTGTTGGTGAAGCCGGCATCAAGCAATCCCACGACTGCAGAAAAACTTTGCACTTTTTTCAGGTGCGCTCCCGCAAAAAGGGTTGACAATGAATCCTGCTCAGCAGTACACTGTGGAGGCAGGTGGTGTTACGGGGTCACCGGGTGGAGGCTTAGAGGATGTTTCGTGGAGGCTTCGCCCACAGTCTCGATGACAAAGGGCGAGTGATAATCCCACAGAAGTTCCGGCTGCTCTTAGGTGAGAAGTTCATGATCACCAAAGGAGTAGACAAATGTCTGTGGGTCTTCACGGAAGAGGAGTTCCGAAAGCTCGAAGATCGCCTCAGCGCTCAGCCGATGCTCGACTCGAACGTCATCGTTCTCCAGAGGTTCTTCTCCGGAGAAGCTGTTGACGCCACCACGGACAGTCAGGGCAGAGTGGCTCTCCCATCGAATCTCCGCGAGTTCGCCATGATCGACAAAGAGGTCATGATCATCGGCGCCGTCAACCGCATCGAGATCTGGGGCAAGCAGCGATGGGACGAGAAATCCGCCGCCATGACCGATGAACTGATCAGCGAATCTGCCAGAGAGATTGGGATCGGCTAGATCCCCCGGTCTGCCATGCAGGAATTCCACGTTCCGGTGATGCTTGCGGAGGTACTGCAGTACCTGGACCCGCGGAGCGGAGAGACCATCATCGATGGTACCGTCGGCGGCGGGGGCCATTCGATAGAGATCGTCAAACGCATTCTACCCAACGGCAGGCTGATCGGGATAGACCGGGACGAAGAAGCCCTGGCGGCGGCATCGAGACGACTATCCGAGTTTTCCCAGAACGTAACGCTCGTAAAGGGCAACTTCGCCGATCTCGGAGCAATCGTCAGGAACCTTGGCATAGAAGCAACCGACGGTGTCCTGCTCGACCTGGGAGTATCATCCTACCAACTGGACACCGCCGAGAGGGGATTCAGCTTCAAGGCGGATGCCCCGCTTGATATGAGGATGGACAAGACCCAGCGTCTCACCGCTCGCGAGGTCGTGAATGCGTACTCCGAGCGCCGCCTGAACGAGATCATCAGGGACTACGGTGAAGAGCGCTGGGCCAAGCGGATCGCGCAGTTCATCGTCGATCGGCGATCTCGGAAGCCGATCAACACCACCGGCGAGTTGGTGGACGTAATCCTGTCCGCGATTCCGGCGGCGGCGAGGCCGAAAGACATCCATCCGGCGACCAGGACGTTCCAGGCCCTCAGGATCGAGGTGAACCGCGAACTGGAATCGCTGCGGACCGGCCTCGAGGCTGCGATAGACCTTCTGAGACCAAACGGGAGAATTGTGGTCCTTTCCTGGCACTCTTTAGAGGATAGGATCGTAAAAGATATAATGCAAAAGCGCGCAGGCAGATGTGTCTGCCCTCCCGGCCTTCCGGTCTGTGCATGCGGCGCCGAGAAGGAGTTGGAGATACTTACGAAGCGGCCTGTCACAGCGTCGCCCGAAGAGATTTCCGCTAACCCGCGAGCGAGAAGTGCGAAGCTGAGAGCTGCGAGGAAGCTGCAGAAGTAGTATGGGACACGAGCCTCGTGATGGTGGGTGTCCGGTATCGGGTCTTACTGCCTTTGAGGAGAGGGTGATCAGGGGATGTTGGCACAGAGGAAGCATGAGGTAAGGCAGCATACGGTGACCAGAGCACCGAGACGCAGGAAGAGGAGCCTGATCCTGCGGTTGTTCTCCAACAAGACACTCGGCATTCTGTTGCTTGCATCGGCGATTTGCTCCGTGCTGATAGTGTATGTCGGCGCGTACGCCAGAGTCACCGAGGAAGGCTATCGGAAAGCCGAGCTTCTGTCGAAGCTGAAGGAACTGAGGGTGGAGAACGAGAAGCTCTCGGTCACGGTGGATCGGCTCAGGCAGCCCGACAGAGTCGCGGTGTTCGCCCGGGAAAACGGCATGTCGGTCGGCAACAAGATGGTCTACCTGAAGCCCGAAGTCGAGTCGCACCTGGCGCAGAACGCTCAGGACTAACGGATCGTGAGCCGGCATCCTCCGGCTCGTCCTGCTCCATTAATGCCCAGTCATTGCTGCCCCGCCCTGCTGTTATCCCCGTCAACGGCAGGGCGGCAGGCATGTTCCACCGGAGCGCGTGGACTGATTACGACGCATCAGGATAGGGTCAATGGCAACACGTCGTCCACCCAGCGGAAAGATCATCCGCACCCGGATGAACCGGACATTATGCATACTGGCACTACTGTACCTGGCACTGGGCGCCAGGTTTTTCTACATTCAGGTGATCCGAGCGCCCTACTTCCGAGACAAGGCTGAGGAGTTCCGCCTGCGCAAGATCGTCCTGCCGGCAAGGCGCGGCACGATCTACGACTGCAATGGCAAGGAACTCGCGGTCACCGTCGAGCTGTACGACATACAGACCTGGCCTCGGAAGATCAAGGACAAGGAAGCCACGGCGGAGAAGCTGGCCGGGATTGTCGGTTGGCCGAAGGAGAAGGTTCTGGAGGTTATCAGCGCCGACAAGCGGTTCGTCTTCCTGATGCGCCGGGCGAGCACCGACATCGGCAGGAAAGTCAGGGACGCCAAGATCTACGGCGTAGAGGCCGTGCCGATCATGTCGAGGGTCTATCCCGCCGGCCAACTCGCGTCGCACGTCATCGGCTTCACGGATATCGACGGTATCGGCAGGGAAGGCCTGGAGAAGGTTTTCGACAAGTACCTCCGCGGCAAGGACGGCTATATCGTTGCCGAGGTGGATGCGAGAAGCAAGGTCATCCCGGGAACACGCCGCCAGCGAGTCGAACCCGTGGACGGCATGGACCTGATACTGACCATCGACTCCACGATCCAGCACTCTCTCGAGACGGAGCTTGCCAAGTCGTGGGAGACCTATTCGGCGGCGGGCGCATCGGCGGTCGTGATGGACCCCAGGACCGGCGAGATACTCGGGCTGGCGAACATGCCTACCTACAACCCGAACAAGGTGGCCGAATCGAGTGCCGACTCGCGCCGAAACCGCGCTGTCACCGACCTGTATGAGCCGGGCTCGACGCTCAAGACGATCACGGCCTGCGCCGCGCTGAACGAGAAGGCGATAAGCTATCACGATACGTTCCACTGCAGCGGCAGCATGCGCGTCGGCCGGCGGACCGTGAAGTGCTCGCTCCATCCGCCGTTCATGGCCGGGCACGGCTCCTGCGACGTTGCCAAGATGCTCATGCACTCCTGCAACATGGCCGCCGCAGGTATCGCCTTCAAGGTTGGCAAGGAGAAGCTCTTCGAGTACGAGAAGGACTTCGGCTTCTACGAGAAGCCTGGAACCGGGATGCTCGGCGAGATGACCGGTTGGCCCAGCAATCCGTCGAAGTGGGAAGATGTGCGGCTTGCGAATATCGGGTTCGGCCAGGGCATAGTCGTGACTCCGATGCAGCTCGCCAACGCCTACGCGACGATTGCGAACGACGGCGTGATGATGCAGCCCCACGTTGTGAAGGAGATTCGCCGGCGCGACGGCACTCCCTACAGGGAGTACAAGCCTCGAGTGGTCAGGCGCGTCATCTCTGCGGATGTCGCGAGGTCGGTTTCCGAGATGCTGCACGGAGTATGCGATGCCGGTACGGGAAAGCCCGCCGTGGTCGATGGGTATCAGACCGGCGGCAAGACCGGAAGCGCGCAGAAGGCCGTGAACGGCACCTACAATACCGGGAAGTTCATCGCGTCGTTCGTCGGGTATCTACCCACGAGCAACCCGCGAGCAGTCATACTTGTCGCCGTGGACGAACCGAAGGGCATTCACTGGGGTGCGACCTGCGCGGCGCCTGTTTTTAGAGAAGTGGGTCGAATGACGATGTGGCATCTGAAGGTGCCGCCGGACCAGACCGTCCGGACGGCGCCGATAGCCGGTGAGAGTCATAGCGGTAGTCGCACTACCGGCGGCAGTCAGAGGACCCGCGAGAGGGCAGGGGATGAGGCCGGAGGTCGCGTCAATCTGGGCGGATAGGGTGATACCTTGTATGCCCCGTTGCCAGTGGCTCGCTCCGTGCACGCCGGAACCCTTGCGTGCTATAATCTCACGGTGAGTCTGCCGGTGCACAGTGAGCCGGCGCTCCGGAGTTTGTGAACATGTTACTTAGCCGATTAGTGGACTCGCTGTCACCCAGGGAACTGAGGGCGACGGCGGACCCGGAGATAACCTCAGTCGTATACGATTCGAGACGTGTCTCGCCCGGCGCGCTGTTCGTGTGCATTCGCGGCGGGAAGTTCGACGGCCACGATTTCATCGCCCAGGTAATCGAGGCGGGCGCCTCCGCCTTGGTCGTCGAGGACCCGGAGAGGGTGCCGGCCGATGCCGGCATTCCGTTTGTGATCGTGCCGAGCACGCGAGACGCTCTTCCCATCCTGGGGACCAGCTTCTACGAGCATCCCTCCCGTCGGCTGAAACTGGTCGGCGTGACGGGCACGAACGGCAAGACCACCACGACCTACCTGATCGAGAGTATGCTGGGCAACGCAGGCCGCCCGACGGGTGTGATCGGCACGCTCGGCGCGCGCATGCGCGGCATCGAGGTCGAGACCGAACGCACCACCCCGGAGTCGGTCGATCTCCAGGCCCTGTTCGCGCGCATGGTCTCCGAAGGCATCGAAGCCGCCGCCATGGAGGTCTCATCGCATGCCCTCTACATGCAGCGCACTGTTGGCTGCGAGTTCGACATCGGCGTGTTCACGAACCTTACGCAGGACCATCTGGACTTCCACAGGACGCTGGAGGAGTACTTCGGCACAAAACTGATGCTCTTCCGCGAGTATCCGAAGCGCTCCGATAAGCCGTTCACCGGCATCGTGAACATAGACGATCCCTACGGCGGGAGAGTAGTAGAGGCGACCGACGGCAGCGTGCTGACGTACGGCGTCCGCAACCCGGCAGATATCCGTGCTTCTCAGGTCTACGCGACCGCACGGGGGGTCGAGTTCCACACCGTCTGTCCCGCCGGTGAGTTCGACGTTCGGATGCGGCTCGGCGGGCTGTTCAACGTCTACAACTCGCTTGCGGCGGTCGGTGTCGGAGTTGCGCTCGGCCTCAGCGTCGAGGAGATCAAGACCGGCCTGGAGGCCGTTCCGGCGGTCGCCGGCAGGTTCGAATCGGTAGATTGCGGACAGGATTTCGCGGTGATTGTGGATTACGCCCACACCCCCGACGGCCTCGAGAACGTGCTGCGCTCGGCGAGGGAGATCACCGAGAACCGGCTGCTCGTGGTGTTCGGCTGCGGCGGCGACAGGGACCGCGCCAAGCGTCCGATCATGGGCCGGATCGCATCCGAGTTGGCGGATGTGTGTGTCGTCACCTCCGACAACCCTCGCACCGAGGAGCCGAGCTCGATCGTAGACGAGATCATGACCGGCATCGATGGCGACAGGTCTTCGGTCGAGGTCGATGTGGACCGTCGCGGCGCCATCGAGCGCGCCCTGAAAATGGCTGAGCCGGGTGACATCGTCGTCATTGCCGGCAAGGGGCACGAGACATACCAGGTGTTCAAGAACGAGACCATCCACTTCGACGATCGCGAAGTGGTACGCGAACTGCTCGGCTGCAAACCGTAGGGGCGACCTTCGACGTTCGCCCGAAATGCCGTAGGGCCGGGGAAGGTTTCCGACTGGAGAGGTATTTGGAAAAGCTAACACTCGCAGAAATCACCAGAGCCGTAAACGGCGAGTTGATCAGTGGAAGCCCCGACGCTGAGATCACCGGGGTGAGCACCGACACGCGCTCCCTCGCGCCCGGAGACCTGTTCTTCGCGCTCAAGGGAGAGCACTCCGACGGCCATGCGTTCATCGGCAGATCGCTGGAGGCCGGCGCAGGTGGCTTGGTCGTATCCGACGAGGCCGCCGTTCCCGAGGGCGTCGACAGGCCGGTGGTCAAGGTCGCGGACGTGCTCTGGTCGCTCGGCGATCTGGCGGCCTACTACCGCTCGAAGTTCGACGTGCGCGTGATCGGCATCACCGGAAGCGTCGGCAAGACCACCACCAAAGAGATGCTGTCGGCCATTCTCGAGCACAAATGGAAGGTGCTCAAGAACGAGATGAACTACAACAACGAGATCGGCGTTCCCTTGACCCTGTTCAAGCTGGATTCCGGCTACGAGGTCGTGGTGCTGGAGATGGCCATGAGGGGCCTCGGAGAGATTCGCCGACTCGCGGAGATTGCCAAGCCGGAGATCGGCGTCATCACGAACGTCGGCATCTCCCACATCGAGCGTCTCGGCTCGCAGGGCGCCATCGCCGATGCGAAGTCCGAACTGCTCCAGGAACTCCCGCCCGATGGCCTTGCCGTGCTGAACGCGGAAGACGGGTACTTCCCTGTGATGAGGGAACGTTTCAGCGGCCGGGTGATCAGCTTCGGTTCGTGCAAGGGCGCGGATGTCATCGGCGCGCGGATCAAGCAGTCGAAGGATGGTCGCTGTGAGTGCGTGATTATGAAAGAGGGCGGCGCGATCGAGGTCTCGATGCCCGTCATCGGATACTACAACGTCTACAATGCCCTCGCCGCGGCGGCGGCGGCCATCGGTATGGATATCGACCTGTTTACGATCAAGAGCGGGCTCGAGAGCTTCACTCAGCCGTCCATGCGGATGGAACTGACCAAGTCGAGGCAGGGATTCACCGTCTTGAACGATGCCTACAACGCAAGTCCCGCGTCGATGTTCGCCGCCCTCAAGACTCTGCAGTCGCTGGCAGGCTACACGCGCAAGATCGTCGTTCTGGGCGACATGCTGGAACTCGGCGACTATGCCGCCAAGGCCCACAGAGACATCGGATCGGCGCTTGCCGGCAGCGGGATCAACGGACTGGTGGCGGTCGGTGATTTGGCAGTCGGCATCGTGGAGGGCGCGAAGAACGCGGGCTTCCCGGAGGCGGACATCCAGTGGTATCCGGACAGCGCGTCGGCTGCTCCCGCTCTCAGGTCGCAGGTGAGGAGCGGCGATGCCGTGCTCGTCAAGGGCTCGCGCGCAATGAGAATGGAAGAGATTGTGAGGACTCTGCTCAGTGAATAACGCCGTGATCGCATTCCTGGCAGCATCGGTGGTGTCGCTTCTGATCGGTCCCGCCGCCATTCGCATGCTGGCGCAGTTGAAGCTGCGTCAGACCATCAGTGAGGACGTTCCCGAGCGCCACCGTGCCAAGCAGGGCACGCCGACCATGGGAGGGTTCATCATCTTCATCGGCGCGGCGGCCGGCCTGATCGCCGCATGGACCGGTCACAGTCGGGCGACCGCGGTGATCTTCCTCACGTTGGGGATGCTGCTGCTCGGCTTCCTCGACGATTACCTGATCGCGGTCAGGGGCAAGTCGCTCGGGCTCAAGGCTCGGCAGAAGCTCCTCGGGCAGTTCATCATCACGGGGCTGTTCATGTGGTGGGTCTACAGCAACCGCACGGCCGCTACCACCGTACTACACTTTGGGCGCGAGGGCATGGTAGACCTGGGATGGGCGTATTACCCGCTCGTGACTCTGGCGATCGTATGGATGTCGAACGCGTTCAACCTCGCCGATGGTCTCGACGGCCTCGCAGGCGGCATGACTCTGATAGTGAGCCTCGCACTCGGCGCGCTTGTAGTCCTGGCGGCCGAGGGCAGCCTGTTCGTGCTCTCCTGGGCGATCGCGGGAGGGTGTCTTGGGTTCCTCTGGTACAATTCGTACCCGGCTAAGGTGATCATGGGCGATACCGGCTCGCTGGCGCTCGGGGCGGCCACATCGGGCATCGCCGTCATGGGCAAGGTTGAGGTTCTCTACCTGATGCTTGCGCTGGTGTTCGTTATCGAGGGCCTCTCGGTCATGCTCCAGGTGGCGTCGTTCAAGCTCACGGGCAAGCGCATCTTCCTCATGACGCCGATCCATCATCATTTCGAGAAAGCCGGATGGCCCGAGCAGAAGATCGTAGTCAGATTCTGGCTGGTCAGTGGGCTGCTGGCCGTCGCAGTCCTCTACTACGCGGGGGTGTTCAACATATGGCCCTAGAGAAACAGACGGATTTCTACGGCAGGAAGGCGCATATCATCGGCACCGCCAGGTCGGGACTGGCTGCCGCGGAGGTGCTGACCGCGCTCGGCGCACAGGTCACTGTGCACGATCAGAAGGACTCTGGCGCGCTGACCGACGCGATGAAGAGGTCGGTCGAGCTCGGACTCTCGACACGAGTAGGCGACGAGGCATACGAGGGCATATCAGGCGCTGATGTCGTCATCACCAGCCCCGGAGTCCCCGAGACCTGTCCCGGCCTGGTCACGGCTCGGCAGTACGGGATCCCGATTTTCCCTGAGATCGAGCTTGCGTACCGGATCTCCCCGGCTCCGATCATCGCCATCACCGGCACCAACGGCAAGACAACGACCACGGCGCTCGTCGGAGAGATCATGAAGGCGGACGGCCGCCACACCTACGTGGCAGGGAACATCGTGGCCGGCGAGACACGTCTGCCGCTTGTTCGAGCCGCCTACCGCGCGTCGGCGTCGGACGTTATCGTAGCGGAGATCAGTTCCTTCCAGCTCGAGTGGGTGACCTCGTTCCGGCCGAGGGTGGCGGCGCTTCTCAACGTTACCGAGGACCATCTCGACCGCCATCCGGACATCGAGACCTACGCGGCGACGAAGGCGCGCCTGTTCGAATTCCAGCAGCCTGAGGACTTTTCGATCGTGAACGCCGACGATCCCGTCGTCATGAAGTTCGCATCGGACGTCAGGAGCCGGGTCTGGCAGTTCAGCGGTACCCGTGAGGTCGAGACGGGCGCGTTCGCCCGCGGGACCGAGGTCTGGATTCGCGCCTCCGATGGCGAGTCGTTCATCTGCGACACCGCCGGTATGAAGCTCCGCGGGCGGCACAATCTGGAGAACGTGCTCGCGGCATCGGCGGCGGCCATCGCGTTCGGCGCGAGTCGACATGCCGTTCAGGAGGCCGTCGATACTATCGAGCCGCCCGAGCACAGGATGGAGCCGGTCGCGGTGGTGAACGGTATCGAGTTCCTCAACAACTCGATGTGTACCAACGTTCGCGCCGCCGTCAGATCGCTCGAGGCCGTCGGACGTCCGGCGGTCCTGATCGCGGGCGGCAAGGACAAGGGTGCGAGCTACGGTCCGCTGGGCGAGGCATTCGTGAAGTACGCGAAGCACGTGGTCCTGATCGGCAAGGACGCGCCGATCATCGAGAAAGCCGCGAGGGAAGCCGGCTTCGACCGGATCAGCCACGTGCCGACGATGGAAGCGGCGGTGACCGAGGCATGGAGTCACGCGGAGTCCGGTGACACGATCATGCTGTCGCCCGGTTGCGCGAGCTTCGACATGTTCAACGACTTTGAGCACCGAGGCCGGGTCTTCAAGGACGCGGTCAGAGATCTGGCGCAGCGAGTGGGGGTCTAGCCGGTGGAAGGCACGAGGCGGTCTCCGGATATCTGGCTGTTTGCGATCACGGTCGCACTGTTGGTCATCGGCATCTTCATGGTGTTCGACGCCAGCTATGCGCGAGCGGGTCAGGTCAAGTATACCGGTGGAGACAGCTACTTTTTCGTCAAGCGCCAGGCGGTGTTTGCGATCATGGGCCTCATCGCCATGTTCATCGCGCAGAGAATCCGTTTCTGGAAGCTGAAGCCCTACGGAGCCGCCTTCCTGATGCTGACGATCATCGGTCTCGCGGCGGTCCTTGCCGTGGGCCGGAACGCTGGTGGCGCGACCAGGTGGATCGGCTACGGGTCGATCAACATCCAGCCGTCGGAGTTCGCCAAGCTGGCCCTTGTTCTGTACCTTGCCAATCTGCTGACGCGGCCCAGATTCGACATTACCGATTTCCAGACCGGGTTGATCCCGGCTATGATACCGATCGGTATCATAGCCGTGTTGGTTATGGCGGAGCCGGACATGGGCACGACGATTGTCACCTGTGCTACCGGCGTCGTCCTTGTATATATCAGCGGCGCGCGCAGGAGTCACATGGCGCTCATCATGGTCAGTGCCGTGGTGCTGGGCATCATCCTGATCATCACTGAGCCGTACCGAATGTCGCGCCTGACTTCCTTTACCGATCCGTTTGCCAGCTACCACGGCGACGGATATCAGGTATGCCGGTCGCTCATCGGCCTCGGGTCGGGCGGTCCGCTGGGCGTGGGACTATGCGAGGGCCGGGAGAAGATCTTCTACCTGCCCGCCGAGCACACGGATTTCATCCTGGCGGTGCTCGGCGAGGAGATGGGGCTGATCGGCACTATGGGACTGGCCACGCTCTTCCTGCTGTTTGCAGTCAGAGGATACCATATCGCCAAGAAGACCAAGGACAACTTCGGCAAGCTCCTGGCGGTCGGCCTCACGAGCCTGATCTCGGGCCAGGCGCTGCTGAACATGCTTGTGGTCACGTCCACCGTCCCGGCGACAGGTGTGCCGCTGCCGTTTATCAGCTACGGCGGATCGTCGCTTATGCTGAACCTTATGAGCGTCGGCATACTGCTGGGGATATCCCAATACCCTGATGGGGGAAATGATGAGAATCGTCCTTACCGGCGGCGGCACCGGAGGTCACGCGTACCCCGCCGTTAGCATCGGCCATGCCATCCGCGCCGAGGCTCCTGACTGCGAGCTGCTCTACATCGGCAGTCGGAACGGCATGGAAGAGGGAATGGCATCGAAGGCGGACATATCGTTCGTCGGATTGACCAGCCGCAAGATGGGGCGGCTGCTTTCGTTTGGCACGGTACTGACCGCGGCCGGCATCGGGAAAGGCTTCTTTGAGGCGCTGGTGACTCTGCGGCGATTCAAGCCGGACCTCGTGATCGGCACGGGCGGATATGTGGCGGCGGCCGTCGTGCTTGCACAGGCCGTGAGGGGCGGCAAGACGCTCATCCACGAGCAGAACATGGTCCCCGGCCGGACGAACGGCCTGCTCTCCCGATTAGCGTCGAGGGTGTGCGTTTCCTTCGAGGACACGGCGAAGTCGTTCCCACCCGGGCGGACGATTGTCACCGGGCTGCCGGTTCGCCCCGAGATCCTCAGTGTGCCCGACAAGGCCGCTGCGCGGGAGAAGCTCGGCCTCGATCCGAGCAAGTTCACGATCCTGGTGTTCGGCGGAAGCCAGGGGGCGCGGACGCTCAATCATGCGGTCGCATCCGCGCTGCCGAGGCTGAAGAAGCTGCCGATCCAACTGTTCCATCAGGCGGGGAAGCGCAACTTCGACGAGGCTGTGGAGAGCGCGAAATCCGCCGCGTGGAACGATTACCACCTGCATGCATATGTAGATGATATGGCGGCGGCTTACGGCGCGGCGGACATGGTGGTCTGCCGGTCCGGCGCCTCGACGGTGTGCGAGATCACGATCGTCGGTCTGCCTGCGGTATTCGTGCCTTACCCGTTCGCTATCACCAACGAGCAGCGGCTCAACGCGCGCTACGTCGCCGACCACGGCGGGGCCGTGGTCGTAGAGGACGCGGAGTTCACCGGCGACGTGATGGCCTATCATATCGAGCGATTCCTGAACTCGCCGGACGACCTGCGCAAGATGCGCGAGTCGAGCCGGGCGCTCGGAAAGCCGGACGCGGCACGCAACGTAGTCAAAGCAGCCTTCGACCTGATCAACTGACGAACTGACAATCTCAAAACTGAAAACCTATGACCAACACACAACTCACAACCAGGCGAATCCACATGATCGGCATCGGCGGAGTAGGGATGAGCGGTCTCGCCGCCATCATGGCCGAGAAGGGCTATCGGGTCTCGGGGTCCGACCTCCGAATGTCGCAGATGACCACGAGGCTGGAGACGCTCGGCGTGAGGGTGTATGTGGGCCACGACGCCGCCAACGTCGGCGACGCCGAGATGGTTGTTGCATCGGCCGCCGTTCCTCCGGAGAACCCGGAGCTTGCCGTCGCTCGTGAGAAGGGACTCCCGATCCTGAGCCGCGCCCAACTGCTCGGCCGGCTTATGGAGGGCACGCTTGGCATCGCCGTCGCGGGCACGCACGGCAAGACGACCACCACCTCGATGCTCGCGGGTATCCTCGTGGCCGGCAAGCTCGATCCGACGATCCTCATCGGCGGCGACTTCGAGCGACTGCACGGGAACGCGAGGCTCGGCAAGGGCGAGGTGTTCCTCACCGAGGCATGCGAGGCGTTCAACTCATTCCTGGAGTTGCATCCCAGGATCGCCGTCGTGACGAACATCGAGGCCGACCACCTGGAGTTCCACGGCTCGCTCGAGGGCGTCATCGCCACGTTCAAGCAGTTCCTGTCGCAGGTCTCCCCATCGGGATGCGCCGTACTCTGCATCGACAGCCCGCACGTTAGAGAGATCATGCCATCCGTCGATCGGCGGATGGTGACCTACGGCTTCAGCGCCGATGCGGATCTTCGCGCCGATGATATCGATCTCTCGTCCCCACAGCCGTCCTTCCGCGTGGTCTGTGCCGGGACCGACTGCGGCCGTCTGACGCTTCGCACGCCGGGCAGACACAATGTCCAGAACGCCCTCGCAGCCATGGCAGTCGGCCACGAACTCGGCGTGGGCTTCGATACCATGTTCTCCGTGCTCGCCGACTTCAGAGGCGCAGAGCGCCGGTTCGAAGTCCTCGGCGTCGAGTCCGGGATCACGGTTGTTGACGACTATGCTCACCATCCCACCGAGGTCCGCGCGACCCTGGAGGCCGCGCGCGCCTTCGGTCGTCGGGTCGTCGTAGTGTTTCAGCCGCACCAATACAGCCGCACGGTCGCCTTCATGGACGATTTCGCCGAGAGCCTCAGCCTCGCCGATGTGGTCGTCTTGACGGAGATATACGCCGCCCGCGAGCAGCCGATGCCGGACGTCAGCGCCTCCATGGTGGGCGATATCGTCCGGTCGAAGCATCCGGGCAAAGAGGTGATCTTCATCCCCGACAAGACGAAGGTCGCGGAGTCGCTCGCCCCACGCCTGGAGTCGGGCGATCTGGTCATCGTCATGGGCGCGGGCGACATCCGCGCGGCCGGTGAGGCGCTGGTGTCGCTGCTCAGGTCTCGCGTGAAGGAGTCGTAGTCTCGTGCAGTACCAGGGGAGAGACATACCTGAGATCAAGGGCAAGATCCTGTTCGACGAGGTGCTTGCGCCTTACACGTCATTCCGCGTCGGCGGTCCGGCGGACATCCTTGCGGTCCCGGAGCGCGAGGAAGACCTCTGCGCGCTGCTCGAGTGGGCGCACGGCGGCGGAATCCCCGTGATGGTGCTCGGCGGAGGGTACAACCTCCTCGTCTCCGACAAGGGCGTCCGAGGGCTGGTGGTGAAGCTCGGCTCGGGGTTCGACAGGATCGATATCGAGGGAGTCACTATCACCGCGGGCGCATCCGCCAAGCTGCCGGTCCTGGTTGACACGGCCACCAGTGCCGGTCTGTCAGGCCTCGAAGGCCTGACGGGCGTCCCAGGCACGGTCGGCGGGGCGGTCTATATGAACGCGGGCACTCGCTTCGGATACGTCGAGGACACGCTGCAGTTCGTGCGAGCGGTGCATATGACCGGCGCCCGTCTGAAGATCGAGGCTGGTGATCTCGGGCTGGCGTATCGTGAGAGCAGGATTGCCGAGAAGGGCCTGGTCATCACCGAGGCGGTCTTCCGGCTCCGCGAGGGCTCGCGCGACGACATTCGCGCCAGGTGCGCCGAGCTGCTCGAACGACGCAAGCTCCAGCCCTGCACCGTCGGTACGGCCGGATCGACTTTCAAGAATCCGCCGGGCGGATACGCCGGCAAGTGCATCGAGGAGGCCGGCGGCAAGGGCATGCGCGTCGGCGGCGCGGAAGTCTCGACCATGCATGCGAATTTCTTCTTCAATGTCGACAATGCGACTGCATCCGACATTCGGGCGCTCATCACGAAGGTCCAGGAGATGGTCCGGGAGCGCCTCGGAGTCGAACTGCAGACCGAAGTCCAAATCGTGGGTGAGTGGTAGCAGATGAGATCACAGAGACGTCGAACCAAACCGACGCCAAGACCAGCGCGCCATCGTCGCAAGCACCGAATCACCAACCCGCCGCGACTCATACTGTCGATCCTGCTCATGGCGCTTGCTGCGGAACTGGTGCTCGTCGTTCTTGGATCGCCGTTCTTCCAGATACGCGACGTCCGCGTTTACGGCAGGAAGCTGGTCGCGCAGGAATTTGTCGCCAAGTGTACTCAGATCCCTGAGAAAAGCAACATATTCCTGTTTCCCACGGAGACGATACCTCAACGGCTTCGGAAGAACCCGATCATCGAGAGGGTCACAGCCAGCCGCCGGCTGCCCGATACTCTCGTGGTCCGGATCGTCGAGCGCAAGGCCGACTTCGTGCTGAGCACCCACCGCAAGCACTACGAAGTCGATGCCAAGGGCATACCGTTTCGCATCGTCGAGGCCCCGAATCCGAAGCTGCCGGAGATCGCGTGCAAGGTGCCTCAGTCGATCATTCTGGGCAAGCCAATCAAGACGTCTGCGTTTCTTACGGCAGTAGACTGTTTGCGCTTGGCAAGGCAGCAGGAGGAATTCTCCGTGGCCAAAATTACCGTTGACCAAAACAACGATTTGTGCTTAAATGTTCGGGATGGGCTTCTGATACGGTTGGGCCGGCCGCAGCATCTGGAGGACAAGCTCAGCAAGGCCAAACAGACCATCGAGCTTGTGTCTGACCTGGAGTATGTGGACGTAACCTGCCCCGAAGCTCCGGCATTGAAGCCCAGATAATCGGGTGCCGATCAGCCCTGAACGGGGCGGCTTCCGACCAGTTGTATCTCAACGGTCAGCGCGGTCCTTGTGTTCGTTCTCAGCCCAGGTTCTCGCTAGACCCTCTCTTTACTTTGCACTCTCGCTCAGACGAATCGGCCTCGGGCGCACGTGGCGCTCTACCCGGAATGCACATTCCGGACGGAGAATCGGATGAGCGAATTTTGGTAAGTGACATGCTTGGTTGCATGAGCGCTTGCCACCTCTGCGCGGTGGGCGGTACCCCACTGAAGGCACGGGTCGATCATGATTTCGCCGCTCGGCCTCAAGAAAAGCTCTTGGCTCTGGCATGTGACGCTGCTCAGCTTCGTCTTGGGCATGCTGCTCGCAGCCGCACTCAAGACTCAGCAGACGATCAGGTTCAAATCCGGCATCCCAACGACTCGGCTGCCGGTCTTGGCGCGCGCCTGGGCGGATGAGAAGGAGCGCACCGAGAGCCTCCGTAAAGAGATCACCGATCTGCGCGCGAAGCTTAGCCAGTACGAGAAGGCGCTCGGCGAGGGTGGCCAGCAGAGCGGACTGCTCAGAGACGAGCTCCGGAGCGCGAAGTTCCAGGCGGGGCTGCTCGAGGCCAAGGGAGAGGGCGTCATCGTCATCCTCAGGGACAGCAGGAAGAGGCCGCCGCCCGATGCCGACCCTCAGTTGGTGGATGACTACAACATCCACGACTACGACATACGCGATTTCGTGAACGAACTGTTCGCCAGTGGAGCAGAGGCCATAGCTGTCAACGACCAGCGCATCATCGCCAACACATCGATCCGGTGTGTCGGGCCGTCGATCCAGATCAACAGCACGCCGATGGCGCCTCCGTTCGTCATCACAGCGATCGGGCCGGCGGATGACATGGAGAGCGCGCTCAAGATGCCGGGTGGAGTCGTCGATCAGTTCCGCATCGACGAACTCTCGGACATGGTCAAGATCCAGCGGAAGAAGGATTTAGTCGTTCCTGCCTACTCCGGCAGCACCAGATACAGGTTTGCTACGCCGGTCGAGCCGAAGGGTGAGATAAAGCCGTGATTCTGATACTGCCCATCGCGGGCGCGCTCATAGGGTTTTTCGCGGTCTACTTCCTGGACCTGCCGGTCCCGCCAGGGATAGCCAGCTATCTTTCCCTGGCGGCGCTGGCGGGCCTCGACTCGGTTTCCGGTGGGATTAGGGCCGGCATTGAGGACAAGTTCGAAGCCGACATCTTCCTTTCGGGCTTCATGGTCAATACGCTGCTCGCGGGCCTGCTGGCATATCTGGGCGACCAGATAGGAGTCGATCTGTTCCTTGCCGCCGTCGTGGCGCTGGGTGGACGGGTGTTCCTGAACCTGTCGCTCATCAGGCGGCAGTGGCTCACCAAGATTGCACTGTCGCGAAGAGAATCATAGGCAGAGGTCACCTGTGTCGCAAGGTTATGTCATAGCTGGTCTGGATATAGGTACGACCAAGATCTGCGCGGTGATCGCCGAGGTCGCGCCCGATTCTCCGCCCGAGGTCATCGGAGTGGGAACGAGTCCCTGCCTGGGGCTCAAGAAGGGCGTCGTAGTCGATCTCGCCGCCACTACCGAAGCCATTCGGAGCGCCGTCGAGAAGGCACAGCGCATGGCAGGCGAGGAAGTACGCTCGTTCGCCGTCGGTGTCACGGGCGAGCACATCGCTTGCCTGAACAGCCGAAGTGTGATCGCCATCACGCACCAGAACCGTGAGATCACGGGGAGCGACGTTGACCGCCTGATCGATACGGCGAAGGTGATCGTCATACCGCCGGACCGGGAGATCATCCACGCGATACCCAGATGGTACTCGGTCGACGGGCAGGACGGCATACGCGCTCCGGTCGGCATGCACGGCAACCGGCTTGAGGTAGAGACGCACATCGTCACCGGGATGAGCAGCTTCATCCAGAACGTGGTGAAGTGCGTTCACCAGGCGGGATATTCGGTCGAGGCCACCGTGCTGGAGCCGATCGCCACCGCGGAGTGCGTACTCACCCCGGCCGAGACGGATCTCGGCGTGGTGTTGGTAGATATCGGCGGCGGAACAAGCGATGTTGCCATTTTCGTCGGTGGTAGTATATACTATTCAGGTGTTGTGCCGGTCGGCGGCAGTCACGTTACCCGTGACATCGCGATCGGTCTGAGGACCTCCATCGAGGAGGCTGAGAGGCTCAAGGTGAGCTTCGGCTCAGCACTCTCCGGATACGAAGGGCAGGATGAACCGTTTGAGTTCACCAGCCTCGGTAACTCGAGGCCAAGGCAATTGCCCAGGAAAGTGCTGGCTGAGATCATCGAGCCACGAATCGTCGAACTGCTCCAGATGGTTCGGGAGCACGTAGACAAGGCAGGATGCGCCGACAGGGTGCCCGCGGGCATTGTGTTTGCGGGCGGCGGATCGCTGCTGGCGGGTCTGCCGGAGCTTGCGGAGCAGGTTCTCGGCATGGGCTCCCGGATCGGGTCGCCCACAGGTGTTACAGGGCTGGTGGAATCAGTGAGCAGTCCTGCTTGTGCCACGGCCGTGGGTCTTGTGCGGTTCTGGGCCAGGCACGAGGAACAGCATTTTCACGATGCAGACGATGAAGCCGTCCTGCCCAGGGTGCTGCGACGGTTTCGCGAGCTATTCGCCAGATTCGGCGGAGACTAGTTTTTCACAACAAAAGGGGGGCATGACATTGGCAGAGCAGTACGCAAGAATCAAGGTAGTAGGTGTCGGCGGAGGCGGGACTAACGCGGTCAACCGCATGATCGAGTGCGGCGTGTCCGGCGTGAACTTCCTCGCGATGAACACCGACGCTCAGGTGCTGGACATGTCGGCAGCCGAGCTTCACCTGCAGTTGGGCGAGAGCCTGACGAAGGGTCTCGGCGCAGGAGGCGATCCGGAGGTCGGACGCAACGCAGCCGAGGAGAGCAAGCAGGAGATCAAGAAGGCGCTGGAAGGCGCGGACATGGTCTTCGTAACGGCCGGCATGGGCGGCGGTACCGGGACAGGCGCGGCTCCCGTGATCGCCGAAATCGCGAAGGAGATGGGTGCGCTTACAGTGGGTGTGGTCACCAAGCCCTTCGCATTCGAGGGTCCTCGCAGAGCGCGAGCGGCCGAAGAGGGTTTGGAAGCCCTCCGAGACAAGGTTGACACGATCATCGTCATCCCGAACGACAAGATGCTCGGTATCACCGAAAAGAAGGCAACCCTTCTGGAAGCCTTCCGCATGGCCGACGACGTTCTGAGACAGGGCGTCCAGGGCGTGTCTGATATCATCACCATCCCCGGCATGATCAACGTCGACTTCGCGGACGTGAAGGCCGTCATGGCCGATGCCGGCTCAGCGCTGATGGGCATCGGTTACGCGACGGGCGACAACCGCGCGATGGAGGCCGCACAGGCCGCCATATCGAGCCCGCTGCTCGAGTCCAGCATCGACGGCGCCAGAGGCGTGCTGCTCAACATCACGGGCGGCTCCGATCTGACTCTCTCCGAGGTCTACGAGGCCGCTGACGTCATCTTCAAGGCGTGCGACGAGCGTGATGCCAACATCATCTTCGGCACCGTTATCAGCGACCGCATGGAAGGCGCCGTTCAGGTGACCGTCCTTGCGACCGGCTTCGACGGCACCAAGCCGATCAAGAACGACCGCATGGGTTCCCGCGAGAGCATCCCGGTGCCCGCGGTCGCCGAGGAACTGGACATCCCGGCGTTCCTGCGCCGCAGATAGTCTCCAAACGCACCAAACGGGTACAATGAGCAAGTCTCCCGAGCCGCCCAGGCGGGCCGGGAGACTTGCTCATTCATTGTGTATGGGTGTCCGGAGCTATGGGTATCTGGGGAGAATCGGGACTCCCACACTCCCACACTCCCATACTCCCGCACTTCCGCCTATGTCCAGACGACTGATCGAGCGAACCCGCGAGCGGCTGTCGAAGGAAGTCGGCACGATCTACAAGTCCCATGCCGGCAACATCCGCTTTGCCCTGGCATTCCCGAACACGTACTACGTCGGGATGTCGAGCCTCGGGTTCCAGATCGTCTACCGGCTGCTCAACGACATCGACGGATCGATGTGCGAGCGGGCATTCCTCCCCGATCAGCCCGAACTTGCCGAACTCCGGCGAACCGGCGCATCGCTCCTCACGATGGAGACTCAGACCCCGGTCCGCGACTTCGATGTCATCGCCTTCTCTGTCTCCTTCGAGCCGGACTACGTCAACCTCCTGCGCATGCTCGCGCTCTCGCGGATCGATGAGGTCGCCGAGGAGCGAGGGTCGGACCAGCCGCTCGTGATCGCCGGCGGCCCTGCGGTGACGTTCAATCCCGAGCCGCTCGCTCCGTTCGTCGACGCGTTCATCCTCGGCGAAGCCGAGGAGGTCCTCCCCGAACTGGTTGAGGCGCTCCGTGGGGGTGAGTTCCACGAGCGCGCTGATCTTCTGAAGGCGCTCAGCCGCATCGAGGGCCTGTACGTGCCGAGCCTCTATCGGCCGGTGTACCACAGCGACGGCACGATCGAGCGCACAGACGTTGCGGATGGCGCGCCGGACCGGATCAAGCGCCGGTGGGTACGCCACCTGGAGGAGTTCGACGCTACGACGGCCGTGCTCACCCCGGAGACCGAGTTCTCGAATATGGTGCTGGCGGAGGTCGCGCGGGGCTGCGGGCGTCGATGTCGGTTTTGCATCGCGGGCTATGCGTTCCTCCCGCCGCGCGCAAGACCCGCCGAGAGCGTCCTCGAGGGCATCCGGGAGTCCGAGGAGAAGGCGGCTGAGGGTGCCACCGGCCATCCCCGGATCGGGCTGGTGAGCGCGTCGGTGTTCGATCATCCTTCGTCGCTTCTGATCTGTGAGTCGCTCGTCGAGCGCGAGCGGATGTTCTCGATCTCCTCGATGCGCGCCGACACCCTCAACAAGGATGTCGCCGAGACGCTGCACAAGGGAGGCCACGAGACGCTGACCATCGCGCCGGAAGCGGGTACCGAGCGACTTCGCCTGGTGATCAACAAGACCATGTCCGACGAGGAGGTGCTCTGCGCCGCCGCCACCGCCTGGGACGGCGGTTTTCGGCGGCTGAAGCTCTACTACATGGTCGGATTGCCCACGGAGACGCCCGAGGACGTGCAGGGCATCGTGGACCTCACGCTCCGGGTCGCGGGCATGTATCGGTGGGAGAGAGTGACCGCATCGGTGAGTTGCTTCGTGCCGAAGCCATGGACGCCGTTCCAGTGGGCGCCGATGGACGAGGAGAGGTCGCTCTCGGAGAAGCTGGCCGTCGTGAAGCGCGCGCTCGGCCCGGTGAAGTCGGTGGAGATGGTGAGCGAAAGCGCCCGGGAATCCGTAGTGCAGGGAGTGCTCGCGAGGGGAGACCGTCGGCTCAGGGATGCGATGCTCATCGTCTCGCGGGAGAATGCCAACTGGCGAGCGGCGTTCCGACAGGGTGGGGTGGACCCCCATTTCTACGCCCAGCGTCCGAGACATCGCGATGAGGTCTTCCCCTGGGACCACCTGGACCTCGGCGTCCGAAAGGATTACCTTTGGAGGGAGTACGAGCGCGCGATGAGCACGGTACCGACCGCGGCCTGTAAGGTAGGAGTCTGCCGTCGCTGCGGCGTCTGTCATGGGTGATTGGTATGTGGAAGCGGATACGGAAAGACGATCTCATACTCTTCGAAGTCCCGGAGTTCGATGCGACCGGCCTGGTCTCGCACGGCTTCACCACGAGGCACGGAGGTGATGGCCGGTTCGGTCTCAACCTCGGTCTGCACGTTGGTGACGATCCGGAGGCTGTCAGGGCGAACAGAGGCATGGTCTGCAGGGCGCTCGGCTCCCATCTGAGCCGGCTTGTCGCCTGCGACCAGGTCCACGGCACGAGGATCGCAGTCGTCGATGAGAGCCATGCAGGTATGGGATCGACTGACTACTCCGCAGCTCTGCCCGAGACCGACGGCGTCATCACCGCTTCTCCCGGCGTGATTCTGTCGCTCTACTTCGCGGACTGCGCGCCGGTCCTGCTGCTCGATCCGGTCACTCCCGCCATCGGACTCGCGCACGCCGGATGGAAGGGCGCCGCCGGTCGGATCGCCGTCCTCGCCCTGGAGGCGATGGGCCGGGAGTTCGGCGCCGTTCCGTCCGACTGTCTTGCCGCCGTCGGTCCTGCGATCGGTCCCTGCTGCTACGAAGTAGGGGCGGAGGTAGCTCAAGCGGTTGCAGGAACGGTCGAGGATGGCGGCAGGTATGCCAGGCCGGTCGGCGACAGGTACATGCTCGATCTGCCGGGGATCAACGCATGCCAGTTGATGGAAGCCGGTGTCCTGCCGCAGAACATCACCACACCCCATGTATGCACCCGTTGCAGCGCCGACGACTTCTTCAGCTACCGGCGCGAAGGTCCGACCGGCAGGATGGGCGCTTTTCTCATGCTGCGGCCCCTTTAGCATCCTGCCATCCATCCAACCTGTAATCGTAATGCTTGCTTGACAACCTGGCTAATACATGCTAGCATATGTATGCAGTATGCCGCTACTAGACGGACGAATACTGTGGCAAAGGATCCCTAGTTCACCGATTCACGGAGGAAGCGATGGAACTCAGGTTGGATCTAGATCGCAGTACCGGCGTGCCAGTAGTGGCGGTTCGTGGGGATATCGACGTCTGTACTGCGGCTAAGCTGGATCAGCGGCTGCAGGAGGTAGCCGGTGGAGGGCACAGGGAGGTGCAGATCGACCTGTCGGAGGTCGAGTATATGGATTCCGAAGGGCTCAAGGTGCTCATCAGGCTCAGGAACTCCCTGGGCGAGGACGGGAATGTGACCGTTCGGGGCGCCAGAGGAGCGGTACTGAGGATTCTCCAGATATCCGGCCTACCCAGGATCTTGCGTATATCCGACTAGACCGCCTGCAATAGCAAAGCTGTCCCCTGCGAGAGGCTGCTGAGCAGTCCTCTCGCTTCTTCATGCCCGGTCAATCGACGTTGAACGTCACGATGTCGTTGTCACTCCTGGGGCGGATTGCCGGGACTACTCCGTTCTCGCCCTGAGCCAATGTCAGCAAGCCGGTGACGAGGATCCCCTCGCAGTCGACGTCCTTAGTGATCGGCGCGCTCAGCCCGCTCAGGATGACTTTGATGCTCCCGGAGCCATCGTCGATATACGCGTAACCGGGTCGCTGCGGGGGCGCCACCGGATCGACGCTGACCAGCCGGCCCCAAATGGTCACGAGGAGTCCCGTCGGATCTACTCCGTTCGACACCGCCCTGCTCGCGAGCATCACCGGACGCAGAGGGGCTCCGGGGCTCACGTTGATCGAGGTAAGCGTGAGGTACCTCTCACCATTGGCGTCGGTCCTGACCATGCCGGTTCCCGTGATCCTGTCGCCCACAGCCACAGACTGCAGGCCCGACATCGGCATCACTCTGATGCCGCAGCTTCTATCGGGCTGCTCGACGTAGAAGCTGCCGTCCGAAAATGTTGTTGAACCGGCGGTTACTACGACCGGATTGGCTATGTTCACCGACAGACCATCGGCGAGGCTCTTGATCTCGGCAATGCTCTCCACACGGCCTGCGTTCGGCAGAGTCATGATCACGTTGTCGAGCCAGGCACTGTCCGCTCCGGCGCGGTACTCACCCCGGATACGAAGGCTTGTCAGCGAGGATAGTACCGCCATGATCTCATCCGCTCGGGCAGCGAGCCCGGTGGCCTGGTTGACCCACCCCGAGTACTCGTTCAGCGGTATCACGTAGTTGGTCCACGCGGCGTTCGGGTTCGAGGTCACAGGAAGGTCCTTAGTGAGAGTCAGTCCCGCGCCCGAGAGGATGACATCCGGATGGTCGGACTGGCTGTCCACCTTCGACTGCTTCAGATCGAACTGCAGCGCGCCACGGAAGCAGACCGACTTGTCCCCGCGGAACTTGGCCGGGGCGCAGAAGTACCACGTTTCGCCGGTGCCCAGGTCCTTACCCGAGGCGTATCCGTGGTTGTCCCAGCCGATCTCGCCATCTGCGTCAGCGGTCCAGCCGTCTCTCCCCGAGTCGAACGTGCTCGCCACGATGGCCTGGTCCAGCACCTGGTACGTAGCAAGGGAGAAGTTGTCCAAGCCGTTCTGCTCGGTCCCGCTTACGATGTCGGCACAGAGCCTCACGTCCGTGATGTGAGTTATGAAGCTCGCAAAGTCCTCTGTCGCGCCACCGCCGGGGCTCCAGAGATCGGCGTCCTTGAGCGATGCGACGAGCCGCTCCCACTGGCCGTTGTTGGTTACGCGTTCGTTGTTCTTCCACTGATAGTATTGAGAGCCGCTGTACAGCCTGATATATGTGGGATCCTGATCGCCGTCGGAGAACGCCCGGTAGTCGAACACGATCGCGTCATAGCCGCTCAGATCGCCTCGGAACTTCGACGGAGCGACGAAGAAGTCCGTCGTCCCGGCGGCCGCATCGGTGCAATAGAGATAGCCGTTTCCGTTAGCATCATTCTTCCGCACCAGCGTGGAACCGGAATCACCGACCCTGGTCCATCCGTCCATCCCCGATGCGAAGCTGGAGGTCACCTTAGGCTTCAGAACCTTCACGGTAGCGTCGGGAACGAACCGGGCACTGATGTTCATATCATATGTGAACTGGTTTCCACTGTCGGTCATGTAGGCGCCTAGATGCGTGGAGTACGTCTTGACGCTGAGTGTTCCCGCGGTCGTGTCGAAGTTGAGTACCCGCAGCCAGCCGTTCCCGATGTCCTGATAGTCGGACATCATCTCGTAGACCTTGCGTCCCGCGTTGTTGATGGAGATCTGTCTATGCCAGCCGTCCGGGTTGAAGGCATGCCCGCAGAGGACGCAGACTATCTGGTCGTACTGACGGATGAACTTGTTCCAGAGGGCCTCGCCCGAGTTGCGTCCCGAGATCGAGGCTGCCCTGTCGCGACGCGAACTGTTCATGTATTCGTGCGTGGTCACGATGGTAGGCATCCCGCTGTGCGCATTCAGGACCGACTTGGCCCATGTGAGCTCGCTGTCAGGGGCGTCGCAGGTGAGGTGCAGGAACAGCAGTTCGTACCCGCCGGCGGTAATGATCTGGTACGAACTGAACCCACTCGGTGACGTGCCGCGGTACCAACTGTAACCGCTGAAGTAGCTCGCCCCGAAGTAGGTGATGAACTTGGTGGAGTCGAAGGTCTCGGGCTCCGATGATCTGAGGTCGTGATTGCCGGGACACAGGCCGAACGGCACGTGCCCCTTCAGCGCGTTCATCGCTGTGAGGGCGTTGTTCCACTGGGCGTCCTTCCAGCCTTCGTGGACGATATCGCCGAGGTGGGTGACGAAGGCGATGGAGGAGCTGTTTGCCTTGATCCAGTTCGTCTGCTCGGTGAATATGCCGGGGTTAGACTTGCTGTAGTTCTGCGTGTCCGGCAGAGCGACTATCGAGAAGCGCGCGGCCCAGGCAGACGAAGCCAGTGCCGTGACGATCAGCGCCACGGCGAGAAATCGTGAGGTGATAGTACGCATGATCTTGCCCAATCTCCCGGCAGACAAGCCGTTCGGGGAGGTAACGGTCGCTGTTGCCGGATCAAGTGCTCTCTTGGTTCGTTATACCACGAGTGTGCCCGAATTGTGTCATACTCGTGAAAATGCCGGGGCAATGGTGTGAATGCGCCGTCTCCTACAGCGCGCCCGGCGACTTTCTCAGCCGCTCGGCCACGTAGCCGTAGAAGTCCTTGTTCGGGACCTCCTCGTTCCCGATCCTGGTCGGCGGGTACCGTCTGCCCTGCACGAACAGCAGATGGCTCTCCGCCGCCGTGATGTCATGCTGGCGGTCGATTAGGAGTAGATGCCTCAGTGAGCTGTCCGGCACGTCGATCCTGCAGTCCTCCGGGACCGCGGACAGGTAGGCGAGGTGGCGCACATCGGCATCCGAGACATCGAGGTCGTCGAAGTTGTCCTTGATCTTCCGGGCCAGCCTGCCGTCCTGGTCGCCGAACACGAGCACATGCTTCTCGAGGGTGTCCACCGCATCTGCGAGGAACGCGCCGACCGACGCGCCCGGCCCGAAGAGCATTCCCGCGGCAACGATCGCCGTGTCGTCGGATGCGCCCCGGCCTCTGCGGTGGCGGATGTACATGTACTCCACATGGTCGTCGTCCGGGCCTTCGTCGCCGACGATCAGGCCCACATCGCGGTAGTAGTCGATCATGTCCTCGTGCGAGCCGTGGGCGAGGATGTCGCCGTTCAGCCCCATCTCGTCCATCACCCGCGTGTCGATGAGGTAGCACTTCCCGCCGCCGATCGTGATACCGTACCGCGTCTCAGTCTCGAAGCGGACCTCCGGGTCGTCTCTCAGGCCGCCGGCGTAGAATCCCTGCAGGACCTCCTTGCCGGAGACGTCGAGGTCTCTGAGCGAAGCTGAGTTCAGGAGCGGGGTGCCGCCGTTATCGTGAAGAGGGGGGCGCTCCTCGCCGGCGATCACCTTGTCTATGTATCGCTCCACGCCGTCGATCAGATTCTGACGCTCCTCGCGAACGCTCCGCGGGTCGAGGCGCAGCGCCCGTGCGATGTCATCCATGGTGGTGTTCGGATACTTGACGCCGTAGAACATCGCGTGGCCCTCGTGCGCATGGCCCTGAACGGACTGCATGTGGATGAGCCGCTCGACGTCCCATGTGGTCCGGAGCATCTCGGCGGAGTCCAACTGCCGGAAATCACGGACGATCCGATCGTAAGGTGCTATTCCGCTGTGTGACACTTGCCTCTCCTCTTTCTCTATCTACCACTCGCGCCGGACTTGCCGACGCGCGCTCCCGGCGACATATAGACGTCTCTGCACACCGCGCCGTGTCCCGCAGTCATGGTCGCCACCCGCACGCTCATCCTGCCCTCCTCGAAGGTGGTGAAGACGAGTCGATCGCTCGTCGGCGACCAACTCGGAGCGCGCAGGTCGGTGCGCAGGTTCTTCGCGCGGTCGAATGTCGTCTGGTAGTACGGGCCCCATCCGTTCGCCTTATCGACCGGCGTGCAGAACAGGTTCGCCGGGTTCTTCCCGTAGACGAAAGCGATCCACTTGCCGGTGCTCGACCAAACCGGCGCACAGTAGTCCTTGCCCCCGACGGCGATCTGCTCGCGCTTGCCGCCCGAGATCGGGGCGATGTAGATGCCCTCGCGCTTCCCCTTGACGAGGTAGGCGATGCTGTCGCTCCCCGGTGACCACGTCGGGTGCAGCTCCCTGTCCGGGCCGTCGGCGATCCGGCGCACGGAGCTTCCGTCCGGCGACATCACCCATATCCCGCCGGTGCCGCCGCGCTCGCTGGAAAACGCGATCCACTTCCCGTTCGGCGACCAGGACGGACTGCAGTCCTTCCCCTTCGCGCTGGTGAGTCTCTTCTCCTCGCCGCTTACGGTATCGATCCGCCAGAGGTCGATGTCGCTTCCCGATCCGGACGCGAAGACGACATACCGGCCGTCGGGTGAGCAGTCGAAGTGAGTGGCGCTCGGTGAATCGCCGACGTAGACCGAACGGATCGAGATGCGCGCGGCGACTCCCATCGTGCTCGCCGACCAGAGGTAGCATCGTCCGTCCGAATGACGCGCGAGGACATATACCGACCCCTCGACGGATGCAGGCTCCAAGGCGAGAACCTCGTGTGGGAACGGGATGAACTCGCGCTTGCGGCCCTCAACGTCGAGCACGTAGATGCCGTTCTCGTCGGAGAGCCTTGCAGCGGTGACTATCATGCTTCCGTCCGCCGACCAACACGCGGGCGGGGTGCTTGTCCCCGCCGCCCGTGCGATCTGCGCCAGCAGAACGAGCACGACAGCCGAAAACCTGATCACGAGATGCCTCCCGATTCGCAGTCCCATCTGTCCCATACGTCCCTATGCCAGCCGCCTGATCCTCGGCTGGAACACGAGCACCATGAGCGCGCACGCCATGCACACGATTCCGCCCGCTGTCACCGCCATCGATGCGCCGACTGCCTGAGCGACCGCTCCCATCATAAGCTGTCCGAGCGGTCCGAGTCCCACGAATGCAAACATGTAGGTGCTCACCACTCGGCCGCGCAGATCGTCCGGCACGATGCTCTGGATCAGGGAGTTCGTGCTCGCCAGGTACGTCAGGTTGCAGAACCCGACTCCCACGAGGAACAGTGCCGACATCCGCAAGTTCTGCGAGTTGGCGAAGAGTATCAGCACCACCGGCAGCGCCAGCGATGCGGCGGTCAGGATCAATCCCTTGCGCTTCGAGTTGCTCAGCACCGCGAGCGTGAGCGCCCCAGTCAGCCCGCCGACTCCGACCGACGACATCAGCATCCCCAGACCCTTCACGCCGACGCCGAGGACCTCGCGAGCGAAGACCGGCATCAGCATCGCGTAGGGCATGGCGAACAGGCTGGGGACCGCCGCCATGCAGATCAGGGTGCGAACGGCCTTGTTCGAGCGCACGTATGCCAGCCCCGAGCGGAAGTCGGTCCAGATGCTCGGCTGCTCCTCGATCTTCCGGAAGCTCTCGATGCGGATCATCGCAATCGCTGCGATGAAGGCGAGGTAGCTCACCGAGTTGAAGTAGAAGCAATTCCCCAGGCCGACCGCCGGTACAAGGACGCCCGCGAGCGCCGGGCCCACGATCCTCGCGCTGTTGAACGCCGTCGAGTTCAGGGCGATGGCGTTCATTATGTGCTGCTTCCGAACGAGCGTCGGAACGACCGACTGGCGCACCGGCATGTCGAACGCCGAGGCGAACCCCGACACGGTCGCCAGAACCATCACGTGCCAGACCGCTACGACGCCCAGCGAGGTGAGCGCGCCGAGCATGAACGCCGATATCATGAGAACTGCTTGGGTGATCAGGAGAAGCCTGCGGCGGTCCACCCTGTCGGCCAGCACTCCCGCCAGCAGCGTGAGAAAGGTTACGGGCAGTGAGCCGAGGAATCCGACCGTCCCGAGCATCAGGGAGGAGTGGGTCAGATCGTAGACCAACCATCCCTGCGCGGTGTTTTGCACCCAGCTACCGATCGCGGACAGGAGTATGCCGCTCCAGTAGAGTCGGTAGTTTCGGTAACCAAGTGCGTCAAACAAGGGTGTCTTTCCTGTTCTGGGGGTGCGGGAATCCACTTAAAGGATGCCACACTCGGCATCGGATGTCAAGCGCAGGCCCGTTCGCCTTCGCGCCGCCGCCTGCCGTCCGCGCAGGAGGAATTCCGCGCTCCGTGCGAGACAATACGGTAGGGAACGCCTGCCGTGTCGTTCCGCCTCCCGACGACAGGAGTCGTCGGGGGATCGGGCGTAGGCAACTGATACCTCGACGACTCCTGTCGTCGAGCCCCGACACCGACGGAACGGCGGCTGTTCGTGATGAGAAGGGATATTCCATGAAGACACTGACTGTCATCTGCCTGCTCGTGATCCTGGCATCCGTGTGCCTCGCCCAGGAGGTCGTCACCATCGACCTCTCCATCGATCGGGGTCCCGTGACCCATCGCGCGAGCGGTTTCCTCCACGCCATGACCGCCACCGTGCCCGAGCCGTCGCTCGTCGATCCACTCAAGCCGAAGCTCTTCCGCATGTGGGCGGAGGACTGGCACGGCAAGGGGGAGGGCGCCTTCGCCAATTACGCCCGGGTGAAGAAGCTCGGCGCGAAGATGCAGGTCGTGATCTCGGATAGTACCGGTTACCCGCAGAACGGCGCATGGCCGGGCGACGACGGCAACTGGGCCGGCTGGGAGTCGCTCGTCGAGAATCTCGTCAAGCGCGCGAAGGAGAAGCGCTGCTCGTTCGAATGGGACATCTGGAACGAGCCGAACGTCGATTACTTCTGGAAGCGCGACCAGGCCCGCTTCTTCGAGACGTGGATCCGCGCTTATCGGAAGATCCGTTCCCTCGATCCGAAGGCCGTCATCGTCGGTCCGAGCATCTCAGGCTACGACCGCAAGTATCTGCAGGACTTCCTCACACACATGAAGGCCAACGACGCCCTGCCGGACAAGCTCGCCTGGCACGAGTTCGGCGACCCGAGGAAGATCCCTGCGCACGTCGAGGAGATGCGCAAGTTCATGCAGGAGCAGGGGATGAGGGTCATGCCGATCAGCCTCAACGAGATCATCAACGGCAGCCAGGCGACTAAGCCGGGGATCACGGTCCAGTACTTCGCCGGCATCGAGCGGGCCGGGGTCGACGGGGCGTGCCACGCGTGCTGGGGCGACGAGACTGCCGGAGTGACCGCGTGCGAGAACCAGTCGCTCGACGGCATCCTCACTCATCCCGACAAGCAGCCGCGCTCGACCTGGTGGGCGTACAAGGCATACGCCGATATTACCGGACGGCTTGTCGACGTGAAGCCGAGCGCCACCGTCGATGGAGTCGCGGGTATCGACCCGAAGACGGGCATGGTGCGCGTCGTTCTCGGGCGCGACGGCAAGGAATCCGGCCCGGTCGAGGTCGAGTTCCTCAATACCCGCGCCGGAACTTCCGAGACGAGCGGCAAAGTATACGTCCATGCCGAGCGCATCCCCGCATCCGGATGGAAAGCGCTCGTTAGTCCCGAGGTAGCTCCGTTGACCGGCAGCTACACGCTCACGGCGACCGGCGTCAAGATCACTCTCCCGGATTTTGGTCCCTCCGATGCCTACATCATCAGGTTGGGCGTCCGATAGCTGATCTCTGTCTCCAGTGGTTTTCGAATGCCGCGCGCTGCTCTGCCGTCAGGACGGCCATCACCCGGTCATGTGCTTCGGCCTGGATCTCCCGTATCCGAGCCGACCTCTGCTGCGGTGTCAATGAGCGGTTTCTGTTCACCGCCAGGATTTGCTGTTGGGCATTCCTGCGGATAGCGGCGATCTGATTCATCTGTGTGTCGGTCAGGTTATCGACTCCCGGCACATACCCCGGATGGGATGTGTATCCCGGGCCGCCTCTCCTCATGCCGTGCCCGCCGCGGCTTGGTGTCTCTCTGCCACGGGGTGTGCCTGCTCGACTACTCATCGCCTGATCGAACTGCTGTCTCTGCGCGGGAGTCAGTTCGTTCAGCACCCTCTGATGTCCCTGCCGCTGGATCTCCTGGATCCGCGTAGACCTCTGCTGCTGCGTCAGAGTGCGATCCCTCTGTACCGCCTGAACCTGCCGCTGTGTCTCCGCGCGTATGGCCGCGATCCGGTTCGTCTGCTCGTCGGTGAGGTCCGTTACGCCCGGCACGAGCCCGGCATTGTTCCTCGGAGCGGCGGCCCGCGGACCTGCCGAGCTCTGCGCGCGAGTTGCCCTGTCTTGCCAGGTATACAGCCGCGACGGGGTCGGAGGGTTCTGCCTGAGGTGCTCCCGCTGTTCGGGCGTCAGGACGGCAAGCTCGCGCTCCTGGCCGTTCCTGCGCGCCTCGCGTATCCTGTTCATCCTCTCCCGCGGGCCCACGCTCAGATCGTCACGCGCGGCGCAGACCTGGCGATGGGTCTCTGCGCGGATATCCGCGAGTTGACGCCTCTGCTCCGGCGTCAGGTCCAGGCCGGGGTAGAGATCCTCCCAACTCCGCATGCCGTAGCCCGGGTCCGCCCCGAGCCAACTCCGGTCACTCGCCTGTGCGGTTGTGGAGCCGAGCACAATCGCTGCTATGACTATGCCGAACAACCTCTGCGTCAGTGTCATGCCAACCTCCCTCATGTTGTGATCAGCGCGCAATTCTCTTACCCGAATCGACTGCATCACTCCCAAGCCAGGATAGGCGAGCGCTTGTGTATCGGACCTGCTGCTGGTATCATGTGGTGACATCATACAGGCGGAGGGAGACCTACGAATGAGCCGACCGGAGATCGCAGTCTACTACTTTCCGGAGTACCACCCGGACCCGCGCAACGACGTCTGGCACGGGCGCGGGTGGACGGAATGGGAACTGATGAAGCTCTCACGTCCGAGGTTCGAGGGACACCGCCAGCCGATCGTTCCCGCGTGGGGCTACTTCGACGAATCCGATCCCGCTTGGGCCGCTCGCGAGATCGATCTGGCCGCCGACCACGGGATCGACGTGTTCATCTACGACTGGTACTGGTGGGAGGACGGACCGTTCCTGCAGGACGGCTTGGAGCGAGGCTTCCTCCGCGCGCCGAACAGGGACCGGCTGAAGTTCGCGCTCATGTGGGCGAACCACGACTGGCTGGACATCCATCCGTCCAAGTTCACCAACAAGCCGGAACTGCTCTCCCCGGGCGGAGTCTCGGAGGCTGCGTTCGATCGGCTGACCGATCATGTCGTCGAGAACTACTTCTCTCAGCCGAACTACTGGCGCATCGACGGCGAGCCGTACTTCTCGATCTACGAGATCGACACGTTCATCAACGGGATCGGCGGAATGGATGCGGCGGCCCGGGCGCTCGGTCGTTTCCGCCGGAAGGCGCTCGACGCCGGATTCCCCGGCCTCCATCTCAACGTCATCCACCGCGGGATGCCGGTGCTCCCCATCGAGTCGGCCTCGACGGACCTCGGTCGGGTTATCGAGCTGCTCACCGTCTCCAGTGTGGGGTCCTACGTCTGGGTCCACCACTCCTACATCAACGGTGACGGCTTCCCTCGGGCGAGCTACGCGCGCATCGCCGCGGAGAACTACGATGCCTGGGAGCGGCACAAGTCGATGTTCACCGTGCCTTACCATCCCAATGTGACGATGGGCTGGGATTCGAGTCCGCGTACCGTGCAGAGCGATATCTTCGAGGAGCGCGGATATACCTGGACCGCTGTGATGCAGGGAAACACTCCTGATGCGTTCCGGACGGCGCTGGAGCGTGTGAAGGAGTTCATCGATCGTCCGGATATGCCCCAGAAGATCATCTCGATCAACGCGTGGAACGAGTGGACGGAGGGGAGCTACCTGCTGCCGGATACGGTGCACGGCACGGCGTACCTGGAGGCGATCAGGGACGTGTTCGGGACGAGGTGAGAAAGGGGACCGGCATGGCCCCGAGGGTCGGAGGGGGAGTCACTGCACCCTGATCCCGGTGTCCTCGACGACCTCGATCTGCCTGCCGTCGGTCCTGTGGAGCCGGCATATCCCTTCCGCCGCGACGCATCCGCCGTTGGCAAGGCCCGAGGGAGCGGCGAACCGGCTTGTCACGAACACGCCTCTGCCCGCGTTGTCCGTCAGGTTCGAGCCGTCATCGAGGTAGAACGAGCAGCCGTCGGTCGTGCTCAGGTCGGAGACCCGCCCCCAGACCTTGACCCGCATCCAGAGGTTCGATGGTCCCTGCTGCTCGGTCCCGCCGTACCGCGAATCGAATCCGCCGAGGGCGCATGCGTGCATCCCGAGCGGCCTGACCGCCTCCGTGCCCTCGTTGAGCGACACTGATGCCTGATCGATCACCGGCCCGCGGAGATCGGCATCCTCGACCAGGACGCCGGTGACCGTGACTCGCTGACCGACCGTCAGGGATTGGGCAGTCTTCGGAATGACCCGGACCGCCTGAGGACGGTCACTCCGCTGGCAGTAGAAGGCGCCGCCGGAGCCGATCCCGCTCACGACGCCGGTGAAGCTTATGCTCGCGCCGATGCTCGCATGTCTGACGGCGCTCGATTCATCCGAGACATACGCGGCGACGCAGTCGGACAGCGCGGACCACTCGCCGTTCTGAAGCTGTGCCTTGATGGCGAAGTAGTAGTGTCCGGTGCTCAGCGGCTCGACCGTGAAGGACTCCGCCTGTCCGGCCGCGCTCGGCGCCGGGAGCCCTGATACCTGAGTCGACGACGCCCAGTTGGCGTCGGTGATCGGGCCGTCGGTCCGCATGCGCAGGTCGTAGAGAGTCGCGGGGTTGCTCGTCGTGCCGACGGAGGTCCATCCTAGGGCGATCGACGAAGGAGTGACCAGAGTGACGGAGAGGTCGGAGATCCTCACCGGGGTCAGGATGCGGGCTCCCCAAAGCGTCTCGTTGCTGGTGGGGCCCTTCGTCCATGTCACGAGGTCGCCGCACACCCGCAGCTTCAACTGGTCGCCGGAAGCCGTCGTGACCGCGTATTCCTCACCGGTATCCCAGTCGTAGCCGTAGATGTCTACTCCCGTGGTGGCCGCGTTGCGATTGTCCTCCCAGAAGATCGCGCCGCGTCCGGCTTCCGGTCGGGGTGGATTGGCGGTCGTGTAGGCGATGGTCCTGATCTCCCCGGTGATGAGGTTCTTCCCCATGATGTTGTAGCCCGGGCCGTTCACCTCGTACCATGCCACGAGCGGTCCGCATACCGACGGCTCGAACCCCGGTCTCTGCGCGATGGTGAATTCGCCGCCTCCGTCGTAGTAGATTCCGCAGATCCGCACATCCCCATAGCCGTAGTTCGCTCTGTAGACGATCAGGTTGCCGTCGTGCGCGAACTGGCTTTTCTCCGAATCGCTGACACACAGCGGCGTGGCCCCGCCGCGCGCGACATCGAAGCTGTAGAGGTCCACCGGATAGTGATCACCGACCGCGTTGGCCCGATACTGCCCGAACACGCACGTGGTATCTCTCATTCCGACACCGACCTGTTTCTGGTTGCTCAGCCAGGCGATGTGGTAGTTGTGGAAATCGACATCGTGCGCCATCAGGCGGTCGAGACCCTGGTAGTTGTCCGCGTACATCAGCCACTTGATCGCGGCGCCGAGGGGCATCCAACTGCCGGGCTGGGCCTCCTTCATGTTGATGACGATCCGCCGAAGGTAGTCATAGTGGTAGCAGACACGGCCCGCTGTCAGGTCTTCGGTGGTCATGAGCATGCTCCCGAAGTTCTGCCAGATGATGCAGTTCTTGAGGCCGGTCCTCATCTGGAAAGGCGTGTCAGTGCGCGCGGCAACCGTCGAGCACACGACGGCGGCCGCGAGTGCGTGGAGCAGATACCTCGATATGGTTCGCAGGAGCAACAGGCTTCCTCCCATGGTGGGCGTGGTTTGCTTGCCCAAAGGTATCTGCCCATTTTCGGCCTAACGTAAACTCCACTGTCGGCTGCTTGGCCGTCAGCTCTTCTCTCGTTCCTCTTCCGGAAGCTGCTTGTGGACCGTCTTCCAGGCTACTTCTTCCTCCCGGCCTCTGTAGCGGCCTTCCTTCTTCGCTTCCTCTTCTATGTGTTCGGCCATGCGCTTCGCCTTGCCGGTATGTTCATGGCGCTCGCCTCCGCGTCGGGGCATCTCGATCACCTCCTCCCTCTCCCGATCCGAGGCGCACCAACCGTCTCCACCGTGTCCAATGTACCCGTTCGAGGCAGTGCGCGCAGAAGAGCTTTTACCAGCTTGCGATTTCGGTTACAATAGTACGCAGCAGACCGCACTACTGGAGGATGTCATGGACCTGATCAAAGCCATTGCCGACGATCTATCAGCAATCCGTGAGAAGCGCCCGCTGGTGCACAGTATCACCAACTTCGTCGTGATGAACGAGACGGCTAACGCCACACTCTGCATCGGCGCGCTGCCGATCATGTCGCACGCAGTCGAGGAGGTCGAGGAGATGGTGAAGCTGGCCGGCGCGCTGGTTCTCAATATCGGCACCCTCACGCCCGACTGGGTCGATGCGATGTCACTCGCCGGTAAGCATGCCAACGAGCACAATATCCCCGTGGTCCTGGATCCGGTAGGGGCCGGAGCGACCACGCTGCGGACCAACTCCAGCAAGCGGCTGCTCAGCGAGGTCCAGGTATCGATCGTGCGAGGGAACGCGGGAGAGGTGGCGACGCTCGCCGGGATTGCCGCTGACGTGCGCGGTGTGGAGCACATCGACGCCGCGGAGCCCCCCGAGAAGATCGCTCGAGAGTTCGCGCGCATCTACGGATGCACGGTCGCGATTACCGGACAGGTGGATGTGATAAGCGACGGCATTCGGACCGCCTTGATCACGAACGGGCATGCGATGCTGAGCACTGTCGTGGGCACGGGATGCATGTCGAACGTCATCGTGGGCGCATTCGCCGCGGTGGAGAGCGATCCGTTCATCGCCGCCACGGGCGGCCTGACCACGTTTGGGATAGCAGGCCAGATCGCGGCCCACGAGGCCGGCAACAGGCCCGGCACGTTCCACACGGTCCTGTACGATACCCTCTACGGCCTCTCGCCCCAGGACATCCAGTCCCTGGCGAGGATAGACCTCACGGAGTAGAGGGATTGACTATCAATGAGTAAGGAGTAGCGGGTCTGTCCTTGCCCGGTACTCCTTATTCGTTACTTGCCTACTGCCCGTATCGCTCCTGATAGTACTGGAGGATCTTCTCCCGCTCTTCCTTGGGGAGTCCCGTCTTCCACTTGTGGTCGTCGCGGCCCAGGATGCTCTCCGCGTACTCCGGCTTGAGCTCCTTGACCTCAGGGATGAACTCGTTGTAGAAGCGGTCTGCGATTTCGAAGAACCCGTGCCACTGCACGAAATCCGCGCCCATCATCGATGCTCCGTGTCGCGCGCGCCGTCCCTCGTGGTGCCAGAGCAGGTAGTAGTCCCACTCGATCTTCTCATCGAACGGCGTATCCGTCAGCAGCTTGTCCGCATAGAGCTTGTCCATCGTCTCCTTCGCGGGCTTGGCGAACTTGTCGTTGTAGAGGTTCACCGTGCTGTCGAATTGCTTGTAGAAGTTGCTCACGTAGCTCTGAGAGTGGCACTGGCGGCACACCCCCTGCATCGACTGACGGCGAGCCTCCCAGTTCTCCAACTTGGTCGAGATCGCCGGGCGGAGCGTCCAGCTTATCCGCGCGCCGATGTCGTGGGTGAGTGGTTCGCTCGGGGTGGCGGACATGTGGCACGTGGCGCAGTTCGGCGCCGCCGTGTAGTCCTTGCCGACGACCCACGGCTTCGCGCCCAAGTTCATCTTGTCCTTGTTGGCCTTGTAGAGGATGCCGTGCTTCGACTCGTTGAATATCTCGAGCTGCGGGTGATCCGGGCCGAGATGGCACTTGCCGCACGTCTCGGGCTCGCGCGCCTGAGCGATCGAGAACGTGTGTCTCGAATGGCACGCCGAGCACGCGCCGTTGCTGCCGTCTGGGTTGATCCGACCTATCCCGGAGTTGGGCCACGTCTCGGCGTCGAGCCCTCCCTCCTTGTCGACCTTCACTGTGCTTCCGTGGCACTGCTTGCATCCCGCGCTTGCCGCCGGTCCGCCCTCGACCATCTCGCCGAGTATGTTGTCGAGCGAGCCTATGAACTTCGCCGCGCTCGCGTGGTGGCTGGTCGTGAACTGCTTCTCCTGGTCGGCGTGGCATTGGCCGCAGACCTTCGGGCTCACCACCGGCGTGATGAAGGATCCGTCGAAGTGCTTCTTCGCGCCGGGAGCGCCCTCAGTAGAGCTGTGGCACATCGAGCATTCCACACCCGACTTGCCGTGTTTGCTCTCGTTCCACTGAGCCACTATCACCGGTGTGGACACGTTGTGACAGGTGACGCAGGCGCTGGTACCGTCCGCGAGCGTCCTCCGGGCGGGAGCGTGGCGCAATCCTGTGAACAGCATAGCGGCGATCACGGCGACGAGCGATATCTGGATCAGTCTTGACATCGATTACCTCACGAGCGCATAGAGTTCATGCGGTCTGATACCCAGGCTCCGGCCATTCGTATCTCAGGATACGTGCCGGTTGCAATACATTCGCTCTGACGGCTATCCAATCCTCCGTCGGTTTTGCCTCCGCGCATATCTGGGTAACATTGGCTCAGCCGCAACGTCTGACAAGCCGTACCGGCGGGAAGGACCGATCATCATGCCAGTGGCCGAATACAAGGTTCCGGAGATCAGTTGCGAGGGGTGTGCGAACGCGATCAAACGGGCGCTCACCTCGGAGCCCGGCGTCGAGCAGGTGGACGTCGATCTCGATGCCAAGACCGTGCGCGTGACCTACGACGCGGATCGGTCCACCGCCGACGCTATCCGAGACCGTATCGGCGAAGCGGGGTACGATACGACGGAGATGACGACCGGATAGCCGGCTCGTCCGATAGACTCACGACCTGAAGTCCCCAGGAGGAGGGTATGCCGTGAGACCGGAGATCGATGAAAGCCTGTGCATAGGCGATGCGATATGTGTGGATATCTGCCCGGAAGTCTTCGAGATGAGGGATGACAACCTGGCCCACGTGATCAACGAGAGCCCTGATGCGTCCCTGGAGGACCGCGTCCGCGAGGCGGCCGATGCGTGTCCGACGGGCGCCATCACCGTCCACGAAGACTGATCCCGTCGGGCAGTCAGCTCTCGTCTTCCGCATCCGATCGATGCGGCTCGTCACCGGCCGTTCGCATTCTCTCTACCGCCGCTCGGACCGCCTGCACAAGCCCGGCGGACGGGTAGGGGAGTATGCAGTCCCGGAGCCGATGGCGTCTGAGGTAGGAGTGCACGATCAGCAGGTCGTCGGACGACGGCTTCCCCGGCAGGAGGTCGCGGTTCGGATGATCGAGGCATCGGAGCATCCTTTCGATCTGCTCGGCGGTCGGTGTGCAGTGCTCCCCGCAGACGAACCTGGCGACCAGCTTGCCGTGCGATATGAGCAGCACCACCGGACGGGCAGGCGACCCTGACGGGACGACGATCACGAACCTGCCGCCCAGCGCGGATGGGGCGGTGAGACGACCGCGGCCCACAGCCTCGATCGCCCGGATCTGAGTCTGTACGCGGTATGCCTGCTCGAAGCGGAACTGCTCCACTAGTTCGGTGCGCCGCGCGACCAGGCGGTCAACCGCGTCGTCGGATGCGCCTGAGAGCGATTCCCATGCCGCTCGCACCCGCGCACGGTAGTCATCCGCATTCTCGTGTCCCGCGCACGGCCCGGAGCACTTCCCGAAGTCGCGGTAGGCACACGCGCGCTTCCTCGACCCCGGCTCCAACGGATCGGTGCACCACCTGAGCTTGTACACGCATCTCACCGCTTCCATTGCCTCGGAGACGAACGACATCCCCCGGAACGGTCCCGCATAGAGCGCCCCGTCGTTTTCGTTCGACCGCACCACTCTGATCGCGGGCAGGGGCTCGTTCGCGTCGAGCCTCAGGAAGCAGATGCTCTCCGGCTGGCGGAGGTCGCGGTTGAACATCGGCAGCCACTGCTTCACGAGCCGCGACTCGAGCAGAAGCGCCTCGAGCTCGGAGTCGGTTTCGGCATAGTACAGGCCGGCGAGTGTGGCCAGCATCTTGGAGACCTTATTATCCCTCAGGGCGGACGGCGTGAAGTAGCTTCCGACACGCCGCCGGAGATCCTTGGCCTTGCCCACGTAGACCGGGATGCCGAGAGAGTCCCTCATGATGTAGACTCCGGGCGTCCTCGGGAGATCGCGGGCGATATCGTGGAAGCGCTGTGCGTTCTTGCTGCTCAGTCGGTTGTACTGCGTGGTGCGGTGGCTTTCGATGGTCATGGTCAGGCGCCGGGCTGTGTATCCGGCGCCTATACATTACACATCGCCAAAGGGATTTCCTCTGTGGGCGGTGCTAGATCTCAACTTCGCGGAGAGCTTCCTCGAAGGTGTGCCTTATGGGTACCACCTCGTCCAGGTGTATGATCTCGAATATCCTGCGGAGTGGGGACTCGGGATCGTAGATCGCCACCCGGCCTCCCTTGCTCTGAGCAGCGTTTCTGATCCTGAGGATCGTGCTGATCGCCGCTGCGTCCAGGAATGGCGCGCTGCTGAGATCGATGACGAGCCGCTTGTGACCGACCAGCGCGAGCGACATGCCCAGATCCTCTACCTGCGGTGCAGTGAAGATGTCCATCTCGCCGGTGACCTTCAGCACCGGTGTGTCGTCGGCGAAATCCAGGCCGGCAAATGGAGGATGGATTGCGCCTGCGCCTGCCAACTTCCGCAGGTTCCCCGACAGCCTCCGGAGGTAGTCATCGGGCTCAACGTAGTCGGCATTCCGGCGAAGCTCGTTGCCGGCAAATACGAGCGAGTGCGTCTGAAGGCACAGGTCCAATACGCTCGGTTCGAGTCCGCGCTCGTTGAGCGTGCATACTCGAAGTGTGGACCTCCGCTCGATGAGCCTGCAGATCTCAGCCTCCGCCTCCAGCGTGGCCTCCAACGTCTTCGGGTTCTGTAGGAAGAGGTTCATGCTAGTGCAGACACGAAGTCCTCTCCAACCCTCACGCACGGCATCGTCGGCCATCTTGAGCATACCGGCGGGAGATGATCTGATGCTCATTGTGCGGTCGCCCAGGACATCCCTGGGCCCCCACACAACCAACTGCTTGCCAAGAAGAGGCTCGGCGGCGATTCCGATCTCACCCAGCGCCTGCACCCAGAAATCCGGGGAGTACTCGATGACGGCCGCGAGGCACTTCTCGCAGTTCTCGAGCCCTGCTTTGATGCAGGCGAGCAGGAATGGCGCTCTCTCACGCTCATCCCTGTATGGGAAAGCGATGTGAGCGCCGGCCGGCACGCGTAGATCGGCAAGACCCAGAGGAAACTGATCGACGGACACTGCCCGCCACCTGTGCGATGATATGGAGACTCATCTGCATACGATGGGTATGCAGGCCGGTCGCCCGAAACATCAGGAGCATCCTTGCTCCCGGATCCGGGCGACTCGCTGTGAGTAACCACTCGATGCTGCACTTACACGCAAGGTATACCCGCTATGATGGTCCCGGCAAACTACAAGTGCGATGACGGTGGAAGAGCAGCATGACTACAGCAGGCTCTTAGCCACTTTGTTCACACCTCGCGCGATAGCATCGCAGTCGTCTGTCGTCAGCAGTGGGCTCACGTTGATGTGAATCGTGCGGCCCAGGTACTCGAGGGTCTGTGGGCACATATCCTTCGAATAGCTGACCTTGCCTTTGTACATCGGACAGGTGAACGGACATCCCATCTGGACGTCGCGGGGATATTCGAGCACCTCAGCCCAGGCGGTGTAGATATGCCTATCAGGGATTCCCTGGTCATACATAGTGCCTGCGCCGACTCCCTCGGCGCGCAGGGCCTCACCGAACCGCTTCGCCGTGTCCGCATCGGGCAGGTAGAAGATGAGGCAGACCGCTGCGTCGCCCTGCTCGTCATGGATGCGCCGGAACCGTATTCCATCTCTGGGCTCGATCTGTCCCTTGATCCGTGCCTTGTTCGCTCTCATGCGGCTGAGCAGGCCTTCGAGGCGGTCGAGCTGTACGAGTGTGAGCGCGCCGGTGACCTCGCTCATCCGGAAGTTGACGCCGGGGAACGCCGGCATCCCGGCATCCTGGTCCCAGAATCTGACGGCCGCATCGTGGTACATGCGCGCCCTCTCGTAGATGCCGGTATCGTTGGTGATCATCACGCCGCCTTCGCCTGAGGTGATGACCTTCGACATCTGGAGGCTGAAGCAGCCTGCATCGCCGAACGTGCCTAGGCGTCTGCCCTTGTATCCGGCGCCGACGGCCTGGGCGGCGTCCTCGATCACTTTGAGTCCGTGTCTCCGGGCGATCTCCATGATTCGGTCCATGTCCGATGCCGCCCCGCGCATGTGGACGGGGATGACGGCCCTGGTATGCTCGGTGATCTTGCGCTCGAAATCGTCAGGATCGAGCGTGAGTGAGTCATCCACCTCGGCGATGACCGGGATCGCCTTCGCGGCGATAACGGCGGCCGGGGTGGCGACGAAGGTATATGCCGGTACGATGACCTCATCGCCGGGGCCGATCCCCGCGGCGACGAGGGACGAGATCAGAGCGCTCGTGCCGGAGTTGACCGCCAGGACGTGCTTGACGTCCAGGTGTCTCGAAAGGCGCTCCTCGAACTCCTCAACGCGGTTCTTGCCGCTCGCCCGTCCGTGGTATCGGAAGAGCACTTTCTCCTCCAATACCTCGCATACGGCGCGCTTCTCCTCCTCGGAGATCTCCATCGCCCCCGGAAACATCGGCGGCTCGGGTGTCGTCTTGGCGGGCGTCCCGCCTTCGATTGCTAGCTTGTCTGTCATATGTTGGCCTCGTAGTATCCGAGATACGATGCTATTTTCACCCCACGCCTGTCCGCATCCTCTATCAGCGACCGAATGATCGTCATATCCGGGTCCTCCCGGATGCTCGACCAGTCGTGGGACCCGTAGCTCCAAACCTTGTCATGCCTCGCTATGTACTGCATGCATCCGCGCAGATGTCTGATGTAGCCCTTGGTGTTGTCCCAGCCGTTGATCTCACGCCAGTAAACGTCCTGCCAGCCGTGGATCGGGAACTCCAGGATGTCCGGGAAGCCCTGCGCCTCGTACCGGAACGGCTGGATGCCGAACGACACCGGCTGGTAGTCGCGGTGGTCCCGGCCGTAGGTGCGCGTGAACCGGATGCCAAGCCCGTGGAGCACCTCCAGGATGTCCGGACGGTCGGCCAGCCCGCGGTAGTACGCATACGGTCCCGTGATGCCGACGCACTCCTTGTCGAAGTGCTTGCGGATCAGTTCGCTGGTCCGCCCGACCTCATCCTCGATCTGCGAGAACGGCATCGAGCGGTGGACCTCCAGCTTACCGTCGCCCCGGTCGATGCAGACGGTCTTGAGCAGTTGGTGCGAGTAGGTATGCTGCTGGAAGTCGAACATCGGGTTGTCCGCCAGGTTCTCGAGGTCGCGGACGTTGTTCTCGATCACTTTGCCGCACAGGAACAGTGTGCAGGGGTGTTCGCGATGTACCTCCGCCGCCTTCTTGAGGAACGCGCCGGTGACCTCCGGGTCGTGCATACATTCGACATCATAGCCGATAAGTAGTGTGGACATGGTTAACTCCTTTGGAATGCGGAAGCTGAGTGGAACGGAGCTTCCGCCATATTGGCGTAACATAGGAAAGCGGAAGCTTCGTCCGTAGACCCCGCCTCCGCGCTCCATATATCATTCCGACCCGCGGGTCACCTGGTCCAGGATCACCGCGCCGAGGATGACAAATCCCTTCGCGACCATCTGGTAGAACGCCGAGACGTTGAGCAGGATGAGGCCGTTATCCAGCACGCCGATCACCAATGCGCCGATCAGCGTCCCGAGCACGGTGCCGCTTCCCCCGGCGAGGCTCGTCCCGCCGAGGACCACAGCCGCGATCGCGTTCAGTTCGAACATTGCGCCGGACTTCGGATCGCCGGATGCCAGTCGGGTTGACAGCAGCATTCCGCTCAGTCCCGCCAGCGCTCCGCACAGCGCGTAGATCCTCAGCTTCACCGAGGATACGCTGATGCCGGAGAGCCTCGCTGCCTCCTCGTTCCCGCCGATAGCATATACGTAGCGTCCGAAGTTGGTGCGGGTGATCAGTATGTGCCCCAGTACGACTATCAGCAGTGCTACTATGACCAGATTCGGCACTGCAAACGGGCCCACCGCGTGTTCGCCTGCGCCGAACGTCCGCACAGCGGTGGGCAGCGGGCTGATCGGCTGTCCGTCGGTGTAGACGAACGAGAGTCCGCGGGCGATTGTCATCATCCCCAGCGTGGCGACAAATGGCGCTACCCTGAACCTCGTGATGACGAATCCGCTGAACGCGCCGAGCCCGCCGCCGACAAGACTCGCCGTCACGGCCGAGAACGGAAGACCTATGAGTATCGGGAGGACGGGGATGAGAGTTGCTTCGAAGTGCCGGCCGAAGACTGTAGTATCGATACTCAGGCCGTCCCGCAGAATGGACATCGAGATCACGCCCGCCAACGCGAGCACCGATCCGACGGAGAGATCGATCCCCCCACTGATGATGACGAAGGTGAGGCCGACCGCCAGGATCATGTTGATGGCGATCTGCCTCGAGACGTTGGCGATGTTGGTGGGGCTGGCGAACTTGCCGCCGGTTGCGTAGGCAAAGTACGCGCAGAGAAGCAGCAGGAAGACGATGATCCCGTACTGCGAGACCTGTCTGAGCGCTCTCCTGTGCCTGCCCACGGATCACTCCCCTCCGGTGGCAAGCCACATGATCTTCTCCTGGGTGGCCTCTTCCCTCGACAACTCGCCTGTGATCCGGCCCTCGTGCATCACCACGATGCGGTCGCTCATGCCGAGAACCTCCGGCAGTTCGGAGGAGATCATGATGATCGCGGCTCCGTTCGCCGCCAGCCGGTTCATCAGTTGATAGATCTCGACCTTGGAGCCGACATCGATTCCGCGAGTCGGCTCGTCGAAGATCAGGACCTTCGACTGTGTGAAGAGCCACTTGGCGAGGACGACCTTCTGCTGGTTTCCGCCGCTGAGGTTCTGGACCTGCTGCTCGCACGACGGCGTCTTGATCATCAGGTCCTCGATGAACTGCAGCGCGGCGCGCCTCTCCTCGCGGTGGTTGACGAAGCCGAGCTTGGTCAGCGCATCGAGGTTCGCCAGGCTGATGTTCTCGCGGACGACCATGCCGAGGATCAGGCCGAGCGACTTTCGGTCCTCCGTGACGAGGCCGATCCCGAGGCGGATGGCGTCCCTCGGCGAGCGGATGTTGACCGCCTTGCCGTCGAGGATGATCTCGCCGGAGTCGATCGGATCAGCGCCGAAGATCGCTCGGGCAAGCTCCGTCCGCCCCGCGCCGACGAGTCCCGCAATTCCGAGCACCTCGCCCTTGCGAACCTTGAGGTTGATGTCCTCCAGCACTCCTTTGCGGTTGAGGCTGCGAACCTCCAGGGCCGTGTCGCCGATCTCGCAGGTCTGTTTGGGGATCTTCTCCTTGAGCTCCCGGCCGACCATCATGCGGATCATCTCGTCCTTGTCGAGTTCGGAGACGTCCTTCGTACCGACGTAGTGTCCGTCGCGCAGGACCGTCACCCGGTCGGCGATCTGGAAGATCTCCTCCAACCGGTGCGAGATGTATATGATGCTGACACCCTTCTCCTTGAGGGAGTGGATAAGCGCAAACAAGCTCTCCAGTTCGTGGTCGGTCAGAGTGGCGGACGGCTCGTCCATCGCGATGATGGTCGCGTTCCTGGACGTGGCCTTCCCGATCTCGACCATCTGCTGCTGGGCGACCGACAGGCGGTTGACCGGCGTGCGGACGTTCAGCTTCACGCCCAGGTTGTCGATTACCTTCTGGGCTTCGGAGTACATGGTGGAAAAATCGACGAATCCGGGGATCGCCGCCTTGGGCTCGCGGCCGAGGTAGATGTTCTCCGCCGCGTTGAGGTAGGGCACGAGGTTAAACTCCTGATAGATGATGCTGATGCCGAGTTCCATCGCCTTCTGAGGCGAGGTGATGTGCACGGGCTTGCCGTCGATCAGGATCTCACCGCTGTCCATCGGCTGAGCGCCGGCCAGGATCTTCATCAGAGTAGACTTGCCCGCGCCGTTCTCGCCGAGGAGCGCATGGACCTCTCCCCTGCGCACCTCGAAGCCGACGTCGCTCAGGGCGCGTACGCCCGGGAATGTCTTTGTGATGCCCTTCATCTGCAGGGCAGGAGTGCCGTTCGTGTTCTCCATGGTCGTCCTCTGTCGTAGGAGCGGCTTCCCAGCCGCGAGACCATCTATCGCGGCTGGGAAGCCGCTCCTACAACGCGATGCTGTCTATTTCTTCTCTGCCTCGAGCTTTGCCTTATCGATCATGCCGACCTCGACGGGCGCCTGCGCCGGCACCTCTTCACCCTTGAGGTGCTTCGCCACCATCTCGATTGTGGTCGATCCGATCTTGCGCGGATACTGTACCGCATCGGCCTTGAGCTGGCTGCCCTTGATGATCTCCTCGCGGGCTTCGGGATCACCGTCATAGCCGACGATGACTACGTCGTCTCGCTTGGCCTGTCTCAGGGCCGCGAGCGCTCCGAGCGCCGTGCTGTCATTGATGGCAAACACGGCGTCGATGTCGGGGTGCGACTGGAGCACGTTCTCCATCACGTTCATCGAGGTGGTTCGCTCACCGTCGCCCGGGGGACGCGCTACGATCTTGATGCCCGGGAACTTGGAGACTGCCTGCTCGAAGCCCTTGGTCCGATCGACCACACTCATGACCTTGGGGTGATCGATGATAATCACCTTGCCTCTGCCGTTCAGAAGCTTCGCCATGTACTCGCCCGCGAGCCGTCCGCCGGCGACGTTATCAGAGGCGATGTGGCAGACCACGGCGCCCTCATTTGCCGCGATATCGGCGGTGAAAACCGGGATGTTCGCATCGTTCGCGCGCTGGATCGCTCCGCCGATAGTCTTCGAATCCACCGGGCAGACGACTATCGCGTCTACCTGTTGGGTGATGAAGTTCTCGATCTGCGCCTGCTGGTCGTCCATCTTGAACTCGGCCGACTGGATGTTGAGCTCGATGCCGCTCTTTGCCGCCGTCTCCTTCATCGCAGCCTCCATCTCCTGGTAGAACGGATGGCTCTTCGTGAGGAGAGTGACCCCTACGGTGTACTGCTGCTTTCCTCCGGTCGTGCCGGACTGCCTCGTGCATGAGGCGGCCGCCAAGACGATTCCTATGATGAGCAGAGCGGTCGTGACGCGAATCAGTCTGGTTTTCACGTGCTTGCCTCCTGGGCAGGACTACTTAGCGTCTTCGCCAGCCGGCTCCGGCTCCGGTTCCGGCTGTGCGACAGCTTCGGATTCCGTTGATGCGGGTGGGGTGGGCGCGCCGGTTGTCGCGGGCGTATCCGCCTTCGGAGCCTCCTCCGGTGCGGATGCGGTCCCCTCCAGTTCCTGGAGCCGAGTCTTGAAGAACTCGTTGTCAGGGTTCTTCTCCACCAGCTTCTTGTATGTCTCGATGGCTTTGTCCTTCTTCTCCTGCTTCTCGTAGATCTGCGCCATCCGGAAGTTGATGAAAGGATCATCCGGCGCCGCTGTCAGGAGGCTCTCGTACTCCGTGAGAGCGGCGTCATAGCGCTCGATGCTCTCCAGATACTGAGCGAGCGCCCGACGAATCGTCGTGTCGTCAGGCTTCTTCTCGATCAAGCCTCTGTAGAAGGCGACGGCATCATCCTGCTTGCCTGCGTTGTTGTACGCCGTGATGAGCGCCTGCCTGGCCGGCAGCGATTCAGGGTTCTTCTCCGTCAGGTCCTTGAAGTACGCGATCGCCTCGTCATGCTTCTTGGCCGTGTTGTACGCCTTGCCGAGGGCCGACATCGCCGCTCCGTTGTTCAGGTCTTTCTCGATCAGCGACTTCAGGTAGTCCTCGCCCTCGGTCTGCTTGTCGAGTTTCTGGTACATCGACATCGCTTTGTCGAGCGCGGGCCCATAGTTCGGGCTGGTTGCGAGCAGTTGCTTGTAGTTCTCCAGGGCGAGATCATACTTCTCCATGCCGGAGTAGATGTCCGCCATGGCGCTGATCGCCGTGAAGTCGCCCGGCTTCTGCTTGACGATGGTCTCGTACTCCTTGATGGCATCATCCTTGCGGTCCATTCTGTTGAGCGCACCGGCAAGGGCGTATCTGGCGGAAATGTTCTGAGGGTTGTCCGCGACCAGCCTCCGGTACTCGATGAGCGCCTGGTTCTTCTCACCCTTCTGCTCCAGGATGCGGCCGATATTGGTCAGGTGATACACCTGCTCGGGAGCGACCTTCTGGAGTTCCTTGTACCTGGCGAGCGCCTCATCGAGCTTGCCCTGCTTCTCGAGGATCGATGCTATGCCCGAGTAGGCTGAGGCGCTCTTCGGGTTGGCCTTGATCAGGGCTTCGTATTCCTTGATCGCCTCGTCGTGTTTACCCGCGGTCTCGTGCAGTCTGGCGATTGAGGTATAGGGCGATTCGTCCCGCGGCTCGATCTGCTTGATCTGGTTGTAGTAGCCTATCGCCTTCTCCGCATCATCCATCTCCTCCGCAAGGAGGGCGGCGCTGGCGAGGGTGTTGGCGTTCTTCGGATCGATCTCCAGCATCTGCTCGATTTCCTTCGTCGCCTCCTCGAACTTCCGGTCTCTCCTCAGCAGTTCGAAGATACTAGCGTGGGCCTGCAGGTTCTTGGGATCGATCTTCAGCAGATCGCGGTATGTCTCGATGGCCATATCGGTCTTGTTCTGCGACTGATATGCCTGTGCAAGCCGGTTTCGCGCCTGCATGTCCTCCGGGTCGTCCGCGAGCATCTCTTTGTACTGAGTGATGGCATCATCTCTCCTGTTCTGCTGCTCGTACAGATAAGCCAGGCCGCGCTTGGCATTCTTGTTCTTGGGCTCGAAGGAGAGAGTCTTCTTGAACCAGGTCTCAGCCTCGTCGTACTTCCTGAGGTAGGTCTTGGCCACAGCGACGTTTCCCATCGCCTGAGTGTTCTTCGGATCGACTTTCAGCGCCTTGCCGAACTGCTCCTCTGCCTCCGCGTATTTCTGGAGCATGAAGTAGCACTGGCCGGCATTGAGGTAGATGCCCACGTTCTTCGGCGCAAGATCGGCGGCCTTGGCATAGTGGGTGACGGCCTTTTCGTACTGCTGCGATTCCTGGAGGGCTGCCGCGAGCGCGATGACGTACTGCGGGTTCTTGGGATCGAGCGAGGCTGCCTTCGAGAACATGGGGGCGGCCTTGTATGCATCCTTCAACTGCACGTAGCACGAACCCATCGCGTAGTATCCCTGCGCGAACTTCGGATCGCTCTTGGTCACCTGCTCGAACGCCGGTATGGCTTCCTTGAACTTGCCCTTGCTGGCGCGGACCGATCCGACGTTGTACCATGCCTGAGTGTCTTTCGGCGCATATTTCGTCACAGCCAGGAACTCGGCTTCGGCCGCATCGTACTTCTTCTCCGATGCGTAGATCATGCCCAACTGCATATGCGCCTGGGTCAGCTTGGGGTCCAGTGACACGGCTTGCTTGAGGCTCTGCTTGGCATCCTCGGGGCGCTGCATCTGCATCTGGATACCGGCCGCCAACACTCGCAGTTGTGCATCCTTGGGCTCGTGCTTGATGGCCGTCTGTATGTATCCGAGCGCCGACTTCAGGTCATCGGTCACCGCGCAGAGCTGTGCAAGGTTCACGTAAGCCGGTATGGACTTGGGCTCATTCTGGATCACGATCTTGAACTGAGCGATCGCTTCCTTGGTCTTGCCGGCCTTCATGAGCTGCACGCCCTTGTCGTATGCTGCTTTGACCACTGCTGCCTTGAGCTGTTGCGGCGAGGGCTTCGCCTTGGCCTGGGGCGCCGGCTTGGCCGGTTTGGTAGGCTGGCTCGACTTGCCGCCCATGATGTCCGCGATACTGGGGTAGGCGGCGGGCGCGCTCACAACGAGCGCAGAAAGGATGATGGGCAGAAAACGTCTTGCTTGCATCGGGTTGAGACTCCTCGCAACCAGCTTTCGAGCTGGGAATGTGGCGGTAGTGATTCAGAGTGAATTGTAGATCAGTGGGAGGCAAAAGTCAAGGAAACCGCTGCCCTAAGCGGAGACAGCCGCTCCGGAGAGCGGCTGTCGTGCATCCGATATTGGTGTGTAGTCTTCGAGCCTACCTGCGCCGTCTCCAGAAGAACGTTGCCATTCCTCCGATCCCCACGGTCAGAACGCTGAGTCCGGTCGGCTCAGGGATCGTTGTCAACTCGAATGCCATATCGTTGTCATACATGTTGTTCTGGATCTGGAGCCAGCCGGCCGACTTGAAGTCCTGGACGGCGGCGCTCAATCGATGATCGCGCGACTCGTGCCAACCCCACTGGACGTTGGTGTCGCTCATCTGCGCCTGGATTGATATCCAGTAAATCGATCCGGCCGTCAACTGCGGCATGGCCAGATTCGTGAGGTCGGCATAGTAGCTGTGCACATGCCGGCCTGACTGCGTGTCCTTGTAGTGCGTTTCCTGGACATCGGCGCTGCTTAGTGTCCACATGGCCAGCTCGTTGCCGGGCCGCGCATACGGCTCAGTGGCGCTCTGAGGCACGTTGTCGAAGATCCGGATGATCCACGCCTGGTAGTTCCCCAGCGAAGTAATGGTAGGTCGACTGTCACAGTAGTGGCTGTACTTGCCGGCAGCCGTGGGTGTCCACAGTCCGCCCCACCAGCGAAGACCTGCTAGCGCCTCCGTGGGACAGATCCAATCGTCAGCTACCAGCGATGGCACTTTGGTCTCTGATGAGAATTGATAGCCGTTGACCATGTCGGGGAGTTGGGACCACTTGACCAATTGGCTGGCATCGGCAGAGGCGATGCACTGCATGGCAAACAGTATGAGCAATGCCAGGGTTATCCTGAGGACTGTCTTCATATGTGATACTCCTCTCGACAGCATCCTGCACAGGCGGCAACCGGTACCCATGGGTGCTCGGTAGTCTGTTCGTCTTCCGGCTGTGCGCACCTGTGCATGATGGTTCGGCGATCTACTCGCCGCTGCGTCAATGATGGTTCGGGATATCGCCCGGTAGTAATACTTGCACAAATCATGCCAAAACGCCCCGAACGCGCAAAAAAACTTCACTCGGCGCGCTCGGAGTGCTCCGCGTTCTCTGCCGGCGTGTGTGAGCGTCGCGCGTTTGGGAAAGCTCGGTCGCAAGACGTGAACGTGGTCGGCGATATCGGAGGTTTGAAGTCGAGAATCCGTGGTAGATATTCCGTGGCTGCACATGCAGCCGGGATGCATAGTCGAACCTTGGCAACTACAGATTTCGGCGGAGCCGATGTGCAATATGAACGTGAGAGCTGTGTGCGGTGTATGCGTACATGGCTCGTTTGGCCTAAGGAAGGATCTGATCCCAGTCCAGGTCGAACGCTGGCGGCGTGCCTGATCACATGCAAGTCGAACGGAAAAGTGGAAAGTGAGAAGATGGAAGTAGGTAGCATATGGACCCGCGGTATGTCCGCCGTCTGGATCTACCTACTGAAGACTACGAACTTCCCACTTCTCAGTGGCGAACGGCGGAGTAACACGTGGGTAACCTGCCCCGGAGACCGGCATAGCTCGTCCGCTTATTTCCATGTTCGCGGACGGGGTAATTCCGGATGGTAACGCATCTGCGCATGCAGGTGCGTTCAAAGGCTCATTACTAGAGCGCTTCGGGATGGGCCCGCGGCCTATCAGGTAGTTGGTGAGGTAATGGCTCACCAAGCCTGCTACGGGTAGCTGGTCTGATAGGATGGTCAGCCCGAGGGGGACTGAGACACGGCCCTCTCGGTCAACTCCGGAAAAACGGAAAGTGGACAGATGGTAGCGATGTTCCGCGAGTTCGGCGGTCTTCACTACCTGCTACTCACTTCCCACTTCCTACTACCCGGAGGAGACCGGCAGCAGTGCGGAATCTTGCGCAATGGGGGAAACCCTGACGCAGCGACGCCGCGTGGAGGAGGACAGTCCCATGGCTATTGGGATCGTAAACTCCTGTCGGGTGGACTCGTAGTCCACCAAGAGGAAGCACCGACCAACTACGTGTCAGCAGTCGCGCTCATACGTGGGGTGCTAGCGTTGGCCGGTATCATTGGGCGTAAAGGGCGCTCAGGCGGTTCGGTAAGTCGGATGTGAAATCCCCCGGTCGAGCCGGGGAAGTGCATCCGATACTGTCGTTCTCGAGGGCGGTAGGGGAGAGCGGAACTTCCGGTGTAGCGGTGATATGCGTTGATATCGGAAAGAACGCCAATGGCGAAGGCAGCTCTCTGGGCCGCTTCTGACGCTGAAGGCGCGAAAGCCAGGGGAGCGAACCGGATTGGATACCCGGGTAGTCCTGGCCGTAAATGATGGACACTAGCCCCTGGGTGAGCTCATCAGTGGATCAGTAAGTCAGTATGTCAGTAGATCAGTTCGTCAGTATGTCGGGGAGTTCGGGAACGCTGGCTTTCTGACTTACTGATTTACTGACTTACTGACCTACTGACCTACTGATCCACTGATGAGCTTGCCGGGGCGAAGCTTACGCGTCAAGTGTCCCGCCTGTGGAGTACGGCCGCAAGGCTGAAAATCATGGGAACTGGGGATGCCTGCACAAGCGGCTGAGCATGTGGCTTAATTGGATACCAACCCAAGAACCTTACCAGGGCCATCTGCATGCCTGAGGTATCGGCCCGAAGTCCGGAAACGGCTTCGGTCGCCGACCTCGCGACGGTTGGAGTGATGGAACAGTGGTGCAAGGGGGTATTGGGGCTCTGAACCCGGTACTCTACCACTCTGGTACTCCAATCCCGCATGGGCATGTGGATAAGGTGTCGTGTGGCTGTTGTCAGCTCGTGTCGTGAGATGTCCGGTTCACTCCGGTAACGGGCGAAACCCCACACCCCTAGTTGCCACCATTTCTCCGGACGGCGTCGGTATGTAGACCTCGCGTCCGAAGCTGATTCGGATCGCGCGATGTGTGTTTGCCGAGTCGCCGTCCGGAGATCTGAGCACTCCAGGGGGACCGCCGCCCGCCCGGTCTTCTGTGGCGGGTTGGAGGAGGGAGGGGATGAGCTACGAGTCCGTACGTCCCGAATGCCCTGGGCCGCACACATGCTACAGTGGTCCGTACAATTGGCGAACCCGCGAGGGGGAGGTAATCCGTAAAGCGGACCACGGGCGGGAGACCGCCCTGTACACGGGCTTTCCACCCCCCTGAGGTTCCCCTTGCGAATGGGGGACCATAGTGGGGTGGAAAGCACCGGTAGTTCGGACTGCAGTCTGCAACTCGACTGCACGAAGACGTCGTCGCTAGTAACCGCTGGTCAGCGATACAGCGGTGAATACGTTCCCAGGTATCCTTCATACTGCTGACCCCGGACCACCCAGGCGGATCTGACCGAAGCCTGCCAAGCCTTCCCCCCCTGCAGTCCCCCCTTACAAGGAGGGACTGCAGGGGGGGAAGCCGGCGGTGGGTCAGGCGGGTCCAACGAGGTGGACGGAGGAGAAGCACGGTAACCGTACTGCAAGGTGCGGTTGTGAATCCGTATCGAACGACAGGCATGTCGTGCTCCGCCGAAACTTTGCGGGAGTTGCCGGTGATCGGTGACCAGTGATCAGTAATCGGTAACCAGTACGTACTTCAAGAGTCCAATTCCGCCATGTAGGAGGGGATTCCGATCCCCGATTCTCCGTGTGTCGGGGAATGGAATCCCCTCCTACCAATCACCGATCATTGACAACTCAGTGCACCTTGACAACCGAATTCTCCAAGAGCGAGTGCCTGTAGTATGCAGATAAGGGCATACGGTGGATGCCTTGGCGCCAGAGCCGATGAAGGACGTGGCACACTGCGAGAAGCCTCGGGGAGCTGTGTGTAAGCGTACCCCCCTGTAGCCCCCCCCTTAGCAAGGGGGGACCGGTAAGTCTCGTCCCCCCTTGCTAAGGGGGGACTACAGGGGGGTGAGATCCGGGGATGTCCGAATGGGGAAACCCGGCTCGCGTAACGGCGAGTCATCCCGGCCTTTGTGTTCTATGGTGATGGTCGGGAAGGGAACCGGGCGAACTGAAACATCTAAGTAGCCCGAGGAGAAGAAAGCAAATGCGATTCCCTGAGTAGTGGCGAGCGAAACGGGAACAGCCCAAACCCCGTCTTCCAGTAATCAGTAAACAGTCATCAGTGATCGGTTCGGAGGACTTCTTCCCACTGTTCACTGCTTACTGATCACTGTTCACTGGTTTTCGGGGGGTTGTGGGGCGGCATCTCTCTCACTTCGGTGGGAGGGGAAGTTACAAATCCGGCTCTTAGCAGAAGTTGATCTGGAACGATCTGCCGTAGAGAGTGATAGCCTCGTATGCGAAAAGAACCGGACTTCCTCTTGCCGACCCCAAGTAACACGGGACACGAGAAACCCTGTGTGAATCCGGGAGGACCACCTCCTAAGGCTAAATACTCCTGGCGACCGATAGCGTACCAGTACCGCGAGGGAAAGGTGAAAAGAACCCCGGAAGGGGAGTGAAATAGAACATGAAACCGTATGCCTACAAGCAGTGGGAGCGCTTCTCGATGCTAGATCTTCGATACTAGATGTTCGATGCTCGATTCTAGATTCTCGATGGCTGGGCAAGCCCGACTTCATCGAGTAACCAGTAACCAGTAACCAGTATCCAGTATCTAGTATCGAGCATCCAGCATCGAGGGGTGTGACTGCGTGCATTTGGAATAATGAGCCGGCGAGTTGCTGTCGGTGGCGAGGTTAATCCACCGGAGGGTGGAGGAGCCGTAGCGAAAGCGAGTCTGAATAGGGCGGAGTTCAGTTGGAAGTAGAGAGTGGGAAGTAGGTAATATCAAAGGCCTGTATGTTCGGGTCTTCCTGCCTGCTTTGCCCTTTGTGCTTTCCGCTGATGTAGTCTCCGGCAGCAGACCCGAAACCGGGCGAGCTACCCATGGACAGGATGGAGCGCCCCTAGTAGTGGGGCGCCGAGGTCCGAACCCGTTGGTGCTGCAATACCATGGGATGAGCTGTGGGTAGTGGTGAAATGCCTATCGAGCCCGGAGATAGCTGGTTCTCCGCGAAATGCATCTAAGTGCAGCCTCGGATGTTCGATTGCGGGGGTAGAGCCACCAGACGGGATAGGGTCGACGCCTCGACCTCCAACCCGACTGAACTCCGAATACCGCAACCGTAGTCCGGGAGTGGGTCCGCGGGCGTTGCGAGTCCGTGGTCGAGAGGGGAACAACCCAGATCGCCAGCTAAGGTCCCTAAGCGCGGACTAAGTGTCATCTCCTAAGGTAGTGGGTTGGCTAAGACGACTGGGACGTTGGCTCAGCAGAAGCCATCGTCTAAAGAGTGGGTAGCACCTCACCAGTGGAGCCGGCCTGCGCCGATAATGATCGGGGCTAAGTCCGCCACCGAAGCTGCGGGTGTAGTGAGTAGTGGAAAGTAGAAAGTAGGTAGCAGCGAGTTAGTAGCTGGTAGTAGGTAGTTGGAGAGCAGGGAGGTGTCATGTACCGTAGTTCTTCCAGAGAGCGTACAGCATGGCGCCGTATTCGTGGTATTCAGACTTGAGGATCTTGCACTGTTGTGCTTCCAGGTACTCGAGATCATGGCAGAAATCCAGCCAAAGACGGACTTCGTTGCAGCTCCTGATGGCTATGCCCAGGAACCGCTTTGCCTCTGCCGTCGAGTTCACCGCGCTGAGACCCTCGGCAATGTTTGCCGGAATGGATTTGGTTGCACGTCGTATCTGACGGACAACGTCGTCCCACTCGTGGTCTTTCGTCAGCCTGTGGACTCTCAAGGCAGTCTCGTATGATCGTTGGAACACTTTGAGGTCTTCATAGCTAGCCATGTCTCGATAACCATTCTCCCTGTTATGCGCTCCTTCCTCCCGGTTCGGCTCTACCTACTTCCTTCTTTCCACTACGAACTATACGGTAGCGGAGCGTTCCCTGCGGGTTGAAGTCTGGGCGTAAGCCTGGGTGGACTGCAGGGAAGTGCGAATGCCGGCACGAGTAGCGACAATCTAGGTGAGAATCCTAGACGCCGAAAGCCTAAGGTTTCCGAAGCAATGTTCGTCATCTTCGGGATAGCCGATCCTAAGCCGAGGCCGAAAGGCGCAGGTGATGGATAGTCCGGTCAACATTCCGGCGCCACCCGGGCCCCTGTCTTCGAGGGGACGCAGGTAGGCCGCGTCGGGGCGCGTTTGGTAGCGCACCCGGCCAGGTCGAACTGCCGAGAAAAGCCTCGAAGAGTCAGTCCGGGTGATCGTACCGCAAACCGACACAGGTAGGCGAGGAGAGAATCCTCAGGCGTTCGGGAGAACCCTCGTTAAGGAACTCGGCAAATTGGCCCCGTAACTTCGGGAGAAGGGGCGCCTGGTTCGCTTCTCCGTTGGCGGTCGGGGATCGAGATCCCTTCCTGCAACGTCCGGTCGCAGGAGGGGATTCCAATCCCCGACTGGTGGCGGAGTGGGCGGATACAGGTCGCAGTGACCAGGTCTGGGCGACTGTTTACTAAAAACACAAGTCCCTGCAAAGGAGCAATCCGATATATAGGGGCTGACACCTGCCCAGTGCCGGAATACTAAGGCCGAAGCAGGTAGGTGGAAGTAGGTAGGCGGAGGAGCCTTCCTCTACATGCTTTCTACTTTCCACTACCTACTAGGCCGAACAACCGGTAAACGGCGATCCGTGCCCTTAAAAAAGGTGCGGATCCCAAGGTAGCGAAATTCCTTGGCGGACAAAATCCGCCTTGCCGAACGGTGTAACGACCCAGACGCTGTCTCAACGAGGGACCCGGTGAAACTGAAGTGTCTGTTAATATGCAGGCTACCCGCGGCAGGACGGGAATTCCCCGGGAGCTTTACTGCAGTCTGCTATTGGACCTACATCTCCTGTGCAAAGCATAGGTAGGAGCCAACGGCATTTCGGATCGCGGATTTGCGATTTCCGGTTGAAGGCGATTCTCTGCCGGCAAGTCCGAAATCCGCAATCCCGGATCCGAAATCCCGGCATTCATGGGATACTACCCGCAGGTGGATGCTTGTCCTTATCCCCTCACCAGGGTGACAGTGGTAGGCGGGCAGTTTGGCTGGATCGGCGCCCTCCCAAAAGGTAACGGAGGGGTCCAAAGGTCGCCTCAGCACGGTTGGAAATCGTGCGTTGAGTTCCAATGGTATAAGGTGGCCTGACTGTGCGAGCATCCGCTCAAGCAGGGACGAAAGTCGGGCTTAGCGACGTGGTGTCTCCGCGTGGAAGGGGCATCGCTGCAACGGACAAAAGTTCCCCGGGAGCACAGGGCCGATCTCCCCCGATAGGACACATTGACGGGGAGGCTTGGCGCCTCGTTTCCGGCTCATCGCATCCTGGGGCTGAAGAGGGTCCCAAGGGTTGGGTTAGCAGTCCATTAAAGCGGTTCGTGAGCTAGAAGTAGACCATCGTAAGATAGGTCAAGTCCTATCCGCCGTGGGCGTCGGAGACTTGAGAGGAGCTGCCCCTAGTACGGAAGGAACGGGGTGGGCTGACCTAGGGTGTACCAGTTGTCTTGCCAGAGGCATAGCTGGGTAGCCAAGTCGGCACGTGATAAGCGCTGAAAGCATATAAGCGCGAAGCACACCTCAAGATAAGGTCTCCTCATTCCGTTGGGGTGGTGGAGTAATGGAGTGATGGGATACCGGACCCTCCCGGTACTCCGATACTCCAGCACTCCACTACTCCAGGGGTACAGACCCCAGGTAGATTACCTGGTTGATAGGCCGGATGTGTAAGGACCGTGAGGTCTTGAGCTAACCGGTACTAATAGGTCGAATGCATACATGGGTGTCGCGCGTGGAGGGTTCAGGGCGGACCGCCGAGTGCCGACGATCATCGCCGGTAGTCGACGGAAGCCAGTCAGACACAAAAAGGGCCGGTCGGATCATCTCCGACCGGCCCTTCGTGTCTCCTTCGTCTGTTTGCGACGTTACGGTGTCTGAGGCGCCGGTATGATCAGCTCGAGCTCGTTCACGTAGCTCGTGAGCCAGTAGCCGTGCCACGGCTCGAGATACGTGCGGTCCGGCCAGTCTTCCTCCGTGCTGGCCGTGAACATCGAACGGGTGGGGGCGTCCCAACCGTAGAGTATTCCCGAGATCCAGCCCGCACTGCAAGCCTCGGCAAACGATCTCAGCTTCGGCTCCGCCGCATTCGGGTTGTAGACCTTGAGGTTCTCGACGGGCTGAGCCACCTGGAACGGGTAACCGATCGCGGTCATCGCGCCGACCGGGTTCGCCAGAGTCTGCGGCAGCTTGATGTGCCGATCATTGGTCGCCGCCGCGCCGTTGAACTTCACTGTCTGGCCGGGAGGCAGGTACAGCCAGTATCCTTCGTCGGAACTGAGCTGGCCGAATGCTCCCAGATTCGCCAGGTTGAACGTCTTCTCGCTCTGGGTCTCCTTGTCGAAGCCGATCAGATTGCCGGTGATGTCCACTCCGCGGAATACGACCGCCGGGGCGGGGTTCGCCGGGTCGATCGGTAGCGACAGGAAGTTCCATCCCGGACGCACTACGTCTATCGGAGCGGTCACCTGAAGCGGCGCCACGATCTCCGGGACGGTCACCAGCTCGTAGCCGAGTGCTCGCAGGCCGTCGATGGTGTCCGCCGCCGCATCCTCGGAGTTTGCGAGCGTGCAGTGGGAGAGGCAGACGTTGCCGTTCGCCGCTTCCGTCAAGAACGTGTTGGTGATGGCCGAACCGCTTCGCCCGCTGACGTCGCCGCTGTCTACGGTCCAGAACTGATGGCGGAAACCCTCTGTCTCGAGTACGTCGAGCACGTGATCATTGGTCGCGCCATACGGACCGCGGAACCACGGGCGCGTCTTGTGACCGGTGATCGCGTAGATGATGTCGTCGGTCACGTTGAGCTGTCGGGACATCTCAGCATCGGTGATCTGCGTGAACGCCGGATGGTCGATGCTGTGGTTGCTCATCAGATGACCTTCGGCCGCGATGCGCGCTACGAGGGCCGGCTGCGTCTGCGCGACGTACCCGGTGATGTAGAAGTTGCAGTAGACCTGCTTGTCCCTGAGGACGTCCAGTAGGCGGGAGCGAATGCCCGCGGTGCCTGCATCGTAGGTGAGGGCTATCTGGTTTCTCTCCGTGTTCCCTCGGATGATGTTGCTGTAGTCGTATCCCGGGGTGACCGCCCAGTCCTCGTTAGAGTAGCTGGAATCGCGCGTGGCATCATATGCTCTCACGCGGTAGTAGTAGTTGACTCCCGGGTTCACGCTCATGTCGCTGTACGACGTCACGTTCGCTCCGACTCTTGCTACCTGGACGAACGGGCCGGTTGCTCCCTGGAACCGCTCGATCTTGTAGCCGAGCTCATCGGTCGCAACGTCGTTCCACGTCAGGTCGATCTGAGTACCGGATACCGGAGTGGCGATCAGGCCGGTCGGGGCCGGCAGTCCGGGCATGAGTACCGAGGCCGGCTCGGTGAACGCGGAATCGCCTGCCTGCTGGAACGCGCACACTCGATAGTAGTAGGTCTGACCGGATGCCAGACCGGAGTCGTTGAACGTTGTGACGTTCGGACCGGTCTTGCCGATATAGACGAAATCACCTATCGTGCCTATCCTGCGCTCGATATGGAAGCCGAACTCGTCATCGGAGTTGTCGACCCACGACAGGGAGGTTGTCGTATCTCCCGTAGCGACGACGGTCAGGTCGCTGGGTGGTACGGCCGCCGGAGGAGTGCACGTGAGATTACCGTACACGACGCCGCCGATAGACTGGACTACGACGCTTCCGTCCGCTGCGATAGCCGGCGATCCATAAATGCCGGGCTGCGAACTGTCGGATGACAGGAACTGCCACTTCTTCGTTCCGTCAGGGTTGAAGGCGAGTACGAAACCGTCCATGACGCCGAGGTAGATCGTGCCGTCGGCGCTCACGGCAGGCGACGACCGGACATCATATGCTGTCTGGTACTGCCAGACCACATTGCCGTTCGGGTCGATGGCGAAGAGTGCGCCGCCGCCCATGCTTGCCGATGCTCCATTCGAGCCGATGTAGATCATGCCGCTCGGGGCCACTGCCGGCGACGATGAGGTGCTGGCTGGTACCAGAGGCACCGTGGTCTTCCAGACCGCCGTACCGGTTTCGGTGTCAACTGCGTGCAGATAGGCATCGCAGGAACCCACGTAGACAGTCTTGCCGTCAGGGCTCATGGCTGGGGAGCTCTGGATGGTGTATCCGGTGGGATACGTCCACTTGACGCTGCCTGTGGGGTTGATGGCGTACAGATTGAACCCGCCGCCGATGTAGATCGTGCCGTCGGGACCGATACATGCCGATCCCATGTGTATGTTGCCGAGCGTGATGTAACCCGGGCTCGGCCATTTCAGGGCGCCGCTGGGAGTGTAGGCGTAGAACCTGGCGCTCCTGTTGCCGATGTAGATCGTGCCGTCCGGGCCTATGGTCGGTGATCCGGAGATCTCCCCGCCGGTTGCGCGGCTCCACTTGACGGTACCGTTCGGGTTGATGGCATAGAGCGAGCCGTTTTGTCCGCCGATGTAGATGGTGCCGTCATCCGCGATCGCTGGGGTCGATCTCGTGGCTCCGCCGCCCGTGGGGCAGGTCCACTTCAGCGTTCCGTTGCTGTTCAGGGCGTACAGCACTCCCGATCCGCCGCCGATGTAGATGGTGCCGTCGGAAGCTATCACTGGAGATGAGAGTCCACCGCCCGTGAAGTACGACCATGCGGGACCGCTGGGAACCGGGTCTCCATACTGGCTTGTGGCAGTATGCCTTGCGTCATGGCGGAACATCGGCCACGGCGAGTTCATCGGCCCCGCTGCCCATGCTGTGCTGCCGACAGTGATCGCCAGCGCGCAGATGACCAGCAGGACGCAAGTTAACTGGGGATCTGTTCTCTTCGTCACTGTAGGTTGCTCCCTTCCGAGTATCTGGTTGAAGTGCGAAGTATTCCCTGGGGGATTGCGAGGTCCGGGCAGAGGCGTGCCTGGTCCCCGGTTTGTCAAACTCTCTTCACATTCTACGGTTTTTCAGGGCTGTTGTCAAGACTTGAGTACCGATTTCACCTCCTGGCGACTGGCATTCTGCGCCATGCTTGCCGCACCGGGCGCAGCATTCCCATACGTATTAGATGCCGCTACGTCGCAGGATCCTTCAACGACGCGCGGTCGGAATTGCGGACATGGTTTCCCATTCCCCGGCGGCTTCGGCCGGACGTGCTGATACAGGGAGGCACAAGGCCTTCGCTGCCACCCGATACCTTCTCTTGCAAGAAGCATGCCATTCAGCGGCATTCCACCCGAAAGTCCGGTGTCACTTGCCTTCGGACGCCGCCGGCTTGTCCGACTTACTCCTGTCCTCCGCCTCCTTGCCGCTCATTGCCATTCCTCCTCGTCCGGCGGACTGTTGTGGGCAGGCAGATCGAGGTGGCAGGACCAAAGCTCCCGAGGCTTCCCGTACTCCTCATGCGCGATCTCAACGATGAATGCGTACGCCCCGCCCTTCGTGGTCATCAGTCTGATGGCGGCGCCGGTCAGGTCTGCATCCTGAACGTGGCTTGGGACGGCCTTCCTGATGCGCTGCCACTCCCGGCTGCTCAACTGAGACAAGGGTATGCCCGAACTCGACGCCAACACGGATTTCTGCAGGCTTGACAGCGAATGGTAGAATCTCAGGGCCTCCCTGCTTCCTGAGTCCTTGACGAGTATCTGTGAGTCATAGCCCATCAGACCGGTAGGGTACAGACTCTCAACGATCTGGATGTCGGTCAGAGACGAGACGAGCTCGGCCATGTCCCCGAGTGAGTATCCGCCCTGTCTCTCGTATCGCTGCCTGTAATCGGCGATGAGCGCATCGGATATCTCACGCGCGCGCCTCAACAGCGAGTCGCTCGGTCGGATGAGCAGAACGCTCCCGCTCCTCTTCCAGGTGTACCCCGTCTTCTCCAGCGCGATGAACACCTTGTACAACGGCTGCTTCCCGTATACAAGAAGCGCGCTCATATCGTTCAGCGGGCTGAACGACTCGAGGAGCACGGACCATCCTGTGGCTCGCGCGATTTCCCTTATCGGAGATCCGGCCTGGTGACCGAGACACCACGGGCCGTACGACCTCTTCTTCTGATCCGTAGGCGGCTTGATCTCTATCTCGCGGGTGAGTTCCGGGTCGGTCGGCGGGTCCTTCTCCATGGGGGATTCCAGGCTGAAGAAGATGGCTGCCCTCTCGGCGGAGTCGCCCGGGTCTTCGCCTATGTCGTCGAGCTTCTCGCCGCGTTCACACGCCAGCGCCTCCTCTCCGATCCGTTTGCCGTACATCGAGTCCGGATCCGCGAGCGCGCCGGCTATGGGATCCGGCCCGTCCGTCTCTTCGTCCTGCATCTGCGAGTGGTTGTCCTGAGTCCATACCCTTGGCTCGAAGCAGATGCCGCCCGACGAGTGATCGCCGACCTCGCCGTATCCGGGCTGGAGCCTTACGCTTGCCACGTCAAAGGTTTCCTCCGGTCGTCCGGCGGGCGATTCCACGTACCGCATGATCGCCTGTGGTCATGTCTCTCGCTATGACTGTGACCTTGCGCTCCCTTACCTTCCAGTCCTTGTTGCTCGTGCGCGCCCTGATGGTGACCCCGGTCTGCCGGGTAAGCCGCTCCGCCAGGTCCGCAAGGTTGGTATGGACTACCTCGATGGTGACTTTCTTGTCGAGCCGCCTGTCGAGATCCATTGTGTCGGTAACGCTCGTCCCGACGCCGACGGCGGATAGGCTGCAGATCAGGATTGCAAGCAGTAGGCCGGTCCTATGCGTCATCCCTTAGCTCCTCTCCCTCGGCGTTGGCATGCATACGCCGGGCCGCCGGCTACTTCGCGGGCTCGGCTTGCTTCTTCTGTTCCTCGGCGGCCTTGCGCGGCTCTTCCGCCGTCTTCCGGAACCTCTCTACCTGACTCTTGCGCCACCGCGCGACGCTCTCCTTGACACGGCTCGGGGACTCCTGACCCTCGATCTGCACGACGATCTCGAAGTTGTTCTGCGTGACCACGGCTTTCTCGTCGGCCTCGACGGACTCCATCCGAATGCTGCCGTCCTGGACGTACACGCCTCCGAGCTTGTCCGCGATTACCTGACCGATGTGCTCCCATTGCTCGCCGGTCAGGTCGGCGAATGCGAGGCCGTCCTCACTGCCGAGCGCCGACTTCTGCCGGGCGTTCAGCGAGTGGTAGAACCGCAGGATGGTTCGCTGAGATACGGGCGCGCCCGGCTGGGCCAGGGAGTTGCTGAGCACATCTCTCATCTCGGGATCGGTGATGAGGGTCCGCGTGATCTGATCGTCGGTGAGCTCGGCTGCGATCATGGCAATGTCGTCGAGCGTGTACTCCCCCTGCTTGTCGAGTATACTCTTGTAGCGGGCGAGGTAGCTTTCGGGTATCTCAAACGATCGGCGGAGCGCCCAGTTGTGAGGGCGGATTCTCAGGATCTCACCATCGCTCAACTCCCAGGTGTACCCCGACTTCTCAAACGCGATCAGGATCTTGTAGAGCGGCTGCTTGCCCTTCCGGATGTAGCCTCCGGGTGGCAGCAGCCTTGCGAACGATTCGAGGAGCACCGGCCTTCCGATCGCCTCCGCGATCATAGATACCGCTTTCTGCGCATGCTCATCGAGGTTTATCGCCTGAGTCATTGATGCCGCCGGAATCTCTTCGGTGATCTCGATCTCCCGCATGAGCCTCGGGTCCGTGGGAGGGTCCTTCTCAGTCGGGGAATCCTGGGCGAGCACCTCGGCGAGGAATTCCTGCTTCCCCGCCGTCTTCTTAAGATGACCGTCGATCTCCTGAGCGTCCACACCGTCGTCAGCCATCTGGAAAGCCTCTCCCAGCAGCTTCGACACCGGCGAGTCGGGATCGGCGAGTACGAAAAGGCTCATCGGCTCGCCGGGGCCGAAATCGTTGTGTACTGCATTGGGATCCCCGCCGGGTCTTACCCCGTTTACGATGATCGCGCCGCACAACCCGAACAGCCCGGCCTCATAATCGCTTCCAATATCTATCGGCATGACCGTGATCCGACACGGTGACAGATCCCCGGGGAACTCCCGGCCCAGGGCCTTCTGCTCGCCTGCGATTATGCCGCCCGTCGTGGTATCGAGCGCCGCCTGCAGGAGGTCGGCAGGGAGGCTGTCGATCGGGATCGAGGCTCGTTTCCCTCGGAGCATGAGGTCGCGCTCGAGCGGGAACTGCGACGCGAGCCCCGAGAGCAACTGCGCGAAGCCTCTTCCCGACTTGGTGTCCGCCATGTACGCCGTGAGCGGATCATCCTTCTTCGCCTTGGCGGCCTCCTCGGGCGTCATCTTGAGCGCTTTCTCCGCCGCGTCGAGCATCGCCTGACGCTTCTCCGTCAGCTTCCGGGCGGCGGCCTCCTTTTCGGCGCTCAACATCTCGGCTTCGAGGTCGCGGGACTTCTTGTCCTGCCAGTAGAGGTAGGCCCACTCGCCCTCCCTGCCGCTTTTCGAGAGGTAGAATCCGAGGAGCCTGGAGATCTCCTTCATCAGCGAGCCGAGGCGGATGTCCTTCGCGTGGATCGTGACCTTGCGCTCGCGGACCTTCCAGTCGCGCTCTCCGTTCCCGGCCCTGATGGAGACTCCCGTCATCTCGGAAAGCTGCTTGCAGACGTCTCCCAGCTTGGCGTGGCTGACGTCGAGGGTCACCTTCTGATCGAGGCGGGCATCGGGCTTGTCGGTCGTTGCGGTCTCGGCTACGGCTCCGACGGAAGCCGAGATGATAAGCAGCAGGACTAACAGATAGCGCATGATTCCTCCTTCCGGGAAATGCGGCGTCATTCTTCGCTGTGCTCTTCAGCGACTTCGCACAGCCGGACCTCTGACTAGACCCGACCGTCCTTCGATACGCTTCGCTACTCAGGACTAGCGGATTCTGTGTCCCGGGGAATAACCCTGCTAGCCCTGAGTAGTGAACTCACTGACTAGCGGATTCCTATGTCCCCGGGGGACAACCACCGCCATTCCGGGCCACAAGCAGGCCGATCTCTCCCACCGGGTAGCGGAAATTCCGAAAAAGGTAGCGGAAATTTCTGAAAAGGTAGCGGAAATT
>CAYXOC010000013.1:0-96124 GCA_964466715.1 uncultured bacterium
GGCCCACGCTTGCCTCCTGATGCGTCCGGGCTCTATAATGGTTGAGTACAACCCCAGGTTCTCACACCGGAAAGGCGGCATCACTCTGGAATCAGGACGCACACAGCATCTCAAGTCGGCACTCAAGGCCGGGGCCATCATGGGAATCGGGCTCGGCGCGGGCATACTCAGCGGTCTTCTCGGAGTCGGAGGTGGGTTCATCCTCGTTCCGGCGATGGTCTACCTGATCGGGTTGAGCCAGCATCAGGCGCACGGGACATCGCTCGCGGTAATGATCTTCATCGTGCTGCTCGGCGCGATCACGTACAGTCAGAGCGGCCAGATGAACTGGCTCGTCGCGATCGAGTTGGCGATCGGAGGCGTGTTCGGCGCAATGATAGGCGCCCGGCTCGCAAACAAACTGAGCGCCAAGCGCCTGAAACGGTATTTCGGTCTGCTCCTGCTCTTTGTCGCCGCCAGGATGATATATGATGTGGTATCCTCCGCGTCCGGGGCCGGTCCGGTGAACGGCCACGCGGTCTCGGCCGGGGGGTTCGGAGCGGTTGCGGTGCTCGGTCTGGGCGTGCTGACCGGCATGCTGAGCGGCCTGATGGGTGTCGGCGGAGGGATCATCATGGTGCCCGCGATGGTGTACCTGATGGGCCTGTCGCAGAAGATGGCGCAGGGCATCTCGCTGGCGGTGATCATCCCGGTATCGATCTCCGGAGCGATCATCCACGCCAAGCACGGCAACGTGCGCGCGGACGTCTGGCACTGGCTGGTATTCGGCGGTGTCGCCGGAGGACTGATCGGTGCGCGCCTGGCGATAGTGCTGCCGAGTGAGATACTGCGCGTCATCTTCGGCGGACTCATGATCGTGCTCGGAACCATGATGGTCGTCGGTCGGAAGCGGGACCGCCGGCAGGTTGACAATGCCGGAGGCGGCTAAGTATACTTACCCCTGAATCCACCGGTTGAGGTCGAACGAACGTGGAACTGAACCCGAACAAGAGATACGTGGTAGGAGTCGATATCGGAGGCACGAATACCCGGGCTTCCGTCGTGGAGAAGGATGGCCGGATCGTGAGCGAGGGCCATCGACCCACGAAGGCGATGGAGGGCCCTGACGAGAGCATTCCGCAGATCATCGATGCGATCCGCGAGGCGATGGACAACGCGGGGGTGACCGCGGACGACGTCTGCGGAGTCGGCATGGGCGTGCCCGGCCGGCACAAGTCGCGCGAGGGGATCGTCCTCTGGTCTCCGAACTTCAAGGACTGGGGCGGTCTGCAGTTGCTCCAGCCGCTCAGGGAAGCCCTGGGACTGCCCGTGTTCATGGGCAACGACGTGAACGTTGCGGCGCTCGGTGAGTTCCGGTTCGGTGCGGGCAAGGATGTCAGCAGCATGGTGATGATGACCCTTGGCACCGGCATCGGCGGCGGGATCATCCTCGACGGCAAGCTCTGGAAGGGCGCGAACGAAGGCGCCGGTGAGATCGGCCATCAGATCGTGAACCCGAACGGCAGGCTCTGCGGCTGCGGGCTCTACGGCGACCTCGAATCGGAGGGCAGTCAAGGAGGCATCATAGACCGCGCCCGCCGGAAGATTCAGTTGGGCAGAAAGACGTCGCTCATGCACAAGGTGGAGTGCAACCTCGATGCGCTCACTCCCGCGATCATCGGTGAGGCGGCTTTCGAGGGTGACGAGCTTGCTCTGGAGGTCATGCAGGAGACAGGGTTCTGGGTCGGCATCGGTGTCGCCAACGTCATCAACTTCCTGAACCCGGAGATGGTCGTCATCGGCGGCGGCATCTCGCGCGCGGGGTTCGTCCTGTGGGACCCGATCATGCGCACCGTGAAGGCGAATGCCCTGGCGGAGGCGCTCGAAGTCTGCCAGGTAGTGCCGTCCCAACTCGGCGATGACGCCGGCATCCTCGGTGGAGTCACTCTTGTGCTGGAGGAGATGGAATCATGCGCATGACGAAGCAGACAATCACAAAGGAAGACGGCCGACTGTTGACATACTACTCGTTCGGCGAGCGGGACTCGGAGCCTGCCGCTTCCGAGAAGGACTGCTCCTGTAGCTGCTCCGGATCCGCCTCCTCAACGACCGACCGCGAAAAGTCTGATAGCTGATATTCCTACCGCAGCCATCTGCATCGTCTACGAAAGGTAACAGATTTGTCCGAGCTACGCTGGCATCCGCTTCTGCAACAATGGGTCATAACCGCCACGCACCGTCAGGAGAGAACGTTCTTCCCTCCCGACGACTACTGCCCTCTCTGTCCGACCAAGGAGGGTGGGTTCCCTACGGAAGTGCCATCCGAGAGCTACGAGATCGTTGCATTCGAGAACAAGTTCCCGTCGCTCCGGCGCAATGCGCCCGAACCGGCGGTTGAGGAAACGGGGCTGTACAAGGTCCGGCCTGCGGAGGGTGTCTGCGAGGTCATCCTCTACTCTTCGAAGCACCAGGGGAGCCTGACGGACCACTCCGAGGAGGAGATCAACAACCTCATCCATGTGTGGACGGACCGGTACAACGATCTCGGCGCGCTCGACTTCGTCGACTACGTGTTCATCTTCGAGAACAAGGGCAAGGAGATCGGCGTCACGCTGGCTCATCCGCACGGCCAAATCTACGCCTATCCGTTCATCCCGCCGATTGTCCAGCGAGAGATCGATGCGTCCGCCGACCACATGGAGAAGACCGGCCGATGCCTCTTCTGCGATATCCTGGCCGAGGAGAAATCCGACGGTCGGAGGATCGTGGCGCAGAACGACGGCTGCGTCGCGTTCATTCCGTTCTACGCCCGCTACCCCTACGAGGTGCACATCGCCCCGCATGAGCACAGGACCTGCCTGCCCGACTTCTCGGACGGCGAGAAGATGGACCTGGCGCGCATCCTGAAGACCATCCTGCTGAAGTACGATAACCTCTGGGGGTTCAGCTTCCCGTACATGATGGTCATCCATCAGAAGCCGACCGCGAAGGGTGATTTTGGGCACTTCCACTTCCACATCGAATTCTACCCTCCGTATCGGACCAAGGACAAGCTGAAGTTCCTTGCGGGCTCCGAATCCGGCGCCGGTGTGTTCATCAACGACACGCTCGCCGAGGAGAAGGCGGCGGAACTTCGCGGGATCGAGCCGAAGACGTAGGGTATCGTCACCACCTTCAGCAAGGTTTTTCACAAATAGTGATACATGCCTGTACTCCACGAGGAAATCCGCGGATAGATAGCTAACAATAGCATCGGACGGTCGCGCCGCGGTCGCCGAATGCTACAAGCAGGAGATAACTGAATAGCCATGGCAAACCTGGAGAATCGAATCGCTAACCTGGTCGACAAGTTCATCGAAGTATACGGGTCTTCACCGAAGTTCATCGTACGCGCTCCCGGGCGAGTCAACCTGATCGGCGAGCATACCGACTATAACGATGGCTATGTTCTCCCGGTTGCCATCGATCGTGACGTGCTGATAGCGGCGGCGCCGACATCGGACATGCTGGTATCGCTCTACTCCGTCAACTTCGATCGCGTTTCGGCGTTCTCCCTCGACAGAACGATCCGCAAGGATGCGATGAACGAGTGGAGCAACTATCCCAGGGGCGTGGCGGTGATGCTGCAGAAGAGGCGCAAGAGGATTCTGGGCGCAAACATGGCTATCCAGGGGGACGTTCCGCTCGGTTCAGGCCTCAGTTCCTCTGCCGCCTTCGAGGTGGCGTCCGCCATGACGTTCAAGCAGCTCAACGGATTCGATCTCACCGGCACCGAGATGGCGCTTCTCTGTCAGGCCGCCGAGAACGAGTTCGTCGGCGTGAACTGCGGCATCATGGACCAGTTCATCTCGTGCCTGGGGGAGAAGGACCACGCGCTGTTCGTTGACTGCCGTACTCTCGATCACGAATCGGTACCTCTGCCTCCGGGCATCAAGGTCATCGTAGCCGACACCATGAAAAAGCGCGGGCTGGTCGATTCCGAGTACAACACGCGGCGCGCTCAGTGCGAGGAGGCGGTATCCATATTCCGGACGAACATGCCCACGGTGAAGGCGTTGCGCGACATTACGGTGACTGACTTCAGGGCTTACGGCAGCAGTCTGCCCCCGACGGTACGCCGGCGCGCAGAACATGTCGTCTTCGAGAACGAGCGCGTCCTGAAGAGCGTCGAGGCGCTCCGAGCGGGGAAAACGGCTCTATTCGGCCGCCTGATGAACCAGTCGCACGAGTCGCTGAAAGACAACTACGAAGTAAGCTGCCGCGAACTCGATGTCATGGTGGACGCATCCAGGAAGGTTCCGGGGGTATACGGCTCCCGCATGACCGGCGCAGGGTTCGGCGGGTGCACGGTGAGCGTCGTCGCGGATGAGGCGGTCGAGGAGTTCCTCGAGCGCGTTCCCGAGGAGTACAAGGCCAGGACCGGGATCACCCCGGCGGTCTACGTATGCACGCCGGAGGGTGGGGCGGAGGTCATCCGGACCATCGAGCTATCGAACTAGGCATCAGGACGCCCATCACGTCTCTCAACAGCGCAGGTCACGTTCGACTTGCGCTGTCTTGCTTTGTGGTCCGATCGCAGCGGCCGACACTGGACGCCTGCGACCGGCAGGCGATGCTGTACGATTCAGGCATGACTGATATCGTGCCAAAGCAATGACCTGGCACGATACTCACCGTGCGGATCAGAGCCAATACCCGGCGTACGAGTCGTATCGGGATCGTCTACATCAGTTGCTCGCTGACCAGACCGAGTTCTGCGGCGCGTCTGATCGCCTGGAGCCTGTTCTGGACGTTCAGCTTCTCGTAGATCCTTGCCAGATGGAAATCCACGGTTCGCTTGCTGAGGTAGAGCATTCCCGCAACCTCTTTGCTGGACCTGCCCTCAAGGATTAGACTGAGAACCTGGATCTCACGATTCGTTAGAACATCGTGCGATGCTTCGAGTTTGACAGCGGACATGGTGGTGGCCATTCCCAGCACTCCTTTCCGCAAGCTCCGGTTGGAACCTGCCTGCAACCAGGTGGTGCGTTGTAAGGCAACTTCCGTGTTGGTGTGTTCTCGAATCCTTCAGCAACCAGGCTACCGCTGTGCAGACTGAGAGGCAGTCATGCTGCACGCGAGAGATGATTGGGAGCCTGGATCGTTTGGTAGCCTCATTGAGATGGTGCACGCCTGGTGGGGTGGGGTGTGCTTCGTTGTGTTCTGTGGATCTGTCTCCACACTGGTAATATTACCAGTCCATCCGCCCGTTGTCAATGCCAAGTGCCAAAACCAGCAAATTTACCGGTTCACAGCATTAATGGTATAGCAGCATGATGAAACGTGCGGAGCCGGGTGCTCGGTCAACCCGATTCCGCGAGGTTGTCATTCTTCGCTTCGCTCCTGAGACACTTCTCACCGTCAGCGCTGAGGAGTCGTGGCCGTCCTTCGATACGCTTCGCTACTCAGGACTAGCGGGCTCTATGTCCCCGGGGAACAGCCACCGTTAGCCCTGAGTAGTCCTGAACTCCGACTGCACTTCGATACGCGCTGCTACTCAGTGTGGTCGGAGTTCAGGACGTATCGAAGGGCGGCCTAGCTCCACCAACCTTGGGCTAGTCCCGACCGTTCTTCGATACGCTTTGTCACTCAGGACTGGCGGGGTTTCCGGCCGGTACAACTGCGCTTCCCGCGCAGTCACATGCTCATAATGGCACAGCGCGAGAATCCAACTCAACGGAACACTGGATGCACCCTGGGAGTAATGCCGGTTTTCGCCGCAGATGGGCCTGATGGCACGATACTTGCAGGCTTTACTAAGCGGTGCATACCTTCTCCCTATAGGATTGCTGATTTGGTCTCATGACCAGCCCGCCGGTCTTACCGAGCGGGCTTTCTTTTTGCCTCCGCAGACCGCCACGGTATCCCCATGGTTGGATGCGACAGGAGCCGGTGGGCCGCGCCAAATTCCCGTATTCTTGCTTGGCGGAAAAGCCGTCCCATGTGGCATAACTCCTATTGCCCGTGGTTTCCGTACTACTACCAGTCCGCGGGCGGGGAGAAACTCCCAGTCTGTGAGGACATTTTCCTCTCAGAAGCTCGCAAAAGTATGGAAGAAACCAACTTGAAGCGGCGACACGAGAAAGGAGTTACGGTATGACGGCCATGACTATGCCTCAGATACGAGATGACAGGACGATCCACCTGACGAAGCGCGAGCAGGAGGTTCTGGCTCTCGTGATCGAGGGAAAGTCAAGTAAAGAGGTCGCGGAGGATCTGTACGTCAGCAAGCGCACAGTCGACTTCCACCTCGCGAATATCTACGAGAAGCTGCAAGTCAGCAACAGAGTACAAGCCTTCCGCAGAGCAACCAGCCTGGGCCTTATACCGCTTGAGCCTGCTGAGGTTAGGTCCGCGTAGTTACGCTCAAAGCGGGGCTGGGTCGTCCGAGGGATGATTCAGCGCCAGAAGCCGATATGGCTGATGATTGCTATGCCGTGTCGCGAGTACGATAGAGATCTCCTCCGATCCGTAACCGGGGGAGATCTCTCTTTGTGGTCCCCTGAGCCCCTATCCGACCCCGAGGAGATACAGCCAGCCGTCTTGGCAGTAGAGCAGGATCCTGCGTCCATCCTCCGACGATACAGCCGTCTTGATCGTGGACTTGAAAGTCTGCTTGGACAGGATTCGTCCCCGTCGATCGATGTTGTACAAGGAACGATTGCCATCCGACACGATCACGGAATCCCCGGTCGGCGATAGCGCCACGAGCCGAGGGCCGAAGAATAGGCCGCCCTTCTCCCACACAAGCTTCCCATCAGCGCTGTAGACCGCTACCTTCCGCTCGATGATCTCCGTGTTCTTGTGCGAGAGGATGGTCGCATAGCTCACGGCTACGTACTTGCTCTGCGGAGAGATCCGCGCCGCCACATCGAAGCCTTCGAGCGTCTTGCGCCAGATACCCTTGCCGGCGGAATCCCACAGGCAGATCTCCGCCAGGGGGGTGTGCTGAGTCGATGGCCGAACGCCGAGTATGTGCTTACCGTCGCCGCTGGTCTGGAGCTCGTACTGGCGCTCGGATTCCTGGCCGAGGATCCACTTCGGCGAGCCGTCCAGCTCATAGCGCGCGATGGTGGAGTCCTGCCACGTGCCTGCTACCAGGGACTTGCTGTCCGGGGTGAAGGTCAGGCAGTGTCCGATTCCCTGCAGCCTCCATCGTCGGAAGGATGGATTCGTGGGGTGGGGGGTATACAGATAGACAAACTTCTCTCCGGTAGTGACGGCCGCGTACTGCCCATCCGGAGTCACGGCGCCGGCCCAGACGCTCCCTTCGACCTCGTGCTCCCAGAGCTCGCGTCCGTCTCGGCGGAAGAACCTCACCGTTCTGTGAACCGGGTTGAGTCGGGAGTACACGAGTATGCTCTGACCGTTGCGGGCGATCAGCACATCGGTGGCTCCCTCGACCCGCTTGGTCCAGAGCACCTTGCCTCGGTCGTCGTATAGTCTCACGGTCCCATCCTTGTCGGCGCCGCCGAAGAACTGCGCGCCGGGGGATATCGTGAGTGATTGAGGCTGGTTCACCTTCCGCTGCCACCGGACGGAAATCGCCTCGTTTCTTGCAGCATGCAGGCCGGCGGATACGACCATGACGAGGAGGGCAAAAAGCAAGCCGGTACGATATGCGTGCGCGCGCCGCGCTCCACACCGTACCGGCCTGGTCGTCCTGGTTTCGGTATTCGGATCGGCAGATCGTGCCAGTTTCATCATGCTCTGGTTTCGTCGGGACGGGCGATCGACTCGGTGCCCAGAGACTCTCTCACCATCCCGATGAAGTACTCATGTATTCTGGTATCGTCCGTCAGTTCGGGATGGAACGCGCCGCCGAGCAGGTTGTCCTGTCGGACGAGCACGATCTTGTCGTCACAGCGGGCGAGGACCCGCACGCCATCCCTGGACTCCGTGACGTAAGGCGCTCGGATAAACACCGCGCGAACCGGCGGCGCTCCGATCTCCTCGATGTCGAGATCGGCTTCGAAGCTGTCTACCTGTCGCCCGAACGCATTGCGCAGGACGGTGACATCCATCAGTCCGAGCCGGGGCTGATCGCTGCCCACTATGTCTTTGGCAAGGAGTATCAGGCCGGTGCAGGTGCCGTAGACAGGCATTCCCTGGTGCGCCGCCTCCACGATCCTCTTGTCGAGACCGTAGCGGACCATCAGCTTGCCGACCGTGGTGCTTTCGCCGCCGGGGATGATCAGTCCGTTGACCTGCGCCAACTCCTCCGCGGTGCGGACGGTGATCGCCTTGACGCCGCATCGTCCCAGCGCCTCAATATGCTTCTGGAAGGCGCCCTGGAGTGCCAGGACGCCCACGGTAAGTTCGTTGCTCATGTCACTATCGGTTCCTGTAGGCGCGGATTCAGATCGCTTATTCGATAAGTCGAATTCCGCCTTGTAGGAGCGGCTTCCCGGCCACGAATTCCCACGCAACACCACGAATTCGGGGATCGGAATCCGCTCCTACACAATTGGTTACCAGCCGCGGGTCGAGAGCAGTTCGTTCTCGGAGAGCTGGCGGATGTCCAGGCCGGGCATCGCCGAGCCGAGACCCTTCGAAAGCTCTGCCAGGATCTCGGGCTTATCGTAGTGGGTCGTGGCATCCACGATTGCCTTCGCGCGCGCCGCGGGATCCTCGGACTTGAAGATGCCGGAGCCGACGAAAACGGCCTCCGCGCCGAGCTGCATCATGAGGGCTGCGTCGGCCGGGGTGGCGATCCCGCCTGCGGAGAAGTTCGGGACGGGCAGCTTGCCGGTCTCTGCGACTTCGCAGACCAACTCGTACGGCGCGCCGAGGTTCTTGGCATAGGTCATCAGTTCTTCGCGGCCCATATTCTGAAGCTTCCTGATCTCGGACGTGACCGCTCGCATGTGGCGGACGGCCTCGACGATGTTGCCGGAGCCTGCCTCACCCTTAGTGCGCATCATAGCCGCGCCCTCACCGATGCGTCGGAGGCACTCGCCGAGGTCTCTGCATCCGCATACGAACGGGACCTTGAACGCGTGCTTGTCGATATGGAACGACTCATCGGCCGGGGTCAGGACTTCGCTCTCATCGATGTAGTCGACGCCCAGCGCCTCGAGGATCTGCGCCTCGACGAAATGGCCGATCCGTGCCTTCGCCATGACGGGGATCGTTACGGCGTTCATGATCTCCAGGATGACGTTGGGGTCGGCCATGCGGGCGACTCCGCCGTCCTTGCGGATGTCGGAGGGGACTCGCTCGAGCGCCATGACGGCGGCCGCGCCGGCATCCTCGGCGATCTTCGCCTGCTCGGCATTGGTGACGTCCATGATGACACCGCCCTTGAGCATCTCGGCCAACCCGACCTTAGTCCGCCAGGTGGATTTCTGTGTATCTGTCATTTCTGATTCACCTCATCTAACCAGTAGTGGGCACAAACCATGTGGGGGTCCAATGGGGCGTATGCCCACTACACATCTGTTCTTCGGCTTGGCAGGCCTCTCCTGCCAAAAAGGAGCAGCCGGAGTACGACGTCTCCGGCTGCCCCGATGTAACCATCGCAGGATGCATCGGCAGCGCTGCCGATGCGTCGAATGAACGCTATTCGAGCGCGGCCAGCTTCTGAAGTCTCTCCCAGCGGCGATCGACCTCAGCCTGCATCGACTCGATGATCCCCTCGTTGCCGGGCTGGAACAGGTGCCGGAACTTGGTGAGCTTCTTCATGAAATCGGCCGCCGGCATCTTCTCCTTCGGGGTGTACGTGATCCGATAGTTGCCGTTCACTACCTCGAAGAGTGGCCAGTAGCAGGTGCTCACCGCATCACGCGAGATCTGCATGGCTTGCTTGGGATCAAACGCCCAGCCGAGCCGGCACGGCATCAATACGTTGATGAAGCTCGGGCCGTCGGTCGCCAGGGCCTTCTGGACCTTGGTCACCAAGTCGTTCCAGTAGGCAGGGGATGCCTGCGCTACGTACGGGACATTGTGCGCGACCAGGATGGCGGTCAGGTCCTTGCTGTACTGCTTCTTGCCGGTCGAAGCCGATCCGGTCGGCGAGGTCGTGGTGTGCGCGCCGATCGGGGTGGCGCTCGACCGCTGGATACCGGTGTTCATGTAGGCTTCGTTGTTGTAGCAGACGTACAGCATGCGGTGTCCGCGCTCCATCGCGCCGGAGAGCGACTGCAGACCGATGTCGTAGGTGCCGCCGTCGCCGCCGAACGTGATGAAGCGGACTTCCTTGTCGTACTTGCCCTGCTTCTTCAGCGAGCGATATGCTGCTTCGACGCCGCTCATCGTGGCAGCCGCGTTCTCGAACGCGCTGTGGATGAACGGGACCTTCCACGCGGTGTAGGGGAAGATGGTCGTTGTGACTTCCATGCATCCGGTAGCCGCGCCGCAGACGACGGGAGTGTCCGTCGCCGCCAGGACCTGTCTGATTATCTGAGGGAAGGTGCATCCCGCGCAGCCTCTATGGCCGCCGGAGAGGAACTCTCCCTTTTTCGCTAGTTCCTTGAGATTTGCCATATCAGTTCTCCTCCGTTACTCCCTCACGCCCAGGTAGGTGACCAGGTCGCTGATGGAATCCACAACCGGCTTGCCCTCAGCGGCGAATCTCTGCAGGTCGCCGTAGACGCTGCGGATGTGATCCAGCGTGATGTCTCTTCCACCGAGGCCGTAGACGTAGTCCACGGTGATCGGGCGCTTGTCGTAGTCGTACAGGGCCGAGCGGACCTCTGCGAAGACGGGGCCGCCCATGGACGCCATGCCCTCGGAGCGGTCCATCACCGCGACTGCCTTGACTCCGCTGAGCGCGTCTGCGATCTGCTTGTGCGGGAACGGGCGGAAGATGCGGATCTTGAGCATACCGGCCTTGACGCCCTTGGCTCTCAGCTCGTCGATGACTACCTTTGCCGTGCCCGCGGTCGAGCCGAGAACTACGATGGCGATCTCTGCGTCGTCGAGCTTGTACTCCTCGAAGAGTCCGTACTTGCGTCCGAACTGCTTGCCGAACTCCTCGCCGATCTCCTCGATGACCTTGCATGCGTGGAAGGTCGGCTCTATCTGCGAGCGCTTGTGCTCGAAGTAGTAGTCGGTCAGGTCGATGGCGCCGACGGTGATCGGATTGTCGACGTCGAGGAGCTGATAGGCCGGCTTGTACGGGCCGATGAACTTCTGCACATCGGCGTCGGCAAGTGTCTCCACGGGCTCCATGGCATGGCTGATGATGAAGCCGTCGTAGTTCACCATGGCGGGCAGCAGCACGTCAGGATGCTCCGCGATGCGGATAGCCTGGATGGCGCTGTCGTAGACTTCCTGCGCATTCTCGCAGAAGATGTGGATCCAGCCGGCGTCGCGGGCTCCCATCGAGTCGCTGTGGTCGCAGTGGATGTTGATGGGGGAGCTGAGCGTGCGGTTGACCATCGGCATGACGATCGGCAGCCGGAGACCGGCTGCGATGTAGAGCATCTCCCACATCAGGGCGAGACCCTGGGAGGATGTGGCCGTCATGGATCGTGCACCTGCGGCGGCCGCGCCGATGGTGGCGCTCATCGCACTGTGCTCACTCTCGACGGTGACCAGCTCGGTATTGACCAAGCCGTCGGCAACGTACTGCGCGAAGATCTGCATGACCTCGGTCGCAGGCGTAATCGGGTACGCCGCGCAGACGTCGGGGTTGATCTGCTTCATTGCCAATGACGCGGCTTCGTTACCGGTCAGTGCTATTCTCTCTTTGGTGCTCAATCTGAGTTTACCTCCTGTGCAGCCCGCTGGATGGCCTGGATATTGCCCTCGACGACTCCGGGCTTGGAGCGGAACTTCTTCTCCAGCTTATGCCTCGTGTCTTCGAGCATCGCATCGAAGTCGAGCATCTTGGTCACGCCTACGAGCGCTCCCAGCATGGGTGTATTCGGAATGTCACGCCCGATGGTCTCTCGGGCTATCGTGGACGCGTCCACGGTGTAGACCTTCTGGCCGTTCTTGAGTCCCAGCTTCTCGCGGAAGTAGGACGCCGGCTGGTTGGTGTTGATGATGATCACACCGTCGTCCGGCAGGCCGGCGGTCACGTCGGTCGCGCCGATCAGCGTCGGGTCGAGCACGACAACCACGGACGGGCTGGTCACGGCGCAGTGCAGCGTGATCGGGCTGTCGCTGATCCGGTTGTAGGACTGAACGGGCGCGCCCATTCTCTCCGGACCGTATTCAGGGAAAGCCTGCATGTACTTCCCCTGTGCGAGCACGGCATCGCCGACGAGCAGGGCGGCTGTCTTAGCGCCCTGTCCGCCGCGGCCGTGCCAGCGGATTTCCATCATATTCGGCATAGTCACGACTCCTCTCGGGATTGGTTACATTTCACGGCGCCACTCGAGCGCCTTGATAAGCGTAGCCTGGTCTGCGTAATCGAGATCGCCCCCCACAGGCATCCCGTGAGCGATCCTTGTTACCTTTACGCCCAACGGCTTCAAAATACCTGCAAGGTACATGGCGGTTGTATCGCCTTCGATCGTAGGGTTGGTCGCCAGAATGATCTCATTGACGGAACCCTGCATCACTCGCTGCTGCAGTTCCCGGATGCGAAGCATCTCGGGGGTGACTCCGTCCATGGGGGAGATGACGCCCTGGAGCACGTGATACACGCCCCGGTACTCGTTGGTCTTCTCCATCGCAATCACGTCGCGCGGTTCGGCGACGACGCAGATCGTGCCTTTCTCCCTCTTCTCGCTCGCGCAGATATCGCATACCTCATGGTCGGTCAGGTTGAAGCAGACCTTGCACTGGACTATCTTCTCCTTGACCTCTTTGATGGCCTCGACAAGCTGTCGGGCCTCTTCGTCGGAGGTGCGCAGGACAAAGAACGCTATCCGCTGAGCGGATTTCGGTCCGATGCCCGGCAGCTTCTCCAATGCGCCCACCAGCTTGGCAAGCGGCTTAGCGTAGTGCATTCTCTCCTCATTATCTAAAGCCTCGAACCCGACCTCAGCAGTCCGGTCGGGCGCAAAGGCACGGCGTTGGGTGGTGGGTTACGGGTTATGGGTTATGGGTTATGGGTTGTGGGTCTTGGGGTTCCCCATAACCCGTAACCCGGCCTTACATCAGTCCGGGCGGCAGACCCATGCCTCCGGTGATCTCCTGCATCCGCTCGGTCTGGTATTTCGTCGCGTTCTCCTGCGCCTCGCGCACGGCGCTGGTGACCAGGTCTTCCATCATCTCCACGTCATCCGGATCGACGACTTGCGGGTCGATCTTGACCTCTACCAGTTCGCCCTTGCCGGTCACGACGGCCTTGACCATTCCGCCGCCGGATGTGGCCTCGATGCGAGCCTCGTCCAGTTCCTCCTGAAGACGCTGCATGTCCTCCTGCATCTTCTTGACCTGCTTCATCATGCCGCCGAGATTACCGAGGTTTCCAAATGGGTTGCTCATAGTCTCCTCCCGATGAGACCGCAGTCCGTGGTGCTCATGCATCGTCGAGCTGGATTCTCGATCCAACCTGACATGCAGTCCGAAGATCCTGCCAAGTTGGGGACTGCGTTTTCAACTTAGCGGAACACTAGAGCGTATTTCACAAGTAGCAATCCGCCCTAGTCGTCTACTATCTGGCTTTCAGGGAACACCTCCAGGAGGTCCTGGAGCGGGTTGCCCTGTTCCGGCTCCGGCAACTCCGGTGTCACGAACTCCGGCTCGGGTTCGGGTTCCGGGGCGGGCGCATCCTGCTTCGCCACGTCACAGATGATGCCGGCATTTGCGACGCCGAAGACGCGCTCGATCGCCTTCTGCAGGGCCTTCTTCTTTGCCTTGGTTGTGTCGGAATCCAGGATCCGTGCCTGGCCCAGATGCTTGAAGTAGAGCACGATTGCGCCGTCTCTCACGTCTACCGAGACCGCTTGAGCTAGCAGCGCGTGCACGGGTATGCTCTCACTTTTTACGGTCTGCAATACCGTGTTCCACTTCTGTCTTATTGTATCAGAATCCGGAAGTTTTTGCTTGCCGACCGCAGGCGCTTGCACAGCCGGCTCCGGGGTCGGCTGATCGGCTGTCGGCCTGGTCTCAGTCGCCGGGGCCCGCACGGTTGGCTTCGGCGCCGCAGGCGGCCTCACTGGCGGGGGCGTGGGTTCCGCGCGAGGAGGGGCCGCGACCACCGCGGCGACGCCCTGCGCGGTCTCGATCGCTTTCAGGAGGGCCATCTCCAGCAGCAGTCTGTGCCGCTCGCTGAACCGCGTGTTCTGCTCCATCTCGGAGAACACCTCGATGATGCGGAGCATCTTTGCCTTGTCGAACCGCTTGGCCTGCTCCCGCAATCGACCCAGTATCTCGGAGCTGAGCGAGCGAGACTCCTTCTCAGACGTCACCGTCGCGTAGAGCAGGTTGCGGAAGTGGTCGGCCATGGAGCGCATCAACTGCCGGAGGTCCTTGCCCGATTCGGCAGCCTCACGCGCCGCATCGAACGCGCCTGCCTCGTCGCCGGACGCGATCATCTCGCCCATGCGGAAGAGGAAGTCCTGCGTGACGGTCCCGAGCACTGTGTAGACATCCGCGGGTGTCAGGCGGCTCTCGGTGTAGGAGAGCACTTGCTCCAGCAGGCTGAGCGAATCTCGGTACGAGCCGTCGGCATCCATGGCGATGATCTCAAGCGCCTCGTCATCGGCCTGGATTCCTTCGCTCTCGCAGACGTACTTCAGCCTCGATCGGATATCGGAGATCGACCCCCGCCGGAAGTCGAACTGCAGGCATCTCGACCGGATGGTGATCGGGATGTTGTGCGGTTCGGTGGTAGCGAGGATGAAGATCGCGTGTGCGGGCGGCTCCTCCAGAGTCTTCAGAAAAGCATCCTTCGCGTCGTGGGAGAGTTGGTGCGCTTCGTCGATGATGAAGACCTTGTAGCGAAGGGACATCGGAGGGAACTTGACGTTCTCTCTGATCTCCTTGACGTCATTGACTCCGCGGTGAGAGGCGGCGTCCATCTCGACGATATCGAGGGCGCTGCCGTTGGTGATGCTCAGGCACGCGTCGCATTGGTTGCAGGGCTCGTCGGTCGGTCCCTTCTCGCAGTTGAGCGCTTTGGCGAGGAGGCGGGCAGTGGTGGTCTTGCCTGTGCCTCGGGTGCCGCAGAACAGATACGCGTGGCCGATCTTCTTCTGGCGGATGGCATTCTGGAGCGTGCGCGTGATATGCTCCTGGCCGATCACGTCGTTGAAGGTCTGCGAGCGGTATTTCCGGTACAGCGCGACGTATGACATACGGGTAGCCTTGTGGTGAGACCGTCGTTAAAATGCAGTACCCGGATGAATCCGGATACTGCACACACGATGGGTCCGCGAGTCGCGGACCGAGTAATAATGATCGTGCACCTGCTGTCGATAAGGCCTTCCGAGTGATACCGAACGCAGCCTGCTCCAGCCAGGAGACCGTACGGCACACGGGCGAACTTACTTACCGCTGCTTCCTTCCGGACCTGACGGGGTTCATAAGACGGCCGTTGCGCAGGGCCCGACTATCAACACCACTTACGCCGGCCGAACCTCAAAAGACCAGACCTCGAGCAGGAATTCGACCCCGCTATAGCGGATTGCGGGTGCAGGGCACCGCTAGCTCCCCGTCTAGCACGATCAAACCGGTCGAAATCGTCCCACTATTATACCAGGTTGGTGAGGATAATGCCAGTGTGCTAGAGCGCATTTCATACGTGGAACTCCGCCATGTAGGAGCGGCTGCCCAGCCGCGAATGCCCACGTAGCGCGCCGAACTCGGGGATCGGAATCCCCTCCTACAACGCTTGTGAAATGCGCTCTAGATGATATCCTCGCGGTCGAGTATGATGACTTTCTTGACGATCCGCAGACCCTTGGTCGATGTGTCCAGGTATCTCTTGTCCGTCATGCACTCACCGCTGAATCCTGAGGCATCCTTGATGTCCTGGGTCGCGTTCCTTGGGTTGAACCAGACCGTCAGAACGTACTTGTCCTTCGCAAGCGGGTGTTGCTTCGGATCGAGGCTGAGATCATAGACCCGGTCGAACCTGCCGTCCTGCACGGAAATGCCGTTGATCCCGGCGTCATACATCATAGTCAGATTCGGGTCTACTTCCCAGGAGAACTTTTTCGGGCTCGGTTCTTTGTAGTCGGCGTCTACCAGCGATACCTCTACGCGCGCACCGTCGGGCAGGTTGATCCGTCCGGATATCCGGAACTTCCGCGGGCCAAGCCGCTTGAACTCGGCGTCGAAATTGAGATCGCGGGGGTTCTTGGCTTTCTCCGCGCGATCCATCTGCCGCCAGATGGTCAGATCGAGGTTCTTCTTCGACACCTCTCTTATCTGGTAGGTGCTCTCATCAAACTTCTTCTTGAGAGCCTTGTTTGTCATGTTGTAGCACTTGCGCCACTGCTCGATCGCCTTGTCGACCTGTCCGCTTCTTTCGTAAGCGTGCGCAAGCTGCGTGTGAACGTAGTAGGGGGGATCTCTCTTGGTGGCCTCCCGTATCCAGTAGACGGCCTTGTCGTAGTCATGCTTCTTCCAGTAGTTCATCGTGTAGCCCAGCTCGAAGTAGAGATCCCAGAGATTGGGATTGTTCGCGATGCCCTCCTCGAGGAACTTCATGGCTGGTATGAGAAGGCGGCGGTCGGCGCGGCTCTGGCGATCGACGAAGTTGTACGCCAGATGCCAGGCTCCGACCGAGTAGACGTCGATCTGATGGGGATCGAGCCAGGTGACTATGCGCGTCAGCGGAACGATGGCGTCATAGTTGCCCGAGTGGAAGAAGTCATTGCAGCGCACCCACAGCAGGCCGGCTACTACCTCGCGGAAACCGATGAGCGCGCCGGCCACGAACTGGCTGGGGAGCACTACGGGGTTGTTCCCTACCTGAGTGACCACCGACGATACGATCTGGCGCTCGGGCAGGAACTGCTTCCGCTGCGGGTCTATCTCGGACTGCAGCTTTACCATGACGGGAAGCAGCGCTATCATCACAAGGATCAGGACGACCTTTGTGCTTTGCTTCATGTCGGCTACCTCACACTTCTCGCCTGTCGAACGCCAGAATGGCGATGATCATGAGAATCGACGCGTAGACCAGCGCGTAGAGGATGTTTTCGGCATAGTAGACCGCTTCGTTCTTGATCACTACTCCGGGGTGGATCAGCGGGTTCTGCGTGAAGAAGTTGGCGAAGTTCGGGACCAGGTAGTGAATCAGCCAGAAGAATGCCTTGGCGATGGGGTGCTGGTCCTGTTCTCTCATCATCGAGAGAGTGACTTCCGACAGGCTGCCGATGATGTACACCGCCGAGGTCATGAAGAAGTTCACCGCCGGTGTCAGGAAGATCGAGAAAAAGATCGCCACAGAGCCCAGCAGGAACAACTGGAAGAAGATCATCAGGCTGCCCTTGAGCAGCGCCCAGTCCGGGTTCCAGTTGTTCTTGAAGGCGACGGTCACCATGAACACGAGTGTCATGAGCAGTAGGTTGACGAACATGGTGAGCGTCCCGCCCAGGAACTTGCCGAGCAGGAACTCGTGCCGTCTCACCGGCTTGGCGAGGATCGTGTAGATCGTGCGCTTTTCGATCTCGGCTGGGATGAGGTTGATGCCCATCACGACGCTGATGAACATCCCGGCGAGGGCGATGATGCCGAGTCCGAGGCTCTTGATGATCGTCATCTCCTGCCTGGCGCTGAAGTAGGCGAAGGATACCGAGAATACGATCAGTGCCAGCGCGACGAGCAGGAAGACATTCAGGATCTTCTTCCTCAGGGCTTCGTTGAATGTAGCTCTTGCGATGACCAGTATGTTCACTGCTTGTTCCCCTCCCGAATGACTTCTACGAAGAGGTCTTCCAGAGTTCTCTTCAGCGGAATCACCGAATCGATGTGCCCGCTCGCAGACCTGATGGCGTCTATCGTCTCGTTGACGACCTGGCCCTCGGGCTGCATGATTACGACGGACCCGTTCTGCCGCTCGACGCTCATCGAGGATGCCTTCAGCTTGTTGATCGTCGCATCGTCGAGGCCCGAGGCTGTGATCTCGACCCTGCCGCCTGCGAGCAGATCAGCCAGGTTACCGACCTTGAGCAGCTTGCCGCGGTTCAGGATGGAGACTCGGTCGCAGACCATCTCCACGTCTGAGAGTTGGTGGGAGCTAAGGAAGACCGTCTTGCCCTGAGCCTTCAGATTGAGGATCAGGTCGCGGATGTCCATGTGGGCGATCGGGTCGAGGCCCGAAGTCGGCTCGTCGAGAATGAGGAGCTTTGGATCGTTGATCAACGCCTGCGCGATCCCGATCCTCTGGAGCATTCCCTTCGAATACTGGCTCAGTGGCTTGCGTCGGTCCTGGTAGAGTCCGACGGTCTTCAGTAGTTCCTCCACCCTCTGCCGGCGTACTGGGTCGGCGAGGCCGAAGATGCGTCCGTAGAAATCGAGAACTTCCTGCCCGGACATATGCTCGTAGAAGTACGGGCTTTCCGGCAGATAGCTGATCTCCGCCTTGACGCCGATATCACCGGCGGGCTTGCCCAGTATCTGTGCGGAGCCCGATGTCGGGAAGATGATCCCGAGCAGCATCTTGATCGTGGTGGTCTTCCCTGCGCCGTTCGGCCCAAGGAAGCCGAAGATCTCGCCCTGGTGGACCTCAAGGCTGAGATTGTCCACGGCCTTCACAGGCTCCTTGTGCATCAACAGGCGGAAGGTCTTGGTGAGTCCTTCTATCTTGATTGCAGTCCCCATGCGTGGGTACCTCCGGAATTGCTGGACGGAATGTCCGGTGTATCAGACGCAAAAAAAGGCAGCTCTCGCTGCGACACCCAAGTATACGAAGGCGTCCGATGCATGTCAAGCATGCCCTCGGGGTGCTTCACTGCGGCCCGCTCCGATACAATAGACTTCCCTTTCGTACTACGGGGTTCCCAACTTCTTGGTTCCTGTGCTTCGGTTGACGAACGGCGTGAATTCTGGTATAATGCGCGTGAAGATATGCCGATGGGAGTCGTTCCTGTGCGAGAGTCCGCTGAGTTGTTCAGTATGCTGTCCTGCTGCGTAGTCGAGAGGATGCCGATCTGTTCGGCTGCCGATTCTCTCGATGGCTTGAGTGCGAACCGACTGCGCTTGGCTGAGGACGGCATGTTCAAGCTCCGTAAGTCGTACAACTCGATGCTATGTGTCTAGCCCGCTTGTGTCTTAATGGCGCTGAGCGGGTTTTTTGTTAGCGGTCCGACGCGGGGGCTCCCCGTCACCATATGAAGAGAGGAGAATCGGGTACACGAGATGAGTCACGAGGTGTTGGTGCTCAACAATGACTACGAGCCGCTCAACGTATGCAACCTGCGTCGTGCCATTGTCCTGGTCTTTCTGGGCAAGGCCGAGATCCTGCACACGAACGACGGCACGATAAACATGCTCCAGGGCACGATCGATTCGCCGTCCGTCGTGAAGCTGCGTCACCACGTCAAGCGTCCCCTGCCGGAGCTCAGACTCTCCCGGCGCAGTATCTTCGCGCGCGACAACTATACCTGCCAGTACTGCGGCCATCAGGCCAGGGACCTGACGATCGACCACGTCACGCCGAAACGCCTCGGTGGGCAGTCGACCTGGGAGAATCTTGTCTGCTGCTGTCGGAAGTGCAATTCGAAGAAAGGCGACAAGACGCTCGACAAGGTGAACATGAAGCTGATGAGACAGCCGCGCAAGCCGAGGTACGTGCCGTTCATCAGTCTGACCAAATATCTCGACGGCGCGCGGAACGAGACGTGGCGGACCTACCTGCCGATCTTCCGCGATATTCCGACTCCGCCGGAGAGACTCGATTAGCTATTGACGAGCAGTGCCGGGAGATGGTACAATGACAATCGATGCGGCGGAGTAGCTCAGTTGGTTAGAGCACACGGCTCATACCCGTGGCGTCGGCGGTTCGAGTCCGCCCTCCGCTACCATATCGAAAGCCCGCTTCGGCGGGCTTTTTTGTACGTACCACACAAACGAATGGGGGAAATGGAGAGTGGGGGATGACTCGCCCGTTCTCCATTTCCCCCATCACTATCAGTGGGGGGTGTTACGGTCTATCGTGCTCTGGTCCGCCGGTATGCGGCGCATGCGACCGACGCGAGTCCTGTGCCGACTGCCAGAAGGCCGGTCGGCTCAGGAACCGGTATCGGTTGCTGATTGTCCTGGCTTTCGGCGCCACCGCCGCCGCCCAGCAGCGCCGCTCCGGCCAGTCCCGCCGGGAGGACCCATCCCGCGAGCGACCCGATGCCTGATCCCGACCTGCCGGCAGCTTTTGCGACCGTCTCGATCGGGCCCGATGCGAGTACGGCTACCTCAGGCTCCGTTCCCGCGGCCGACGCCGTCTGAGTCCCGAGCGGCGCGGTCTCCGATCCCGGTACTGTACTCGGCAGTTGGTTGCCCGGAGTCTGGGTCGGCGCCTGTGCCGTCTGAGTCTGAATCGGCGCGGTCCCAGGCTGCTCCGGTGTCGCCGCGGTCGGCTTCATGTCGCTGACGGTCGGCTTGACCGGGAGCTTCTTCACGTCCTTACCCGGCAGCGATTCCACCAGCGGGTTTCCTGAGCCGAGTTCCAGCACGGGGATGCCGTTGCGGTTTACGAATACCTTGGCGCCGGCTTTGAACTCCTTGGACTCGCTCACGACGTCGGTGCCCTTACGCTTGAAGACATCGATAGTAGTCTTCTCTTTGAGTTCTTCGATCGAGAGCTCGGCCCGGAAGTAGGCGATGACAGTCAAAGGGTCTGCCCGGAAGTGCTTAGCGTAACGAAGCACCAGCAACCGGCTGTCCTCGACCTGGCGCACCAGATCCTCGACGCTGTCCACTGACTCTATCAGGAATGCATCGTCACCGGCGGATTTAGCGCTCGCTGCTCCTGGCAGGAGAAGGCCTGCCAGGATGGTCACAAGGACCACCAGCCCAGCCATTGCTTTCATAGTAACATCCTGTCCTTTCCGCTTATGTCGTCGCGCTCACCACGCGAGCCTGTCCTTGTGGGGTGACAGCCTACATGAGGATGAGATGCAAGAATCGTGCCAAACGAGGCAAACCGGACGCAGAATCGATCAAGAATTTTCACAGCTTGGTCACACAATTAGCGTGCTTAGGCATGCTTGGTAACCGGTGAATTCCGGGCTCATCGTGACGCGACACGAAGGCCGAAATCAGTTCGGAGAAGGGCCGCCATCGCTTGCTGCGTTTGCGAGGCGGCGGAAAATTCGTCTTGACAGACACTGACGGCCCTGTTATGATGTTCCAAACGTAATCGAACACCTTTAAGTTGGTCCTGCGAGGCCAACAAGGGTGCGTGGCTTTCGCACGCGTATGTCTGGACAGAGCACGCCTCCTTGCCAACCTCGGCAGGGTGGCGTTTTTTGTTAACACTTGACACCGTAGCCTAGGGGCTTGTCCCCGTCATGTCTGCTGGGCTCGGCGCCCATGAAGGGCTAGACTACGGATCGAGTAGCGTGCGGAGGCCGAAATGGCAAACAATCCCCCAAACGGACACAGCGGTCAGGTGATGGACTCGGATGATATGCGCCGTGCTCTCACCCGGATCGCGCACGAGATCATCGAGCGCAACAAGGGCGCGGAGAAGCTCGCGATCATCGGCATACGACGGAAAGGCGCACCACTCGCATATCGCCTCGCAGAGCTGATCGGCAGGATCGAGGGCGCCAAGGTCCCGGTCGGCGTGCTCGATATCACCCTATATCGCGATGACATCGCGACTCGGCAGCCCGCCGTCGGCACGACCGACATTCCTTTCGAGGTCACCGGACGGGTGATCGTGCTGGTCGATGAGGTTATCTACACCGGACGGACGATCCGCTCGGCGCTTGATGCCCTTATGGACCACGGTAGACCCGCCGCGATACAGCTTGCAGTCCTCGTTGATCGCGGTCACCGGGAACTGCCGATCCGGCCCGACTACGTTGGCAAGAACATCCCTACGTCACGCTCGGAGATGGTTGACGTGCAGCTTACCGAGATTGACGGCGCGGACAGGGTTTGCATCCGCAAGCAGAGAGCTTAGGAGGATCGGGATGACAAGTCTGGAGCAGATCAATGAAGCAACCGAGAAGCTGGTTGCCGCCGAGCCGACCCACGACGGGGCGAAGACCTCGCGTCTGAAACGCAAGGACATCCTGGGCCTGCAGGAGATGACCGCCGAGGAGATCGAGCTGATACTCCAGACGGCGATCTCGTTCAAGGACCTGCTCGGCCGCCAGATCAAGAAGGTCCCGACACTCCGGGGCCGGTCGGTGATCACGCTTTTCTACGAGGCGAGCACGCGTACGCGGACCTCATTCGAAATCGCGGCCAAGATCCTGAGCGCCGACACGTCGAGCATCGCGGTCGCGTCGAGCAGCGTCGCGAAGGGTGAGTCGTTCAAGGACACGATCCTGACCCTCCGCGCGATGAAGCCGGACGTCTTCATCATCCGGCACGGAGCGTCCGGCGCGCCGCACTTCGCCGCGAGCCTGATGCCCGAGTCGGTCATCAATGCCGGCGACGGCATGCACGAGCACCCGAGCCAGGGTCTCCTAGACATGCTCACGATCCTCGAGGCCAAGGGGAGGCTCGACGGCCTGACGGTGGCAATCGTGGGCGACATACTGCACAGCCGTGTCGCCAGATCGAACCTCTGGGGCCTGACGAAGATGGGCGCGAAGGTCCGGTTGGTCGGCCCCAAGACCCTGATGCCGCCTGAGGTGGATAAGCTCCCCGTCGAAGTCTACACGGACATCGAGGAGGGCATCAGGGGCGTGGACGTCGTGAACGTCCTGCGCATACAGCTCGAACGGATGCAGAAGGGGCTCTTCCCGAGCATCCGCGAGTACTCCAAGTTTTTCGGCATCACCAGGGACCGCCTGAAGCTGGCGAAGGATGATGCCATCGTGATGCATCCCGGACCGATGAACCGGGGTGTGGAGATCATGCCGGACGTGGCCGATTCGGAGATCTCGATGGTTGAGACTCAGGTGACCAACGGAGTCGCGGTTCGGATGGCGCTGCTCTATCTGCTACTGGGAGGAGGTCCCGCCGATGTTGCTGCTTAAGGGTGGACGAATCGTAGATCCGTCTCAGCGATTGGACAAGGTTGCCGATCTGCTCATCGACGGGGGGAAGATCGCGCAGATCGGCGAGATCGAGATCGCCGAGCAGGTGATCGACGTCTCCGGCAAGGTTGTGCTCCCCGGTCTGATCGACATGCACGTACACCTCCGCGAGCCGGGGTTCGAGTACAAGGAAGACATCGAGTCCGGCTCCCGCGCGGCCGCCGCCGGCGGCTTTACCGCCGTCGCTTGCATGCCGAACACCAATCCCGTGACCGACAACCGCTCGGTGATCGAGTCGATCCTCCGTCGCGCGGACGAGGTCGGACTCGTGCGGGTCTATCCGATGGGCGCGCTCACCAAGGGCAACAAGGGTGAGGAGATGGCCGAGATGGGCGACATGCAGGAGGGCGGTGCGGTCGCGTTCTCCGACGACGCGTTCCCGATCCAGCAGTCGATCATCATGCGCAGAGTCATGGACTACTGCGCGATGCTCGACGTGCCGGTAGTGACCCATTGCGAGGACACGTCTCTCAGCGCTGAGGGTTTCATGAACGAGGGACTGACGTCGAGCATACTCGGGCTGAAGGGCATCCCGCACGAGGCCGAGGAGATCATGGTCGCCAGGAACATCATGCTCGCGCGGCTGACCGGTTGCCGGCTCCACATCCAGCACGTCAGCACGAAAGGCTCGGTCGAACTGATCCGCGAGGCGAAGGAAGCCGGCGTCAAGGTAACGTGCGAGACCTGCCCTCAGTATTTCAGCCTTACCGAGGAAGCCGTGATCGGATACGATACCAACACGAAGATCAACCCGCCGCTCCGAACGGCTGATGATGTCGCCGCGATCAAGGCGGGACTCGCCGACGGCACGATCGATGTCATTGCGACGGACCATGCTCCGCACGCCATCGAGGAGAAGGAGACCGAGTATGCGATCGCGCTGAACGGCATGGTCGGCCTCGAAACGGCGGTTGGGCTGACGATCACGGAACTGGTGAAGGCGGGAACTCTCACCCTCGCGGAGGCGGTAGAGAAGATGTCGTCCGCCCCGGCGCGGGTTCTGGGAGTCGAGGGCGGCTCGCTGGCGGTCGGCGCGCCGGCGGATGTGACGGTGCTCGACCTCGATGCGGAGTGGATCGTCGATCCCGCAAGGTTTGAATCAAGGTCAAAGAATACGCCGCTCGGCGGACGGAAGCTGATCGGGCTTCCGGTGATGACCGTCGTCGGCGGGAAGATAGTCTCAATGAAGAGCGAGGTAGCGGTTTGAGAAAGGCAAGAATAGCTTTGGTCGGCCTGGGCGGCTGGGGCGGCGAGCAGGGCATCAACGCCGTCAAGAAGAACACCGATGTTCTCGACCTCATAACATGGTTCGACGCCAGCCCCGAAGTAGTCGAGCAGCGTCGGAGTGAGATGCCCGTGCCTCCTGCGAGTTCGTGGCAGGAAGTCCTGGAGAACCCGAACATCGAGGGAGTGATCCTCGTCGTTCCCAATCACGTTCATACGCCGTTGGTGCTCGATGTGGCCAGGCACGGCAAGCACGTATTCATCGAGAAGCCGCTCGCCAACACGCTGGCGGAGTGCGACGAGATCGTGAAGGCGTGTGACGACGCCGGCGTTATCCTGCAGACCGGCCACTGCCTGCGACGCGTTCCGGCGGTCCGTAAGGCGAAGCAGCTTCTGGACGAGGGCAGGATCGGCGAACTCGTGATGCTCGAAGGCCATCAGTCGCACCGAGGCGGATGGACCGTCAAGGAAGGCCAGTGGCGCTGGTACAACGAGTCGTGTCCCGGCGGTCCGCTGAACCTGCTCGGCATCCACCAGATCGACAACATGCACTATCTGGCGGGCCCGTCGGTCGAGGTCAACGCCATGTTCGCCAAGAAGTGCCTGCCGGCCGAGATTCCGGAGATCACGCAGGTGATCATCCGCTTCGAGTCGGGCATCCTCGGCTACATCGGCGACACCTACGTGTCACCGGCCAAGACCGAGACCTGCGTCTACGGCACCGAGGGATTCATGGAGATCGACTGCCTGAAGTCGCACCTCAAGTTCTACGACATCGACGGCAAGCTCACGGAGATGCCGTGCGAGAAGATCGAGCTGATCCCGGACGAGTACCGGGAGTTTGCTGAATGTATCATCACCGGCAAGCAGCCGGAGACGGGTGGAGCGGAGGGCCGCGCGGCGGTCGCCCTGATGGAAGCGGCGATCCGCTCCGCGAGAACAGGCCAGGTAGAGAAGATCGACCGTTGATGGTCCCATCCGTCCCATGAGTCCCATTCCGGAGGAAACGATGGACGAGCTATACGCAAAGCTGTTCGATGTAGGCTGCATCAAGTTCGGCGAGTTCAAGCTGAAGAGCGGGATCATGTCGCCCGTGTACGTGGATTTCCGCATCCTGGTCTCGCATCCCGACGTCCTCAAGATGATCGGCGAGAAGATGGTCGAGATGGTCAAGCCGCTGGAGTTCGACCGGATCGCCGGTCTGCCGTATGCCGGACTCCCGATCGCGGTAGCGATGTCCATCGAGGGCGGCCTGCCGATGATCTATCCGCGCAAGGAAGCCAAAGACTACGGCACTGCCAAGATGATCGAGGGCAAGTACGCAGAGGGCGAGCGAGTGCTGATCGTCGATGACGTCATCACGGACGGCGGTGCGAAGGTGGACGCGATCGGTCCGCTGGCGCGTGCCGGGCTGGAGGTCAAGGACATAGCGATCATCCTCGACCGCGAGCAGGGCGGGGCGGACATCCTTGCGAAGATGGGCTACAAGCTGCATTCGCTGATGACGCTCTCGCAGGCGCTCGACTCGCTGGTGAAGCAGGGCAGAGTCTTCGAGGAGGTGCGCGACAATGTACGCGCTTTCATCGCCGAAAATCAGTTCGGGAAGGCATAAGGTTCTTCAATGAGCAAGAGATCGATCCTCGTCCTTTCGGACGGAACAACATTCGAGGGAGAAGCCCTGGGAGCGAGAGGAACGACGCTCGGTGAGGCAGTTTTCAGCACCTGCATGACCGGGTACCAGGAGATGCTGACCGACCCATCGTTCGCCGGACAGCTCCTCACGATGACCTATCCGCTGATCGGCAACTACGGCGTCGCCCCCCAGGACTTCGAGTCGCGCGGCGTGCAGGTCGCCGGGTTTATCATCAAGCATCTCTGCGAGCACCACAGCAACTGGCGGGCCGTCGGCTCCCTCGATGAGTTCCTCGCGGGCCACGGAGTCGTCGGGATCAAGGGGATCGATACCCGCAAGCTCACCAAGCACCTGCGAACGAGCGGTGTCATGATGGGGATGATCAGCACCGAGGCGACGCCGAGTGAGCTGCTGAAGACCATTGAGGAGTCACCGGACTACGGGCTGATCGATTTCGTGCGCAGGGTCTCCGTGGACAAGCCGTATGTCTGGCAGGGACAGCCGGCCTCCGATGCCGCCGTGAGCGCGGACGGCGCTCAGCGTCACATCGCGCTGGTGGACTTCGGCGTCAAGTACAACATCATGCGCAATCTGGCGGGTCTCGGCTACAAGGTCACCGTCTACCCCTGCGACTACCCGGCCGACGCGATCCTCGAGACCGATCCCGACGGCATCGTTTTCTCCCCGGGTCCCGGCGACCCGGCGAGGCTCGACTATGCGATCGAGAATGTGAAGAAGTGCATCGGTAGAAAGCCGATCATGGGTATCTGCCTCGGTCATCAGCTTCTCGGGCACGCGTTCGGCAGTACGACATTCAAGTTGAAGTTCGGCCACCGCGGCGGAAACCACCCGGTCAAGGACCTGAACAGCGGGCGCGTGTACATCACATCGCAGAATCACGGCTATGCGGTCGATCCCGAGGGGCTCAAAGGCTCGGGGATGGAAGTGGCTCACGTGAATCTCAACGACGGTACGGTTGAAGGCATGCGGCACACCGAGTTGCCGATCTTCTCCGTCCAGTACCATCCCGAGGCATCGCCCGGCCCGACGGACAGCGGATATCTCTTCCGCCGGTTCATCGATTCGCTGGAATAGCATTGGAGAATATGTTTGCCTGAGCGCTGCATGCTGTGCGGTAACGAGTCTTACGAGCAGTTGGTCTCCGGTCCTGACCGGATGAGGGAACTACCCGGTGAATACAGGGTCCTGAGATGCACCATCTGCGGACTCTGCAGGACTGAGCCGAGGATTCCGGTTGAGGAGCGAGCGCTCTATTACGAGCCGGACGATACGCCCGGCGAGGGCAAAGCCGCCAGAGTACGCATGTATCAGGCGCGGCTTGCCGATCGTCTGTGCAGGGCGGTCGGTCCCGGCCCCGGGAAGCGGGTGCTCGACATCGGATGCGGCCAGGGAGTGCTTCTCGGGCTGATGCGGGAACGCGGTTTCGAGACCCTCGGTGTCGAGTTAGGCGAGGAGAGCGCCCGCGTGGCACGCGAGGAGCGCGGGCTGGATGTAGTCACCGGCGACCTTTCGGTCCTGGATGCCGAACGGGAGTCGTTCGACGCGATCGTGATGTCGCATCTGATCGAGCATGTGGACGATCCGGTCGCGGTGTTGGAGAGGGTGCGCGATTTGCTCAAGCCCGGTGGGACGGCGCTTCTGTCGCTGCCGAACTACCGATGCATCGAGCGCCGGATCTTCGGGGTGAACTGGTATCCCTGGTGCCTGCCGGTGCATCTATACCATTTTGATATGCGTTCGATCCGCCGGGCCGCTGAGATGGCCGGGTTGAAGGTGGACGGTATCAGCTATCTGCCGTTCTTCTTCCTGGTGCAGAGTCTTCGCTACTCCGCCGGGAGATCCGGGACGACTGGCGGCAGCGATGGGAAAGTCTGCCCGCCATCGAATGCCGGTGGAGCAGGGGACTCGCTCAAGACGGCGGTGTTCAGACTGAATCTTGCAGTCTCGGATATGCTCGGCCGGTTCATGCCGGGGGAGATCATGGAGATCGAAGCGCGGAAGCCCGCGCTTTTGTAGCGTGTAACAGAGAGATGAGGGAGTAATGCCAAGACGCGACGACATTCGGAAAGTACTGGTGATCGGCTCGGGACCGATTATCATCGGTCAGGCCTGCGAGTTCGACTATTCGGGCACACAGGCGTGCAAGGCGCTGCGAGAGGCCGGCTACCAGATTGTGCTGGTCAACTCAAACCCGGCCACGATCATGACCGATCCCGGAATGGCGGACATGACTTACCTGGAGCCGCTCACCGAAGAGAGTCTTGAGAAGATCATCGCGAAGGAGCGGCCGGACGCGGTGCTGCCGAACCTCGGCGGGCAGACGGGACTGAACCTGACCGCCGATCTCTACAAGAGGGGCATTCTCGACAAGTACGGCGTCAAGGTGATCGGCGTCCAGGCTGATGCTATCGAGCGCGGCGAGGACCGGATCGCGTTCAAGGAGACAATGAGAGCGATCGGCGTCGAGATGCCGCGCAGCGAGCCGGCTCACAGCGTCGAAGAGGCGGAGAAGATCGCTCAGGAGCTTGGTTATCCGGTCGTAGTCCGTCCTGCATACACGATGGGCGGCACCGGCGGCGGCTTCTGCTGGAACGTAGAAGAGCTTCGGACGATCGCCGCGCGCGGGATCGCGGCCAGCCTCATCGGCCAGATACTGATCGAGGAGTCGGTCCTCGGATGGGAAGAGCTAGAACTCGAGGTCGTCCGCGACTCGAAGAACCAGATGATCACCGTCTGCTTCATCGAGAACGTCGATGCGATGGGCGTCCATACCGGCGACAGCTACTGCGTCGCCCCGATGCTCACCGTCCCGACGGAGCTTCAGAAGCGCCTGCAGGACATTTCCTACAAGATCGTGGAGTCGATCGGCGTCATCGGCGGCACTAACGTTCAGTTCGCCCACGACCCGAAAACCGACCGGGTCGTCGTCATCGAGATCAACCCGCGAACCTCCCGCTCATCGGCGCTGGCATCGAAGGCGACAGGCTTCCCCATCGCGCTGATCTCCTCCAAGCTTGCGGCCGGCATGACCCTCGACGAGATTCCGTACTGGCGCGACGGCACCCTCGAGAAGTACACGCCGTCCGGTAAATACGTCGTCGTGAAATTCGCCAGATGGGCGTTCGAGAAGTTCCCCGGCTCGGTAGACAAGCTTGGCACGCAGATGCGGGCCGTCGGTGAAGTCATGAGTATCGGCAAGAACTACAAAGAGGCGTTCCAGAAGGCGATCCGATCGCTGGAGACCAAGCGGTACGGCCTGGGATTCGCCAAGAACTTCAACGAACTGCCGCTGGACGATCTGCGCAAGCGTCTCGCCGAGCCGAGTTCCGAGCGCCAGTTCATCATGTACGAGGCGCTGCGCAAGGGCATCAGCGTTGAGGAGTTGCACGAGCTTACCCACATCGGCAGGTGGTTCATCCAGCAGATGAAGGAGCTTGTCGAACTGGAGGAGCAGATCCTCAAGTACAAGGGGCAGGAGCTTCCCGACGATCTGCTAATCCAGGCGAAGAAGGATGGATTCGCCGATAAGTACCTTGCACAGATCCTCGGCGTTTCGGAGCAGAGCATCCGCGACAGGCGGATCTCGCTCGGCATCGAGGAGGCGTGGGAGGCAGTCCCGGTCAGCGGCGCCAACGCGGCATACTACTTCTCGACCTACAACGCACCTGACAGCGTGCCCGTATCGCCGAACAAGAAGATCATGATCCTCGGCGGCGGCCCGAACCGCATCGGTCAGGGTATCGAGTTCGACTATACCTGCGTCCACGCGGCCTTCGCGCTGCGAGACATGGGCTACGAGTCGATCATGGTCAACTGCAATCCGGAGACGGTATCGACCGACTACGATACCTCGAACAAGCTCTACTTCGAGCCGCTCACCGTTGAGGATGTGCTGAGCATCTACAAGAAGGAGCAGCCGGACGGCGTCATAGTCCAGTTCGGCGGTCAGACCCCGCTCAACCTTGCGGCCGAACTGGCGGCGGCAGGAGTGAAGATCCTCGGCACCTCGCCGCAGAGCATCGACCTTGCAGAGGACAGGGAGCGCTTCGCCGAGATGATGGAGAAGCTCGGCATTCCGATGCCGGAGAGCGGCATGGCGAGTTCGCTCGAAGAGGCGCTGACCATCGCGGCGCGGATCGGTTATCCGCTCATGGTCCGTCCGTCCTACGTCCTCGGCGGGCGCGGCATGGAGGTCGTGTACGATGAGGAGATGTTGACAAGGTACGTGAACGCGGCGGTAGAGGTATCGCCCGAGCGGCCGATCCTGATCGACAAGTTTCTCGACAACGCGATCGAAGCCGAGGCCGATGCCATATCCGACGGGACGGATGCATTCGTGCCCTCGGTCATGGAGCACATCGAGCTCGCGGGGATCCATTCCGGCGACAGCGCCTGTGCGATCCCGACGGTGACGATCCCTCAGGAGCATCTCGACACGATAATCGAGTACACACAGCGCATAGCGGTCGAGTTGAACGTAGTCGGACTGATGAACATCCAGTACGCCATCGCGGATGACAGAGTCTACGTGCTGGAGGCGAATCCGCGCGCATCGCGCACCGTTCCGTTGGTCTCGAAGGTGACCGGCGTATCGATGGCGCGCATCGCCACCAACGTCATGCTCGGCGCGAAGCTCAGCGAGCTGGAACTCAGCGCCAGGGAGTATCCGCATTTCGGCGTCAAGGAGGCGGTCTTCCCGTTCAACATGTTCCCGGAGGTCGATCCGCTGCTCGGCCCCGAGATGCGCTCGACCGGTGAGGTCATCGGCATCGCGGACAACTTCGGGCTCGCGTTCTACAAGGCTCAGATGGCGGCCGGACTTCGGCTGCCGACCGAAGGCACCGTGCTCGTGACCGTGGCGAACCGCGACAAGGAGGCTATCATTCCGACCGTCGGCAAGTTGGCGGACATGGGCTTCAGGATCGTCGCAACGGCGGGGACGGCGGCGCTCCTGCAGAAGCACGGCATCGACGCCAAGCCGATCAAGAAGATGTACGAAGGCCGCCCGAACATCGCGGATGCCCTGAGCAACGGGGAGATCCAGTTGCTCATCAACACTCCCGCCGGGAAGGAGAGCGTCACTGACGACAGCTATCTCCGCAAGGCGGCCATCAAGCACAAGGTTCCCTACGTGACCACGGCCGCCGCCGCTGCCGCCGCCGCGCAGGGGATCAAAGCCGCCCGGGAGCAGACAGAGAGCGTCAAGTCGCTGCAGGAGTACCACCGGGATATCACGATCCTGTCGAGCGGCAACGGGCGGAAGCCGGGCAAGTAATAGCGCGAACGCCGTGCGGAAACGCGGCAGAAAGCCGATGTAGGAGCAGCTTCTAGCTGCGATCGCGGCTGGGAAGCCGCTCCTACAATGCGGCGATTCATCGCGGCTGGGAAGCCGCTCCTACGATGGACGACCGTTCGGAGTCGTCCGTACGAATGTACAGCTGGGCGTGGAAGAGACGCCCCGATAGAGGTGTAGTACCAGGAAGTGCGATCAGCGTGGATTGCCCTGGGTCACGCAAAGAAGCATCGTGCAGTAGAGGGACAACAGGAGCAATATGCCACGACGTAACGACATCAAGAAGGTGATGGTCATCGGCTCGGGGCCGATCATCATCGGGCAGGCGGCGGAGTTCGACTACGCCGGCACGCAGGCTTGTCGGTCGCTGCGTGAAGAGGGGATAGAGGTCGTCCTTATCAACTCGAATCCTGCGACGATCATGACCGACACCGAGATCGCCGACAAGGTCTACATCGAGCCGCTCAACTACGAATTCGCCGCACGAGTGATCGCCCAGGAGCGTCCCGACGGCCTGCTCCCGACGCTCGGAGGCCAGACCGGCCTCAACCTCGCAACCGAACTCGCCACCGGCGGCGTCCTCGATCAGTACGGCGTCAAGCTGCTCGGCACTCCGCTCTCCGCGATCCAGCGCGCGGAGGATCGTGAGTTCTTCCGCCGGCTCATGAACGACATCGGCGAGCCGGTTCCCGAGAGCTGGATCATCGAAACCGAGGATCAGCTCAGGGAGATCGCGTCCGGCGCGCTCTGGCCGCTGATCATTCGCCCCGCGTACACCCTTGGCGGCACCGGAGGAGGCATAGCGCGCAACCCGTCGGAGCTGATGGACATCGGCCTGCGGGGCATGAAGCTCTCGCCTCGCCATCAGATCCTGGTGGAGCGATGTCTCCTCGGCTGGAAAGAGATCGAGTACGAGGTGATGCGGGACAGCGCCGACAACTGCATCACGATCTGCAACATGGAGAACCTCGATCCGATGGGCGTCCACACCGGCGATTCGATCGTCATTGCGCCGAGTCAGACGCTATCGGACAAGGAGTACCAGATGCTCCGCACCGCCTCCCTGAAGATCATCCGCGCGCTCGGGATCGAGGGTGGCTGCAACGTGCAGATGGCGCTCAACCCTAACGGCTTCGACTACTACATCATCGAAGTGAACCCGCGAGTAAGCCGCTCCTCCGCTCTCGCGTCGAAGGCCACCGGATACCCGATCGCCCGCGTCTCGGCCAAGATCGCGGTCGGCCTCACGCTCGACGAGATCCCGAACGCCGTCACGGAGAAGACGCTGGCGTGCTTCGAGCCTGCGCTCGACTACTGCGTCATCAAGATACCGCGCTGGCCGTTCGACAAGTTCAAGGTCGCCGACCGCAGCATCGGCACGCAGATGAAGGCTACCGGCGAGGTCATGTCGATCGACCGAAGCTTCGAGTCGGCGCTGATGAAGGCTGTCCGCTCGATGGAGATCGGCATGTACGGGCTGCGACACAAGAACGCCAGCGCATGGTCCTCCATGGAGATCGAGGACAAGATCGCCACGCCGAACGACGAGCGGCTGTTCGTGATCGCTGAGGCGTTCCGGCGCGGATGGATGGTCGAGGAGATCGTCGATCTCTCCGGCATCGATCCCTGGTTCCTTGAAGGCATCAAGCGGATCGTGGAGATGGAGTCGAGGCTCCGGGGAGCCGGCCCCGATATCCGCGAACTGGCGGGGATCGCGGATGTATCGGCGCTGAAGCAACACCGGACCGTGAGGCTCCTCCGGGAGGCCAAACAACTCGGTTTCCCCGACCGGCTGATCGCCGATCTTGCCGGCACCGACGAGGGCAGGATACGCGAGTTCCGCAAGGCGCTCGGCATCACTCCGACTTACAAGATGGTAGACACATGCGCCGCCGAGTTCGAGGCTCAGACACCATACTTCTACTCCTCCTACGAGGACGAGGACGAGGCGGAGCACTTCAGTCCGAACTCCGAAATCCGAAATCCGAAATCGAAGAAGGCCATCGTCATCGGCTCCGGCCCGATCCGGATCGGGCAGGGGATCGAGTTCGACTACTGCAGCGTGCACTCCGTGTGGGCGCTCAGGCAAGCCGGCTACGAGTCGATCATCATCAACAACAACCCCGAGACCGTCAGCACCGACTTCGATACGTCAGACAAGCTCTACTTCGAGCCGCTGACGCCGGAGGACGTGCTCAACATCATAGATATCGAGAAGCCCGAGGGTGTGATCGTCCAGTTCGGCGGCCAGACGGCGATCAACCTCGCCAAGCCGCTCCACGAGGCCGGCGTCACGATCCTGGGCACCTCGTGCGATTCGATCGACGACGCTGAGGACAGAGACCGGTTCGAACTCCTCCTCAGGAAGTTGGACATCCCGAAGCCGTCCGGACGAGCCGTCACCACCTCCGAGGACGCGATCAAGGTCGCGGAGGAGATCGGCTACCCGGTGCTCGTGCGTCCGTCCTACGTCCTCGGCGGCCGGGCGATGGAGATCATCAACAGTACCGCCGATCTGCTCAGCTACATGGAATACGTCGTTGACGTCTCCCCGAAGGCTCCGATCCTGGTCGATAAGTACATCGTCGGCAAGGAGGCAGAAGTGGATGTCATATCCGATGGCGTCGACTGCCTGCTCCCCGGCATCATGGAGCACATCGAGCGCGCGGGCGTCCACTCCGGCGACAGCATGGCGGTCTACCCACCTCAGTCGCTGAGCAAGAGCGTCGTCGATCAGATGGTTCGCCATGCGATCGCGCTCTCGAAGGCGCTCGAGGTCAAGGGTGTGATGAACATCCAATACGTCGTCGAGAACGACACGGCGTACATATTGGAAGTCAACCCGCGGTCGAGCCGAACGGTGCCGTACCTCTCGAAGGTCACCGGCATCCCGATGATCAACGTCGCCACTCGCATCATGCTCGGCGATACGCTCAAGGGTCAGGGCTACGAGGGCGGCCTCTATCCGGCGCGGAAGAACATCGCGGTCAAGGCGCCGGTCTTCTCGTTCGCCAAGCTGGTCCAGGTGGATATCGGCCTCGGCCCGGAGATGAAATCGACCGGCGAAGTGATGGGCGTGAACGGCAGCTTCTACAGCGCGCTCTACAAGGCGCTGGTTGCATCCGGAGTCGATGTGCCGAATCAGGGCTCGATGATTGCCACGATCGCCGACCAGGACAAGGCCGAGGCGCTGCCGATCATCCGGCGGTTCGCGCGGCTGGGATTCAAGATCTATGCGACCGCCGGGACCGCTCAGTTCCTGAACGAGAAGGGCTGCGAGGCCCACGAGGTGAAGAAGATAAGCGAGGGCTCGCCGAACCTGGTGGACCTGATCCGCAGCGGGGAGATCGACCTGCTGGTCAACACGATATCGAACGATAAGAAGATCGAGATCGAGGGCGCGATGATCCGGCGAGCGTCGGTCGAGCACGGCATTCCGTGCCTGACGTCGCTCGACACCGCGAAGGCGCTCCTTCTCGCGCTTGCATCGAAACAGGAAGGACAGACGTTTGACTGCCTCACCATCGACAGGTACCTGCACGCAGAGCGCTGAGATACTGCAGGCGAAGTGCCGGGTGCTGGAGCATCTGGAGCGCGCGCCGGGCATCCGGCGTCTGGCGCTTGATGCTCCGAGGATCGTGAGCCAGGCCGAGCCCGGACAGTTCGTGCACGTCCTTTGCACTCCCAGCGGCTACGATCCGCTTCTTCGCCGGCCGTTCAGCATTCACTACGCCGACCGCGATACCGGCAAGATGGTCCTGGTGTACGAGGTCCGCGGTCGCGGCACCAAAGCTCTGGCCGAACGCAGACCGGGCGAGGTTATCGACGTACTCGGCCCGCTCGGCAGGGGGTTTGGCATTCCAGAGACCGATGACGGCAGGCCGTTTCTCCTGATCGGTGGGGGCATCGGAGTAGTGCCTCTGTACTTCACGGCTCGGACACTGGAGGCTCGATTCGGCGCGGACAGGGTGACGTTCATCACCGGCGCACGGACCGCCAGTCTGATACTCTGCCAACCGGAGTTCGAGAAGCACTGCCGCGATTACCACGTGTGCACCGACGACGGCAGCGCGGGATTCCACGGCTTCGTGACCGGCAGGATGTGCCAGTGCCTGGATGCCGGAGAGATGTGCGCGCCCCCGATCATCTATGCCTGCGGGCCGACTCCGATGCTCAAGGCCGTCTCGAAGCTCGCGAAGGAACGCAACCTCGACTGCCAGGTCTCGGTCGAGGCCAAGATGGCATGCGGAGTCGGCGCGTGCCTGAGCTGCGTGATCAAGGTCCGCGACGGCGACTCGTTCAAGTACGTTCGGTCCTGCCACGAGGGACCGGTCTTCGACGCCGGAGAGGTGATCTGGGAGTGATCGCCGATCCGAAGACGACTCCGTCGTCTGAACCGCGGCCGACGGCAGAGTCGTCTAGAGATCGATTGGAGTGCTATGGCAAGTAGGCTATCAACCACAATTGCGGGCATAGAACTGAAGAACCCGGTCATGGTCGCGTCCGGGACGTTCGGCTACGGCAAGGAGTACCAGGGTCTGGTGGACCTCAATCGGCTTGGGGGGATCGTGACCAAGGGTACGTCGCTCGAACCATGGCTCGGGAACGCCCCGGACCGCATCGCCGAGACGCCGTCCGGGATGCTGAACGCCATCGGCCTCCAGAACGACGGCATCGACAGCCTGCTTGCGGACAAGCTCCCGTGGCTGCGGCAGTTCGACACCGCGGTGATCATCAACGTCGTCGGCAAGACCGTCGAGGAGTACGCCGAGGTCGCGCGACGGCTCAACGACGTTGAGGGGATCGCCGGCCTGGAGATCAACGTCTCGTGTCCGAACGTCAAGCACGGCGGAATCGCGTTCGGCACCGACTGTGAGTTGCTCGGCACCGTCATCAGTGCCGTCCGCGAGGCTACTACGCTCCCCTTGATCCCCAAGCTCTCACCGAACGTTACCGACATCGTGCGGATGGCAAAGGTCTGCGTCGACTGCGGCGCGGACGCCCTCTCGCTGATCAATACGCTGCTCGGGACGTCGATCGACCCCGAGACGCGAAGGTTCCGGCTGGCGAACATCACCGGCGGGCTCTCCGGTCCGGCGATCAAGCCGGTCGCGCTTCGGATGGTCTGGCAGGTCGCGCAGGCAGTTGACGTTCCGGTGATCGGCATGGGTGGAATAATGACCGCGGACGACGCGCTGGAGTTCCTGCTGGCGGGAGCGACGGCCATCCAGGTAGGGACGGCAAACTTCGTCAACCCGAGCGCCACGATGGAGATCATCGACGGGCTCGAGGCATATCTGGACCGGCACGGGGTCGGCCACATCAGCGAGATCGTGGGGACAGTGAGATAACGAGTAAGGAGGCATCCATGTCTGCGAAGGACAAGATCATCCTGCCGCTCGACGTATCGAGCACGGACCAGGCGGTGGAACTGGTCAGGGAACTGAAGGACTGTGTCGGCGCATTCAAAGTCGGGCTGGAGCTGTTCACCTCCATCGGTCCGCGTATCTTCGACGCAATCCGTGACGCGGGCGCCGAGCGCATCTTCTTCGACGGCAAGTTCCACGACATCCCGAACACGGTTGCCGGAGCCGCCAGGGCCGCCGTCCGCATGGGTATATGGATGCTCAACGTCCATACCACCGGCGGGTCGGCGATGATGAGGGCCGCGGTCGATGCCGCCACCGAGGAGGCCGACAAGCAGGGCGTCGATGTCCCGCTCATCATAGGCGTCACGATCCTCACCAGCATCAGCCAGCACATGCTCCACGATGAACTGGGCGTTCCGACCCTCATGGACGACCACGTCACCGGGCTCGCGCAGCTTGCCCAGAACTCCGGTCTGAACGGTGTGGTCTGCTCACCTCACGAGATAGTCCCGATCAAGTCCGTAAGCGGGCCGAGCTTCCTCGTCGTCACGCCAGGTGTGAGGCCGGCCTGGGCCTCGGCGAACGATCAGCAGAGGATCATGACTCCGGCTCAGGCGGTCTCCTGCGGCGCGGACTACATGGTCATCGGCCGGGCGATCACCGCCGCTGACGACAGGGCCGCGGCCGCTCGCAGGATCATCGAGGAGATCGAGGGCTGATATTCCTTGTGAACAATCGGGGGACGGTCTGCGTCCATTGAGAATGAAGGGTGTGGATTCCGCGGCTCAGGTTTCTGGGTTTCGGGGGAAGGCGGGTCCGCACCCTTTTTGCGTGGTGGGTCGATTAGGAGTACGATTAGGAGTACGAGTAGGAGTAGATGTGAGGAAAGGGAGATGAGCAGGGGGCACGACTACTCATCTCCCTTGATTCCTGCCGGGCGGTAGGAGTAGACCTCCCGGCAACTTCCTGCCGGACCGAAGCTCAGCGGTGTGCATAGGGACAGTAGGGGTTAGAGCTTCGGATCCGCTGACTAACTCTTGTAGTCCTCCTTTCGCAGATCATCAATGCGCCCGCACTATGCGGGCCAAGCTTCTTGATGCGCTCAGTCGAGAGCGCGAATCGTCGTTACACGGTCAAGCCTGACCTCTTCGCTGTCGCCGATGATGTATGCTCCGTAGAGCGGGAGGAACTGCAGGTCTTCCACCTGCAGGACTTTGCTGTGCTCCTGGCCGAGCCTGTCGGTCCAACTCACCCAGCAGTTCTTGCCTACGTACTGTTTCGCTTCCGGTATCGTCATTTCAGATCCCTCCTCCAGGGTTGCGGGCTCTTATCTCCTGCCGACCCGTCTTCCCGTTCCTCAGACACGAAGAAAAGCCAGGTCGCCTCTCAGATTCAGCCGCGCGCACACCAAACACATCACGGAACTGCGCTTTCGCCCTGTAATACGTGTGCCTACAGTTGCGACTGTGGTCCTTCGGCAACCTGGCTGTCATACCAGCATCCAGCTCTGCCTCCCGGAGGGCCCAACTATCATGGTCGTCGGGGTTGTCTCTCGGCTCGGTCCGCTGCCTGCTGGGTTAGATCCATGGCTTTGCGTCGCCACCTTTCGATGGCTTTGCCTTTTTCGTTTCCGCGCTATTCGCTTTTCGCTCACACTACAGTTATGCCACGCAGCCGGAAAGTTTGTGCTGTAAGGATTACGGGTTTTCCGGCCTCATCAATTGAGGTTTCGGGAGTCCGTGCGGAGGGCACAACTCACGTGGAACACTCTGATCGGAGTCCTGCTGTAAGGGAGGGATACATATGGAGCAGGAACGTCGTGACGACACTGATGCTCGGCAGACGGGACGCAAGGGCGGCTCGGCATCCATGGCCGCTGCAGGAATGCCGGTGACCGCACAGCGCACTGCGGTCGCATACTGGAGCCCGGATACGGTGCGATGGGGTCCGGTCTGGTCCGGTGTTGTGGTCGCGTTGGCGGTGGACCTGCTGCTGATGGCGATAGGCATCGGATCAGCCTTCGCGGCATTCGACCCTGCCAATGCAGAGGCAGCCAATGACTTTGCGAGGTTCATGGCGATCTGGTCGGCAGCCAGCCTGATAGTCGCAACGTTCATCGGCGGCTGGATCGCCGGGCGGAACGGCGCGCTTCTCGGGATGCGGGCCGGTTGGTTCCAGGGCACGGTCGTGTGGGCTCTGGTGCTGCTTGCAAGCCTGCTGCTCAGCAGTCTGATCACGGCTGGCGTGATCGGCAGTGCGTCGAACCTGGTCCCGGTGGCCCTGCGCGCGGTCCCGGGTGTTGCGGCTGATCCCGGTCTGTCTCAGGCGCAGATTGCATCCGCAGCCAGGAATGCCGCGGAGGCCATCTCGTACGCCGCGTGGATCTTCCTGATCGGCTCCCTGGTCGCATGGGGCGCCGGAGCGCTCGGCGGCTGGCTCGGCGCCAGGGGCAACGTAGTCACCGAGGCCGATGTAGAGTCCTGAGCCTTCATCTCATCTATCGTGAGGGGAGGTGCGCATCACTGGTGCGTACCTCCTTTTGTATTGCGGCGGGAGGTGCTACCGCAGACGCACTCTGCGATCCGATACTCCTGCCACTCTGTGGCTGGGCAGACTGCATGGTTTGAACAACGTTTCGTCTGGGCAAGGAACCACGTGAGACGGCTGACGATGCACATTCCCCGTGCAAAGGAGGGATGATCGATGAACGAGGAGAGAAAAGAGAGACGTGAAGAGATAGATGTCGAGGAGACCGGCCGCAAGGGCGGCGCTGCCTCGATGGCTGCCGGCATGCCGTATGCCGAAGAACGGGCCGCCGCAATGTACGGGACTCGCGATCTCATCCGCTGGGGCCCGATATGGGCAGGATTGCTCCTTGCCATGGGTATCCAGCTCGTACTCGGGCTGATCGGCGCCGCGATCGCGCTCAGCTCATATGACCCTGCCGCTGCCAACTATGGTGAGCGCGTGGCGAACTTCACCGGGATCTGGTCCGCGATCTCCGCACTGATCGCGCTGTTCGTCGGTGGATACGTCGCAGGTCGTATGGCGGCGGTTCTCGGTCTGCGCAACGGCCTGGTTCAGGGGTCCGTCGTTTGGGCTCTGGCGCTGATCCTCAGCGTGTTGCTGAGCGCCCTAGGCGCAGCCGGCATCTTCGGCGCAGCGGCGAATCTCAGCCCGGCCCTCGCGAGAGGACTCGATGTCAGCGGTCCCGAGGGCAGAGCGTTGGTCAACACAGCCATCAACACGGCCTGGTGGTCGGTAATCGGTGCGATCCTGGCATGGATTGCGGCGGCGGTTGGCGGCGTGCTCGGCACGGCTGCGCATCGCGACGACCTGGAGGGTGGCTCCAGGGCTTAGCAGCATTGCCATGGAGTTGAGTCATCGGACCGGCTCGATGGCCCGATCTAGCACTGGATGATCACCTTGAACTTCGTGCGGGCGGCTTCCATAGCCGCCTGTACGTCTTTCAGGGGGAAGCGGGCGGAAACCAGGGTATCCATCGGCAGGCCGTGCCTGGCCATCAGCCGTATCGCCTTGCCGAACGGACCGCATCTCGAGCTTTGGATGCCTACCTCATTCACGACCGTTGGGGTGAGCGGGAACTGAGGCATCAGGTCTCCCGGCGTGCTCTTCAGGCAGACTGTCCCTCTCGGCCTCACCAGTCCCAGTGCCTGCCGGATCCCATCCGGTGCGCCCGTGCATTCCACCACTGCGTCCGCGCCGAGTCCGTTCGTGAGAGCGAGTACCTGCTCGCGGACATTCTCACCCGCTTCGATCAGGGCCTGCGCCCCGAACTTCCTCGCGAGCTGCAGCTTGTATGGCGAGTGTGAGACCGCGGCCACGCGAGCGCCCTTGAGCGCCGCAACCTTGCACACCAGCACCCCGAGTCTGCCTGCGCCCATGACTACCACGGCGTCGCCGGGCGAGATCGGTGTCAGTTCGAATGTCTGGATGGCGGCGGCGAGCGGCTCGACGAACGTGCCGTGGTGAAGCGGGAGTCCCCTCGGCAGGAGATGCAGGTTGCGCACGGGCAGGACCAGGTATTCGGCGAGGGCGCCGTCGCAGCCGACGATGCCGAGCACCGTGCGAGTCTGGCAATGGTTCGGCAGGTCGCGGCTGCACGCCGCACAGAGCCGGCTCTCGCCTCGGGAGACGCAGGTGATGTTGATCTCGCCGGTGATCTGCGCGCCCACAAGGTCCTGGTCCACGCCCTCACCGACCGCAGCCACTTCGCCGGAGAATTCGTGCCCGGGAACGAGCGGCAGGGGGGTGGGGTAATCGCCGGAGAAGAGCGCGAGGTCCGTGCCGCAGATGCCCGCGAACCGGACGCGCACCAGCGCCTCGCCGGGCCCCGGCATGGGGGTCGGCCGTTCTTCGATTTCGATCCGGCCCGGAGCCGTCAGAACGGCGGCTCGATATGTCTGAGGGATCATGCGCACCACATCCTTGGAGTAGGCAATCCAAGGACAGGGTTAGACAGCCATGCGCCGATCTCCTCTGCGCGCCGCTACCTCTCGCTGTCGGCGGTGGTCATCTCCCGCGTCGTGACCTCGGGCTCAGGCAGTCGTGGTGAGGGCCTGAACATGATGTGGGCTGTCAGTGCGAGGGCGGCGACGCCGACGATCCACGCGGCGATCGGCAGGTGGATGCCGCCCTGGACGGCGCTGTACAGGCCGAACGCGAAGAAGATGCACGCAGCGATGGCCTTCACGAGCCGCTCAGGGAGATTCTTGCCCATCACCTGCCCGACGAGTATCGCCAGGCCGTCCGAGACCACCATGCCGAGGCTTGATCCGAGCCACACCCAGAACAGCGACCTCTCTGCGGCCAGAGTGACGGTGGTGATCATCGTCTTGTCGCCGAGTTCCGCCAGGAAGAACGTGATCGTCACTACCCAGAACGGCGTCCTTGCTTTCCGGCATGCTCCGTCATCATCGCAGATCTCATCGCCGCGGAGCGTCCAGAACCCGAATGCGATGAACGCCAGTCCCGCGATGAACCTGATCCAGTCTGTAGGCAGCAGCTCTCCGGCGGCGCCCCCGAGTCCGACTGAGATCAGATGGACCCCGAGAGTGGCGGTGAGTATTCCGAGAAGGACGACTCGGGCGTTGTAGCGAGTAGCCAGGCTGAGCGCGACAAGCTGAGTCTTGTCCCCCAGTTCGGCTATGAATACCATCAGCAGCGACAACAGGAACGCGTCCACAGTGTTCTCCGATCTCCGAACATGAAAAAGACCTCCGCGTCACTGAAGGACGCGAAGGTCTCGCTAAGCCTTGTTAAGGGCTGATAGAGCCAGGCGCTGGGCCAGTATGTTGACTCTACCGGAGCTAGCTACTCCCCTTCACAAACAGGTTCATTATAGCCGATTGAGCCCGACCACGCAACTACTCGATGACCCTGGTGGTCCGGTCGCCCCTCTGAACCACCGCCGTCGGTTCGCGGCCGGCTTCCCATCCCCGGCGGAACCACTCCCTCGACTCCTCGAAACCCTCCTCGTCGAGCGGCTGGCCGGCGCCGGTCATGAAGTCCTCGTAAAGCTCCTCCTCGATGGACGGCCATTCGTGCAGAGGATGGCGCTTTGCGGCGATGAAGCCGTAGCGGTAATACTCGACGGCTTTCCGAGGATCGGGCGGATGCTCGTCGCGGATCTCCTCTTCGAGGTCCGGCTGTGCGGCCTGCCAGTCATCATCCCACGAGGGATCCCACTCGGCTCTGGGTCTCTCCATGCGAACCTCCCTCGATGGCGCAGTGCGACCATCGCTGAGGCTAGGATTCCCGAGGGGGTTCGATGCGAAACATGAAGGGATGCGTGACGGCGTGATGAGTGATGCGTGAGCAACCGGCTGGATCACGCATCATTCATCACGGATCAGCCGCTAGAGCGTATTCCAAACCTGTTGTAGGAGCGGCTTCCCAGCCGCGAATACCCACGTAACGCCACGAGTTCGGGGATCGGAATCTCCTCCTACGGAAACACGCTCTAGAAATCGAACTGGTCGACGTTTTCCTTGGTGATAGTCACGCCGGGCATCAGGATCACGCCATCCTCGCGGACCTCGAGCTTGCCGATGCCCTCGATCTCCATGCCGTCCACCGGCTTCTTGCCGTCGAGGTAGTCGTTCACGAGCTTGGCTGTGACATATGTGAGTTTGGCGGGATCCCAGAGGATCAGGCCGTTGACGATGTCCTTCTTCAGATACTCCTTGTTCTCGCTCGGAAGCGACAGGCCCCAGATCTTGACCTTGCCCTCCTTGCCGGTCTGGATCAGCGCGCGTGCGGCCCCCGGAACGCCGGGTGAGTTGACCGCGGCAAACGCAGCGAGATCGGGATGCCTCTGTAGGAGTGTGATCGCGCCGGAGATTGCCTTCTGCTGGTCGTCGTCATTGTAGATGTGAGGCTCGACCAACAGGATGCCCGGGTACTTCTTCGCACCCTTGATCACGCCGTCAACGTGCAGCTTGAGATTGAGCGCGTTCGGGCTGCCGGTCATGACCGCGACCTTGCCCTTGCCGTCGATCTCCTTGGCGATCTTGTCGATGATCTGCTCGCCGATGCCGACGTCATCCGCCGCGGCCACGTAGAAGATACGCTCGCTCTCAGGGGCGTCGGAGTCCCACGTGAAGACCTTGATGCCCTTGTCCATCGCCTTCTTGATCACCGGAATCACGGCCTTATCGTCGTTCGGTGAGATGACGATCGCATCTACGCCGGCAGAGATCTGGTCCTCGATGATGGCGATCTGCTGGATCGTGTCCCCGCCGCTTTGAGGGCCGAGGAATACCGCATCGATGCCCAGCTCATCGACGGCCTGCTTCATCCCGCGCTCCATGGCGTTGGTGTAGGGGATGCCGCGCAGCTTCATGACGAAAGCGATCTTGCGTTTCGAAGAGGTGGACGTGGTAGTCGTTGATGTCGTCGGTGTGGTAGTCTTCCTGCTGCATCCGGCGGTGAGCATGCCGAGTGCGATCACTGCGGCCGTCAGCGCCAGGATAATGCGTGTATTGAGCTTCAAGCCTTCACTTCCTCCTTTGGCGTCGGATCTGTCGGGGCTGTCCGGCTATACTCTGGCTTCGCGCCGGGCGCGGACCATCAGCCGAATGTTGTCGGCCAGGACCGCGAGGATCAGCGCGACGCCGAGGAACAAGACCTGCCAGTTATCTTGTACGCCGATCAGGTTCAGGCCGTTCCTGAGAGCACCCATGACGGCAACCCCGATGATCGTACCTAGTATACTTCCTTCTCCGCCCTTGAGGCTGCTTCCTCCAAGCACAACCGCCGTGATAGCTTCGAACTCGAACCCGCTGCCGGCGTCCGGGACGGCCGATGCAAACCGAGCCGCCATCATCACTCCCGCCAGCCCGCAGAGCAGGCCGGTCCCGCCGTATGCCACCATTTTCAATCGGAAGGTGTCCATCCCGGAGAGGCGCGCCGCCTCCTCACTCGCGCCGACGGCGTATATCCCCCGTCCGAGCGGCGTCCTGCGCAGGATGATGATCCCGGCTGCCACCACCACGAGCGCGACCGGGACCGTCAGGGGCACCGGGCCGACCGCGGTCTGTCCGAGGCCTACGAAGGCATCCGGGAAACCGGAGTGCGAGTATCCCTGCGTCAGTGCGAGTGCCAGTCCCCGGGCTGCGCTCATCATCGCCAGGGTCGCGACTATCGGTTGGATGCGCGCCTTCGTGATCACCAGGCCGTTGATCATTCCGCACGCCAGGCCGACCATCACTGCCAGTGCGCAGGAGAGCCAGATGTTCAGGCCGAACTTGATCGCGAAGATTCCCAGCATGACGGACGTCAGCCCGACTATCGAGCCGACGGAGATATCGATCCCGCCGGTGATGATGATCATGGTCAGCCCGACGGAGACGACCGCAAGCTCGGAGTACTGGCGGGCGACGTTGAAGAGGTTGTCCGGCGTGGCGAAGTTGGGCGACTCCGCCGCGAACACGGCGAAGACCACCACGAACAGAGCGAATACCACGGACTCCTTTGATCTTAGTATCGAACGCATCTAGTCTCCTGCCGGCAGGGGGAGTCTTCCGATCGGAGATCGGCAACTCCGACGATACCATACCAACCTGTAGGAGGGGTTTTCCGGGCGGTTTGTGCCCGGTAACCCCGAACGTAATGTAGGAGGAGTTTTACGGACGGTTTGTGTCCGCTAACTCCGACGTCGGGATTAGCGATCCTAAGGGATCGCACAATCCATCCTACGCCACCGGGTTTACTGCTTGTTCCTCAGTCGATCGATCATCACCGCCGCGAGGATCACGATTCCGATAATGAGTTGATGCCAAAACTTCGAGATCCCCAGCAGGTTCAGCGCGTTGTACAGCAGAGACATGATCGCCGCGCCGATGATGGTGCCGGGAACGGAGCCGACTCCGCCGGTGATGCTCGTGCCGCCGATCACGACCGCCGCGATCACTCCGAGTTCGTAGCCCTTCGCCATGTTCGACTGAGCGGAGCTCATCGATGATGCCAGCACCATTCCGGATACCGCCGCGAGCAGGCCGTTGAGCGTGTAGATCACCTGCTTCACGCGGTTCACACCGATGCCGGAGAGGCGCACCGCCTCCTCGTTGCCGCCGACCGCGTGGATGTACCGGCCGAGCCTCACCCGGGATAGGAAGATGGTGAACGCCGTAGCCACCAGTGCGAGCAGGATCACCGGCGTCCACCTCACGCCGACGAAGCTGAAGTCCATCGGCAGCGGGCCGATGTAGTCGCCCCTGGTATAGAGTGACGCCGAGGCGCGGACGATGCCCATCATGCCGAGGGTGGTGATGATCGGTGGGATGCGTAGCCAGGTGATCAGCGCGCCGTTGGTGAATCCGCACGCGGTCCCGATGCCGAGTCCCGCGAGGACGGCAAGCCAGATGTTGTGACCGCCCATCATCAGCATGCCGGTGATCGTGGCTGAGAGCGCGAGTACCGAGGCGACGGAAAGATCGATGCCGCCGGTGAGGATGATCATCGTCATCCCGACGGCCATTATGCCGGTGATGGCCATGTCCTGGCCGATGACAAACAGGTTCGTACCGGAGCCGAAGTTCGGCGCGAAGATCAGCAGCGCGCCGACGAGGAGGGCCAGGAACACCAGCGCGGGCAGTTCCCGTACTCGGAGCAGCGAACTTGCTCCCGGCGCTGAGACCTTCGATGCTGTCATGCCGGCGACTCTGTCAGCCAATGTCCGATTCCCTCTCCGCGGAATGCTGAACAATGTTAGCAGTTTCGCCGTCCTCACGCAAGGGCGAATAGCCGGACGGATCAGGTGGTAGTCCCCGAGCCCCTCACTGCCGACGTCACCACTCCCAGGACGCAGATTGCCGCGGCGACGAGGAACGCATCATGGAACGCCTCCACCGATGCCTGCACCGGCCCGAGGCTCTCACGATAGTGCATCAGCCGGCTCGTGTAGACGGCGCCCGAGACCGCCACGCCGGTCACCATCCCCAGGTTGCGCATCGTCGCCAGCATCCCGGCGGCCACTCCGAGCATACTCTTCGGCGCGGACCCCATGATCGCGCTGCTGTTCGGCGACTGGAAGATCCCGCTCCCGAGCCCGACCATCACCAGTGACGCGACGACGTACGGCAGCGGCACATCGGCTCTCAATCGGCTGAGCATGAACATCCCGATGCTCGTAATGAGCAGTCCGGCCGAACTGAGCGTTCTCGAACCGATGCGGTCGGACAGGCTCCCGCTGACCGGCGCAACGAGGGCTATGGTTATCGGGACGGCGGTCAGCGCGAGCCCCATCCGCGCCGGGGCGTAGCCGAGCACACCGGAGAGGAAGAACGGCATCAGGAACGTGACCGAGAACGTGGCGACGAAGCTGATGAACGCGCTGGCGTTGGCGAAGGCGAACAGCCTGATCCTGAACAGCGACAGGTCGACTACGGGGTGGGGCGCCGTCCGCTCTCGTACTAGGAACAGGATCGCACCGATCACGGCCGTGCCGATGAGCGCCTGGATGCGCAGGTCCCATTCGCGCTCGGGCCCCTGACTGAGGGCGAGCGTCAGGGACGACATGCTGATCAGCAGGAGGAGCGCCCCCGGAATGTCGAAGTGCCGCTCCCAGCGCCTGGGTCCGCCGCGCAGGATGATCTGGGCGACCACGACTCCGAGGACGCCGATTGGGAGGTTGACCAGGAAGATGCTGGGCCAACCTGCGGCGCCGACGAGGAAGCCGCCGATAGCCGGGCCGGCCGTGAGTCCCGATGCCACCACCATGCCGTTGACGCCCATCGCCTTTCCGCGTTCGTTGGCCGGGAAGGCATCGGTGATGATCGCCGGGCCGTTCGCCATGATCATCGCCGCGCCGATTGCCTGAATGCCGCGCGATGCGATCAGCCAGAAGATCGCGGGAGAGAATCCGCAGAAGGCCGAGCCGGCGGTGAAGATGGCGATGCCCGCGATGTAGATCGGCTTGCGGCCGATGAGATCAGCCAGCCGTCCGAGGGTGAGCAGCAGTCCGGTGATCACCAGCAGATAGATGGCGACGACCCACTCCGCGATGGGAAGCGTGGTATTGAGCTCCGAGGTGATGGTCGGCAGCGAGACGTTGACGATGCTGGCATCGAGTGTCGCCATGAACGTGCCGATCGACACCACCATCATCGCCAGCCACTTGTACTCGATTCTGCCTGTGCGTTCTTCGGACATAGCCCCGCCTTCTCAGACACGGTTATGCCTTCGGGCGCGGAATACCTCCGGGGGAATCCGTTGTGGGTTCGGGCTACAGGGACGCTACGGTGCGGCGGCGCTGACGGGACGAGAGGATTTTCTGGGCCTCGCGGTACTTCACGACGGTTCGGCGCGCGACGGGGATGCCTCGCTCCGTCAGGATGTCGGCGATCTCCTGGTCGCTCAGCGGGTGCGCGGGGTCCTCGTTCTCGATGAGCTGGACGATCATGTCCGTGAGCGAGTGCGACTGGTTGAAGAAGAAGTCGAACGGAACGACCTCCTGGCTGGGGAGTTGAACGTACTTGTTCGCCGTGGCGCGACTTACGGTCGATTCGTGCATGTTCACCATCTCCGCCAGTTTGACTCGGGTCAGCGGGCGAAGGAAGAGCTTGGAGCCGGTGTCCAGGAAGCCGTGCTGGTACTCCACGATGCTCTTGGTGATGACGCGCAGGGTCTTGCGGCGCTGGTTCAGGTTCCTGATGAACAGATCGGCGCGCTCGACGTACTCGGCAATGTGCTTCTTGTCTTGCGCGGAGTACTGCTTCGACTTGCCGTTCTTCATCTCGTTGTGCAACTGGCGGTAGTACGGGCTGACTGAGAGCGACAGATGCTCGTTCGAGACGACCTCGATATCGTATCCGGTGGGGGTCCTGCGGATGATCACGTCCGGGCGGACGGCGTTCCTTGATTCGGTCGCACTGCTGTCCCAGGGCGAACGGAACCCCGCCGCGGGATAGGGGTTGAGCCTGCTGCGTATGAACCTGAGCGCATAGCGCACCTGTTCCGGCTTGACCTTGAGCCGTCTGGCGATCCGGTTGACTTTCCGGGCGATCATCTCATCCCAGCAATCGCGGATGACTCGCTCGGCGATCACGCTTCCCTTGCCCTCATCGATCAGGTACTGAAGCTGGATGAGCATGCACTCGCGCAGATCGCGTGCGCCGACGCCCGGAGGATCGAGGCTCTGGATCAGCTTCACCGCCTCCTCCAGTTCCTCGTCGGTGGCATCGAGCTCCAGGGTGATCTCCAGGAGGTCGCACTCCAGGTAGCCGCTCTCGTTGATGTAGTTCACCAGGTAGTCGGCGATCTCCGGGATGCGCCCCGACGCAGTATTGCGGAGTTGGTTGCGCAGGTGCTCGTCGAGGGTGATCTCGGACTGGATACGGCCTATCGGGTCGTTCTCATCTTCGGGGTCGGACGTGCAGTCGAAGGGAACCTCGAGGTCGTGAATCGTCAGGTCGCTGTCGCTGAGATCTCTCTGCTGCTTGACGCTGCAGTCCTTGCATCCGAACGGAGCCAACTCGCAGCCGGAGCAGGGGTCCTCGTCCTCTGCCTCGAGGGCCGGATTCTCGATGAGTTCCTGCTCGATGGCCTGCTGGAGTTCCAGGCTCGAGAGCTGGAGCACCGTGTTGGCCATTATGATCTTGGGATCTATGCGCTGCTGTTGGTGTTGGGATTGATCCTGGATCAGCACCAGTCGATACCCCTCAGTGATAGTGAACCGCGCGGTGATATGGAATCTGGGACTTCACCCGTATCATTATCGGTAAAGCGCCGGGAATCCTGAAGAAAAGCTCTACTGCCGACATGTTCGCGGGGGCCGGCATACGGCAGCCGGAGCTCTCCCAGGCTCATCTGTTAAGCGACCGAACGCCGTTGCCCCGAACGTTCTATGGCGATATTATAGACCGTTTCTTGGTCGAAGTCAAGCTTTTGTCAAAAACGGGGCTTGGGGTAGGGTACCCGACCGAAGGCGTTTGCTTAGCGTGCGGGCAAGGATCCGGAGCGCGCTCGTGTGCGCGGATTGACCGGGGGTACCGGCGCAGACTATAATGGAGAGCGCACGGTCCACGGGCGGCGGCATAGCCGAGAATTCACAGATATGTCACTTCCCCAACTCGGTTCGGAAAGGCTTTGACAGTTGACGATCAATACTCGAGGAAACGGCCTCGGCAAGGTGAGGTTTCTTGCCTCCAGGGGTACACGCGACCTGCGCCTGCTGGCATTTACCATATTCTGCATATCGCTGGGTTGGGGGTCGTACTTCGCCACGTTCAACAACTTCGCCGTAGAGAAGCTCAACCTCAAGGCCGATCAGTTGGGCATCCTGGAATCGCTGAGGGAACTGCCCGGATTCCTCATGGTGTTCGTCGCGGCGCTGACCATGAGGGTCGCGGAGCCGGTCCTTGCATCGATCGCGCTGTCCCTGATCGCGCTCGGGATGGGCGGTTATTGCCTCGTAGACAGCGTGACGACCCTGATCATCTTCTCGCTGATCTGGAGCGTCGGCATCCACGGCTGGATGCCTCTGTCGCCCTCGATGGTGCTCAGTCTTGCTGAGGAGGGAAACCAGGGACGGCGACTCGGGCAGATGAACTCGGTCGGCGCGTTCGGCACCATCTGCGGCATGTTGATGGTGTTCATCCTTGCCAAGTCACTGCACTACCACAGCATCTTCATCATCGCCGGAGTCGCGGTGGCAGTCGGGGCGGTCACGGTCTCCATGATATCAAAGGATATCGGGCACGCGGAGAAGCCCAGGCTCGTCCTGAAGCGGAAGTACTCGCTCTACTACCTGCTGGTCTTCCTGGAGGGATGCCGGAAGCAGGTTTTCATTACCTTCGCGATCTTCGTGCTCGTGCGGCAGTTCAATGCTCCGCTGAGAGTAATCGCGCTGCTCATGATGCTCAATAACCTTACGAACCTGTTGCTTGCCCCGAGGGTCGGAAAGCTGATCGACAGGATCGGTGAGAAAACGGTGTTGATCGTCTGCTACGCCCTCCTCATACCGGTGTTCATCGGATATGCGATGATCAAGGTCCCCGCGGTGCTGTACTGCCTCTACTTCGCGGATAACCTGCTGTTCCTGGGGAGCATCGGGCTGACCACATACCTGCACAAGATCGCCGACCCCGCGGACATCATGCCCAGCCTCACGATGGGCGTGTCGGTAAACCACGCGGCGGCGGTGACGGTGCCGATCATCGGCGGGTTTCTGTGGACGAAGCTGGGGTATCCGGTGACCTTCTACGGCGGCGCGGTGGTCGTCGCGATCTCGGTGCTCGCGGTGTCGGCGATGAAGGCAGTGCAGCCGGTTGAGGTCAGTCCAGCAGCGACTCTCGAATCTTCGTGAGTTCGCGGCTGTCCACATCGGCTACGATAACGTAGGATATGCCTTTGTTCTCGAAGCTGACGACCTCGCCTCGGTCGGACCTCTTCGGTTCGCAGGCTCTCTTGGACCCTTCGGACGTGCCGCAGCCCGCCTTGCTCTGACAGCCGCTTCCCGCCTTCGACTCGAAGATCGATATGCTGCTCAGTCCGTCGGAGTACCTGATGTATGCCGAACGGTGCGGACAGTCGCACGGGCAGTCGTGGATCCTGTAGCCGTCGAGCTTGTAGCCTGCGGGGACGTATCCAGGCACGCGGACGGCAAACCCCACTTCCTTCGCGAGCCTATCGAGCGATTCCACGCTGTCGAACGCGCGCTTGGCTACCTTGATGCTCGGACCCGTAGGCGGCTGGAACAGCTTGTCCGGGAAGCTCTTTGCGAACAGGATTCGGTTGAAGCGCGTCGATGACTGAAGCCTGCCGTGAGAGTCGTAGTCCTCGTGTCGGAGGATGACGAAGGTGCGGGTGTCCATCCACATGCGCTTCCTGACCTGCCTGGAGCTCTTTGGCCGCACCACCAGGCGGTATGCCTCCCTGCCGGCGACCCGAGTCTTGCCCTCCAGCGAGACATTGTGGTTCTCGAGCAGCAGATGTAGTCTGTCCGCGGGACGCCCGCAGCTCCGATTGCCGCTAATCACCAGACGTCCGGTCCTGGGGTCGAACCGCCAGCTATTCTTCCCGTCGTTGCCGATGAGGACGCCCTTCATGGGGCCGGACAGATATTCGATCCGGCACCTGTTCGGGCGCATGTGGGTGAATTTCACATCGCTCGGAAGCAGTCTGCCCTGGCACGAGAAACGCGTCTGCCCTGATGCGGAGAAGCTGTGCCGCTCGGACTGCTCCTGCGCCCGGCGCACGATCCAGGATGCATCGTGTCTAGGCAGGATGCCGCTCCGTCCGGCAACGACGACTCCTCCGACGAGAACCGCGAGCAGTATCACGATTGTATGGAATCTGGTTCTCAAAGCGTCTCACCTTCGAGCGTGTGAGTCCTCTCCGCCATCACGGTCGCGGAATAAAGCGCAGTCTGGTCCGCCAGTACGTCCTGGCTGGCGTAGATGGCGTGGCCCTGGACGTACTCCAGAGCCTCGGGGCCGGCCGTCGGATGCTGAATGCTGGTTGTGGAATGCAGGATCAGCGCAGTCAGCGCGATTGTGGCGAAACCGACCGACCAGCGCGCTCTCCGGCGGTAGTGTCCCTCCTTGAGCTGCTTCCACACGGACGGATGAACCGGCGTCGCGCTGATCCGGTTGTGGACGCCGTTCCAGAGGCCGACAGGCGGTTCGAGGGAGTCCACCTCCTCGATCATCAGCATGACCTGTTCCTGTAGTCGGTATTCGGCCTGGCACTCAGGGCACTCCGCCAGGTGAGACTCAATATCGGCCTTCGCCCTGCCTGACAGCAGTCCTACGGCGTAGTCAGCTATGCGGTTACGAACCTTGCAGCAGTTCATCTCAGTCCTCGCAGGTAGCGGACTGGAGTAGTGGAGTGTTAGGCTTCCAGCGCTCCATCACTCCACCACTCCATCACTCCATCACATAATGTCCCAGCTTGCGCTTGAGCTCCTCCCTGGCGCGGGCCAGTCGGGATTTCACAGTGCCGACCGGCAGCTTCATCATGTCGGCAATCTCTTTGACGTCTACGCCCTCGATGTGGTGCAGGGCCACCACCGTCCGATGGTCGTCGGACAGCGAGTTCAGTGCGCGCTGCACCGCTTCCTGCATATCCTTGCGGTGGAAGGTGCGCTCGGGATTCTCCGACCAGTCCTCGATCTCCCGCTCCACCTCGCCGTCGTCCAGTTGGACCTTGCTGTCGAGCGATTCAGCCCGGATGGTGCGAGCCATCTTGCGAACGTGGTCGCGGGTTATGTTCACGGCGACCGTCCGCAGCCAGCCGAGGAGCGCTTCACCCGTCTTCAGCGTGTGCAGCGAGTTGTAGACCCGAACGAAGACCTCCTGCGTGAGGTCCGCCGCGTCCTGCTCGTTGCCGACCATGCGGTAGATGAGGTTATACACCCGCTTCTGATGCCGGTTGAAGAGTGCCTCGAATGCGGAGTGGTCTCCGCGCTTCGATCGCTCGATCAGTTCGGAATCGGTGCGATCGGACATTCCTCCGGTCACGCTGAACGGCTCCTGTGCTTCAGGTTGTAGAGACGAGATGTTCATAATCCGGTTCCACGAATTTCGACGGCGGCCGTCTCAGGCGCATGATGCCGTTGACCGGGGCATTATAGCACATTCATCCGCGCCCGACACTCCTCAGCGCCGCCCCAGGCGGCTGCCGAGCGCCGGGTGTGCCTTGCTGTTTTCGATCCGGCGCGCGTCGTCGGTTGTTGTCTGCGGTCGGCGGCCCCGGAGCGTATGTTGTAGGAGTGGCTTCCCAGCCGCGATTGCCCACGTAACGCCACGACTTCGGGGATCGGAATCCCCTCCTACAGCGGTGGAATTCGGCTGATGGGATACGCTCCAGGGCTATGCGACCACTCGACGCCCACGAGGAGCCGGGCTACATGCTTGTCCTCCATCCTCTGCCGATCCCGAGTGCCTCGTATGAACCCACGATAGTCTGTCATTCCGAGCATGTTAGCACGCAGCAAGCGCAGTTGTTTCGGGCAGAAACGTCGCTAGTCCTGAGTAGCGAAGGGTATCGAAGGACGGTCGGATCTAGTCAGGGGTGACGGTGCGAGGTTGCCTAGGAGCGGAGCGAGGAATCCAGTTGCCTTCAGACTATCGTGCCGACAATTCCCGGAATCACTGGCGTAACCTGGTTAGCGGAGGGTATAATGTAGGGTGAGCCGCCCTGACCGGGCGCTCGATCCATCCAGTGAAATCGAGGACATGCCGAGTGGATCTACCCAAGTTCACGCGTCTTCCCAAGCACATCGGAGTCATCCCTGACGGCAACCGCCGGTGGGCACAGCAGCGCGGTATGCCGAAGGAAGCCGGCTATGCGTACGGCATCCCGCCGGGTATCGAGTTGTGCCAACTCTGCCTGGAACTCGGGATAGAGGAGGTGACCCTCTACGGCTTCACCGAGGACAATACGAAGCGTCCGCCTGAGCAGAGAGCCGCATTCCAGAAGGCGTGTGTGGACTCGGTCATGGAAGCGATGGACAAGGATACGGCGCTGCTCGTCGTCGGCGACGACACCTCGCCGATGTTTCCTCCCGAGCTTAAGCGATTCCGTACCAGGCAGGTCTTTGGCGAGGGCCGTCTGAAGGTGAATTTCCTCGTGAACTACGACTGGCACTGGGACCTGAGCCAGGCGCTGAAGGACGACAGCCGATCCGGCGAGAGGTCCCGCAAGCTGTTCAAGGAGTGCATCGGCTCGTGCGATGTCTCCAGGATCGACCTCATGGTCCGATGGGGTGGGCGCCGGCGCCTCAGCGGATTTCTCCCCGTGCAAACGGTCTACTCCGACATCTACGTGCTGGACGATCTGTGGCCCGACTTCACCCCGGAGCAGTTCTTCGAGGCCCTGCGGTGGTACGAGCAGCAGGACGTAACGCTCGGCGGCTGATACGGCAGGGGATATAGGAACGGTTGGCTAACAGGGTCTGTGACACTACGACCCGTCAGACCGATCGACCGGTCAGGCGTGTTCAGGCAGGAGCGAACAATGCAATATGTCAAGTTAGGCAACGCGGGCATCGAGGTATCGAGGCTCGCGCTTGGTTGTATGGATTTCCCCACACGTCTCGGCGAGACCGAGGCCTCGAAGCTGGTCGACCGTGCGATGGAGATGGGGGTGAACCTCCTCGATACCGCGGACACCTATGAGAAAGGCGCGAGCGAGGAGATCCTCGGCAAGATCCTCAAGGGGAGGCGCGACCGGATCATCCTCGCCACCAAGTTTTGGGCTCCGATGTACGATCGTCCGAACGGCGGCGGATGCTCGCGCGTCCACATCATGCAGGCGGTCGAGGACAGCCTCCGACGCCTCCGGACCGACTACATCGATCTCTACCAACTGCATCATCCCGACCCCAACACGCCGGTGGAGGAGGTGCTGTCCACGCTCGACACGCTCGTCAAGCAGGGCAAGATCCGCTACGTGGGCGTCTCCAACCACTATGCGTGGCAGATGGCGCACATGCTGGGGGTCAGCGCGCTGCACAACTGGGAGCCGCTCGTCTCGATCCAGTGCCGGTATAACATCATCGACCGCGTCGTCGAGAACGAGACAGTCCCGTTCTGCGAGCGGTTCAACATCGGCACGCTGATCTACGGTCCGCTTAGCGGAGGGATCCTGGCCGGCAAGATCAAGAAGGGCGAGGGCTTCGAGGAAGGCTCGCGGCTCTACAGACTCAAGAACTACCAGAAGAAGCTCACGGACGATGTGTGGAGCTTGCTCGACGGACTGCGCGCCATCGCCGAGAAGAACAACATCGGCATGAACCAACTCGCGTTCCTGTGGCTGCTCTCGAAGCCGGTGGTGACGACGATCCTAATGGGTGGCAGCAAGTCCGAGCATTTCGAGCCGATCTACGGGTTGACGGATGTGCAGATCGATCCTGAGGACCTCAGGAAGATCGATGAGATCAGTGAGCAGTGGCGGTATCAGCCGTTCCACAACCAGCGCATGACGCATGGCGCGCCGCCGGCGGAGAACTGGTGGTAGGGAAGCGCGAAGGTTATGGGTTATCGGTGACCGTTCCTCCTGGCGCTTGAGGGCGACCGGAGCGTAGCAGAGATTGGAGGCGATCTTGGCGTAGGCGTGTGGACGCTCTGGGAATGGATAAGGAAGCACAGAGGAGTCCAAGGGGTCCGGATCTGCGAAGGCAGAGACCCTTGAGGAGGAGAACCGCAGGCTAAGGCGCGAGAATGATCGCCTGAAGATGGCTGGTATGGACCGATAACGCAATGGAGCTCATGATGCGCTCTGCGAAGCACAGGGAAAGACGCACTGCCATCCGGAAGCGCCTCATGTCTCTTGACATACGTCATTGCACATGCAAGCTCAGGTCTCCCTGGCGGAATGGTATCATTGAGCGATCTCACCGAACAGACAACGAAGAACTCTTTGGCATCATGCAGTTCTCAGACGCCGAAGAGCGTAGATGCCGGCTACGACTGTTCGAGATTGCACTGCGCGCACGAACGACCCCACCAAGCTCCATCATATCCGGTTATCAAGGTTCAGCGTGAGAGACCATTGCACCTAACCCCGAGTTGCTCGAGGTGGATGCCGACGACCGACTTGCCGATCTGCCATCAGACGGTCTTCTGCCGGAAGACCCTGGCGAAGCGACGAGTTCGGCCTGGTGGATACGGTTATCTTCCCGAAGGTCTACGAGCAGTACGGGCCGGTGGTCTTCAACAGCCCCGGACTGATCATCGAGGGCAAGGTCGAGCGTATGGGCCGGCGCGGACTGTCAATCATAGCGAGGAAGATATGGCCGCTGACTCCCGAATATAGGAATGAGGGTATCTCAGGCGACCGTGAGCGGTATCCCGAGCGGAAGCGTTCCGCGGGCGGGAGGTCGTGGGTAAAGAGTCAGGGAGTCTGATTCGATTGCGGATTGTGGATTGCGGATTGTGGATTTCGGATATCGGATTGCGGACGGCGGATTGAGCGCGGCGGGGCCGGCGGACTCCCTCGGCTGTCTTGTTCTCCAACACCACTTGTGATAAGATATTAACAGCTTGGTGAACGAGGCAGGGCAGCCTGATTCGTGAAACCTTGAGGCGCGCTCGGACGTCAAATATTACGGCAAGACAGTAAGGAAAGAGGAGCGATTCGCGTCATGTACGGCTATCGAGTTCTAGCGCGATCATTCGTCTACATCTACATACTGATACTGCTTTCGCCCGGTGCATACGCCCAGGAGATCCCGGGGCGCATCGCCAACACCGGACTCACCGGCGTCTCTTCCATGCAGGCGCCTCAGAATATGTTCGACGGCACCCGGGACATCCTGTTCGGCAAGAGCGCCAATGGGCCATACACTCTCTCCTGGAAGCCGGTTGACCGCAACAGCGAGAGCATCACCATCAACAACCACCGGGTCGAGCGCAACGTCGACTATCAGATCGACTACGCCTCGGGCGTGCTGACGTTCACGAAGCCCGTTCCGAACGGCGCGGTCATCGAGGTCGAGTACAAGTACGATCCGAAGAAGGCTACCAGGAATGTGTCGGCGGTCAGCCTGCCGCTCACTCTCGACCTGCTCAGGAAACAGAACAACAGCCTGCAGTTCACCGCCCTCTACAAGCAGGCCGGCGCCGACCCGAAACAGACGTCCGACCTGATGATTCTTGGACTCACCGGCAACACCAAGCTCGAGAGCGGAGAGATCAAGTCCATGTTCCTGTTCACGCCGGATGCTCCCGGTCAGGACGCGGCGGACGCATCGTTTATTGACCGCGCGGCCGTACAACTCGGCGGCAGCACGGATATCGGCGGCCTGAGCCTCACCACCTCCTACAGCCGGATCGGCGAGCACTTCACCGGCGCGAAGGAGTACAAGGAGTACAAGCTCAAGCCCGGCGCAGAGATCATGGACCTCGGAGCGGTATACAGCATCAGCGAGTCGCTCAAGCTCAACGCGTCCACGAAGCGCACCGAGGAGCTTGCCGGCGCCAAGGAAGGCGAGGTCACGACTACCAACACCTACGCCGTAGCATTCAACGACAAGGATGCTCCGAAGCTCAATGTCTCGCGCACCGAGATGGCGAAGGAACGCCCGGATGCTGACGGAACGAAGACGACCACCGACTCCGTGAAGCTCGAACACCAGCTCAGCGCGAAGCTCTCGGCTAGTGCGACGCACGAGAACGTGTTGACCGAAACGGGGAGCGATGAATCACGAACCACGACCAACGAACTCAAGGTGAGCGCCAAGCCGAGCGACACCGTGACGGTCGATACAAAGCTTACACAGAAAGACTCGACCGAGATCGGCAGTCAGATCAACGCCAACATGGATGTGAACGTGCGTCAGAGTCCTTCTTCCGCTCCATACAAGTCAATCGCCGGAGTCGATATCGACAAGGATCCATCCAAAGTGCTGAACGTCAAGGCTGGTGTGACCAGTCTGAACCACGATGAAGGCGGCAAGGACACTGGTGAGATGGTGAGCGTGAGTGCTCGACCGACCACTGCACTGCGCGTAGACGTGAGCGCTGCTCGCCGCAACACTGAGGAGAACGGATCCGATGCAACCGAGTCCATGAAGCTGACCGCCAAGCCATCCGCCAGGTTCAGTCTCGAGATGGATATCGCCCACCGCGACTCCGAGGTCGAAGGTTCGGAGTTCGGGCATGCGATCAAGGTTGCGTCGAAGCCGCTGTCGTATCTCGACGTGAAGATGGACTGGTCCGACCGCGAGTCCGAGATTCGGGGCAACGAGCAGGTGGGCAATCTGCAACTGCAGGCCAATCCGCACAAGATGGTGACCCTCTCGGCAGCGTTCGGGCTGAGGGGTACGGATGATACGCAGAACCTCACCAAGGAGACCCGACTCACGCTCAAGCCGTTCGACCACACTACCATCGCCGGGGGATACAGGGAGTTGGAGTCCGACGGAATGATAGTATCGAAGGTGACCGATGTCAGCGCGGCGACGAAGCCCTCGAAGTTCATCGAGGTCTCGGCCGGCTACAAGCAGAGAGAGACGATCGGCCAGGAAGACCTCAACAGCGTGAACGTCGGAGTGGTCCTGGACTCGGGCGGACTGGTGAAGCTGACCGGCGACTACAGCGTCAACCCCGAGGACAAGCAGGGCGTCGTGTTGCGTGAGAACAGTCGCAAGGTCGGCCTGCTGACGGACTTCGGCAAGCTGAAGGTCAAGGGCGGCTTCGCGATGAAGGACAACTATCTCGTCGGCAAGCGCAGCGAGGTCACCGAGGTTGGTGTGGACTACCGACTCTCTGCGCACTCATCGGTCACGACCAGCTACAAGCTCGACGAGTACCGTGAGGCGTCGCTCCTGACCACGAATGTCTACGGGATAGGTTACAAGCATCAAGTTGGATCGGACTTCAACCTGTATCTCGGCGGGACCCTGACCACATACGAGCAGGACCGCATGTACCTTGAAGGCAAGACGGAGTACGAAGCTCAGGCCAGCCTGGGACTCCGATTCTAATCGAGGAGAGCAGCCATGTCAGGACAGACCGACCTGAAACCGGTTCGGGATGCGTGCAAGCATCTCCGAGCCCGGTACAAAATCGTGAAGGGCGGCAAGTCTCCCTTCCCTCAGCGTGAGTTGATGCGCTATGAGTGCGAGCGCGGCTTTCATCTCGACAGCGCCGAGGGAGTGGACCAGTGCATGGCCACTATGATCGAATGCTGGCAGATGAAGGCCGAGTAGCGAGCTCGCTGTGATCTGAAACGAACTAAGGGCAGGCCCGGTATGATTGATGTCGGGCCTGCCCTTCTCATTGTTGACCTCACCCTCTCGGGATTTCAGCCTCAGACTATGCCGCCAGAGCGCGGCTCGATTCCATGTTCGCAAGCCTGAGCACTTCCAGCCCGGACCAAGCGATCACCTGACTATCGGTCAGGACCGGACTCAGGTGCCGCGAGTCGATGTCGGCTCTCAGCTCGCTGGAGCTGTCATCAGGGACCACTATCTCGTCATCGAGATGCCGTCCGTCCGCGAGCCTATAGCCGTTCCCGAGAACCGATCCGAATACCTGCGAGTTCTGGCCGACCATCGTCCGCGCGCCGATCACGCTCTGCGCAACCTGTGCCTTTTCCCTGATCAGGCTCATGTTGCCGACGACCGCGAACCTTCCGAGTTCGGCGTCCTTCTCGATGCAGGTTCCGCTGCCCACGTAGAGCGGCGACACCAGTCTCACCGATGGATGGACCGAGGCGTCCTGGCCGAGCCACAGGCCGTCAGTCACCTGAGCGCCGGGTATGTTGAGCTTGACCTTGCCGGTCATCGCGTCGAAATGGACGTTCCGATACTGGGCAAGGTTGCCAACGTCGCACCAGTAGCCCTCCGCTCGGACGGCGTAGAACGGCTCCTGGTTCTGGAGGAGGCGCGGGAACAGGTCGCGGCTGAAGTCGTATACCGTCTCGAACGGGATCCAGTTGATCAATTCCGGCTCGAGGATATAGATACCGGTGTTCACGGTGTTCGTGAACGTCTCGGTCGGCTTCGGCTTCTCCAGGAAGCGCTGGATCTTTCCATCGGGCTGGGTCTCGACGATGCCGAACTGCGATGGGTCGTCTACACTGTAGAGCAGCATAGTGGCGATCGCCGATTTCTGTCTGTGGAAGCTCAGGGCGGACGACAGATCGAAGTCGGTGACAGCGTCGCCTGAGATGACTACGAATGTATTGCTGAGCACGGGTTGGAGGCTCCGCAGTCCTCCTGCGGTGCCTTTCGGCACGTCTTCCAGCGCATACTGGATGTTCACACCCCACTTGGTGCCGCCGCCGAAGTAGTTGATGATCTGATCGGCCTTGTATGCCAGGGTGATGACGATGTCGCGGATTCCGTGCTGCTTGAGTAGTTCAATAGTGTGTTCGAGTACCGGCTTGTCAAAGAGGTTGACCATCGGCTTGGGTGTGCTGGAGGTAAGAGGATGTAGGCGTGTTCCCTTACCGCCGGCCAGTATGACCGCTTGCATGTGCGAATCTCCTCCTTAAGGAATCATGGGGACAGCCCGGCAAAACTACCGGCAAAAACGGCCGAGGCTGTTACCATGATTATCGGCGGGAGGATTGGAAAAGCTTAGGGTAGTCCGGGGATCGATCAGGCGGCGCGAGTCCGCAACGCGGCTTGGCCGGTGGGACAAAGGTGGAGTACCACGCAGACATCGTGCCTGGGATTGCGCGCGGTGCAGATCGCTCGTCCGTGGGCGATCATCAGGAAGTTCCAGCGGGTCCAGTACTGCTCGGGGAGAACCTCTTTGAGTTGGCGCTCGGCGATGGCCGGATTGGTCGAGGTCGTCAGTCCGAGGCGGTTCGACACCCGGTTCACGTGCGTATCGACGATCATCGCCGGCTGACCGCATGCATTGCCGAGCACCATGCTCGCGATCTTGCGCCCGACTCCCGGAAGCTCGAGCAGTTCGGACATCGAGCAGGGGACCTTGCCGTCATGCCTATCCAGAAGGATGCGGGATGCCTCGATGACGTAGCGGGCCTTTGGTTCCGCCAGACCGACGTTGCGCAGCTCATCGACCAGCGTCTCGTAGTCGGCGCGCGCCAGGGCCTGCGGGTCGGGGTACTTCCGGAAGAGGGATTTCGTGGTCCGGTTGACGCTTTCATCAGTCGCGCGAGCGCCGATCATCGACGCGATCAGCAGTTCGAAGGGGTTCGAGAAGTTGATCGTCGGCCCGACGCCCGGGTACTCCCGGTCGAGGATGTGGAATATCTCGATCGCCCGCTCACGCTCCCGGTTCATCACTTCGCACCACCGGTATGGTGATACCCTCGCCATCAGCATGGTGATGCGTCCGCCGCGCGATCATCTCGCGCTCATTGCCTTCTGACCGGTGGGGCAGAGATGAAGGACCGGGCATATCTCGTGACGAGGGCTGCGCGCGGTGCAGATCGCTCTCCCGAGGGCGACGAGGAGGTTGCTGAAGTTCGCCCAATCCTCCTCCGGTACGACCTCCATGAGTTCGCGCTCCACCTTGTCCGCGTCTTTCTTCTCGACAAGCCGTGGGTCCGCCAATCCGAGCCGGCCGGATACCCGGAGGACATGGGTGTCCACGATGAGGCCCGGCTTGCCGAACGCCGCGCTGAGCACCACGTTGGCCGTCTTGCGCCCGACGCCTCGGAGCCGCACGAGTTCCTCCATCGTGTCGGGTACCTTGCCGCCGTGGAAGTTCACGATGTCCTGCGCGGACTCGATGATCGCTCGCGCCTTCTGGCGGAAGAAGCCGGTGGAGTGGATGATCTGCTCCAACTCCCGCGGATCGGCATCGGCAAAGTCCTGCGGAGACCGGTACTTGCGGAACAAAGCCGGAGTCACCTTGTTGACGTTCACGTCGGTCGATTGTGCCGCGAGGATGGTGGCCACAAGAAGCTCGTGAGGCGTTGAGAAGTCCAGCGACACCTTCGCGTCCGGATATGCCTTGCGCAGTGCCGCGATGATCTCTTTCACCCGTGCTTTCGTCTCTTCGGCCATGGACGACATCCTCCTCTCGACACCGCTGCGCTGCTGAGTCGGATCGTCGGCCCCGACCTAACAGCGCAGCCCGGAGTTCCGCTGAGTTCAGAACCCGCGTCTTCGACTTAGCGGAACACTACCTGAGTTCGGACTTCACGCCGCTTGTTCCTTCTCGAAGCCTTCCAGCGTCTCCGAGATCAGATCGTCCAGGAACGACGCCGACGCCTGCTTGACGATGTCCGCTATCCGGATCGCTATCTTGATCTCCTGCTTCGTGAGCCCCGCGCGCCGGCCCTGGTCTATGTGGTACGCGAGGCACTGCTCGCAGTTGCCCGCGTATGACGCCGCTATGCCGATCAACTCCTTGGTCTTGAGATCCATGTCGGTGCTCCCTTCTCGATGATGTGATATGCTCCGTAAACGGAGTGTTCCCACATTTGCGCCGGGGCTCTGCCGGGGATTGAGACCGACCGCGCGCGGGAATGAAAGATCAAACCATCGCCCGCCGTTCCGAGGTGATACCAATGGGATTTGAGGAGCCCGAACCGAAAGTCGAGTACGAGCGCACGCAGCCCACCTACATCATCTACCTCCCTGAGGGGGAGAACACCCCTGACGCGGAGAACCAGCACGTGCACGTCGTCGTCCTGCCGAGCGGAAGGCTCTTCGCCACGTGGACGATGGCCACCCATGAGAATGCGCCTGACCAGCGCATCGTCTACGCCATCAGCGATACGGGTGGACGCTCGTGGTCGCGTCCCAGGGTACTCGACGGCGCTCAGCCCGGCGACCCGGCGGGGACCGGTCTCGCAAGCTGGTCGTTCCCGATAGTCGATCCGCGGAGCGGGAGGATCATCGTCGGCTACAACAAGAACATTGGCGTCACCGATACGCGGGAGGATACGACCGGCGTGATGCGGGTCAGGGTCTCGGACGACGGTGGAGAGACGTGGAGCGAACCGGTGGATATCCCGTTCGACCGTTCGCCGCTCGACAACCCCGATCCGTCCGTGCCGCCGAACTGGATCGTCGCCAACCCGGTGATCCTCGATCACGACGACGTGCCCTTCGCTGGGTTTACCCGCTGGGCAAGCGGGCAGGGGCCTTCGCTCTTCAAGATCGATTCCGTGGTCAACTTCTTCCGGTTCACCAACTGGCTGACCGAGCCTGATCCTCGGAACTTCGTTGTGGAGACGGTCATGCCGCAAGGCGTCGGGCTGAGGGTCTCTCGCAAGGACCGGCCGGAGGTCTCCGTCGCGCAGGAGCCGGCAGTCGTCCTCATGCCGGATGGCGGGATGTTCTGCACGATGCGGACGCTCAACGGCTACATCGGCTGGTCGATCTCCCGGGACAACGGACGCACCTGGAGCAATCCCGAGCCCCTGCACTATCACGACTACGGCGAGATGGTCAAGAACCCGATCGCCCCATGCCCGATCTTTCGCCTCCGGGACGGGCGCTACGTCCTCTTCTTCTACAACAACGACGGCACGGGCTACGGCGGGAGCGGCCCGACCGACTACACGGTCAACCGCCAGGAGCTTTTCATCGCGGTCGGTGTCTATGACGGAATGGCCCGCCAGCCGATCCAGTTCGGCACGCCCCACACCTACATGAGGAGCAAGGGAGTCGCCATCGGCCCCATGAGGCGCACGGAGGTCGGCTCATACGGATCGGTGACCGAGATCGAAAACGCGCGCATCTTCTGGTACCCGGACCGAAAGCACTACGTTCTCGGCAAGATCATCAGCGTGTGAGAACGATCCACCGTGCGTCGAGTTGCAGATACCTCGGTAGCAGAACGGAGTGGCGCTACCGAAGCCCTCCGATATCCCTCGTAGGGAACGCCCGCCGCCGCGTTCCGTGGTGATGGGGATACACCAGCGGAGCGAATGCTACCGGAGGGAACGTGCCGCCGTGCCGTTCCGCGGGTGGATACCTGCAACCGGCGAAACGGGACAACGCCCGTTCCCTATGCTGATACATCCGGGTGGTAGGTTCGGGGTTGCCGGGCACGAACCGCCCGGAAAACCCCTCCTATACACAGTCTATCTGCTCAACAGTCCGTCGAGCGTCTTGATCTCCTTCTCAATGCGCGAGACCCGATCTTTCGTCGTCGGGTGAGTGCGGACGTAGACTGTGAGCCCGCCCGAGTCCTTCGCCTGCCTCTGTTCTAGGAGGATTGCACGCGGTGTTTGGTGGATACGGTGATATGGACGCGGCACCCGCAAGGAGACCTGGCTTGGAGCGATCGACACGACGAATCCTGTTCCTGGATGACAGCTCTGTCCGGGCGCATGCCTTCCTGCGCGTGCACCCGGGAGCGGTCTGGGCGAAGAGCGCCGCGGAGTGTGTGAGACGGCTGTCGGAGCCGTGGGACGAGGTGCATCTTGACTACGATCTCGGATGGACGACGCAGACCGATCCCGAGGTCGAGGAGTCCGGGATGGGTGTGGTCTATTGGATCATCAAGCACAAGCCTGAGCATCTACGCCGGACGGCGTTCGTCATCCATTCGCACTCGCGGAACGCATCGCATTACATGGCCGATGAGCTTCGCGCCGCCGGATACTACGCGATCCGCCGCCCCTTCGATCACGCCACCGGCGACTGACATTACTCCGCCAGTTCCAGATCCACGACGACCGGCAGGTGGTCCGATGCATTCGTTTCTACGACTCTGTACGACTGCACGGCGAATCGCCGGTCTGCCAGCACGAAGTCGATCCGCCGGCCCGCCTCCTTCGTCCCGAACGTCGGCGTCAGGCTGTTCGCGCTGATCGCCGCGTCCTGGAGCATCGGGTCGGCCATGATGGCATCGAGCGCGCCCGAGCCGACCACATCGTTCATATCACCGCAGAGTATCTTGGGGCGCCGAATGGTCGCCAGTATCTCCGCCACATTTCGTGCCTGGGACTCCCGCGCATCGCGATCCGTCGAGAGATGAGTGCAGCACACGGTGATATCTGAGCCGTCAATGTGCGTCTCGACTTCGAGCAGGCCCCTCGGCTCTCCTCCTCCGGGCAGTCTGTGGCAGCGGCAGTGGCCTGCCCGGGGCTTCACGAGCACGCAGTTGCCGTAGCCTCCCACGCCAAACGAGATGTTGCGCTGGAATACGGCCTGCATCGCGAGCCTCATCCCGAGGAACTTCGGCTGGTTCGCCAGCCAGCTTCTCGGCACGTTTTGGTCTACCTCCTGGAGACATACGATATCGGGTCGGAGATCAACGAGCACGTTGGCTATGCGGCGTATGGAGCGCATACCATCCATGCCCAGTCCCGAGCGGATGTTGTAGGTTACTATCCGGAACATGCTGCTCCCTCAATGGATCAAGCGGGATATGTCGCAGTTGTCAGTGTAGTTTACCCGCATGCAAACAGGATCTCCTGCAGAGCCGGGTATACTCATTCCAGGAAACCGGCATCATCGCAGGAAGTTGTGCGCAGGAGTGAAGGATTTGGGCGCATGCGCGGCGAAAGCAGCTATTGTGCGGCTGGTTGCTGACCGGCTGACCTATGAATCCGCCGAGGGGAGGTGAGACGAAATATGCCGAAAGAGGAAGCCATGCGCGTAGACGGTGTCGTTGAGGAAGCGCTGCCGAACGCGGTGTTCAGGGTCAGGCTCGAGAACGGACACGAGGTTCTCGCCCACGTATCCGGCAAGATGCGCATGAGGTTTATCCGAATACTTCCCGGCGACAGGGTGACCGTAGAACTGTCCCCCTACGATCTCACGCGTGGTCGAATCACGTGGCGGTACAAGTAACTCCCCGGCGGAAGAAGATCCAGAGCATTACCGCTGAAACAGTTGCCATGGCCGCGCCGAAGTAGAGCGGCGCGGCTGGGCCTAAGGACTGCCACCGGTATCCGCCGGCATCGCAATTCCCCGTCCGTACCCCTCCGACGGTGTGTCTGTTCACATCTGTCCTTACGTATGCGCAACATCGGCTATTCCATGGAGCAGCATGCCTTTCTCAAGTCCACTCGGCAGCGCTAGTTTAGCAACCGCGCGGTACAGGGAATACCTGAATTATCACGCGGAAAGAGGTGTCCTATGCCGCTCTACTGCAGTAGCGAGATCTTCGAAGCCCTCCGGGGCATGGCGTTCCCGGCGACGAAGGAGGATCTTCTGGACTACGCCGAGATGAACGACGCTTCCGAGGCCGTTGTCGTGAGCCTGGACCAGTTGGCCGACGGTGCGATCTACCGGGATATCACGGAGGTGTGCGAGAACGCCCGCATAGAGTGCAGCAATCAGATCATCGATGTGCTGGCCGACGCTTCGTTTCCGGCGACACGCGAAGACCTGCTTCGACATGCACAAAGGCGCGGCGCGTCCGACTCGGTGATGTATGCGCTCAGCGCGCTTCCCTCCGGGTATACATTCGATGCCGCCGAAGAGATGTGCAAGTTCGTCCTGTGAGCCGCCATCCCCGTCCCATGAATGCCGCCATGTAGGAGCGACTTCCCAGCCGCGAATGCCCACGTAACGCCACGAGTTTGGGGATCGGAATCCCCTCCTGCAATCGCGGACAGCCACTTCGTTTTCACGTTGCTCGATGCCGGGTAAATCAGAGCGGCTCATCTTCGTGCGTCTCTCCCTACACTACGAGCCGGAAGTGAGTACTCGATCGACTTGCTTCTTCGAGGTTGTCACTCCGAGCGGGGAATCCGGCCGCCGGTTTCCTCGCTCGGAGTGACGCAGCGCGGGAATCCGATCATACAGCACGTGAGGGCTATTCGCCATGCAGGAAGAGTACGACAGCAGCATCATCGGCCCATCGCAGGCCAGCGTATTCCGGACGAGCGAGCAGATCCGTAAGGACGCCATCGAGCTGATCGAGCTCAACAGCGCCGTGACCCCGAAGGACATCGATGTGTCGGTCGAAGGCGGGATCGTCACACTGCGCGGGCGTGTAGACTCAGACACCGCCAGGGATGCGGCCGAGCGTGCAGTTCGTGAGGTCATGGGCGTGATTGAGATCCACAACGAACTGGAGGTCGCAGCTTGAGATCCGCCCCGACGTGCGCCGGCGAGATGGCGGTGTTCTCGGGCAATGCCCATCCCTGCCTGTCCGCCGCGATTGCGGAGTACCTGGGGCTGGGTACCGCCGCGATGGAGGTCTCCAGGTTCCCCGATGGTGAGATTCGCGTGCAGATCCACGAGAGCATTCGAGGAACAGATGCTTTTGTGGTGCAGCCGACCTGCCCGCCGGTGAACGAGAACCTGGTCGAGTTGCTGGTGATCACCGATGCGCTCAAGCGCGCATCCGCCGGACGAATCACGGCCGTCGTCCCATACTACGGCTACGCCCGCCAGGACAAGAAGGCGGCGGGCCGCGAGCCGATCACAGCTCGCATGGTCGCCGACCTGATGACCACCGTCGGCGTCGACCGCATGATCACGGTCGATCTCCATTCGGCGCAGGTCCAGGGGTTCTTCGGATTCCCTGTCGATCATCTGACCGCGGTGAACGTACTCGCACGGTATATGGCGGCGAAACGGATCGAGGATCTCGTCGTGGTCTCGCCCGATGCCGGGCGGGTCAAGCTCGCCACGCAATACGCAAGCAGGCTGAGCGCCCCGGTCGCGATCATACACAAGCGCAGGCTCGGGCCGGAGGAGCCGGAAGTGGCGCATGTAGTCGGGGATATCCGCGGGCGGACTCCGGTGGTCATCGATGATATGATCACTACCGGCGGAACAATCGATCGGAGTGTAGTCGCCCTGATCGAGAACGGCGCGAAGCCGGAGGTCTACGTCATGGCGACCCATCCGGTGCTGGTCGGCAGGGCGATGGAGTACCTCGCCAAGCCTACCATCAAAGAGGTCATCGTCACCGACACCATTCCTCTCGGCCCTGAGAAGCATCCGGACAAGATTGCCGTGGTCAGTATCGCTCCGTTGATCGCGGAGGCCATCCGAAGCGTGCACACCGATGGTTCGGTCAGCCGCCTGTTCGAGTGATCAAGGATCGTATCCGTTCGGGCAGTCATCCTCAGCCGGCACATGCTGTGTGCGGGGTTTGAGGTTCTCTCGCGATGGGTAATCATTGAATGCAACTGACCGGAGCCCACCGATGCGCACCGGCTCTTCGCGAATGGTACTTGCTACGGTAACGTCGGACTGGTCCGACGGGCAAGGGAAGTGAGTCATACAGTCGCGGAGAGCCGGTGTCAGCAAGGTGATCGGAGAACATCCGCCACTGCAGATGACAGCTCCGGACAGATACCCGTCTCGATTCTCCTTTGTGTTCCCCGTATCAGGGGTTTTTTCGGCAGGTACTGTTCAGGTTACACGCCCCTTTGCGGCGTCAATGCTAGAGTTAATGGTCGAAGGCGCTTAATAACTGTATCTGCAAAGGATGAGATGTAAGATGAAGATCAACAATAGCAGGTCTAATCTGCTCGGTTTGGCGTTTCTGGTTGTTCTATCGACAGTGGCGATGACGGTTGTGCCCACGGTGACGGCATATGCTCAAGGCACGACTACTCAGCAGCCGAACACCTTGACCGCGGTGGGGGACGCGGAGGCGCGAGCCCGTCCGGATTTAGCTGTAGTCAGACTGGGTGTGCAGACGGAGGCCACGACGGCCGCCGAGGCCAGAGAAGAGAATGCAGCAATTGTTACTAGAGTCATAAATGCGCTGAGGGCTCTGAATATCCCAGAGCGCCAGATCGAAACCGCAACTTTCCAGATCTACCCGATCAGGCGTTTCGAGGACGAGGACCAGCGGGGAGAGCCGCCGATCGTGGGTTACAGAGTCGTCAACACAGTCAGCGTCCGGACTGAGAACCTGAATCTCGTGCCGCGGATCATCGATGCCGCAGTAGGAGCCGGGGCGAACACTGTAGAGAGTGTCGACTTTCGACTTCGGGATGAGGATGCTGCCCGGCAGAATGCACTCCGGCAGGCAGTCGACAATGCCACAGAGAATGCCAGGACCATGGCGCAGGCACTAGGCGTCAGACTGGTGCGAGTGCATCAGGTGCAGCAGGGCGGAGTAGGCGTCATGCCGCCGCCATTTCCCGTTTTCCGTGGCGTCGCCGCTGAGACGGGGACCGCCACGCCAATCTTCCCGGGTGAGGTGACTGTGAATGCCACCGTCACATTGACCTACATCATTCAGTAGATGCGGTTCATTCTGTCAGTCCGGCGCTCCGAAAGGAGGCCGAATATCATGGACGATGTGCTGAGAATCGGCGTGTTGGATCACGCCGGAACGACGGTGCTGAAGCTGTCGGGAGACTTGGACTCGTACACCAGTCCCAGACTGGCCCAATATGGGAAATCGTGGCTCAAGAAGTCTCGACGGAAGCTTGTGGTGAACCTGGATGACCTGGACTACATCGACAGCACCGGTCTTGGTGCGCTGGTTACGATGTGGTTCAACGCCAGAGAGCAGGGCATCTCCATGGTGATATCCTGCAGGAGTCCCAGGATACACCGCGTGTTCGAGCTTACCGGGCTTCTCAATTTGTTCACCGTTGTCGTCTCGAGAGACGGCAGCCACGCGAGGAATCCCCTCGCCTCGGGGATGAATGCGCTTCAGACCGGGACGCTCGGTGCGGACAAGCCGCTCAACCAGCCTATCTGATGAGTCTCAGGCAAGTCTGAGACAGCGTGTCATTCTGAGCATGTTACTGCACAGCAAGCGCGGTTGTCTCGGGCAGAAACTCCGCCAGTCGTGTCAGGGCTGGCGGGGTGGGTTCATCGGGACATGGAAACCCGTCAGTCCTGAGTAGCGGAGCGTATCGAAGGACGGCCATGACTACTCAAAGCTGACGGTGCGAGGTTCCTTAGAAACGAAGCGAGGAATCCCCTCCTACATGGCGGAGTTCAGCTTACGAAATGTGCTCTAGCTCGGTCTGATGGTTTGAGTTGTTCGCGATAAGGGCATACTGAAGCTGACAGTACCTATCGCACAGCTTGTGACCTCCGGCTTGCGAGGATCGAAGCAGGGAGCATACTGATCGGTTGCCCAACCGCTAGGGCGTGGTGGAACGTAAGAACCACCGCGCCCTGCTTACATTTGTACCACCCCGACGAGCCGCCTCGAACCCCGGCCTCATGCGCGTCCGCCCACATCCACGCACCTGTTCGTGGTATAATGTGCACCGGAGCGGGTTATCCGCTTGCTCGATGGGTGAACCTTCGCCATATGGGGTATAAGCTGAGCAGATACCGCAGACCATTCCCACGGAAGGAGACCGACTAGAGAACATGTTCGCTGTCATAATGGCGGGCGGCGGCGGCACGAGGCTGTGGCCGGCGTCCAGAGAGAGTTTTCCGAAGCAGATGCACGCTCTGACGGGCGAGAAGCCGCTGGTAGAGGAGGCGGTCGAACGGCTCGGCGAGATCGTCGGCGATGACAACGTATACATCATCACGAACACGCACCAGGCCGAGTTGATCCGCCACCTGATCCCCGGATGCTGTGAGCGCGTGCTTATCGATCCGTTCCGGCGCGACACCGCCCCGTGCATCGGCTTGGCGGCGATCTATCTCAGCCGTGTGGATCCGAACGCGGTCATGGGCACGTTTGCGGCCGATCACTACATCGGCAACTATGATGAGTTCCGTCGGATCGTCCAGGCGGGCGAGAAGCTTGCCGCGGAGGGTCACGTAGTCACCATCGGCATCAAGCCCACGGAGCCCGCGACGGGCTACGGGTACATCGAGTGCGACGGCGTCTTTCGCAACGTGGACGGACGCGACGTCTACTACGCCAAACGCTTCGCGGAGAAGCCCGACCTGGAAACCGCAACGGAGTACGTCGAGAGCGGCAGATACCTCTGGAACAGTGGAATGTTCCTGTGGAGCATCCCCACGATCCTCACGCTGTTCGAAAAGCACCTGCCGGAGATCTACGAGCGGCTCATGCGCATCCGCGACGCCATCGGGACCGATCAGGAGCAGGAAGTGCTGCTCCGTGAATACGACCTTATGCAGCGCATATCGGTCGACTACGGCATCATGGAGAAGCTGCAGGATATCCTGGTTATCCCCGGCGACTTCGGCTGGAATGACGTAGGCAGTTGGAAGACCGTCCACGACCTCGCGGTCTGTGATGATTCGGGCAATAGCGTCAAGGGCAGCACACATCTCGGCATAGACACGACGAACTCGCTCATCATGGGCCAGGAGGGCAAGATCATCGCCACGGTCGGAGTCGAGGATCTTATCATCGTGGATACCGAGGGCGCGCTCCTGATCTGTCGAAAGGACCGAGCCCAGGATGTGAAGAAGATCGTGGACTCGCTCAAGGAGCTGAAGCTGGAGGATTACCTCTAGCAGTGATGGACATGAGGCAGGATCGAGGAATCGTTCAGGTCTACACCGGGAACGGCAAGGGCAAGACGAGCGCCGCCTGGGGACAGGCGCTGCGGGCAGTCGGCCGCGGTTGGCGTGTTGCCGTCGTGCGCTTCCTGAAGCCGAACACGTCCGGCGAGGTAATCGCCGCCGAGCGGTTCATCCCGGACATCGACATCTTCGGATCGACCTCGCCCTACGATGCCGCCGCGGACCAGCGGAATTCGCCGATCCTGCGCGAGGAGAGCCGTCGGAACTTCGAGACCGCGTCGGACCTGATCTCGTCCGGTGACTACGACCTGGTGGTGCTCGACGAACTGAACGTCGTGCTCTTCTACGAGTTCCTCAACAGCGGCGAGGTCCTGCCCATCATCTCGGGACGGCCGGAGCACGTGGACCTGGTGATCACCGGCCGATACGCGCCCGACTGGCTGATCGGCGCGGCCGATTTGGTTACGGAGATGGCGGACTTGAAGCACCCGTCGGTGGAAGGTGTGCCCGCGAGGATAGGAATCGAGGTATGATATGGCCGACGCTCCGGTAATCGCTCTCTTAACCGACTTTGGCACGCGCGACCCCTTCGCCGGTATCATGAAGGGTGTCATCCTCGGCATCAACCCATCCGCCGTCATCGTCGACCTGGGGCATGACATCGAGCCGGGCGACGTACACTCCGCGTCGTTTGCGCTCCGCACGGCGTTTCCGTACTTCCCCAAGGGAACGGTCTTTGCAGTGGTGGTCGATCCCGGAGTCGGCACCGACCGTCGGGCCATCGCCGCCGAAATAGACGGCCGGACCGTCGTCTGCCCGGACAACGGCCTGCTGAGCTGGGTGCTCCGCGATTACAAGCTGGGCTCGGCGGTGGAACTGAGGGAGTCCCGCTTCCACCTTCCCAATGTCAGCGGCACATTCCATGGACGGGACATCTTCGCTCCGGTAGCGGCGCATCTGTCGAAAGGAGTGGCACTCTCGGAGCTTGGCACGCCGATAGACGATCCGATCACCTTCGAGACCCCGGAGGCTTCGGTCCGTCCGCAGACCATCAAGGGCGAGGTCATCTACATCGACCGGTTCGGCAACCTGATCACCAACATCGAGCGCGAGCCTCTGGAGAGATGGCTGTCCGAGCAGCAGGGCGGGCGGATCAGCGTACAGCTCGGCAGCAGGGATATCGAAGGCATCAGCAGGACCTTCGGCGACGTCGCGGCGGGACACGTCGTTGCTCTCGTCGGCGGCAGCGGCATGCTCGAGATCGGCATCAACCAGGGCAATGCCGCGGACTACCTCGGCATCGGCAAGGGCTTCCCGGTCATGGTCTACAGCCTCCCCGCCAGCAGAAGCCGCTGAGTTCCCCGTCCAGGGCGTCGTATCATCGTAGGAGGAGTTTTCGATCGTAGATCGGCAACCCCGAACCTAATGTAGGAGGAGTTTTGTGGACGGTTTATGTCCGCTTACTCCGACGTCGGGATTAGCGTCGTCATTCACCGATGCAAAATCCCTCCTACAGGTGGGGGAGACCCCTCATGGACGCGCAGGAGGAGTCCTCCGACCGGAGATCGGTAACTCCGACCGGATCATTGACTTTGCCCTCGAAACGTGCCAGAATCAAGCAGCAGTACACCTGGGGCGCGTTTCAAGACCGTTGTAGGAGCGGCTTCCCAGCCGCGAATGCCCACGTAACGCCACGAATTCGGGGATCGGAACACCATCCTACGGAAACACGCTCTAGAGACAGGAAGGATCGCAAGTGATGACCGGCAGAGAGAGATTCCTGACCGCCCTCCGCAGGGAAGAGCCAGACCGCGTTCCGATCTGGGAGCTTATCATCAACGAGCCGACGCTCTCGGGGATCTACGGGGATATCGGATACTTCGCGCTGGCCGAGAGGCTGGGCCTGGATGCGGTCACCGTTTTCGAGAACCACCGCACGACGGACTTGGGCGGCGGCGCTTTCAAAGACGAGTGGGGCATCGCATGGGGCATGGAGCCGTGTGGGGTGGCCTATCCGATGGGCGGACCGATCGAGTCGCAGTCCGATCTCGACTCATACAAGGCGCCGGATCCCGATGCCGACCATCGCCTAGACACGCTCAAGGAGGCCGTCCGACGCTTCAAGGGCGAGAAGGCCATCGTGCTCTGCTGCCATGAGGGATTCGAGTTCTCCCACTACCTCTACGGCATGGACAACCTGCTGATGGCCTACGTGGAGAATCCCGAGTTCGCGCATCGGTTGGCTCGTATCGTCATCGACTACAAGAAGGCCGTGCTCAACCGCGCCATCGATGAGGGGATAGACGCCGTTGTCGGTGGGGACGACTACGCCTTCCGCACCGCGCCTCTGATGTCGCCCCTCTTCTTCGAGGAGTTCGTCGTCCCCTACATGAGGGAGATGGTCGAGACCGCCCACAGTCGCGGCATCCCCTACATCAAGCACACCGACGGGAACATCCGGCCGATCCTCGACATGATCGTCGATACCGGCGTCGATGCCATCGATCCGCTCGAGCCGATCGCGGGCATGGACATCGGCGAGGTGAAGGCGAAGTACGGCGATCGAGTGGCGGTCGTGGGGAACGTCGATTGCGGAACCCTGCTTCCGTACGGCACGAGGGAGCAGGTGATCGATGCCGTGAAGGAGACCATCGCGAAGGCCTCCGTGGGCGGCGGGCACGTGATCGCGTCGAGCAACTCGATCCATCCCGGAGTCAAGCCGGAGAACTACCGCACGATGATCGAGGCGGCGAAGGAGTTCGGGGTCTATCCTCTCGATGAGGCGATGGTCGCGGAGTATCGACACAGGAACTACATAGCTGAGATCACCGCGTAATGGTGGGCTGTCAGCTTCTCTCGGCGAACCCGCGCTCCTCCTCGCGGCGGGCGTCGCGCTCTGCGATCGCCTCTCGCTTGTCGTAGAGCTTCTTGCCCTTGGCCACGCCCAATTCGATCTTTGCGTACCCTCGCTCGAAGTAGATGCGCAGCGGGATGAGCGTCAGTCCCTTCTGCTCGGTCACGGCTCGCAGTTTCTCGATCTGGTGCCGGTGGAGCAGGAGCTTCCGGGGGCGCTTCGGCTCGAGGTTGAACCGGCTGCCGAACTCGTACGGAGCGATGTACATGTTGTGCAGCCATACCTCGCCGTTGTCCACGCGCGCGAAGGCGTCCTGCAGGCTCACCTTGCCTGCACGGATGCTCTTCACCTCCGTGCCGGCGAGCGCGATCCCTGCATCGTAAGTTCCCTCGATGAAGTACTCGTGGCGCGCTTTTCGGTTGACTGCGATTGTCTTCTGGCCCTTCTCGCCCATGATCCTCTCCTGTCGGCAGACAGGTGAATTATACCAGATAGTCGTCCGCTCGCAAAGGAGCCCCGACGACGCGCAAGAAGGAGAACGGCGCCGGTTTCGCTAACTATACCGTATTCAGCCTCATTTCGGAGTTCACACACCTGGGATGCATCTTCTGAAACAGACTCGAACCAAGAGAGAATCCGCCCCCGCCGCACGTCCCGCCCGGGCCGTAACCTGGCGCTCCCTCATGCTGGGCACGCTGTTGGTGCCTGTGAATGCCTACTGGCTGATCAACATGGAGTGCATACGGAGCTCGGCGCACCCGACGACCATCTCCATACTCTTCAACGCCATCTTCATCGTCCTCGTGCTGAGCCTGATCAACATGCTCGTGGCGAGACGCCGTCCGGGATGGGCGCTCACTCAGGGCGAGCTGATGGTCATCTACATCATGATGATGATCTCGTCGGCCATCGCCGGGCACGACATGATCCAGGTGCTCGTCCCGATGCTGGCCTGGCCGTTCCAGTTCCCAAATCACGCGAGCCCGCTCTTCGTCGACAAGCTGCCGAAGTGGCTGATGGTCTCCGATCCCGAGGTCATCCGCGGCTATTTTTATGGGAACAGCTCGATCTACGATCCCAAGATTCTGGCGGCATGGGCGACTCCGGTGCTGATGTGGGGGCTGTTCATCATCGCCATACTCTTCGTCGGGCAGTGCATCAACACCATCCTGCGCAAACAGTGGACCGAGCATGAGAAGCTCTCGTATCCGGTCGCGCAGGTGCCGCTGGAAGTCACGCAGGGCACCTACGAAGGCAAGCTGCCGCGAATATTCAAGAGCAAGCTCTTCTGGATAGCGTTCGGCGCCGCCGGAGCGATGGACATCATCAACGGCCTCAACATGTACTACCCGAGCGTGCCTAGGATACTCGTGCCCGGTTCGGGCCTGAGCTATTTCGACCTGGGGACGCTGGTCGCTACAAAGCCGTGGAACGCGATCGGGTGGACGCCGATCTCCTGGTATCCGTTCCTGGTCGGCTTCGGCATGCTTCTGCCGGTTGACCTGCTCTTCTCCTGCTGGTTCTTCTTCATCTTCTGGAAACTGCAGAGGGTCGCCGCGGTCGCGCTCGCATACGACATCGATCCGCGAATTCCGTACGTGAGCAACCAGGCCTTCGGCGCGTACGTCGCGTTCTTCCTGTTCAGCCTGTGGCTCAGCCGGAAGTACCTTGCCGATGTATGGAGATGCGCGGTGGGAGCGGCCTCGTCGCTGGACGACTCCGAGGAGCCGATCCGTTACCGCTGGGCGCTGCTCGGCATCGCAGCAGGCACGGCGTTCCTCTCCTGGTTCTGCACCCTGGTAGGCCTGAGCTGGACGATCGGCATCCTGTTCATGCTGATCTACTTCGTGCTGGCGGTGGCGATCACCCGGATGCGCGCGGAACTGGGATCGCCCGTTCACGATCTCCATTTCACCGGCCCGGACTGGATACTCGCGGATACGCTCGGCCAGCGCGCGTTCGGCGGTTCGACGCTCATCGGCTTCTCGATCCTCTACTGGTTCAACCGCGCGTATCGGTGCCACCCGATGCCCATGCAGCTCGAAGGGTTCAAGCTCGCGGAGCGGACCAGGTCGAGCCAGCGCGCATGGTTCTGGGGCATGATGTTCGCCGGGGTGATCGCTACCGGCGCGGCGTTCTGGGCGATGCTTCATCTGAACTACGAGTACGGCTCGGTGGCCAAGGCTCAGCATCGCTTCGGCTGGGAGTCGTACAATCGCCTGGCAGGTTGGCTGGTGGACCCGAAAGGTCCGAACGCGCTGGCGACCGGCGCGGTGTTCGTCGGCCTGGGATCCGCGTTTTTCCTGCAGTACATGCGCACGCGGCTCCCCTGGTGGCCGTTCCATCCCCTGGGTTTCGCGGTCGCATCCGGCTGGGAGATGAACCTGGTCTGGATGCCGCTCTTCATCGCCTGGCTGCTCAAGCTGCTGATCCTCCGGTACGGCGGACTGAAGGCCTTCCGAGACTACCTGCCGTTCTTCTACGGGCTCATCCTCGGGCAGTTCGTCATCGGCAGCCTGATGAACATCCTGGGCGCGATCCTCAAGATCCCCACCTACCAGTTCTGGCAGTAGCGAGCGGAGAGGGCGGGAATGGGGTGATGGAGTATTGGAGTGATGGCTTCGCGGTACTCCAGTATCCCAATACTCCAGTACTCCATCACTCCATCACTCCAATCCTCCCATCCCCCGTCGCCCCGCCGTTGACCTCATCCCGCCGAATTCCTATAATGTCCCTGATGAACAACCCCTTCGAAGGCATACGCGCGGTGCTGTTCGACATGGACGGCACGCTGGTCGAGACGGATATCGATTTCCCTCTGATGAAGCGGGAGATGCTTGTACTCGGTGAGCGGCAGGGCATCCCCGCTTCTGAGTTGCAGGGGCTCGACATCCTGGCAGTCGTGAACGCCATCGTTGACCGGTTGGAGGCTCAGGGCAGGGCGGACGAAGCCGTCCGCGTCCGGGAGGAAGCCTTCCGAACGCTGGAACGGATCGAACTCGCTCACAGCGACGCGGCGTATGTCATCCCGCGCGCCATCGAACTCCTGGGCGCGATTCGGCGCGCGGGTATCAAGATCGGGATAGTGACCCGCAACTGCCGGAGTGCGGTCCAGGTCTCGCTTGATCGAACGGGCGTCTTCTACGACGTGCTGCTCACCCGCGACGACGTCAGGAACACGAAGCCTCATCCGGAGCACCTGCTCCTGGCTCTCGAAGCGCTCGGAGTCGATCCGGACGAGGCGCTGATGATCGGCGACCACTGGATGGACGTCCAGGGGGGCAGGGCGGCCGGCACGCGCACCATCGGCTTCCTCCGTCCGGACCGGCCGGAGGGATTCTTCGACGTCTGCCCGCCGGACCTCATCATCCGCGGCCTGGGGGAACTTCTCCCCTGCGTGGAGCGTTTGATAGAGTAGCGAGAATCCCTATGGTCCTCTCCATCGTCATAGTGAATTGGAATACGCGCGACTACCTCCGCCGCTGTCTTGCATCGATCCAAGCTCACTCGCAGGAGGTTGAGCACGAGGTGATCGTGGTAGACAACGCGTCGCCGGATGGAAGCGCCGACATGGTGCGCTCCGAGTTCCCTGACGCGCACCTGATCGCCAACACGGACAACAAAGGGTATGCGGAGGGCAACAACCAGGGGATGGAGATCGCTCGCGGCCGATACCTGCTCCTGCTCAACCCGGATGTCGAGGTCAAGCCGGGCTCCCTGGATGCGCTCCTGTCGTTCGCTGAGCGCCATCCGGACGCTGCTGCGGTCGGATGTCGGCTCGTCGGCGAGGATGGATTGATACAGCGATCACTGCGGTCGTTCCCCGAGCCGTGGGGCGTGTTGTTCGAGTACACGAAACTGAGCAAGCTGTTCCCGCGCAATCGGAGGCTCGCAAGTTACCGGATGACCTGGTTCGACTACGACCGGGAGATCGAGGTCGATCAGCCGATGGGCTCATGCCTCCTGCTGTTGCGCAAGGCGGTATCGGATGTAGGTATGTTCGCCCAGGAATTCCCAATATTCTTTAACGAAGTTGACTGGCTCTATCGCGCGAAGCAGAAGGGATGGCGCATCTACTTCACGCCGTCCGCGGAGGTGATCCATGCGGGAGGAGCCAGTACCCGCCAGCGGAGACCGGCGATGGTGCGGGAATCGCATCGCTCCATGAAGCTGTTCTACCACAAGCACTATCGCGGACGGATCGCCGCCCCGGTATACTGGTTCATCGTCGCCGCCATCAGCATCAACTCTGTTCTCGCATCCTGGCAGGCATCTCTCATCTCGAAAGGTCGATCACATGCCGCATGACCTCTCCGTGGTCATCGTGAACTGGAATACCCGCGACGAGCTCAATGATTGCCTCAAGTCGGCGCTCGCGGAGGACTCCGTCTCCACGGAGATCGTCGTGGTCGATAACGCCTCGAGCGACGGCAGCGTCGAGATGCTGCACGGTGAGTTCCCGGGTGTCCGTGTGATCGCGAACACCGGAAACTACGGATTCGCCAGGGCCAGCAATCAGGGCATCGAGGCGACCGGCGGACGGTACGTGCTGTTGCTGAATCCCGACTGTGTTGTGCATCCCGGCGCGTTCGCCGAGTTGGTGCGCTTCGGGGATGTGAACCCGGATGTCGGCATCTTCGGCATCAGGATCTTGAACCCGGACGGGTCGGTCTTCGAGTCGTGCCGGCGGTTCCCCACGCTGGCAGCCGGCATCTTCCGCAACGCGCTGCTTGCTAGGCTCTTCCCACGCAACCCGTACGTGAGGGAGTACCTGATGAGCGATTGGGCCCACGACGAGGAGCGCGAGGTCGATTGGGTATCGGGGGCGGCGCTGGTCGCTCGCAGAGAGATGCTGGACGCGATCGGTGCGCTCGACGAGCGGTTCTTCATGTACTGCGAGGACGTCGATATCGCCTACCGCGCGAAACGGAACGGCTGGCGCGTGATGTATTTCCCCGGCGCGACCGTCATGCACCTCAGGGCTCGCAGTAGCGATCAGAATCCCGTGCCGATGATCGTCGCCTTCCACCGCAGCATGTACGCCTTCTTCAGGAAGCACTATGCTGAGAGGTCATCGATCCTGACTCGCGTGGTCGTGCCGCTCGGGCTGATCCTCCGGACGAGCCTGCTGATCACCCACAACAAGCTGGCCAGACTGATGAGGAGGAAGTCCCGATGAGGCGGACGGCTGCATCTCCTCGGCGCGACCGTCTGTGGGTCGCTCAACTCGGTCTGCTGAGCGCCGTCGTTCTCCTATCGCCGCTGGTTGCGGGGAAACTGACCCAAAGCCGCGTGCCGGAGATCATCATGCAGGTGCTCGTGTTCCTGGCGTGCATCGTCTGGGTCGTCCGCGCCGGGCGTCAGGGTTCGATCGAACTCCCGCCGATCAGTCTCTATGCGACGGCCACCGCGCTTCTGGTGGTCGGCGGCTTGTCGCTCGTGAGGACGGCGAGCATCCACGCCACCCTGCTGGACCTGATCGCGCTGATCAGCTACGTGTCGATCTTCCTGATGGTTTCGAGCCTGCGGTCGAATTGGCCGGCGCTGTACGGAGTGTTGGGAGCGCTCCTCGTCTCGACGATCATCGTCGGCGCACTCGGCGTGAGGGAGTCTCTGCTGACCACGATGCCCGATTGGCGCGTCTTCTCGACGTTTTTCAACCCCGACTTTCTGGCCGGGTTCCTGGCGCTGGGCCTCCCTGTCGCTTTGGCGTGGTATCTCACTCGAACGTCGCTCGGCATTTCCGCAGTCGCTGGACTTGCGGTGGTGCTGTCGTTCACAGGTCTGCTGCTGAGCGGATCGAGGTTCGGCGCGGTGGCGGCGTTCGGCGGAGTGATCGTGTTTCTCGTGCCGGCCCTGATCTCCGGATCGATCCGACGCCCGCAGCTTGCAAGAGTGGGCATCGTCCTCATCCCATGCATCGTCGCGGCCGTCCTTGCCGGTGGGACGCTGACCAACCGAGTGGCCTCGGTGAAGGCGGAATCGCACTCCGGGGGATTCAGGATCTATACCTGGAAGGGGACCGCGCGCATCGTCCGGCACCATCCGGTGTTCGGCACGGGGCTCGGGACCTTCGAGGTCGTCTACCCGAAGTACGCGGAAGTCGGGTGGACCAGACTCGCGCACAACAGCTACCTCCAGCTTGCGGCCGAGGGTGGGGCGGCGATGCCCCTCGTGCTTGTGGGGCTGATCGGAGCCGCGGTTGTGCCGGCGGTCGCCGGCCTGCGGAGACGTCGCGAGGAGGAGCAGCAGTCCGATTGGATGCCGGACCGGCTGCTGATGATGAGCGGACTCCTCGGCGGGGTGGCGGCATCGATGGCTCGCAACCTCGTAGACTCGGACTGGTACGTCGCCGCGATCGGTACGAGCTTCTGGCTGATGCTCGGTGCGCTCGTGGCACTCTCGGATCGGGAGCCGTGGAAGGTTTCGGTGTCGGCTTGGATGTGCCGGGCGAAGGCCACGGCGCTTGGTCTGATCGTCGTGTGCCTGCTCTCGGTGCTCATCTCGCAGGGATACTACACCGGCGCCTGGGCGCTGCTCGGATCGGGCGACCGCGAATCCGCCGTCAGGGCGTTCAGACTTGCTACGACCTTCGACCCGCTCAATGCCGACCTCCACCGGAAGCTGGGCGGCGTCCTGCGGCTGTACTCGGAGCAGTCGGACGATGACGCCTATGCAGAAGCCTGTGCCAGGGAGGCTGAGCGCGAACTGATGCGCGCAGCGGAGTTGGAGCCGACCGCGCCGAAGACGCACTATCAACTCGGCAAGCTCTATGCGAACTGCCTTGCTGACTACGAGAAGGCGGTGAAGGCGTACCACGATGCGCTCAGTCGGGACCCTCACGCTGTGCAGGTCTACACCGCGCTGGCCGAGACATACGGACTGATGGGCAGGCATTCCGATGTACTGAGGGCCTACCGCAGGGTCGCGGAGATGGAGGATTCGGTCTACGAGCGCGTGCGGGCGATCCCGGAACTCGTGGAGCCGAGCTACATCTTCGCCCACGAGGCGCTGGGACGCGATGCCGAGAGCCGTGGGGAGAATGTGCGGGCCCGAGAGCACTATCGCCGCGCGCTGGACCGCATCGCGCGCTACCGAGACTCAGTCGAGAAGATGGGCCCCGTCATGGAGCAGATGGGAACGCGCGATGCGGCTCTGGAGGAGCGCGTGGAGTCGCTCAGGGCGCAGATTGAGTCGCGCCTGTCCGATCTTCCCTGATGGCGTCAGGCGGACAGAGGCTCCACATCCAGCCCTTTCGGTGACAGGTGGCACGATTCGTTCACCTGCTCGACGATCATTCGCCCATCATCGCGCAGGTTGAGCACGTTGATCGCGACATTTCCCTGGCCGATCTGGCGGTAGAGGTTGATGTCCATCTCCATCAGGCAGCAAAGCAGCACGCGGTTGGTGCTCTTGTGGGCGACGATGACGATGTCCTGGTGCCGGTTCTCATCCGCAATGCGCATGAACGCGGGATAGGCGCGATCCCTCAACTCGGCAAGCGACTCTCCGGCGGGCGTCGGCACTTCCGATGGATTTGCCCTCCATGCCTCGAACAGCTCCTGGTACCGTACGGGGACATCAGCCTCGGGGATTCCCTCCCACTCGCCGTAGTCCAACTCGTTCAGTTCCGGGACCTGAGTCACCGTAAGGCCGAACCGCTCGGCGATCACCTCAGCGGTCTGCCGGGCGCGCGTGAGTCCACTCGAATAGACGGCGCCGATCTTCTGCTCGCTGAGGCGGTCGGCAACCAGAGCCGCCTGTCTGATCCCCGTCTCGTTGAGATCCAGATCGGTCGATCCGGCATATGTCGCGGCACGGTTCCATACCGTCTCGCCGTGTCGTACCAGGAAGATCCTGCCCATTGCTGCTCCATTCCGGCTACTTGGGACGCACCGTCGGCCGATGTCCGATGCCGACCGCCGGCCCATTCAGGCAATCCCGTCAACCTTAACACGCCCGTCCTGTCCTGTCAACTCGGAGGAATAGCAATCTCTCCGACGAACCTAACTATATGGATTTTCGTGGCTCGAACTCATATGACCTGACCGCCATTCTGGTGGAAGATATCGGCGCCCGCTTCGCAGGCTCCGACACGGACTTGCAGGCGGCGGAGTTCATCCGCTTCTGCTTCCGGCAGTCCGGCTACGATGTGGTCCTGCAGCCGTTCACCAATCCGGCCGGCGCGGAGTGCAGGAACGTGATCGCCTACCGTAGTGGGATGCCCGAGTCGTACATCGTCGTCGGCGCCCACTACGATACCGTGGCGACCACCACCGGCGCGAACGACAACGCCTCGGGCGTCGCCGTGATGCTAGAGGCAGCGCGGGTACTCGCGGATGAGAACTTGCCGCTGGTGTTCATCGCCTTCGGGTCTGAGGAGGGTTCGCACGCCGGGTCGAAGCACTTCGTGGTATCCCTTGAATCGCCATCGGTAGTGAGGGGGATGATCAACCTTGACGCTGTCGGCATCGAGTCGCACATGGAGATCGGCAGCTACGGCGGAGTCGATCCCTGGCTGAAGGACCACTGCGTCGCGACCGCCCGTCGGCTCGGGTTCGAGCCGGTAGACGGCAACTTCGGCGGCAAGAGCGACTACGCGTCCTTCGCGGACGCCGGCATACCGGTCGCGTGCTTTGCCCGGATCGACCATCCGACCGCTCACACGCCGGACGACAACATGGGCATCATCACGGCGCTCGGCATGGAGGAGTTCGGCCGCGTGCTGGTCGAGTCGCTGCGCTCCGTGGCCATTCCACTCCACTCCGGTCCAGGAGGTTAGCATGTGTGAGTTCTGTGTGAAGCACGGCGAAGGCAAGAAGTGGTATCTGCAGGCGAAGAACTACTCGGAGGATCTGACATCCGATCTGAAGCGCAGGCGACGCATTGAGCGAGTGCTCCACGCGTTCGAGGGTTTGTCACAAGCCGACATCGAGCGTATGGAAAGCGTCTCGAAGCTGCCTCGACCGGTCAGGGGTCTCGTGGCCTCCCTTGCGTCAGTGAGTATGAAGAAGACTCACTTCGGCCAGGTAGTGCCGATAGAGGATGTCGAGCAGATCCTCACGATCATCAACTCTGTGGTCCGGATACCCTGCGTCTGCCGCAATCTTACCGTTGGTCGCGAGGTGAGATACTGCCTGGCCGTTAGTACGACCCCTGTCAATGATACGCCGGACGAGGGAGTGCATCGGAACTACTGGTGGGGGCCGGACACAACGGGCATGGACGTCATCAGCCGTGAAGAGGCCCTGGAGTTCATGCGAGGTATCGAGAGCGACGGCGTCATGCACTCGGTCTGGACCTTCGGGACTCCGTTCATCGGAGCGATATGCAACTGCGACCGATCGGACTGCTTCGCCATGCGCTCGACAGTGAAGCATGGTGTGAAGGCAATGTTCAAGGGGGAGTATGTCGCCTCGGTGGACAGAGATCTGTGCACCGGCTGCCGGTCATGCCTGCGCCTGTGCCAGTTCGGCGCGATGGGCTTCAGCTCCTCGGACAAGAAGGCGTACATCGACGAACTGCAGTGCTACGGGTGCGGCGTCTGCAGAGCCGGCTGCGCGAAAGGAGCCATCTCGCTGGCAGACCGCTCGACCATTCCTGCAGTTGCGAATCTCTACTGAAACCTAACCATACACGGAGGTCTTCCCTATGTTGCGGATCAAAACAGTCTTGCTTCTCTTCCTGATCGCTCTCCTGGCGGTCTCATGCAGTGCCGCCGAACTGAAGCGCGTCTTCGCCTACTACCAGGTTCCGGCGCTTGACCGATCGGCGGACGAGGCGCTTGCGGCGTACAAGAGCGTCATCACCGATCTCTCTCCGACGATCATCGAGGTCATGGACGGCCTGGGCAAGGTCGAGGTTACCCCTGAGACCAAGTACCTCGACATCCTGGCCGATGACAAGACGGTGATGATCTCGCCGCTGATCCGCAACTACAACTTCGACAAGCAGATCGCCAAGTGGTCGCTCTTCAGCCCGTCCGCCCAGAAGAGGATGGTCGAGGGCACGCTCAAGCTCCTCGAGAGCGAGCCTCGGTACAAGGGCGTCGTCATCGACATCGAGAACACCTCGCCGGGTGACCGCAATCACTTCTCTGCGTTCATCCGCCGAATGTACGAGGCGCTGCACCCGAAGGGCTACAAGGTCTTCACCGTCGTCGGTCCCAAGGAGCAGGACATTCCCAAGGCGATGTGGACCCGCGCGTTCGATTACAAGGAGATCGGCAAGTACTCCGATTTCGTCATCCTGATGACCTACAACCAGCATTGGAAGGGCGGACCTCCGGGACCGTGCGCGGGCATCGACTGGTTCGAGGCGTGCGTGAAGTACGCGTGCGAGTGCATGCCCGCCGAGAAGGTGATCGCCGGCATCCCGTTCTACGGATATGACTGGCCGTCGAAGCCGCCTGCAACCAGCCTGACGCACAAGAAGGCGTCGGCGCTGATCGACCGCATCAAGCCCAAAAAGATCGAGTGGAGCGAAGAGTATGCGACTCCCTGGTTCACCTATGTCGAGAACGGTGACAGGCACGAGGTCTGGTTCGAGGACGTCCGCAGCGTGGCCGCCAAGCTCGAAGTCTGCCGGAAGCTCGGCGTCGGCGGAGTGGCCGCGTGGCGTCTCGGCGATGAGGATCCTCGCTTCTGGGAGATAATCGGCCGCTACTCGAGGGGTGAATCCATAGATGTTGAATGACCTGAAGGCGCTCGTTTGCAAGTACAACAAGCTCCTGCCGGCCCACGGCCTGGTGACGATGACCAGCGGCAACGTGAGCGGTCGTCATGCTGCGAGCGGCCTCGTGGTGATCAAGCCGAGCGGCGTGGACTTCGACGATCTGAAGCCCGAGGATATGTCGGTGGTCGATCTCGACGGCAACGTGGTCGAGGGACGGCTCAAGCCGTCGGTCGACACGGCGACGCACCTCTACGTGTACCGCCACATGCCGAACGTCGGGAGCGTGATCCACACACACTCGAACTACGCGACCGCCTTTGCGGCGCTCGGGGAGCCGATCCCGTGCTGCCTGACCGCGATTGCCGATGAGTTCGGTGGCCCGATCCCGATCTCGGCCTACGCGAGGATCGGCGAGGAGGAGATCGGCCGGGAGATCGTCGAGAAGATCGGCGAGTGCCCCGCAATTCTCATGAAGAACCACGGCGTCTTCACCGTCGGCCGCAGCGTCCCCGAGGCGTTCAAGGCGGCGGTGATGCTGGAGGATGTCGCAAAAACGGTCTACATCGCGCGCTCGATGGGCGCCCCGATCGAGATCCCCGCGGAGGAAGTCGCCCGGGCGCACAAGAGGTATGTGGAGAAGTACGGGCAGTAGAATCGCTGAGCCGCTGAACAACGGAAGCGCTGAACGTGCATCAAGATCGGCTAGTGGACAGGCCAACACACAGTCCTGACTGCCGGCCATTAGCTCAGTCTGCGGTGTTCTCCTATGCGCTTCAGTCCTTCAGTGCCTCAGCGATTCAACATAGTGAGGAGAACAACATGAGCAACCGCACATTTGCATTAGGCATCGATTACGGCACCAACTCCGTCCGCGCGCTGATCGTGGACGTCGAGACCGGCGAGGAGGTCGGTACCTGCGTCCACAACTACACCCGCGGGCGCGACGGCATCATCCTTGACGAGCGTGACTCGAACCTCGCCCGCCAGCATCCCGCCGACTATGTCGAGGGGCTGGAGGCATCGGTCCGGGGCGCGATCACTGAGGCTGAGGGCAAGCCGGGATTCAGCGCCGACAGAATCATCGGCATCGGGATCGACACCACCGGCAGCACGCCGATTCCCGTTGATGAGGAAGGCATGCCCCTCGCGTTTCATCCCGAGTTCGCGGATAACCCGAACGCCATGGCCTGGCTCTGGAAGGACCACACCGGCCACGAGGAGGCCGAGCTAATCACCCGCAAGGCGCACGAGTGGAGCATCGACTACACGAAGTACTGCGGAGGGATCTACTCATCCGAGTGGTTCTTCTCGAAGATCCTCCACCTCGCCAATGTCGATCCTAAGGTCTACAACGCCGCCGCGAGCTTCGTCGAGCACTGCGACTGGATGCCCGCGCTCCTCGTCGGCGATACCCGCCCGAAGAGCATCCTCCGTGGCCGATGCGCCGCCGGTCACAAGGCGATGTGGCATGCAGAGTGGGGTGGGCTACCCTCTAATGAGTTCTGGTCCGGAGTTAGCCCGAAGCTCGACGGCCTGATCGACAAGCTCTACACCGACACATACACCGCGGACACGAAGGTCGGAGGGCTCTGCGCCGAATGGGCAGGGACGCTCGGCATCCCTGAGGGGACCGCGGTCGCCGTCGGAGCGTTCGACGCCCACACCGGCGCGGTCGGCTCCGGGGTGAAGCCCGGCACTCTCGTCAAGATCATGGGAACCTCCACCTGCGACATGATGGTCGCGCCGCCTGCTGAGGTCGAGGGTACCATCAAGGGGATTTGCGGCCAGGTGGACGGCAGCATCGTCCCCGGTATGATCGGCATCGAGGCCGGGCAGTCGGCGGTCGGCGACATCTTCGCCTGGTACCGGGACCAGATGGTCTGGCCTTTCGAGCACCTGTACCATCCGTCCAATGAGTCTGATCAGTCACGTCACGCCAAGACCAATGCCCTGCCCGTCCTCACCGACCTTGCCGCGAAGACGAAGCCGGGCCAGAGCGGCCTCCTTGCGCTCGACTGGCATAACGGCAACCGCACGGTGCTTGTGGACGTGAACCTGACCGGGATGATCCTCGGACTGACGCTCGGCACGCGGCCGGAGGAGATCTTCCGCGCGCTCATTGAGGCGACGGCGTTCGGCGCTCGCGTGATCATGGAGCGCATCCAGGAGTACGGCGTCGAGGTGCGGGAGGTTATCACCGGCGGCGGGATCGCGGAGCGGAACCCGTTCCTGATGCAGGTCTACGCTGATGCGACCGGCCGCTCGATGCGGATCTCGCGTTCGGGCCAGACCTGCGCGCTCGGATCGGCGATGTTCGGTGCGGTCGTGGGTGGGTACTATTCGAAGGTCGAGGATGCTCAGCGCGCGATGAGCGGCCTGAAGGATGTAGTCTACACGCCCAACCCCGAGGCCCAGGCGATCTACGATAAGCTCTATGCCCTCTACCGCCGACTTCACGACGCGTTCGGGACGAGGGAGTACTCCGAGTCGCTCTACGGAGTGATGAAGGAACTGTTGGATATCAAGCGAAGCGTACGTTGATCGATTCGGAAGCGCCGATGCACACGTAGCCTAGGGCCTTGTGCCCGTCACGTCTGCAAGACACGACGCCCACAAGGGGCTAGGCGCGATGCTGGTAAGGAAGACACTGAATGGCTAGACAACAGAAGAAGAAGACGAAAAAGCCTGCCGCGTCCGAGACCGAGCGGCTGATCAAAGCACGACTCGGCTATACGTGCAGCATGCCCGCCTGCGGAAACAGGGGGCGGCTCCTTCATCATATCGATGGCAACCCCGCGAATGAGGACCCGGCGAATCTGCTGCTGTTCTGCGCGGAATGCAATGCCCGCGTGGCGGACGGCGGGATCGACTCCGATGCCTTGTCGATGATCAAGCAGGCGCTGGAGATGCAGTCCGCCTCGCCGGAGGCGCTCGCCGAGATGAAGGACGATGTGATCGCCCGCATCGAGGCGCTCGTCGGCAGGCAGGATGAGCCGAAGATGCTCGATGAGGCCGACAGAGGCACGCGCGAATCCGATCCGAAGATCGAGGCCGCCGCGAGCCAGGTCCTCGCGTTCGAGAAGGCGGGGATCGCTCTGCCCGCCGAGATCCTCCGACCGCTCGCCGCATCTCTCTACGCGTCCGATGCCCTCGAACCTGCGCTGGCGGTCCATCTCATGATCGACCCGGAGGCTGCTACGCCTATCGATGCCTACAACCGCGCTGTCTTGTTCGACGAGAGCGGCCGCAAGGATGAGTCGGAGAAGGCATACCGGTCCGCCGTGCAGGCTGATCCGTCGTTCGCGCAGGCATGGGCGAACCTCGGTGTGCTGCTGCGGGAGGAAGAACGCCCCGAGGATGCCGAGCAGGCGCTCCGGAAGGCGATTGAGGCCGATCCGAACTACGCGCCTGCATGGTCGAGCCTCGGAATCCTGCTCAGCCGGACCGAGCGCGAGGATCAGGCGGAGGAGGCGTTCCGGAAGGCGGTGGAAGTCGATCCCGGGTTCGCGCCGGCATGGTCGAACCTGGGGTGCATACTGAAGGATGCCGGACAGGTGGACGAGGCCGAGAAGGCGTACCGCAGGGCGGTCGAGGCAGCCCCGAACGACGCCGATCTGCGCAACGGGCTGGCGTACTTCCTGCTCGAGATCGGCAAGCCCGCCGAGGCCGAAGCGGAGGTGCGGGAGGCGCTCAAGCTCGATCCCGAGTGCGCGTACGCCCACGCGACGCTGGGGCTTCTGCTCCTGGAGAGGGGCGAGCTTGAAGAGGGGCGCAAAGGATACGAGCGCGCGATCGAGCTTCACCCGAACGACAAGCCGCTCCGCCAGAAGTACCACTACGAGTATGGCCGCGCGCTCGCCCGCAAGGGTGAGGCATGGCACGCCCGCAAGGAGCTCACAAAGGCGCTCAAGGTGAAGGTCGACTACATCCCCGAGGAAGAGATCGAGGCCGAATTGGCTAAGGTATAGAGGCATTTGGCGAGCACGATTCCATGCTCCTCAGCCGAAAAATGGCGAACCATCCGCGGATCGCGGATGGTTCGCCTTACAGGTTCTCTTCTCGGCACGGTGACCCGCAGCCTATCCCCACCGATCACCGACTACTGATCACCGATCACCCCGCCTTCGACAGCGGGTTCTGGCGGTGGCACTCCTCGATGACTTCGATTTGTCGGCGCACCTGATCGAGCGGCACGGCAAGCGGAGCGCCCGTCGTCAGTGCGTCGTAGAGGTTGCCGTAGAACTGCCTGGCCATATACTGGAACCAGTTCTTCTGCTCCTCAGGGAGGTCCCAGCTTTCGGTATGCCAGGTGAGTTCCTCGCGGCAGTACTGGCGTCCGTCGAGCGGTTCACGGATCAGATGCTGCTTCGGCGCCTCCTCCGGCTTGTAGTACTTCCACTCGATGTGGTCGGCCTTGCCCTTCAGTCCGCCGTACTGCGCATAGATCTGGTACATGAAGTCCGAGTAGGGCGCGCAGGATGAGATCTCCAGGTCGATGGTCGGCTTCCCCGCGCCGGTGAGCAGGATCTTGACGTGGTCCTCCGCGTCGCCGAAGGTGTTCAGCCGGTCCATGACGCAGAGGACGTTCGGCATGGTGTCGAATCCGAAGAGCCGGAGGGCCTGGTCCATCGGATGAGGGCCGGTGTTGAGCAGCGAGCCGGCGTTCATGTCCTGGAGGGTCTGCCAGTCCCAGCGGCGGGCGAACCCGTTGAAGGCGATGTTGATCTGCGCGACGCGTCCGAGAACGCCGGAGTCGAGCACCTTCAGTACTTGCTGGAAGTAAGGCGCGAAACGTGACTGCTGGAATACCGCGAGGAGCTTGCCGGTCTCCTTCGACTTGGCGATGAGCCGATCGACGTCCGCTACGTATCGCGCGACGGGCTTTTCGACGAGTACGTTGTGGCCGGCCTCCAGGGCCTCCAGGGTCACGGGCACGTGATCGGGACTCATCGTGGCGTTGACGACCAGGTCGAGGTCGTCGCGCTTGATCATCTCCCTGTAGTCGGTGTACGCTGCGCATCCGGTCGCGTTCACGGCATCATCGCATCGTCCCGGGAGGGGATCTGCGACGGCGACGATCTCATATCTATCGGTCATGTCCTTGAGGGCGGCCACGTGGATGTTGTGCCCGCTCCTGCCCTGCCCGATGACGGCGGTTCGAATCTTCTGCATGGTCATCCTTCCTTCGGAGTCTTTGGTCTTCATTACACGGGAGGGCGGATGCTTCGTCCGGAGGCTTGACTTCCACCCTCCATACCGTACTACTTGTCTTCCTTCTTCACCTTCACGAACTCGACGTCGAAGCCTTCTCCGCCGGAGGTCTTGACGGATGCCGGTTCGCCGTCAGCCCCGAGGATGAACGTGAGCTTGATGTCCTCCCACAGCTCGGGGCGCTCGTTCTTGCCGACGAAGGTATCGAAGTGGTAATGCTTGAGCTTGTAGTCGGTTCCGTACCTGGCGAACAGTGCGCCATCGGTAAGCGAGATCGAGAGCGTTCCGTACGCGGGGTCTTCGTAGTCACCGACGTACGCCGCCGGCTCGCGGGAGGGTCGGGTGCGTGGGTGGCGAACCTCCTGGGCCTTCTTCTCCCGGGCCTCCTGCTTCTGGAGGACGTGGATCTTCTTGATGTCGGCATGCCAGTTGCGCTTGGGAAGCCCGAGGAGGATATCCCGCAGCGAATTGGCGAGGCATTGCGACGGGCCGTCCATTGCTATGTTCGTCAAGACGGTGAAGCCGATCCTCTTCGAGGGCACAAGGGTGGTGTTGCTGGTGAATCCCCTGAGCCAGCCGCCGTGGCTGAAGACGATATGACCTCGATACTCCAGCTTGTTCCACCCGAGGCAATAGGTCTGGAGGTTGGTGCCATGGTCGATGCCATACTTGTCGGGATTCTCGATCGGGACTACGGTGTGCGGCTTCCTGGTCTCATCGAGATTCTTCTTCGAGATGATCTGCTTCCCCTCGAACTCGCCGTCGTTCAGTTGGAGGCGAATCCACTTGCTCATGTCAGATGCGCTGGCATTGATCGCGCCCGCCGCGGTCGAGTTGTCGTGCTTCGGAGAGGGGAAGACGACCACTTTTCCCTTATGCGGCACATGGCCGTGGGAGTGATCAGGCGACGCCTCGGTTTCGCTCACCTTCGTCACGGCCGACATGCCGAGGGGATCGAAGATGCGTTCCTTGAGGAACTCCTGCCAGGTGCTCCCGGCGGCGTTTCCGACACACAGCCCCGCCGCTGAGAACGGCACGTTCGCATATTCGTAGGTCGATCGAAATGACGTGGAGTGGGGCGCGAGTCCGTAGCGCCGGACGATCTCCTCCGGACTCCGGTCCTGCACGCACCAGAGGGCGTCGTGCCGCGGCATGCCGGTCCGATGGCTGACCAGGTCGCGCATGGTAACGAGCGCATCGGCGTGCGGATCGGAGAGCTTGAACCAGGGCAGATGCTTCCTGGGATGGTCGTCCCACGACATCTTGCCTTCGTCAACGAGGATCGCCATGCAGGCGGTGGTGAACGCTTTGGTCATCGAGGCGATGGCGAAGAGCGTGTTCGGCGTGATCGGATCGTCGGCTCCGACCTCCTTGACTCCATATCCCTGGAGGTAGACCTCGTCGCCGTCTACCACGGCGACCGCCACTCCGGGTATCTTCCAGGCCTTCATGCCCGCCTGGATTGCCTTGTCTATCGCAGATGTATCGATCATGCTTACTCCTTACCAGGGCACGTTCCCTATGTTTTCTCCCGCCAGAACTGAACGACGCGCTTCACTCGATCGAAGAGCGCGTCGGTCGGGACGTTGTCGCCGAATCCGAGGATGAACCGGTCGCCCGGCGCGACGGCCTCGAACAAGTCTTCGAGGTACTGCTCGAATTCCGCCTCGGAGAAGACCTCCGTCAGTATAACAGATGGAAGCCCTCCCCAGAAAGCGACCCTGTCTCCCCAGAGCAGCCGCGTCGCCCTAATGTCGATCGAGGTCATGGGTTGGGGGGTGACGGCCTCCACGACCTGCACGCCGCACTCCATGATCTTCGAGAGCAGGACTCTCATCTCGCCGTCTCCGTGGATGGCGAGGACCTTTCCGGCGGACGAGAGCTTCTCCCTCGCCTCGCGATAGAACGGAGCGAAGAATCGGTCGAAGATCGGAGGCGGGGTCATCTGCTCGTCGTAGTTGCCGCCGACCTCGATCGCCTGCGCCGGGCACGTCGCCGCCAGATCGAGTATCCGCCGCTGCTGGTCGGTCAGCAGTTCGACCAGTCCCAGCACTCGGTCCTCGTTCTCGAACAGCTCGTAGTAGAACCGTTCGTAGCCCATGAACTGCAGCATCAACTGGTGCGCCGGCAGATGCCCTGAGAACGGGAGAGCGATCCCATCGCCGCCGATCGAGTCGACGAACCGTCCGTAGGCATCGAAGTTCTCGACGACATCCGTGTGCTCGATGATGTATCGGAGCGCATCGTAGTCCGCCGCCGACTTGAACGGGAACTCGATCCGCGCGCCGGCTCCCGCGGCCTCCATCAACTCCTCGGACATGCGGTCGCGGGCGGTGAGGTCACCGTAGGGGGTGCGCCAGATGGTGGTCGTCAGGCCGTTCTCGGTCGATTCTTCGACCTCGAAGCGCCGAACGAGCTTGTAGAACGACTCCATCCATACGCCGAACCCGAATATGCCGACGCCGAGGTCGCGCTGGATGTCCCATAGTTCGGCGTTCTCGTAGGGATGAGGGAGCGTGCCCCGATTGCGGTGGAAGCCGTACCAGAGGTCCATGCGCGCGATGAACGGCATCCGGTCAACCGGCTCACCTCTCATCGCCGCCAAGGCTCGGTCTCGGTGGTTCATGGATCGTCCTCAGTGCAACTCATGTCCTGCGAACCGCGTAGTCCGTGTCGAAGCGTCCGTGGATTGCAGGTAGCGCACACGCACGAGAGCAATCAGGACGCGATACTGATCGTCACTCGTGAGCGTGAACATGCCGTGGCATATCATCCATGGCAGCACGAACACCCTCAATGCAAACATCGCCACTCACGATGCGATGCTAAGGAAGCGGTTGCCGTACAGTCCGCCTCCGCAAAGATGGCAGGAGTGCAGGCGTATCTCATCCCGCACATCCTGCCAATCCTTGTTGGTCGGGTCCTAGCCCACCATCACCGACGCGATCCCGTATGCCGGGACCTTGACGACGAGGGTGTCGCCCTCCATCTTGGCCTTCAGCTTCGGGAGCGGCTGCTCCATCAGATCGACCTGCCGCGCGGGTGTGCCGGGCTTCACCAGGTCGGTCAGCCTGATCCGGGCCTCGGTGTCCTTGCCCTCGACCTCGTACACGCGGACGATCAGCGCATCCGAGTCCTCGGCCTTCTTGATGGCCGCCGGCATCACGTTCGGCGTCAGCACCTCCGCGAAGCCCTTGCTCGGCGGGAGCGTGCCCTTGTGGATGTCCGTGCTCGCCACGTTCATCGGCAGGCCGAACGCCGCGCCCTGCCGCATCGCCGTCGACACCGATACCGGACCGTCGTGCGGAATGATCGCCAGCCGGATCGTGTGGTCGCCGGTTTCGGGGATGGGATCGGGATCGAAGCTCGACCGCAGAAGCGTCAGTCTCAGCGTATTCTCATCGGCATTGTGGCCGTACTTGTCCGCATTGACCATCGTGATTCCGCACGAGCCCTTGGCCCCGATGCGGTCGCCTGAGAGGTCCGCCCACTTGAGCGCCGGGACCTCCTGCCCGTTGGCCGGTCGCCGGATGCTGCCGAACGGGATCTCGTAGGTCGCCTTGGGGTCGGATATCCTCGTCGGGAAGGCGATTCTGAGTTGCGGGATGCCTTTCTCAGGGGTGCCGATCTCGACCCAGTGTACCTGGACCGCGAAATCGACCATCGGACTGCCGGCATTGAGGCCGATCTCCACGCTGACGGTCGAGTCTCCTACCTTACGCTTCGTGACGACGCTCGCTCGATGGGGCCCTCGCTGGCCGACATTGAGGTCGCCGTCCTGCGAGAGGACGTCGACTCTGTCGATCTTGCCGATTGTCCATGCGGTCATACCCTTGGATATCTCATGCACGTGCTCGAGCACTCCGAGCAACTGCCCCTCGGGAACGTAGTCGTAGCCGGTGGACTTATCGATGAGGTGCTTGATCGCGCCTGAGGGTGGATCGATCTCAACGCTCAGGAACTCGTTCTCCATCGTCACCGGTGAAACGCCGGACGTGAACTGCTCGCCCTTCTGGGTCAGCTTGACGCCCTCCGTAGAAACGGGAGTCGCCACTCGGTCGATCGTGTAGACCTTGTAGCCGGTCGCCGGGACGTCGGCCGCCGGGAACGCGACGGTGATGAAGTTGTGGCCCCAGTATCCGCCCTGGCCGACGACCTGGCCGCTGGTCACGTTGCCGTTCTCGTCGTGGACCGCGATTCGGTCATGCGGGAACTCCTTGTTCCAGACCTTGGCGTAGACCATCTCCGATCTCGGGAAGGCGAGCTGGTTGAAGACCACCACCGGCTCCGCGAAGGTCGCGCCGACCGCATAGGCCGAGACGCCGCCGGGGATGCCTGGGTCGCCCGCCCCCGCGCCGGCGCTGTCGCCGAGTCCCGCGCCCATGTTGCCGGTCGGAGGCTCGATGCCGGACGCCTTGCTGGTGTCGATCTTCGCCGCAAGCTGTCGGAGCGCCCTTGTCCGGACTGCGCCCGCGATCGCCTGGATCTCCTGGAAAAGCCCCTGAGCGTACTCGTAGGTGGCATGGATTCCCGAGCCGGGGAGGATGTCGTGGAACTGGTTGAACATCGCCATCCGCCAGCCCTTGCGGACCTGGTCCACGGGATAGGGGAATCCGGCGGCCGCTCCCGCCACGAGCGAGATCGCCTCTACCTCGGGGAGGATGTTCTCGCTCACTCGGTTCGCCCGCTTGATGTTGCTCTGGGAGGTGTAGCATCCCTCGAAGACGAAGTTCAGTTCGCCGTCGACTACGGGGATCTTGTCCGCCTGCTTCTCGACGGTCGAGTAGAACTCATCCGTCGTCGAGAGCTTGATCGTCGGGTAGATCGGCCACGAATTGAGCTCGGCCGCCCTCATCAGGTCCCGGCGCGTCGGCCCGCCGCCGTGATCGCCGACTCCGTACATGAACATCCAGTCCTTGAGGCCGGTCTCCTTCGCATAGTCCACCAGCCATGGGATGATCTCCGGGACGATCGCGCCGTTGTAGCCGAGCTTGTCTCGGAACGCGAGCACCCGAGAGCCATCGGGCGATTGCCACCAGTAGAGCCACTTCTGCGGGCCCGTGCGGTGGAAGTAGTAGCGGGTGACGCCGCCTCGGTTCAGGATGCCGGGGAGAGTGTGCGGGTGGCCGAAGGTGTCGCACTCCCAGTCGATCTTGATCGCATCGTATGGGAGGCCGAAGCGCTCGTTGAAGTAGCGGCGCGTGTAGAGCATGTGGCGGCAGATTATCTCGCCGGCCGCCATGTTCTTGTCTCCCTCGACCCACATGCTGGCGGTCGGCTCCCAGCGTCCTTCGTCGATCCGCTTCTTGATCGTCTCGAAGATCTCCGGGCAGAACTCCTCCATGCCGATGTAGGTCGATGCCTGGCTCTGCGAAAACTTGAAGTCGGGGAACTCGTCCATCAGGCGATCGACGGTCTTGAACGTGTCGTGCGTGACGCTGATCGTCTCCTGCCACGGCCACAGCCAGTTCATGTCGATGTGCGCGTGTCCGCAGCAGTGAACGGTATAGGTCTTGGCCTCCGCGCCTATGGGAGCCATGATCTCCTCGGCCTCACCGATGACGGCGGCCAGGTCGATCGCTCCGCCCGCGCTCAGCCTGTCCTTCACTATTCCGGCGGCCTTCAGGATAAGGTTCTGCCACTTGTTCTTGTTGTCCGGGTAAAGATCGACGAACGCCTTGGCGAAGTCTATCTCCTGACGGATGCGTTGCACCATCGGGGTTGCGCCCATCTCCGTCTCGGAGATACCTCTAAGCGTGCTGTCGAGCGATTCGGGAAAAGCCATTGCAGGTCCTCTCAAACTCAGATTGGTGGTGCTCACCGAATTATGTATTGTAGACGGGGTGGGGGTATTCCTGCGCGCTGGCAAGAGAGGTTGGCAAGGATGTGCAGGGTGGGGAAAGGAGACTCGACGAAATGCCTTCTCCGGAATCCCTTTAGTGTTGGATCACCTATCGCCATCCAGCACGATTCGGCGGAGATGACCTGGCGCTCGACTGATTTGATCCTTCGAGGTTGTTGTTCTGAGCTTCGCTCCCGGGAAGCCTCGCAGCGTCAGCGCTGGCTAGGTCCGACCGTCCTTCGATACGCTTCGCTACTCAGGACTGACGGGTTTTGTGACTCGGGAAATAACCACCGCTAGGTCTGACTAGCCGCGACCGTCCTTCGATACGCTTCGCTACTCAGGACTAGCGGGTTTTGTGTCTCGGCAGGCAACTGCCAGGAGCGTTGTATCGTGAAGAATGGGAGCTTAGCAATACCGGGATTCCGGCCGACACGGGCGCCCCGCCCGGCATCGGCGCTCCGAGGGAGGCGGATGCGCGGCCGGACCGGGCGGCGCTCGATGCGGAAGAAGTGGAGACCTCTCGGGTTCCTTCCGCACGCCGGCGGAATCTTTTTCCATGTCGGCGGAACCGTTTTCCATGTTTGCGGAAAGAATCCGAGCGCTTGGAAATTCTTCCCGCATACCTGCGGAAAGAATTCGCAGACATGGAAATCCTTTCCGCATGTCTGCGGAAGGAATC
>CAYXOC010000014.1:0-3094 GCA_964466715.1 uncultured bacterium
CCAGCCGCGATGAACCGACGTATTGTAGGAGCGGCTTCCCAGCCGCGATGACCCGTAGTTGTAGGAGCGGCTTCCCAGCCGCGATCGCAGCTAGAAGCTGCTCCTACATGACTTGATCGCAGCTAGAAGCTGCTCCTACAAGGCTTGATCGCAGCTGGAAGCTGCTCCTACATGGCATGATCGCGGCCGGAAGCCGCTCCTACAGGGTGTGTCAGCGCCCGAGCCTGCTTCACCCGCTTCCATGCCGCCAGCCTGAGGCTTCAACCTCAGGCTTCCAGCAGCGGGAACTCCGTGATCCGAAGCTTCGCGCATCCGTAGGGTATCAGCGTCAGCTCCTCGACCGGCTCGGAAGACTTCACCGGGCTCCGGGGCAGGGGACCGGCCTGGTTGTCCACCAGCGTCCACTCCGGGATCCTGCGCCCCTTGACCTTCAACTCGACCGGCGCGTAATTCGGGTCGTAGACCGTCCGGCCGACAGACTTCGTTACCACCTCGACCTCCGGCTTCTCGGGATCGAGGAGCAGGCCGTAGTTCCACGGCGTCGTCGGATGCACCGCGTAGTCCGGGCACGGGTCCTCGCCCCGAATCCTCTCCCAGCGCTCGCCGATCTTCAGCGAGTAGACGATCGGTCCGCGCTTGAGGGCGACAGAGTCGTTGAACCGCCGCTCGACTCGAACCGCCATCGGGAGCCGCAGCTCGATCACGTCGCCGTCGTGCCATTCGCGCTCGATAGTCAGGAAAGTCCCCGGCTCGGCATGGTCCGCCTCGCCGTTAATGTGGACGCTCACTCCCTCCGCCCATGCCGGAATTCGGAACTTGAGCGGGAACGCCGCCGCGTCTGAGAGGTGGACGGTCGCCCTGATCGTATCGTCCCACGGGTAGTCGGTCTCCACGCCGATGGTGACCTCCTGCCCGCCGCGGACCTTCGCCTTCACCTCGCATGGGCCGTACGCCACCGCCGCGAGTCCCTCGTCGGCAGTCGCCATCCACAGATTGGCGGCGAACTTCGGCCAGCCCTGGTGGAGGTTCGCGGTGCAGCACCCGTAGTTCGGCTCCAGGCCGAAGATGTTGGCGTCGTCACCGTTGTTCGTCCAGTGGCGCTTTGCGATCGTGCAGAGCACCTGGTTCGCCTGCTGGTCATACTGATGCTGCCACATGTCGGCGCTGAACGTGCCGGGGAGCGCGTTGTAGGCGATCATCTCGAGCCGGTCGCCGAACGCCGGATCGCCGAGGATCTGCGTCAGGTTTTCGAGCGAGAACATGTACTCCACGACGGCGCACAGCTCCGTGCCCTGAGTGGGGTCCTTGCCTGCATAGTGCTCGTCGCCGGTGAAGATGCCGACCGCCGTTCCGTGGAACTTGTCGAGCATCTCGATGGTCTTCCCCACCGCGTCCTTGTGCTCCTGCCAGCCGGTGAGCACGTACTGCACACCGGGGGTCTTCACCGCCATCGCGTTGTTCACGACGTGTGTGCGCATCGGGAAGTTGAGCTCCTGCTTCCGGGTATGGCCGAAGTCGCGGAAGTGCCAGCTCCAGTCGTAGCCCTGGCGCATGATCTCCGACGCCAGGTCGATCAACTCCTCGTCGCCGTTGCGGTTGTAGAGCCAGATGATGCTGAGTATCGTGTCCGCCCAGCGAACCTTTCCCCAGTCGCGTAAGCGGTTGTTGGGGAGTTCACGCCTCATGTACCGGAAGAACCGCTCCATCAGCGGGATGACTCGCGGGTCGCCGGTCGCCTCCTGGTACTGTGTCAGCGCTTTGAGGATGATCCCGAACGGCCACCAGTCGTTGAGCGATTTCGGTCCGAAATGCCCGCTGTCGTCCTGGCTGCCGAGCGTCCAGTCCATCCACTTCCTCGCCATGCCGATCAGCCTGTCGTCCTCCAGCAGATAGGCGAGCGGGACGAGTCCGTCGAGGTAGTACGGGCCGCGCTCCCAGCTCTCGCCGGTTCCGCCGAGCCATCCGCTGTTCGGGCCAAGCGAATCCCAGAACTCGGGCAGGTGGCCGGTCTGGCCGTTCGCCTGGATCGCAAGCTGGTCCCTCAGCCATCCCCGAGGCTTCACACTCCCGAGCGGCAGGAAGTCAAAGGCGGTATCCTGAAGCGGCTTGCGGTTCATAGCTCCATCACTCCTGTCTTCCGGTACTCCAGTGCTCCAGTACTCCAATACTCCGTTCCCACGCCCGAAACCTACTGTTAACCTCGACGAAACGCTGGTGAAACGTGTCCGCGGTAGCATAGCCGCACCTGACCACATCAAGGAGGAAGCGCAAGTGAACAAGATAGTACTTCTCACAGTCCTGATGATCCTCGTCCTGGCAGGGATCGCACACGCCACACCGTCGACGCTTATCTGGATTCCATCCACCGACATCCAGGCCGGCTCGACCCATCTCGGGATCGACGCATTCAGCGCGGCAGGTTCCGCCGACGATCCCACGACCGACTTCGGACTGACCTTCGGCAACGGCAGGTACGAGTGGGGCGTCGACTACTTCGAGGGGATCGACGATCCGATCTACCTGAACGCCAAGGCGCTGCTGAAGGACGAATCGCCGACGTCGCTCCGTCTCGTCGCCGGCGTCTACAGCTACGGCACGGACGACTCTACCGCCTACAACATCCTCTACCTGCTCGGCAGCAGGACGCTCAGCTTCGGCCGCCTGACCGCGGGGTACGGAATCGGCCGAGAGGAGGCGCTAGGCGCCGACAACGCGATGTTCCTGCTCGGCTACGACAAGGTGATCAACGACAGGTGGGGCTTCGCCATGGATTACCAGAGCGGCAAGAGCGCATTCGGGGCCTTCAGCGCCGGTGCGACGTATGTCATCAATCCCACAACCAGCATCATCGTCGGCTACACCTGGTTCAACGACGATTCTCTCGCCGACTGCTTCACGATGCAGTTCGATGTCAACCTCTAACGAGTAAGGAGTGAGGAGCAATCGGAGCCGGCCCCTACTCATTCCTCCTTATTCGTTCGCTTTCGGTTTGCCTCACGCACGAACCGGGGAGACTAACGTGTAAGCACATCACACGGAGGCGGACATGAGCGACATCCTGAAGAAGGTCGAGAACTACTCCCAGGAGCAGTAC
>CAYXOC010000014.1:3194-18502 GCA_964466715.1 uncultured bacterium
CCCGGGCCTCCCGGTCCGGCGCTCGGCGAGATTCCCGAGCACACCGGTCCGCGAGCCATCGCGGGCACGGAACTGCTCGGTCCTCCCGAGGAAGAAGAATGAGAATGGGGAGTGGGAGTACCGGATCCCTCCGACACTCCCATACTTCCATACTTCCCACGCCCCCATACTCCCTCACTCCCGCTCTCTCAGCAAAAAAACCTCGCAAAAAACTCGCGTTCTTGACCTGCGTCAAGGATTGATGAGTCAGGTTTGCCTATACTATGAGTGAATCCTGACAAAGCGAGGTTACCCGAATGGCAAAAGTGCTGCGAAGAGTTATCAAGATTGACGAAGACCTGTGCAACGGCTGCGGCCAGTGCGTTCCGTCCTGTGCTGAGGGCGCGATCCGGATCATCGACGGCAAGGCGAAGCTTGTCGCAGACAAGTACTGCGACGGACTCGGCGCATGCCTCGGCGAGTGCCCGATGGGCGCGCTCTCGTTCGAGGAGCGCGAGGCCGAGGAGTTCGACATGGAGGCGGTCGAGGCGCATCTGACCTCGATGGGTCGCTCCCTCGACGAGCACCACGCCCGCCAGGCCGCCCATGCCAAGCCCGCCGGCGGATGCCCGAGCGGTGGAGGCGGAGGATGCCCGTCCGCCCGGATGTTCGACTTCAGCGACGTAGAAGAGGACGAGGACGAGGCCGACGCCCCGAAGCTTCGGAGCGCGCTTCGACAGTGGCCGGTAAAGCTCAACCTGGTCAGCCCGGCGGCGCCGTACTTCAGGAACGCCGATCTGGTCCTGGCCGCCGACTGCTCGGCGTTCGCGTACGCGTCGATGCATCCCGACTTCATGAAGGGGAAGGCGCTGGCGATCGGCTGCCCGAAGTTCGATGACACCGGTTACTACAAGGAGAAGTTGAAGGCGATGATCCTGCAGGGTGGCATCAGAAGCATCACGGTCGTCCACATGGAGGTCCCGTGCTGCCTCGGACTCCTGTTCGCGGCACAGCAGGCCGTCGCCGAGTCCGGCGTGAACGTCCCGCTCGAGTCGATAGTCATCAGCATCCGCGGCGAGGTCAAAGAGCCGTCGGTGTTCGCATAGGAGATGGTGGAGTGATGGAGTATTGGAATAATGGAGTGATGGGTTCCCAATACTCCATCACTCCAATACTCCACTCCCTCACATCGGCTGCCCCGTCGACTTGATCTCGATCCGGTGCTCGCCGGCGGGGAGCTTGAGCGTGATGGTGAGCGTCTTGAGGTCGAACACGAAATCCGTGCGGGAGAGCGTCTTGCCGTCCACTTTCACGACGCCGCGGAACCACTTCGGGTCTTCCATGTCGTCCGTTATCGGCGACTTGCCCATCTTGCCGATCGGTTGATCGATCAGCAATCTCGCCCCGGCCTCCGGGACGGCGATGCTCATCCGCACCGGTTTCTGCGCCTGCACCACCACCGTGCGAGTGCGTTTCTCCACATCCACGCCCAGGGTCACCGTCGAATCGGTCCGGATCGACTCCCGCAGGTAGGAGATGTACGTCCCCTCCCGCATCAGCATGCTCGTCACCAGGCCGTTCGTCTCTCTGACGCTGATGATATGGGCGTCCGACTTGATCGGCAGGCCGGCGATCGGTCCGCCGAGCGTGTTGAGGAGCACGGTATCGATATCACCGTCATATCTCACCCGCGTGCCGACGACCCCCGGCAGATCGATGCGCTCGACCCGCGGCTGCCTCCCCTCATCCGCTGCCTTGTAGGGGCGGAGTACCGTCACGAACTCCTGGCTTCTCGCCGGCACGGTCGTCGATGCGGTCAGATGCCACTGGTTGACGTGCTCCGGCTTATCGCTCGGGGTGGAGAACTGGTCGGTCTGACTGAAATCGAGCTTCCCCGGCCGGACCCACTCAGCCGACAGCCGCGCATCGCCCTTCGAGATCACAGCCCTGTTCGCCTGCTCGTCGACCTCCATCTTCTCCCATGCGTGGAGCAGCCAGTCGAACCTCGACGGCTCCGGAGCGGCGACCTCATCCAGCAGGACGAAGTAGTCCGGCCGCAGGAAGAGGACGTGCCGCAGGTACTTGGTCAGCTTCCCGCTGTACGCCTTCGATGCGTCTCCGCATGCGTAGTCGATCCCCTTCCCGAAGAGCGCCGTCACGATCCGTCCCTGCGCCGACCGAGTCTGGATCGGCTGACCCTCGCCGTCCACAAGGATCGTGTTGTGCGCCTTCGTCTGCTTCGTCCACTGCATGTGGTGAGGCGCGCCGTAATATGGTCGATAGCCCGACGGGATCGCCAGCGCCTCGCCGAACGCTTGCAGGTAGAAGGAGTTCTGGTCCGCGAGCGCGTGGCTCGATGAGCCGCCCGGACTGCTCCTCATCAGGAACTCGATGTCCTGATCACCGTCCGACAGATCGCTGTGCATGGCGACCAGCCCTGCATCGTAGAACACCTTCGACTGCGGGAGGTCGGTCGGCGCCTTGGCCTGGAGGGTGTCGTCGTACCAGAGGAAGTTCGGAATGTTGACCGGGAGCGCCATCGGCATCGCATCGGCGTACCACTTGTAGTACGGATTGCGGTAGAAGGTTGCGAACCGGTACATGTTCGACTTGTGGCCCGAGCCCGGCTTCAGCCAGATGCCGTCGCCGAAGGGCATCATCTGGTTATGTGGAGAGACGCAGTAGAGCAGGTACTCGCCCGTGTTGCGGAAGAACGGCTTGCCGTAGAGATCGACTCCCGTCGCGTTCTGCAGAGCATCGATGAATATCAGGGCGTGGCCCATGTAGCTGGCCCAGTACCACGGCCCCTCGGTGTAGCTACCGTCCGCGCCGCCCCACGGCGGATAGAGGCACGAGTAGCAGGTCAGCACGTACTCCAGCCACTCCTCGCACTCGGGGATGTCGCCCATGAACGCGATGCTCGTCTCGCCGAGGAACATCATCGCCCGCTGAGAATGGCTGCCGTAGGGCTTCGACTCATACGGCATCCTGCGCAGGACTCCATACATCTCGGCCGCCCGGACGCGCATCATGCCGACGACCTTCTCTCGTTCCTCCGGCGTCAGCGCGTCGTGGATCCAGTCGTAAGCCCGCGCGGTGCTCAATGCGATCGGCATCGCGGTCTCGTCGTTGTACTTGTAGCTCGTCGTGCCTGCGGGGTCCCAGGTGGTGAGGTAGAGCATGATGCGCTTCGCCTCGTCCGCGTACTCGCGGTTGCCGGTCATGAGGTAGCCGAACGCCAGATACTCCATGGCGGAGGTCTGCACGCGGATGGCGGAGTAGAACTTCCGCCACATGTCGATGTCGCGCACGTCGTTCGGGTAGCGCTCGGGCTCCGGCATCAGAGGCTGGTTGCGCTTGCCATCGATCGTCTTCCGCAACGACTCCCAGAGCGCCTTCCTCGAGCCGTTGAGCGATGCCTGCACCGACTGCAGATCATCCTTTCGCAGGAAGAGCCTCGGCCTGCCGCTCAGCACGTTCGCCTTGACCTCGGCGAACGGCGGGAATCTGAGCGGGAGGGAGTCCTTCGTCACTTGGAACGAGCGCACGACGCTCCACACCGATGCCCTGCCATCGGCGAACACGGCCCGATACCGCCAGTACCACTTACCGCTGCCGAGCGCCTCATTCGGCTGATGGATGTTCAGCTTGAGGCCGTCGTGCGTCACGGCATCAGCAAAGTCGGGGCTTTGCGAGTACTGGAGCGTGTAGGAGGCCGCCCCGCTCTCGGGGAGCCACACGAACCCCGGCGGGTCGGTCGCGGCGATAGAGCCGTCCGCGGGCGCCGGACGAACCATGTCATCCGGGATCGGAGCCTTCCCGTCGAGGTACGAGATCGGTCCATCCTGCGCGCATGCCATCCCGACGGCCAGGAGGAATATCACGGCGAAAGTGAGAACGCGTGTCATGCTGTGTCGGCCTTTCCGAAGTGATTGCTGAGGGTATGTTCGATGTGATGGGGAGCTAAGCCTTTGGTGGCAGCCACTCAATGTCAACAAATCCGTCCACGCGTCCGAACTCCGGGTCGCCAGTGATGATGCTCGCCCCGGCACGTCTGGCAGCAGCGACGGCGAAGCAATCGGTGTAGGACAGAGGGTTCTTCGCCTTGATCTCGGCGGCCTCCCAGACGAGCGAATCGTCTACCGGCGCCACTGAGATCGGCATCTCGATGATCTGGTCCAGCAGATTCCTTGTCTCGATAGACGAGAGCTTGCGCCTGAGAGTGTAGTACAGCTCTCCGAGATTCACCAGCGTAACCAGCAGTTCCGATTGGCCGCTCCTGCCTTCCTCCAGTATCGATTCTACCTCGCCTGCGCCGGGTTCTCCCTGGAGCCACGCCAAGATCGCATACGTATCAAGCAGTCTCTTCTGCTTCACGGCGGCGCTCCTCCTCGCGCGACTTCAGCAGGGCATCGATAAGCGACGGATGGCCCTTCAGTATGCCCCTGAGCGACTTGATCGGATCTTTGGCGACCGGTGTAATGATGATCACACCATTTTGATCCTGAACCGACACTTTGTCACCGGAATGCAGTCCTGCACGCTTCCGAATCTCAGCGGGAATGACGACCTGGCCCTTTGCGGATGTCTTGACGACCGGCATTGGGTTCAACCTCCTGAAAAACTTTGAACGCTATCCAGATCAGTATAACACCAAAGAGCGTGTCTGTCAAACGAACGAGAGAAGTGATATACTATAATCCCTCGTGGACCGAAGCAGCACTGATTTGGAGCGACCCAATGTTCAGACCAGGCACCGCATTCATCACACTGGCCTTCGTCCTGTCCGTTCCCGTGTGCGGGACAAGGACATCCATGCCGGCATCTACACAGGTCCGGAGGCGAAGTACTTCGAGGGCGACTTCCTGCCCGAGGCCAACGGGCTCTTCGACGAGGCCGAGCGGGCTGTCAAGGATGATCCGGCGGCGTTGGAACGGGTGAAGCATGCGCGGCTCTCGGTTGAGTACGTAGACATCATGTACAAGTACTGGTGGAAGGACAAGTCCCAGGTGGACGAGGCCGAGGTGAACCTGTGGTGCGACGAGGTCAAGGCCGCGGGGATCACCAACGTCAGCGAGGGATACACGGTGGACGTCTTCCGTGACAAGGTGCTGAAGGAGTGAACTGCAGGGGCGAAGCATTGGCCCATCGGGTCGCATCCGCCTCACGAATCAAGCGCCAATGCTTCGTCCTGCCGAACCGAAGGGGTAAGAAACCATGCTCAATCGAGATGCAATGCTTGAGAAGATCCGGGCCCAGTCCGATTCGTGGGATATCGTGATCATCGGCGGAGGCGCTACCGGCGTCGGTATCGCCATAGACGCCGCCTCGCGCGGCTACAAGACCGTGCTTATCGAGAGGTACGACTTCGGGAAGGGCACGTCGAGCCGCAGCACGAAGCTTGCTCACGGAGGCGTCCGATACCTCCAGCAGGGCAACATCTCGCTCGTCCTGGAGGCCCTCCGCGAGCGCGGACTCCTTCGCCAGAACGCCCCGCACCTCGTCCACGACCTTGCGTTCATCGTCCCGCGCTACGACTGGTGGGAGGGCGGGTTCTACGGCTTCGGGCTCAAGGTCTACGACATCATGGCCGGCCGACAGGGATTCGGGCATTCGAGCCTCCTCTCACAGGAGCGGACCCAGGAACTGATCCCCACCATCGAGACCAACGGCCTCCGCGGCGGCGTGATCTACTACGACGGCCAGTTCGACGATGCCCGCCTGATCGTGAACATGGTGCAGACCGCCGCCGAGCAAGGGGCGGTCCTCGCCAACTACGTCGAGGCGAAGGCGCTCCTCAAGTCGGACGACATCGTCAGCGGAGTAGTCGCCGAGGACATCGAGTCCGGCGAGAGATTCGAGATCAGGGGCAGGGTAGTCATCAATGCCACCGGCCCGTTTACCGACTCGGTCCGCCGGATGGACGATCCCGACGCCAGGCCGATGATCGACCCGAGCCAGGGCGTCCACATCGTGCTCGACAGATCGTTCCTGCCCGGCGACACGGCGATCATGGTTCCGCACACCGACGACGGCCGCGTGCTCTTTGCGATTCCCTGGCACGACGCGGTGGTCGTCGGCACGACCGACACGCCGGTGAAGAGCGTCGAGGTCGAGCCGAAGCCGCTCGAGGAGGAGATCGACTTCCTGCTCACCCACGCCGCTCGCTACATGACCAAGGACCCGACGAAGAGCGACGCGCTGAGCGCGTTCGTCGGCATTCGGCCGCTCGTCGGATCATCCGACACCGAGAACACCGCCGCGCTCTCCCGCGACCACACGGTCCATATCTCGAACGCCGGGCTGATCACCGTTGCCGGCGGGAAGTGGACGACCTATCGCAAGATGGCGGAGGACACCGTGAACCAGGCGGCGCTCCTCGGGCAGTTGGAGATCCGTCCGTGCATCACGACCGACCTCCACATCCACGGATTCCACAGGAACGCCGAGTGTTTCGGAGGACTGGCGATCTACGGCTCCGACGCCCCGGCGCTCGAGGCGCTCATCCGCGAGAAGCCCGAGTATGCCGAGCGCATCCACCCCGACGCAAGGCACGTTGTCGGCGAGGCGGTCTGGGCGGTGCGTCAGGAGATGGCGCGCACGGTCGAGGACTTCCTCTCCCGCCGCACGAGGGCGCTGCTCCTCGGTGCGAGGGTCAGCATCGAGATGGCCCCGAAGGTTGCCGAGGTCATGGCCGCCGAACTTGGCCGCGATGCCTCATGGGTCGATCAGCAGGTAAGGGAATATGCGGAACTGGCTCAGGGATATATCGTGTGAGCGGGGAGCAACTGGTGGAACTGGCAACCGAACGACTGATCTTGCGGGAGTTCAGAGAGAGCGACTGCCCTGACGTGCTGGCGTATCAGAGCGATCCCCTCTACCTGCGCTACACCGAGTGGACGGAGAGGACCCTTGAATCCGTGCGCAACTTCGTGAGGGTCTTCATTGATCAGCAGCAGGAACAGCCGCGCACCAAGTACCAGCTAGCCATCATACTCAAGTCCACCCGGCAACTCATAGGCAACTGTGGTCTTCGCATGGAATCACCCGATGCGCGCGAGGCGGACATCGGCTGCGAACTGTCCCCGAAGCGCTGGGGGCAGGGATATGCCGCTGAAGCGGTCCGCGTCATCATCGCATTCGGCTTCACCGAACTCCATCTGCACAGGATCTGGGCTCGATGCATCGCAGACAATATCGGCGCCGTGAGGGTGCTGCAGAAGGTCGGCATGCAGCAGGAAGGGCGACTCCGCGACAAGGAGTACTTCAGGCGGCGGTGGTGGGATTCACTGATATTCTCCATACTGGAGGACGAGTGGCGAGCACGATGAGCGAATGAGCGCTCTCGATGGATTGCCCGTCCCGAACGCCCCCCCACGAATACTGGTTGTTGAGGATGGAGTTCGGCTCCATCGCCTGATCTCCGTCTGATCGCCGAAGCAAGAGAGGCAGATACATATGTCGGTTCTCGTCCGTCAGAGCGTGACTCGCACGCTGTTCTCGATGGCATTTCCCATGCTGGCCGGAACGTTCGCTATGAACGCCTACAGCCTGACGGATACGTGGTTCATCGCACAACTGGGCACTCGTCCCCTGGCCGCGATGGGGTTCATCTTCCCCGTTGTCATGCTGCTGACCTGCGTCGCCAGGGGCATCGGATCCGGCGTCACCGCGCTGGTGTCGCATTCCGTCGGCAGGCAGGACCATCAGGGTGCCGCAAGACTCGTCACCCACGGCATGGTCATGACTCTGGCCGTCACGATCCTCATGTCCATCGCGGGCTACCTCCTGATGGCGCCGATCTTCACCAATCTCGGGGCCGACGCCGCGCTGCTTCCCCTGGTCCGCGACTTCATGAGCATCTGGTATGTCGGGGCTGTGTCCATGACCCTGCCCATGGTAGGCAGCGGCGTTCTGATCTCCATGGGCGACTCCAAGGCCGCGAGTTGGCTCATGATCGCCGGCACCGCCATCAACACGGTCCTCAACCCGATCATGATCTTTGGCTACCTGGGCTGGCCGGCAATGGGGATTGCCGGCTCCGCGCTGGCGACGGTCATTGCGCAGTCCATCTCCACGGTCTGGCTGATCCATCTGCTCTGGCGGAGGCACCGCCTCATCGCATGGAGCGCAGAGGGGTGGGGCGATTCCCTGCGGCGGATCACGGGATTTTCCGTGCCGAGCATACTCAGCATGATCCTGATGCCGGTTTCCGCGACCATCATCACCAGACTCCTGAGCAGCTTCGGGCACGAGGCCGTCGCGGCCAGCGGGGCGGCGAGCCGGATCGAGATGTTTGCGTTCGTGGTCCCGATGGCCCTCGGGATCTCGCTCACGCCGTTCGTGAGCCAGAATTACGGGGCCGACTGCATGGACCGGGTGCGCAAGGCCCAGCGGGTGTCGACGATATTCGCGCTCGGTTACGGCGGTCTGATAGCGGCGGTGTTCGTCCTGTGCGCCCGCCCGATGGCTGCGGTGTTCACCGATGACCCGAAGGTCGCCGAGACGCTGGTGCTGTACATCCGCATCATCTCCTTCGGCTACGGGATGATGGAAGTGCACCGCTACTGCGGCTTCTTCCTGACGGGCATGCACAAGCCTGTAGCGGCGACGGTGCTGAATGCCACACGGGTCCTCGTACTGCTGATCCCCTGCTCATATCTGGGAGCGCACTTCTGGGGGATAGCCGGTGTCTTCGGCGGACGTTTGGTGACCGACATCACCGTCGGATGCATCGGTCTGGTGTGGGTGGCGCGAACACTCGCCCGATCCAGCCGGGACCGCTTGGTATCCGTGGCGTAGCAGTTATCGATCATTCCGGATGCTACTCCAGGAAGAGCAGCGCCACCGGGATCGCCACCCCCAGCAGCAGATAGAGGAACGCCGGACGATCGCGCTCCTCGTGGAGGCGCGGGAGGATGTCGGCGTTTGCGACGTAGATGAACGATCCCGCCGCGAATGCCAGCAGGATCGCAAGCGTCTCGGGGGAGATGTTCTCGGTGCAGAACCACGAGATGAGCGCTCCGCCCGGAGTGGCGACCGCCACGATGGCGGCAAGGACCAGTATGAGCCGCTTGTTGTACTCCGCGGCCGTGAAGAGCGACACCGAGGTCACTCCTTCGGGCAGTTCGTGAGAGATCACCGCGATGGCCGCCGCGAGCCCAAGCTCAGGTGAGGTTCTGAGGCCTGCTGTGATCGCCAGTCCGTCCACCAGGCTGTGAACGAGCAGCGCGGAGAACCCGACCAGCCCTATGGCCCTTGCGCGGTCTATGCGGTGGTGGCTGGGATGCGGGTGTGCGCGGATGACCACGATGTGCTCGATCGCAATGAAGAGCAGAAGGCCGACCAGCATCGCCCAGCCTGCTCCGAGCGGCGACCTCTCGACCGACCCCGGGATCAGGTGCAGGAACGCGGCGCCGATCAGCGATCCCGAGCCGAACCCCAGAAGCCTGGTGATAGTGTGGCTCGACAGCTCTCCCCTGGCGAGCACCACCAGCGCTCCTGCCAGCGTGGCAATCCCCGCTCCCAGACTGTAGACGATCAGTTGGACCAAGTCTCCCTCCGCGCGCCGCAAATCATATGTACCCAGCGGCCTACATCGGGCGGAGGGAGTGCATGTCTCAGATGCACGAATGGCACGAATGTCTGTCGGCATTCGTGCCATTTGATCAATTGGTGATATTCGTGTTTCTCCGCCGCAGTCAGCGGTCCGCCGTCTGCAGTCTCTAGGGCGTGACTGCGATCCGGCCGGGCAGGTCCTCGGTGATTTCGCCGATCACCGCCGCGGCCGGGACTCCCGCCTGGATGAGCGCCAGGACGAGCGCATCGGCCTTCTCGGGCGGGACGGCAATGAGCAGCCCGCCGGACGTCTGCGGATCGCACAGGATGAGCTGATCGATGTCGTCGATCTCGCCGAAATCCGCGTCGGCCGCTACGTACTCGCGGTTCGAGTACGCGCCGCCCGGGACGATGCCCTGCTCGGCGATCGCGCGGACGTCCTCGAGCACGGGGATCTGCGACCGGCTGATCGTCGCGCCGAGCTTGCTCGCCGTGCACATCTCCCAGAGGTGTCCGAGCAGCCCGAAGCCCGTGACGTCGGTGCAGGCGTCTGCGCCGATGTCGGACATGATCAGCGACGCATCCCGGTTGAGCGTCTTCATCAGGTCGGTCAACTGCCGGAGGACCGGGCCGTCTACCGACCGCGCCTTGATCGCGGTGGTCAGGATGCCGACTCCGAGCGGCTTAGTGAGCACCAGCTTGTCGCCCTTCACGGCCCCCGCGTTCGAGATGATCGCATCCGGGTGCGTGAACCCGACGACGGCCATGCCGTATTTCGGCTCGGGGTCGTCAATGGTATGTCCGCCGATGATGGTTACATTCGCCTCCGACGCCTTTTCGGAGCCGCCCTTCAGTATCTCGTCGAGAACATACAGCGGCAGAGTGCTCGTCGGGAAGCCGACGAGGTTCAGCGCTACGGACGGCTGTACGCCCATCGCGTAGCAGTCGCTCAGCGCGTTGGCGACCGCGATCGCGCCGAAGTCGTACGGGTCGTCTACAACGGGCGTGAAGTAGTCCACCGTGAAGGCGATCGCGAGGTCGTCACGGACCTTGTAGACCCCGGCGTCGTCGGCGGTGTTCATGCCCACGAGCACGTTCGGGTCGGTTATCGGTGGCAGGTGGCGCAGAACCTGCGCCAGGTCAGTCGGGCTGACCTTGCATGCTCACCCACCGCCGTGACTGTAGGCGGTCAGTCTGATCTCCTCAGCCATCGCAATCACCTCCTCGTCCGAGTGTAGAGTGTAGAATGAACCGGTTCTACACTCTACACTTCCTCGGTTCGTACACGCAGTACGGCTCGGGGTCGAGGTAGTTGCCCGTGCAGCCGTATGCCCGCGCGCGGCACCCCATGCAGACGCGCCGGTACTCGCAATATCCGCACTTCCCCTGCAGGTTATCTTCGTCCCGCAGGTCCTGGAAAACCTTCGCGTTTTCCCAGATATCCTTGAAGTTCTCCCGCCGGATGTTACCCGCCGAGACCGGGAGATATCCGCACGGATAGACCTCGCCTGCGTGCGACACGAAGCAGACCGCCGAGCCCGCCAGGCAGCCCTTAGTCATCGCCTCGAAGCCGTGGGGAGCACCCCTCCCCGGCCCTCCCCGCCACGGGGAGGGAGTGGTTGAACGTCCTCCCTGCATCGGGCAGAGGGCATCAGCGGTGGAACCTCCCTCCGCATGGCAAGATAGCTCAACAACTCCCTCCCCGCGGCGGGGAGGGTTGGGGAGGGGTCGGCCCTCCTCCTTCGCACGCTGGCGCATCACCCGGAAGTAGTGCGGCGCGCAGGTCGCCTTCAGCCCGATGCCGGCGTCCTTCGAGCGGTCGTAGAACCAGTTCAGTACGCGCTCGTACTCGTCCGGGCGGATCATCTCATCGTCGGCGATCTCCTTGCCGCATCCGGTCGGCACGAGCAGAAAGATGTGGAGCGCGACCGCTCCCCGCTCCTTCGCAAGCTCCAGGATCGCCGGAATCTCGTCGATGTTGTGGCGGGTGACCGTCGTGTTGACCTGAAACGGCACGCACTCCGCCTTGATATGTTCTATACCCCGCCAGGCGTCGTCGAAAGCGCCCGGGAGGCGTCGGAACGAATCGTGCGACTCGGCAGTCGCGCCGTCGATGCTCACGCTCACCCGCTGGACGCCCGACTCGCGGATCTCGCGCGCGACCTCCGGCGTCACGAGCGTGCCGTTGGTGGCGAGGGCGACTCTCAGGCCCGCGGCGTTCGCGTAGGAGGCGATCTCGAAGATGTCCGGCCGCACGAGCGGCTCTCCGCCGCTCAGGACGAGCACCGGTTTGGCGAACGACGCGATCTGGTCGATGAGCGTCTTCGCCTCGTCGAGTGTGAGATCGTCCGGCGGGCGCTCCTCGACGGGGCACGCGCGGCAGTGGACGCACCTCAGGTTGCACGCCGTCGTGGTCTCCCAGAACACGAGCCTGGGCACGAATTCATGTTTGCCGTCAAATGTATGGTGCGGATGATGCATAACGGCCCGATTATACCACCGCGCGCGGGCCGAGTCCAACGGGCTTGACGCAATTTGGCTATTTGGCTATACTGCCAAATAGTGCGGCGTGGACGCACGCCGGCAGACTCTTCCCTGGGGGCGCTGAATGCGTGAGAGCATCGGCAAAAGGCTATCGTTCCTCGACCGCTACCTGACGCTGTGGATCTTCCTCGCCATGGCGGCGGGAGTCTTGACCGGCTACTTCGTCAGCGGCGCGGTCGATCTCATCAACCGGTTCCAGGCAGGGACGACGAGCATACCGATTGCGGTCGGTCTGATCCTCATGATGTATCCCCCGCTCGCCAAGGTGCGGTACGAGGAACTCGGCGAGGCGTTCCGCAACTTCCGCATCCTCGGGCTCTCGCTCGTGCAGAACTGGGTGATCGGCCCGATCCTCATGTTCGTGCTGGCGATCTCGTTCCTCCGCAGCTATCCCGAGTACATGGTCGGCCTGATCATGATAGGCTTGGCTCGCTGCATCGCCATGGTCATCGTCTGGAACGACCTCGCTGACGGCGACCGCGAGTACGCCGCCGGACTCGTCGCGTTCAACTCGATCTTCCAGGTGCTCTTCTACTCCGTCTACGCCTACGTGTTCATCACGATGCTCCCACCGCTGTTCGGTCTGAAGGGAGTCGCCGTTCACGTGACTATCGGCGAGATCGCGAAGAGCGTTTTCATCTACCTGGGCATTCCGTTCCTCGGCGGCATGATCACGCGCTTCACAATGCTCAAGCTGAAAGGGCGCGAGTGGTACGAGCGCAGGTTCATCCCGCGGATCAGCCCGATCACGCTCGTGGCGTTGCTCTTCACGATCGTTATCATGTTCAGCATTCAGGGCCGGAAGATCATCGGCCAGCCGCTGGACGTGCTCCGGATCGCTGTGCCGCTGCTGATCTACTTCGTGCTGATGTTCCTGGTCTCGTTCTACATGGGCCGCAGGATCGGCGCCGGATACGGCAAGACGACCACTCTGGCGTTCACCGCCGCCAGTAACAACTTCGAACTGGCGATCGCCGTAGCGGTCGCGGTCTTCGGCATCAACTCCGGCGCCGCCTTTGCCGCGGTGATCGGCCCGCTCGTCGAGGTGCCGGTGATGATCGGCCTGGTGAACATCGCGCTGAAGCTCCGTCCGACGTTCCGCGATCTGATGCCGGTTCGGGAGGTGGCACGTAAGTGACCTACGATGAAGGACTCTACAATCTGAAGGCAGGCGTTCTCAAGGCGATAGCACATCCCGCGCGGCTTGCGATGGTCGAGGCGCTGGGCAAGGGCGAACTCTGCGTCTGCGAGCTTCAGGCGCTCGTCGGCTCGGATATGTCGACGGTCTCGAAGCATCTGTCGGTGCTCAGGAACGCCGGCGTCGTCACCAGCCGCAAGAAGGGCCTGTGGATGTACTACCAGCTCTGCTGCCCGTGCATCCTCGATTTCCTCGACTGCATCGACGCGGTCATCCGCACCGATGCCGAGCTGAAGATGTCCGTGTGCAAAACCATTGATACGCCGTAGGGGCGGGCTTCAACGCCCCACATTGTAGGAGCGGCTTCCAGCCGCGCAACCACATGGAGGAGCGGCTTCCCAGCCGCGATGACCCGGTGTATCGTAGGAACGGATTCCAATCCGTCATGTAGGAGCGGCTTCCAGCCGCGATCGCAGCTAGAAGCTGCTCCTACATGGTGTGATCGCAGCTAGAAGCTGCTCCTACAAGGCTTGATCGCAGCTGGAAGCTGCTCCCACAACCGAGAAATGTCAGGAGGTCAACATGTCAGAGAGCAAGTGCTGTTGCGGTTCATCCGGCGGAGGTGACGCCATCAAGGACTACGTCAAGGAGAAGTACGGCCAGGTCGCGGTGAATGCCGCGAAGCACAAGGAAACGAGTTGCTGCGGCGGGGACACCTGCAAGGATGCCATCACCCGTGACCTCTACACCGAGGCCGAGACCGAGGGCATCCCCGTGGAAGCGCTTCTGGCGTCCATGGGTTGCGCCAATCCGCTCGCCCTCGCCGAACTGAAGCCGGGCGAGATCGTGCTCGACCTCGGGAGCGGCGGTGGGATCGACGTCCTGCTCTCCGCAAAACGCGTCGGGCCGACCGGCAAGGCCTATGGGCTCGACATGACCGACGAGATGCTCGCGCTCGCCCGACGGAATCAGGCGGAGGCCGGCGTCGAGAATGTCGAGTTCCTCAAGGGCGAGATCGAGAATATCCCGCTGCCCGACAACTCGGTCGATGTGATCATCAGCAACTGCGTGATCAACCTTTCGACCGACAAAGACCGCGTCCTGAGCGAGGCTTTCCGCGTGCTCAAGCCCGGCGGACGGTTCGCAGTCGCCGACATGGTGTTGACGAGGCCGCTCTCGGCCGAGTTGCAGAGGCATCTCGCGCTCTGGGCCGGGTGCGTCGCCGGCGCGTTGCACGTGGACGAATACCTCGTGAAGCTGATCAACGCCGGGTTCACCCGCCCGTCCGTCGAGACCGCGCGGACGTACACCCCGGACGATGCGGCAGGCATCATCCCCGAGGATGTGATCCGCGAGCTCGGGCCGGAAAGCATCGCGACTCTCGTCGACTCGATCATGAGCGCATTCATCCGTGCTATCAAGCCCGGGTGATCCTGCTGAAGGTAGCCCACCTATGGGGTCCCATGGGTATCGCAGGTCCCATCCGATAATCAACGAGACCGCCAACAGATGCTGCCCTGAGAGCGAGCCTCCCAGCCCTGTGCGGCATGGATCAAGCGCGCGCCTCTATGCGCTCCTTGTGTTGGGGCTCGTGGCATGGACGCTTGTCTACCGGGGGCTCAGACCCCCGGCTGCAGGTCTCCACCCGACGGAACGGGACAGCGCCCGTTCCCTACAAGGGTGACGATATCGCATCCAGCGCCAATCAGGCGTGAACTCCTGACCGAGTTCCGCGTCAAATCAGTACTTCTGCACACGCGAGAGGAGGTGTATAATGAAGATCCAGATCCTGGGCGTCGGTTGCCCGAAGTGCAAGGCGCTCGTGGAGAACGTCGAGAAGGCGGTCAAGCAGACCGGAGTAGACGCGGAGGTCGAGAAGATATCCGACCTCACCGAGATCACGAAGCTCGGCGTGATGATGATGCCCGGCCTGGCGATCGACGGTGAGGTCAAGTCCTCCGGCAAGCTGCTCAGTACCGATGAGATCGCCAGGCTCCTCAAGTAGTCTACGCAAAGGAAGGGATCGGTCACATGAAGAACCTGTGGCGAGTAGTCATAGTCGCCCTCCTCGCGGGGGCGGTCGTCTTCG
>CAYXOC010000014.1:18602-78256 GCA_964466715.1 uncultured bacterium
GTCATAGTCGCCCTCCTCGCGGGGGCGGTCGTCTTCGCGATTAGCCCCAAAGGCGGCGACGCCAAGGCTCCCACCGACTCCGTGGTCGTGAAGGAGCAGGCATCGCAACAGCCGGCCGCCGGGCCTGAGGCCGCGCCGACCTGCAAATCGTGCGCCGCCGATGAGGACAAGAAGCCCGAGGCCGAGCCCGCCAAGGCCGAAGAGAAGGCGCCCGCCAAGCCCCGGGACGTCGCCAAACCCGAGAAGAAACCGGATGCCGCCAAGCCTGTCGTGAAGCCGGTGAAGGCAGAGAAGCCCACGGCCAAGCCGAGGCGCCTGCCCCGGATCGTCGATGTCGGGGCCGAGAGGTGCATTCCCTGCAAGATGATGATCCCGGTGCTGGATGAACTCCGGTCCGAGTACGAGGGCAAGCTCGAGGTGATCGTGATCAATACCACGACGGACCCCGATGCCGCCAAGCCTTACAAGGTCACATCCATACCGACTCAGATACTCTATGATGCCGAGGGCAACGAGATCGCCCGGCACTTCGGATTCTTCGCGAAGGAGGACATCATCGCCACCTTCAAGAAGCACGGAATCGAGCTATAGGAGAGATACTCGCCATGGTCCGACTTTACAGAACCTGCCTTCCGCTGGCCCTCTGCCTCCTGGCCGCCGTCTCGGGATATGCCTGGTCCGCGGCCTCGCCTACCATCGAGTCCAAGTATCCCGGGCTCTCGTCCGGCGTCCTTCGCCAGGCCGTTCCCGGAGTGGTGAGCGGCGCGCTCGCCGAGGCCGACGGAATGAAGATCACCTCCGGCGACCTCGCCGCTCAGCTTGCCAAGATGAGATCCCCTGCCAAAGAGCAGTACGGCGTCTACCAGTTTGCTCTCCTGGAGGACATGATCACGAGCCGCCTCATCGACAAGGAAGCGCGGACCTGGGCGCTGAACAACAGCATCTTCGGCCTTCAGGGTGAGGAATTGATGCGCCAGTTCGCGGACAGCCTGGTCGGAGGCGTCAAGGTGTCCGATGAGGAGGCGCTCGCGTTCTACAAGGAGAATGCCGATCAGTTCGGGTCCGCCACCTACGAGCAGATGGCGTCCTCGATCAAGAGCTACCTCCAGGGTGAGAAGGTCAACGCCCTCCTGCGGAACCATATCGCGACTCTGAGCTCCCGCCACTCGATACGGATCTCCGATGTCTGGGCGAAGCAGCAGTACCGGAAGTGGATCCAGAACCCCATCGAGCAGGCCCGCCGCTCCGGGAAGCCGACGCTGGTCAAGTTCGGCGCGGACACCTGCATGCCGTGCCGCGTCATGGCTCCGATCATCAAGGAGTTGGGTGAGAAGCACAAGGGCAAGTTCAACCTGCTCGATATCAATACCGACAAGGAGCCGGTCATGAGCATCCAGTACGGAGCCGAGGCCATTCCGCTCCTGATCTTCTATGACAAGGACGGCAAGGAGATCCTCCGGCACACCGGTGGTTGGGACAAGGCCTCGATCGAAGCCGGGCTGGCGCGGATCGGCGTGCAGTAGCTGTGGAGCGGTTGTTCGCCACGCTGTCCCATGCCGTTGAGGGCACACCGGCGATTGCGCTGGGAGCGGCGTTCCTGTGGGGCATACTGAGCATCGTCCTGAGTCCATGCCATCTCTCCAGCATCCCGCTGATCGTGGGGTTCATCGGCGGCCAGGGGAAGATGACCCCTCGCCGGGCGCTCGGAACGTCGTTCCTGTTCGCGGCGGGGATTTTGGTCACCATCGCGTTGGTCGGCGTCATCACCGCACAGGCGGGGCGGATGATGGGTGACATCGGCCCGTGGGGGAGCTACCTCGTCGCCGCCGTGTTCTTCGTGGTGGGGCTGCACATGCTCGACGTCATACCGATGTCCTGGTTCGGTCCCGGTCAGGTCGGGATGAAGCGCAGGGGCCTGCCGGCGGCGTTCATCCTGGGGCTGGTGTTCGGGATCGCGGTCGGGCCGTGCACGTTTGCCTTCATGATGCCCGTCCTCGGCGTCACGTTCAAGGTCGCTGCTGTCAGTCCGCTCTACGCGGTCCTGCTCCTCACGGTATACGGCATCGGCCACTGTTCGGTGATCGCTCTCGCCGGCGCATCGACGGGACTCGTTCAGCGCTACCTCGACTGGAACGAGGGATCGAAGGGCACATCGGTCCTGAGGAAGGCGTGCGGGGTGCTGGTGCTCATCGGTGGCGTGTATTTGGTCTACCGAACCTAGCGGACAATGCCGATGAACAAGACCGTCAGGACCATTATCTACACTCTGATCATCTGGGGCGTGCTCATCTATCTGATCCTGCGTCACTACCTGTAGCGAGCTCTTACGGGCTCCTACTCGTACTCCTAATCGTAATCATACTCGATCATATTCGTACTCGACCCATCAGGTTCCGAGGTTTGTCGGGGTGTGTCGCCTTGTAGGTAGCCGAGACCCAGTACCACCGCTCTTGCTGGGTAGCCATACCGACCTCCCGCTTGTTGGCAGTCCCAGTATAAGGCTGTGTAATGGGGGAATGCAAGCGAGGCTACCCTCGTGTCCGCGTGATCTCCACGCCGACACTCCGGGCGAAGCGCAGGGCGGTCGGCTTCTCGACTCTCACCACAGCCTGCGTGACGCGCTCGTCCTCCAGGCAGATTGCCGCGATCCGCTCGGCCAGCGCCTCCACGAGGAAGAAGCGCGACTCCTGCGCCACGGCGACCACCCGTTTCTTGAGGTCGCTGTAGTCGATCGTGTCGTCGAAGTTGTCCGACTCACCCGCCCGGCGCAGGTCCGCGGACAGTGCGATGCTGATCAACACGTCCTGAGGCTCCCGGCGCTCCTCCTCTCGAACGCCGATGATGCACCGGACGAGGATGTCCGAAATGAGTATCCTGTCCATATCCGCTCGTACTCGCGCATCCTACTGGTACTCGGCCGGTGACTCTCACGAGTAGGATGCAGGATAACTACGGCCGCTTGTTCGGGTCGAGGTACTCCTTCAGGTGCCGGCCGCCGTCCACGAAGATCATCTCGCCCGTCAGATACTCGCTCTTCGCCAGGAACACGATCGTGTCGGCCACGTACCGCGGATCGCCGTGCTCGCGGAGCGGCACCGTGTCCTTCAGCTTGTCGATGTAGCTCTCGTCCTTGCCCGGCGGCGGGAGGATCAGTCCGGGCGCCACACCGTTCACGGTGATGTTCGGCGCATACTGCAGCGCCATCATCCTTGTGAGCGCCCAGAGCACGTGCTTGCTGAGGATGTAGCCCGCGTGGGTCCAGTCATAGTCCTTCACCCGCGAGTCCACGAGGTTGATGATCGATCCCCGGCCGACCCGGCGCGCGAACTCCCGACTGAGCACGAACGGCGCCCATGCATTGACGAGCATGTTGAGCATCAGGTTGTCGAAGGTGAGGTTCTGAAGGTTGTCCGCCGGGAATATCGAGGCGTTGTTCACCAGGACGTCGATGTTCCCGGCGGCCTGCAGCGAGTTCTCGATCAGCAGATCGGTCTCGTTCGTGCGCTCGAAGTCCGCCTTCACCGTCCACGACTTCACGCCCTTCGCCGCGATCTCACGGGCCAGCGCCTTCGCCTCGTCCTCTGAGCTTCGGTAGTGGACGATCACGTTCGCGCCCTCGTCGGCAAACGCGAGCGCCGTCTCACGGCCGATGCGCTTGGCCGCTCCCGTGATCAGGACAGTCTTTCCTCTGAGCGATTCGCTCGGCATTTCTCCCCCAACGGTGAACGTCCGGATGCATCAGCGGCAGAGCGCAGCGGCGCTGCCGAAGCATGGCCCCGGATATGCCTAGTAGGGAACGCCCGCCGTCACGTTCCGTTCGCTGCAGGTCTTCACCCGACGGAACGGGACAGCGTCCGTTCCCTACGCACATGCTTCCTTACACCACTTGATCGAGCGCAGACGCCAGGATGAAGTCGTCCAGCGTCAGGCCGCCGAGTCGGTGGGTCGAGTTCACCAGCTTGACCTTGTTGTAGTAGATACAGATGTCCGGGTGATGGTCCTGGGCCTCCGCCACATCGGCGGCCCTGTTGACGAACTCGATCGCATCCCGGAAGTCCCTGAACGTCACGGTCCGCTCGATCGAGTCCTCGTTCAGCTTCCACTGAGGTACAAACTGCGCCTGGTACTCCGCCTCTTCGCGCGATAGAAGCTGGTTCGTTCTGATCGGCTCTATGTCCTCAACCTGCTCTCGCATCGGAAATGCCATCGTCCTTGCCTCCTGCCTTTCTCCCCGCGTCTCCCTACGCCGCCTTCCTTTGCTCCGATCGTATCCGTCCTCGGAGATCATCCAGCGCAAACTGTCGCCCGGACCGTATCAGCTCACGGGCCTCGTCCATGCGCCCGTAGATGTTGCACGTCATCACCCCGCGGACTCTGCCGTCCCGGAGGTAGTAGATCACGCCCGTCTCGTTCTCCGTCTCCCAGTCCTCAAACGTGTCGAGCTTCGATCTGATGTCGCCGACCGCCTCGTAGCCGAACTCGAAGAGATCCGACCAGAAGTAGGGCATGTAGTCATACTTCATGTTTGCGCCGGCCATGTTCGCGCCGGCGTTTCTGCCCTGGTTGAGCGCATTGTCCCAGTGCTCGATGCGGAGGTGCTCGTTGAAGGTCAGATGCGGGAAGTTCGCGTTGTCACCCGCGGCATAGATGTCCGGGTCCGACGACCGGCAGAACTCGTCCACCACTATCCCGTTGTCCACCCGGAGTCCCGCCATCTCCGCCAGGGTCACGTCCGGCAGTATCCCCGCGCCGACGACCATGATGTCCGACTCGATCCGCCGACCGTTCTTCGTCATCGTCACGTACTTCCCGCCGGCCTGGTCGATCGAGACCGGAATGTCGCCCGAGAGCACCTGTATCCCGCGCTGGGAATACATATCCTGCATCGCCCGACCGAGCCCCTCGGGGAATATGCGCTGGACGAGGTACGGCTCCGGGAAGATCATCGTCACGCTTACCTTCTCCTCGGAGAGTGACGCCGCCAGTTCCGATCCGATGAACCCGCCGCCGATGACGACCGCCGACATCCCCTCCTGCGCGTCCTTCCGGAGGCGCAGGTAGTGCTCGAGGTAGCGGTAGTAGTAGATGCCCCAGAGATTCCCGCCCGGGATGTCGAGCCTGCGGGGAACTCCTCCGGTCGCGAGGAGCAGCTTCTCGTAGTTGTGTCGGTGGCCGCGGTCGGTCTCAACGGTCTTGCTCCCCGGATCGAGCTTCACGACCTTCTCGCCCATGCCGAAGTCTGCGCCGTTCCGGAGGTAGAACTCGCTCTCGTGCCTGAACACGTCGTTGACCGCCTTCTTGCCGGTCCAGAGCTTCTTCGTGAGCGGTGGACGGTCGTAGGGAAGCCACTGCTCGGAGCCGATCATCAGGATCGAGCTCTCCCTGTCATACTCCCTGATACCCTCGACCGCCGATGCTCCTGCCAGTCCGCCGCCGACAATCACGTATCTGTACGTCTGCTGCCACATCGCCAAACCCTCCCGCAAGCTCGGTAGTGTCTACGTATGCTTCTACCCGGATTACGAGAGCGGCTAAAATCGCGGATTCTCGGAGGCGGTCGCATACCTGGTATTTCTACCGGTTTATGCCTGCGTTTGTTGATGATTACCCACCGAGGATACATAATGCGCTCGGAAGATGTGTCACCGTATAAGTCATTTGCTTGCAGGGAGACTACCACCGGAGGGGCAAACATGCTTACCCGACGTCTGCATATCTATCTGGCGGTGCTGATGCTGATCGTCTGCACGACCTGCGTGGGTGCGGCAACAACCGCGTTCACCTACCAGGGCAAGCTGGCGGACTCGTTAGGGCAACCGGCTAACGGCGCGTACACGATGCGGTTCAGGCTGTGGGATGCTCCGACCGGCGGAGCCCAGGTCGGCAGCGCTGTCACCAAGACCGGAGTCTCGTTGAGCGGCGGGCTGTTCACGGTCGAACTCGACTTCGGGGCGGCGGCCTTCAACACCGGCGCTCCGACATCGTTTGCGCCCAGCGGAGCGGCCGGAGGCGATCTCGCAGGCGTCTATCCAAATCCCACTATCGCCGACGGAGCGATCACGAGCAGCGACCTCGCCGTTGACCCGGGATCCCTGGCCAGAGTATCCGGCGGGACGATGAGTTCCGGACCGACCGGCATCAGCGTAGGAGCCGGGCCGGTGAACGGTCCTCTTCGGGTCTATTCGCCGACTTTCACCAGGGACCAGTGGGCCGGAGTCATGTACGAAGAGACCTCCGTGAGCATCGACACGCGATGGCAGTCCTTCACTGCCGGCGTCAGCGGATCTCTGGCGGCCATCGCGATGACGCTCGGCGCCGCGGATGGGTCGGATTGGTCCGGTGTGCTGCGCATATACCAGGGCACGGGGACCGGCGGGGCCGTCCTCTACTCCCAGCCGATTGCCAACCAGGGATTCAGCAACTGTGTGTATGCCCTGGATGCGCCGGTTCCGATCACGGCGCAGAACATCTACACCTTCGCCGTGGAGCCGGCCGTCCCCATCAAGTGGAAGACATCCTACCAATCCCTGGGGGACAGCTACGACCGCCGGCGTCACGGGAGGCGGGTCCGACAACTATGTCCCTCGCATCAACGGTACGAAGGCGCTGGAGAACTCCGTCATATACCAGTCCGACTCCGGCAGCATCGGCATAGGGACCACGAGCCCCGAGGATGTCCTGACCGTGAACGGTGCGCTGAGAGTCGACCCGAACGATCTGAACGGGAACACCCTCGGGCCGGGAGCAATTCGCTTCGGCGGCCCCGGCACGGGTGAGGGCATCGCATGCAACCGGAGCAACGGGGCGGCAGGCGAGAACCGGTGGGGCCTCGACCTCTATACCTACAATCAGCGGCGCGCAAGCATCACTCTCGGCGGCAACGTCGGTATCGGCACGGCCAATCCGCAGTACAAGCTCCATGTCAACGGCAGCGTGGCCGGAGTCGGCGCGTAGAACCAGCTTTCGGACGCCCGCCACAAGACGAAGATCAAGGAGATTCCGAACGCCCTGGAGAAGGTCGAGAGCCTGCGAGGAGTCACCTTCGACTGGAGGAAGTCGGAGCATCCCGAGATAGACTTCGCGGATGGCAGACAGACCGGAGTCCTCGCCCAGGAGGTTCAGCAAGTCCTCCCGGAGGCGGTCACGAAGTCTGCTGACGGCACGTATTCGGTCTCATACAGCTCGCTCGTGCCTCTCCTCATCGAGGCGATCAAGGAGCAGCAGAAGCGGATAGACAGCCTGAAGTCCGAGCTTGAGGCAGTGAAGGCGGACAAGCGATAGACCGGGAGTTCGAACACTATCCGTAGCCCAGGGCCTCATGCCCGTCGCGTTTGCACAATCCCGACGCCTACAAGGGACCAGGCTACGGGTTATGGATGCCCATTTCCGCCAACCGCTCGCGGAGGTGGTCCGTGAGCTCGTAGGAGTCCAGCTCATCGAGGGCAATCCACCTGGCATCCGAGGCGTCGTCGCCGGGACGGAGTTCGCCGCCGATGGGGCGGGCGAAGTAATCGATGATGACGTAGTGGTAGGCGCCGGTGATCAGATCGAAGACGCCCGCGACCGCGCCGACCTCGATCTCCAGCCCGGTCTCCTCGCGGACCTCGCGCTTGAGGGCATCCTCGAGCGTCTCGCCCCACTCGATGCTCCCGCCGGGGATAGACCACTTGCCCTTCGACGGCTCGACTCCTCGCTTGATGAGGAGCAGCCTATCGTCCTGAACTATCACCGCCGCCACCGCGGGTATGGGCCGTCGAGTAGGTATTTCGGACATCGTCGCGTTTCCTGAACGGAGTAACGGAGTGATGGGTTCCCAGTACTCCAGTACTCCAACACTCCAATACCCCACCACTCCATCACTCCAATACTCCATTCCCCCTTCTGCTCCTGCCTGCCTGCCCAGCATTGACCTCGCCCGCCGCTTTATGTTAAAATGTGTTCACATTTTCGTTCCGTGGGAGCAGTCCAAATGTACCATCCAAGCAAAGAGGAGTTCATCCGACGCTCGGAACAAGGCAACCTCATCCCGGTCTATCGCGAGGTCCTGGCCGACATGGAGACGCCCGTCTCCGCCTACCGCAAGATCGCGCGTGGGAAGTACTCCTTCCTCCTCGAGAGCGTCGAGGGCGGAGAGCGCCTCGCGCGCTACTCGTTCCTCGGCACCGACCCGTTCCTGATCATGAAGAGCAAGGATCGGGAGGTCCAGTTGGTCGAGCGTTGGCGGGCTGACAAGATCAAGCTTGACGACGGAGAGGACCCTCTCCATATCCTGAAGAGCCTGCTCGGGCGGTACACATACGTGGACGATCCCGACCTCCCGCGGTTCTGCGGCGGCGCAGTCGGATACATCGGCTACGACACCGTGCGGTTCTTCGAGGACCTGCCGCAGAACACGGCCGACGACATCGATGTGCCCGACGTCCTCTTCCTGCTGACCGACATCCTGCTGGTCTTCGACCACCTGAAGCATCGGATCAAGGTCGTCTGCACGCCCGAAGTCGGCTCCGATCCCGCGACCACCTACGACCTCGCCGTGGAGAAGATCGACGAGATTGTCGACCGCCTGCGGACGACCACTCTTCCGCCTTACGAGCACTACTCGTATCCGGATGACCTTCAGCCGGAGATCAAGCCCGACTCGAACATGACGAAAGAGCAGTTCGAGCAGTCGGTGGTCGCGGCCAAGGAGTACATCAAGTCCGGCGACATCATCCAGGTCGTGCTCTCCCAGAGGCTTTCCGTGCCGCTGAAGGCCGATCCGTTGAACGTCTACCGCGCGCTCCGGTCGATCAATCCGTCGCCCTACATGTACTACCTCCAGTGCGACGACATGCAGATCATCGGCTCGTCGCCCGAGATATTGGTGACGGAGGATCACGGCGTCGTGACCACCCGTCCGATCGCCGGCACCCGGCCAAGGGGCAGGACGGAAGAAGAGGACCGCGCGCTCGAGGCCGAGCTTCTCGCCGATGAGAAGGAGCGGGCGGAGCACATCATGCTCGTGGACCTCGGCCGGAACGACATCGGCCGCGTGTCGGAGTTCGGTACGGTGAGCGTCGACGAGCTGATGGTGATCGAGCGCTACTCGCACGTGATGCATATCGTCTCGAACGTCCGGGGCAAGTTGGCGAAGGGCATGGACCAGTTCGACGTGCTGAGGGCCGCGTTCCCCGCCGGCACGGTCTCCGGCGCGCCGAAGATCCGGGCGATGGAGATCATCGAGGAGTTGGAGCCGACCAAGCGAGGTCCCTACGCCGGATCGATCGGCTACTTCAGCTTCTCCGGCAACATGGACACCTGCATCACGATCCGCACGATCGTCGTGAAGGACGGAAAGGCGTACATGCAGGCCGGCGCCGGCATCGTGGCGGATTCGGCGCCCGCGATCGAGTACCAGGAGACGATGAACAAGGCCGGAGCTCTGCTGAAGGCCATCGAACTGGCGCACACGGGCTTGGACTAGTCCGAAAGGAGATTCGTAGGATGCCAACTGAGCGGATTACCGTTGATCCGAACGTATGCCATGGGCAGGCGTGCATAAAGGGCACGAGGATTCCCGTACACCAGATCGTCCGCATGCTGGCGAACGGTGACACCATTGAGGATCTATTGAAGGAATATCCATCGATCACCCGGGAAGACATCCTCGCTTGCCTCGACTACGCAGCGTCATTGGCTGAGGAGCAGGTCTCGCCCCTGAGCGCGGCATGAAGATCCTGGTTGACGAAAACATACCGGGGATGACCGTAGCCGAGCTTCGGTCACTGGGTCATGACGTGCTTGATGTGCGCGGAACGCCCGATGAAGGTATGAGCGACTCATCCATTTGGGAGATTGCTCAGCAACAGCAGCGCTTGCTGGTGACCACTGACAAGGGCTTTGCGGTCAAGCGAGAGGATGCTCATTGGGGCATACTGATTGTGCATCTTCGCCAGCCGAACCGCATCAAGGTTCACCGCCGAGTAATGGAGGCCGTCAGGCGCTTTGAGGAGGACCAGTGGCGAGGCACGGTGGTCACAATGAGAGACAACGTGATGAGCGTCTGGCCTCCGAGATAGCCGCGGCGTATTGGAGAGTTTCCGATGATACTGATGATCGACAACTACGACAGCTTTACCTACAACCTGGTCCAGTACCTGGGGGAGATGGGCGAGGAGCTGCGGATATTCCGGAACGACAAGATCACCACCGACGAGATCGAGGCCATGAAGCCGGACCGTATCGTGATCTCACCGGGCCCATGCTCGCCGAAGGAGGCCGGCATCTCCGTCGAGACGATCCGGCGGTTCGCCGGCAAGATCCCGATCCTCGGCGTCTGTCTCGGCCACCAGAGCATCGGGTACGCGTTCGGCGGCGACATCGTCCGGGCGGGTCGCCTGATGCACGGCAAGACATCGCTGATCCACCACGAGGACAAGGGCATCTTCAACGGCATGCCGAAGCCCTTCGAGGCGATCCGGTACCACTCCCTGGTGATCGAGCCCTCGACTCTCCCCGAGTGCCTGGAGGTGACCGCCCGGACCGACATCGGCGAGATCATGGGCGTCCGGCACAGGGAGTACATCGTCGAGGGCGTCCAGTTCCACCCGGAGTCGATCCTGACGCAGGAGGGCAAGCGCCTGCTCCGGAACTTCCTTGATATGAAGTACTGATTGCAGCCCATATGACCCGCACCCACCGTGCGGAACAGGAGGCAGTTTCATGAAGTGCGTTCTGCTGGTGTTGCTGGTGAGTCTGTCCGTTGTTGCCTGTGCCAACGATGCCGCGATCCACGGCGTCGGAGGTGCGATCGCACCCATGGATGGTCACCCTTCCGTGCGGATGGTGAGGGAGAAGATCGATGCCCGGATCAACTGGGACAGCGTCAAGGTGCGATGCGAGTTCGTGTTCAAGAATGAGGGACCGGCGACCACAGTCAGGATGGGCTTTCCTGAAGAGGCGAGCGGAGTCGACGTGGGGCCAATCAAGAAGAGCAGACTCTCGGGCTTCCGCTCGCTGGTCGATGGAAAGCCGGTGAAGACCACCTTTGTTCCGACGAAGTCTGACGCCGATTCGGACAGTGAGACGTACAGAGCCTGGCATGTAAAGACCGTTCGGTTCGAGGCGAATCAGACCCGAACGGTCGTTGATGAATACACATCGCCCCTCGGTATGGACAGCATGGGAGGCAGATCGTTTTCGTACATCCTCGTAACCGGCAAGAGCTGGAAAGGCAAGATTGGCCAGGCCGTCGTCACCATAGACGCCTCAGGGGTGACGTCTTTCTACCGGCTTGGGCTGCCACGCGAATCGAAGGGCTACGTCAGGAAGGGGCGCACGGTCGTCTGGAGTGCAAAGGATTTTGAGCCGATTCGGGATATCCACATCGACCTGGATCAATGTGGCATCTGGATCGGACCGCCTTCCATGGATACGCCCGTCCAGGTCGATAATCCGCGGCTGTTCGGAGAGCAGGGCATAGCGATGGCGCGGGTGGTCGACCTGAGGTCCATCGAGGGCTGTACGGTATCCTGGGATAGAGCAACGAATGAGTGCGTGGCTGCCTATCATGGTCGCTCCCTGAGGATTAGGCCAGGATCGAGATCAGCGATCCTGGACGGGACGAAAGTCACTCTCCCGGCAGCGCCTTACATCAAGAGGTCGCGCCTTTACGTTCCACTGCTCACGGTTGCCGAGAAGCTTGGTGTAGGAGTTGTCACGGATGATAAGAAGCATCTCATCAGAATCTGGTAGTCTCCCGCCAGGCAGGCATGCTGGTCTTCAGCCGGGGTACAAAAGATGATCCGAGAAGCAATACACAAGCTGGTTCTCGGCGAGCACCTCACCGGAGATGAGGCCGCCGAGGTCATGATGGAGATCATGGACGGCGAGGCTACTCCCGCCCAGATCGCCAGCCTGATCACCGCCCTCCGCATCAAGGGCGAGACCGTCGCCGAGGTGAGCGGGTTCGCCCGGACGATGCGCGAGAAGTCGGTCCGCATCCCGACCCGGCGCAGTGGCCGCGTGATGGATACGTGCGGCACCGGCGGCGACCGCTCGAACTCGTTCAACATTTCGACCACCGCCGCGTTCGTCGTCGCCGGAGCGGGAGTCCCCGTCGCTAAGCACGGCAACCGCGCGATGTCGAGCAAATGCGGGAGCGCCGACGTTCTTGAGGCGCTCGGCGTGGACATCACGCTCGGCCCGGAGCAGGTCGGGCGGTGCATCGACACCGTCGGCATCGGATTCCTCTTCGCCCCGCAGTGCCATCCCTCGATGAAGCATGCGGTCGTTCCGCGCAAGGAGATCGGCATCCGGACCGTCTTCAACATCCTCGGGCCGCTCACCAATCCCGCCGGCGCCCGGCGTCAGCTCATCGGCGTCTTCGACGAGCATCTGACCGAACTGATGGCTGGTGTGCTTCGTGAGCTGGGAAGCGAGTCGGCGATAGTGGCTCATGGGTATGATGGTATCGATGAGCTGTCTACGCTCGGCCCGACGAAGATCACCGAGCTGTCCGACGGCAAGCTGACGACCTACGACATCTCGCCCGCGGAGTTCGGCCTTCCGACCGCCGACCGCGAGCAGTTGGCGCAGGGAGCCGATCCCTCCGAGAGCGCCCGGATCGCCGAGTGCGTGCTGACCGACGATGACGGCCCCAGACGCGATATCGTCTGCCTGAACGCCGGTGCGGCGCTCAAGGTTGCCGGCATGACGCCGTCCGTGAAGGATGGAGTCGCGCTCGCACGGAAGGTTATAGAGAGCGGAAAGGCCGCCGAGACGTTGAACGGTCTTCGGAGACTGAGCAGGGAGTTGGCACAGAGTTGATCCTCGACAAGATTCTCGCAGACAAGCGCGACGAGGTGGAAGCCCTCCACGTCAACGTTCCGCCCGAGTACCTGATGGTGCTCGCCGCCGAAGCAGGCCCGCCCCGTGGGTTCAAGGCCGCCGTCGGTGCGCCGGGTGGGAAATCCGAAGTCCGAAGTCCGAAATCCGAAATAGCATTGATCGCCGAAGTCAAGAAGGCATCGCCCTCGAAAGGCCTGATCCGCCCGGACTTCGATCCCGTGTCGATCGCCCGCAGGTACGCGGAGACCGGCGCGTCGGCGATCTCGGTGCTCACCGACGAGAAGTACTTCCAGGGCAAGCTCGAGTACCTGACCGACATACGTGAGGTCGTCAGCCTCCCTCTCCTGCGCAAGGATTTCATCATCGACCACATGCAGGTCTACGAAGCCCGTGCGGCCGGCGCGGACGCGATCCTGCTGATAGTTGCGGCTCTCTCCGCGGGCCAGCTTCAGGACCTGCTCGAACTGACGCGCAGTCTCGGCATGGACGCGCTCGTGGAGGTCCATACCGAATCGGAGTTGCAGACCGCCCTCGAAGTGGGCGCTGACATCGTCGGCATCAACAACCGCGACCTTCGGACCTTCGAGACGAGACTGGAGACCACGCTGGAGTTGGCTTCCAGCGTGCCGCCGGACAAGATCCTGGTAAGCGAGAGCGGAATCAACACCCGGGTGGATGTCGAGCGCCTGATGGCCGCCGGAGTCGATGCGATCCTGGTCGGCGAGTCGCTCATGCGCGTCGATGATCCAGGAACCAAGGTCAAAGAACTACTGGGCGCGTGAGCGAAGACGTTTGGTCAGCCATACCCGTCGGCCCACGATCTACCGACGTTGGTGCGGATTTGCAATCCCGCACCCTTGGGGCAAATCGGCATCTTTGATGCCCTCCGGGACAGCGTAGGGCGATCACAGATCCGCGCACCAGCTATCAGGCAAATGAGAGTCAAAATCTGCGGCATCACGAATATCGACGATGCCCTCGCCGCCATCGAGGCGGGCGCGGATGCGCTCGGCTTCGTCTTCGCCGAGAGTCCTCGCAAGGTGAGCGCCGCCACCGTCTGTGAGGCGCTGAGCAAGCTTCCGCCGTTCATCACCACGGTAGGGGTCTTCGCCAACCAGGACGCCGACGAGATCACCGAGATCATGGCGCGCACCCACCTGCATTTCGCTCAGGTGCACGGCTCGACCCGCATCCCGTTCGGAGGCCGCTCGATCCGCGCGCTCAGGGTGAAATCCGCGGACGACATCCGCCGGGCCGCGAACGACGAGTCGGTCACGTCGAGCAGCGCCGTCCTGCTCGACACCCACGTCGAAGGGCTGATGGGCGGGACAGGCCGGACGTTCGACTGGGACCTCGCCGTCGAGGCCCGATCGCTCGGTAAGCCGATCATCCTCGCGGGAGGACTGACTCTCGACAACGTCGCAGAAGCCGTGCGGCGGGTGCGTCCCTACGCGGTCGATGTATCCACCGGCGTCGAGGCGTCGCCGGGCAAGAAGGACCATTCCAAAATCAAGGAGTTCATACATAATGCCAAAAGCAGCACCTAACCTGCCCGACGAGCTCGGTCATTTCGGCGAGTTCGGCGGCCGATACGTGCCGGAGACGCTGATCCCCGCGCTCGACCAGCTTGCCAAGGAGTACGAGAAGGCCAAACGCGACCCCGAGTTCCAGAAGGAACTGGACTATTTCCTCCGCGAGTACATCGGCCGGCCGACGCCGCTCTACTACGCCGAGCGGATCACCCGCGAACTCGGCGGCGCGAAGGTCTACATCAAGCGCGAGGACCTCTGCCACACCGGCTCCCACAAGATGAACAACGTCATGGGCCAGATCCTCCTCGCCCGACGCATGAACAAGCCGCGCATGATCGCGGAGACCGGCGCCGGCCAGCACGGAGTCGCTACCGCGACCGGATGCGCGCTCTTCAACTACGAGTGCGTCGTCTACATGGGCGAGGAAGATGTCCGCCGCCAGGCGCTCAACGTGTTTAGGATGAGGCTGCTTGGGACAACAGTGATACCGGTAACCTCGGGCTCGCGAACCCTGAAGGACGCCATAAACGAGGCGATGCGCGACTGGGTCACCAACGTCGAGCACACGCACTATATATTCGGCACGGTCGCCGGCCCACATCCCTTCCCGGGCATGGTGCGCGACTTCCAGTCCGTGATCGGTCGGGAGGTCAAGCGCCAGATAGTCGAGAAGGAAGGCCGTTTGCCCGACTATGTTCTCGCCTGCGTCGGCGGCGGGAGCAACGCGATGGGCATCTTCTACCCGTTCGTCCAGGACGCGGGAGTCAGGCTCATCGGAGTCGAGGCGGGAGGCGACGGCGTCGAGACCGGGCGTCACGCGTCGACGCTCGTCGCCGGGTCGCCGGGTGTGCTCCACGGGGCATCGAGCTACCTGATTCAGGACGCGGACGGGCAGGTTATCGAGACTCACTCGGTCTCCGCCGGACTAGACTACCCCGGAGTCGGCCCGGAGCACAGCTACCTCAAGGATATCGGCCGAGCGGACTATGTCTCCATTACCGATGCTGAGGCGCTCGATGCGTTCGAGTGGCTCGCGCGCACTGAGGGCATCATCCCGGCGCTCGAATCGTCTCACGCGGTCGCCTACGCGAAGAAGCTTGTCCCGACGCTGGGGAAGGACCAGGTCGTAGTTATCAACCTCTCCGGCCGGGGCGACAAAGACGTCGAGACCGTCTCACGGATCATGGGGCAGGAGGTGGCGAAATGACACGGGTGGAGAAGCGACTTGCCGAACTGAAGGCGTCCGGTGAGGGCGGTCTCATCTGCTTCGTGACCGCCGGAGATCCTGATCTGGAGACCACGCGCAAAGTCGTCCTCGAACTCGACCGTGCGGGCGCGGACGTCGTGGAACTCGGTATCCCGTTCAGCGATCCGATCGCCGACGGCCCGAGCATCCAGGCCGCGTCGATGCGCGCGCTCGAGCAGGGAACCAACGTTTCGGCCGTTCTGGACCTCGTGCGCGAGGTCCGCAGAGACTCGAATGTGCCGATTACTCTAATGACGTACTACAATCCCATCCGACAATATGGATTGGAGCGATTCGCGCGCGATGCGTCGGGCGCAGGTGCTGATGCGGCGATCGTGACGGACCTCACTGCCGAGGAATCGGAAGCGTGGAGGGCCGCCGCAGCCGAGCATGGGATCAATACGGTCTTCCTGCTTGCGCCGACCAGCACTAATTCCCGTATCGAAAGGGTTGTCAAGCTGGCTTCAGGTTTTATATACTGTGTGTCTAGAACCGGAGTTACCGGCGCGCAGAGCCAGCTTGCAGAGGGTATAGAGGATCTGGTAGAGCGCATCCGCGCCCGTAGTCCTCTGCCTATCGCGGTGGGATTCGGCATATCGAAGCCGGAACACGTCGCCGAAGTCTGCTCCTACGCGGACGCGGCGGTCGTCGGAAGTGCGCTGGTGAATCTGATCGCGGACAGGGCCGGGACTGACGGTCTGTTTGCGGAGATCAACCGGTTTGTTTCCGCGCTGAAGAACGGCGCACGGCGGTAGGTCGTACTTGTACTCCTAATCGTAGTCGCACTCGCAATGCCACCGATATAGGATTACGAGTACGAGCACGAGTACGAGGTAGCAGCGGGAGGTAGTGGGTGTATACAAGAGAGCAGTTCTCCAAACTTATCGACAACACTTATCTCAAGTCGTCGGCGAGTAAGGAGGAGATGATCCGGTTTCTGGAGGGAGCGAAGAAGTATCACTTCGCTGCTGCCGTGGTCTTCCCGTACTGGGTGCCGCTGGCCGTCAGGCTCCTTCAGGGCACCGATGTGAAGGTCTGCACGCCGGTCGGCTTCCCCTACGGCACGATCACCCGCTCGGCCAAGGTCTACGAGGCCAGAAACGCGGTCACCAACGGCGCCGAAGAGCTTGACGTAGTGATGAACGTCTCCGCCCTCAAGTCCGGCGACGTGGAGTACGTTCAGCGCGAACTCTCCGAGATCGTAAGCGCCGCTCAGCTCTCCGGGCTGACGGAGGACTCGCGGCGCACACTGGTCAAGGTCATCATCGAGACGCCCGTCCTGACCAGGGACGAGAAGATCACCGCCTGCGAGATCGTTCGCGACTGCGGCGCGGACTTCATCAAGACATCCACCGGGACCGCCGGCAACGGCGGCGCCCTGGTCGAAGATATCCATCTGATCCGCACGGTCCTCGGCCCCTCGATCGGCGTTAAGGCGGCCGGCGGCATCCGCACCATTGAGCATGCGATGGACCTCCTCGATGCGGGCGCGAACAGGCTCGGTACCAGCACCGGCGTCGCGCTCGTCGAGATGTATAACCCGGAGGAGCTTCTCAGGACCGCCCAGTAACGCGCCCCCTTTCGCAGAATGATATATCGACTCCAGTGGGTAACTACACCGTTGGGGAGGGAGTTCATCTCCCTCCCCAATTCGCTTGAAAGGGTCCTCTGCGAACTGCAGTCTGCCGTCCCATACCGCCATGCCAGTATACACCGCCAATGTCATAGTCCTGCGACGGATCAACTTCGGCGAGACCGACCGGATCGTCACGCTGCTCACTCGCGAGCACGGCAAGATATCCGCCATCGCCAAGGGCGCGCGCAAGCCGGTCAGCCGGCTCGCGGGACCGACCGAGATCATGACCTACAGCCGGATGCAGCTTGCGACCGGCCGAAACCTCGATATCATCACCCAGGTCGAGGTCAAGGAGTCGTTCCCCAGGATCCGCTCCGACCTTCGCAAGATCGCCCATGCGACGTATCTCATGGAGTTGGTCGACCGCATGACCGAGGAGCACGAGCGGAACGTCGACCTCTTCGACACCCTGCTCTCGTCACTCTACCTTATGGAGCGGCCGAACGATCCCGAGAAGATCACGCACATGTTCGAGCTGCAGTTCATGAGGCTTCTCGGCTACGAGCCCGTGCTCGACAAGTGCGTGCGCCGTGAGAGGGGAGTCGTACCCATGCCCCCCGCCGACGAACTCTACTTCAGTCCCTCGCTCGGCGGCCTCGTGTGCAGGGAATGCGGCCCGCTCCCGGATGACGCCATCCGGATCGAGCCCGAGACGGTCAAGATCATGCGCCGCCTCCTCGTCGCCGAGGCCCCCGAGGTCGAGCGCATGGAGATTCCTCCCGAGGTCATGGACCAGATCAGCCGGGCCATGCGCTGGTTCATCCGGTTCCACTCCGAGCGCGAGATCAAGAGCGCGGAGTTCCTCCAGGCGATCCGGACGGAGAGGTAATGGAGTATTGGGTTCCCAGTACTCCATCACTGCACCACTACATCTCCCGTTTCGGGTATAACCTCGACATGAGGAACCAGGACATCGCTCGCATCTTCGAGAACATCGCAGACCTGCTCGAGATCAAGGGCGGGGATGTCTACCGCGTCCGCGCCTACCGCAAGGCCGCGTCCGTGATCGAGAGCCAGGCTGAGCCTCTGGAGGAGATTGCGCGCCGGCGTGAGTTGGAGCGCATCCCCGGCGTCGGCGAGAGCATCGCCGAGAAGATCAGGGATATCCTCGAAACCGGTACAACGCCCTACTACGAGGCCCTCAAGGCTCAGTATCCCGAGAGCCTGGCGGAACTCCTGCACATCCCGAACATCGGCCCCAGGACCGCCAAGCGCTTGTATGACAAGCTTGGCATAACATCGGTGGAGGAACTTAGACAGGCCGCCAAGGAGCACCGCATCAGCAAGGCGCACGACCTCGGCCCCGAGATGGAGGCGACCGTCCTGAAAGGACTCGAGTTGTACGAGCGCCGGAGCCGCCGTCTCTCCCTCGGAATCGCCCTCCCGCTGGCTGAGGAGGTCGTGGACCGCCTGAAGCAGTGTCCGCAGGTCGGACGCATCTGCCCCGCGGGAAGCTTGCGACGCCGACGGGAGACCATCGGCGATATCGACATCGTGGTCGAGACCTCCGATCCGGCCTCCGTGTCCCGTGCCTTCGTCCAACTCCCGCAGGTGCGCGAGGTGATCGAGACGGGACCGAGCATGGTCAGTGTCTGGACGAGGCACGGCCTGCGGATGGATCTGCGATTCTCGGATACGGAGCATTTCGGCGCGCTGCTGCACCACTTTACCGGCGGGAAGATGCACAATCTTCGACTCCGTGGTATGGCGCGCGATGCAGGCCTGAGCATCAGCGAGTACGGCGTCACCCGTCTCGGCGCCGATGAAGTCGTGACCACCGGACGCACCGAGGACGACATCTACGGTGCGCTGGGATTGCCCTGGATCCCGCCGGAGCTTCGGGAGGATCGGGGTGAGATCGAGGCGGCGATGGAGAACCGTCTGCCCCGTCTCGTCGAGATCGATGACCTCCACGGGGACCTCCACATGCACACCCAGGCGAGTGATGGAGCGGATACCATCGAGGATATGGTCGAGGCCGCAAAGGCGAGGGGATACTGCTACGTCGCCATCTGTGACCATTCTGAGATGCAGAGAATCGCGCATGGGATGCCGCCGGAGAAGCTGCTGGCGCAGATCGAGCGAGTGCGGACGCTCAACCGGCGGCTGAAGGACTTCCGAGTGCTCATCGGCGCGGAAGTCGACATCCGCAAGGACGGCAGCCTCGACTACGATGCGTCGGTGCTGGAGCGACTGGACATCGTGGTCGCCTCGATCCATCAGCGCTACAAGATGAGCCGCGAGCAGATGACGGAGCGGATCGTGCGGGCGCTGAGCACGGGGATGGTCGATATCTTCGCCCACCCGACCGGCAGACTCATCAGCAGCCGTCCGCCGTACGAGGTGGAGATGGACCGCGTATTCGAGGCGGCGTTGGCGAAGTCCGTCGCGCTGGAGATCAACTGCAACCCGGATCGCCTCGACCTCAACGACATCTACGTCCGCGCTGCGAAGGAACGGGGCATCAAGCTGTCGATAGACACCGATGCTCACGGTACGGAGGAGCTTGCCAACATCCGCTACGGACTCGCGATGGCCCGCCGCGGCTGGGCCGAGCCATCCGACGTGATCAACGCCCGGCAGCTCGACGCGCTCCTCGACTGGCTCCACTCCCGCGGAAGTCGACTCCGAGCCGCCGCCTGAGACTCGAAGCCTCAGGCTGGTGCGCATGAGGGAAGCAACCGGAAGGAAGCTCCAACCCCACATGCGAGCCTGCTTCGGCTTGCTTCGAGCCTACTTGCCTCGCGATTCGATGGTGAGGAATAGGAATCTCCCCTCCGCAAGACGAACACTTCCTCGGGAGCTCTATCCCGAAATCGGAAATCCGAAATCCGCAATCCGAGATCGCCAGTGACCAACATCGTTCTCATCGGGCCGCCGGGAGTCGGCAAGAGCACCGTGGGCGTGCTCCTCGCCAAAGCGCTCTCGATGCCGTTCGCCGATACGGATATCATCATCCAGGCCGCCGAGGGGCGTCGCCTGCAGGAGATCCTCGACTCCGAGGGCGTGGATGCATTCCGCGAGATCGAGGAGAGGCACATCCTCTCGCTCGACCTGCGCAACTACGTCATCGCAACCGGCGGGAGCGTCGTCTACAGCCCGGCCGCCATGGCGCACCTGAAGTCGATCGGTCGGATCGTCTTCCTCAGCCTGCCGTGCGAGATGCTCCTCGATCGCATCCAGGATCTCGACACGCGGGGAGTGGTGCTGCCGTCGCCGCAGACCTTCCGCGACATGTACGAGGAGCGCCTCCCGCTCTACCGTCGGTACGCCGACTTCGTACTCGACTGCGCCGGCCTCTCCCACCAGCAGGTCGTCGATCGCATCGCGGAGAAAGTGCATATGGAATGACGGAGTAATGGGAGGCTGGCATGAACAGACGTGAGTTCTTGAGTGGGCTCGGCGCGTCGGCGCTGATCGGCGGATTCGGCCTCATGGATCGGGCGATGGCCGCGCCCGCGAGGAAGCCCAACTTCATCTTCATCCTGATGGACGATATGGGCTGGGCGGACCTCGGATGCTACGGCAGCAAGTACCACGAGACGCCGAACATCGACAAGCTCGCGGCCCGGGGGATGAGGTTCACCCAGGCATACGCCGCGTGTCCGGTCTGCTCGCCGACGCGCGCCAGCATCATGACCGGTCGGTATCCCGCTCGCATCGGCCTGACCGATTGGATCGCCGGCCACAAGAAGCAGAACCCGAAGCTGCTCGTCCCGGAGTTCCACCAGCAACTCCCGCTGGAGGAGGTCACGATAGCCGAGGTACTGAAGGCGAACGGCTACACAACCGGCATCGTCGGCAAGTGGCATCTCGGCGGGGAGAAGTTCTACCCCGAGAAGCAGGGCTTCGATACCAACTTCGGCGGCACCCACAGGGGCAGCACGAGCAGTCATTTCTACCCCTACCAGATCGCGAACATCAAGACCGGCAAGGAGGGCGAGTACCTCGACGACCGTCTGACCGACGAGGCGATGAAGTTCCTCGAGGCCAACAAGGATAAGCCGTTCTTCCTCTACACGCCGCACTACGCGGTCCACACCCCGCTCCAGGCGCCCCAGGACCTGGTCGATAAGTACACGAAGAAGGCCGGGGATACGAAAGGCCAGAGCGATCCCAGATACGCGGCGATGGTCGAGAACGCCGACCGGAACATCGGTCGGCTGATGAAAAAGCTCGACGACCTCAAGCTCACCGACAACACCGTCATCATCTTCATGTCGGACAACGGCGGGCTGCAGAGAGCGACGCGAAACACTCCCCTCCGAGGCGGAAAGTGCATGCTCTACGAGGGCGGAATTCGCGAGCCGATGTTCGTCGTCTGGCCGGGAGTCGTGAAGCCCGGCACGACCAGCGACGGAGTCGTCACCAGCACCGATTTCTTCCCGACGATCCTGGAGATCGCCGGCATCACAAAGGGCGCGGAGACCGCGAAGGACGGCATCAGCTTTGTCCCGCTCCTGAAGCAGACGGGCAAGCTGCAGCGCGATGCGATCTACTGGCACTACCCGCACTACCATCCCGCGGGCGCATGGCCCGGCGGCGCGATCCGCGAGGGCGACTGGAAGCTGATCGAGTACTTCGAGGACGGCGGACGGGTGGAGCTGTATAACCTCAGGGATGACCTCAGCGAGACTCACGACCTCGCGAAGGAGATGCCGGAGAAAGCGGAGGAGCTTCGGACGAAGCTCGCGGCCTGGCGGAAGTCGGTCAATGCCCCGATGCCGACCGTGAATCCCGACTACGATCCGTCGAAGGACAAGCTGCCGGAGCCCGTGGTCTGGTAATCGGTTCGGCCAGGATCATGCACGTCATTCTGAGCATGTTACTGCGCAGAAAGCGCAGTTGTTTCGGGTAGGAACCCCGCTAGTCCTGAGTAGCGAAGCGTATCGAAGGACGGTCGGGTCTAGCCGAGGGCATGGTGGAACTAGGCCGCCCTTCGATACGTCCTGAACTCCGACTACACAGAGTAGCAGCGCGTATCGAAGTGCAGTCGGAGTCCAGGACTACTCAGGGCTCGCGGTGTGGGTTTGCCGGAACGTGGAACCCGCTACTCAGGGCTGGCGGTGGTTGTTCCCCGGGACATAGAAACCCGCTAGTCCTGAGTAGCGAAGCGTATCGAAGGACGGCCAGGTCTAGCCCAAGGCCGGCGGCGCGAGGTTCCTTGGGAGCGAGGAATCCGGCGACGGATTCCGCCCCGATGATCGGCGACTCTGTCGTCGATCATCGTCCGCATCGCCCATAGCACCACCGTCATACGCCAACCCGTGTCTCAGCGATTCGAACTACATGCTCCTCAGCAGCTCCCAGAACGCCTTGCACGAACTCGCCACGCTCTCCCGCGGCCAGATCACCATCGGGCCGTCGAAGCTCCTGCACCGCAAGATCGAGATCAGCTCCTTCACCTCGCCGTTGCCGAATCCGGGCTCGGTACGCTCGGCATCGAACGTGCCGTCCTTGATGTAGAGCTGGCGCACGATGCTCTTGGAGATGCCGTGGTAGTAGGCCCTCAGGAACGGATTCTGTCCGGCGGCAGCGAACTCGGAAGGATCGAACGCCAGTCCGATCCCAAGCTCTTTCAGCAAGCCGGTCGTCTCGGCGGTGCTCACCGCTGACATGCTGTCGTTTCTGACCAGGAGCGGCATATCCTTCGCGCTCGCCTCCGTCGCAATGGCCTGTATGCGCACTCGTGCCCACGCCGCATCTCCCCTGGGAGCCGTCTTGATGATGCACCCGGCGCCCACGCGCACGGCGAACTTCACGGCGTCGGGTATCGACTTGGTCCCGGTGATCTCGATCCCCGTCACCGAGAGGCCCGAATCGAGTATCGCCTTGACCGACGGCTCCACGCCGTAGTTCATCAACTGCCGGAGCAGTTCGGGGCCTATCTCGATGGCGGTTATGCCGTAGCCCCAGAGCTCGCGGCTGAGATCGTCGAAATCGACCGGCTTGTCCACCCGGACCGCGAGAGTGAAGTCTTCGGCAGCCAGCTCCTTTCTGCGGATCACCCCTCGCTGCCGGACGCAGTCGGCGCAGGCGGGATTGTCGCAGAGCACCGCCGCCGGATCCCTCTTCAGGGCATCGACTGCGACCCGCACCGTGCCCGCTGCGTCCATCAGCCGGCATACCGCCCTGCCGATCTTCCCGGCCTTCATGACTCCCTCCTCACGGAAGAGCCTGTCGAGCCCGATGAAGTCTCGGTGCGGGCCGGGGAACCGCTGCAGGGTCAGTTCCTTGACCTCGCCATCCGCCGGGTCTCTGTACCTGGCGAGCCTTGGGGTCAGGTACGGGCAGTCGGCATAGTCCTCCGCCGTATGGAGCAGGGTGTTCCGGTCCTGGTCGACTCCGAGGAGTACCACCTTGCCGCCCCAATCGCAGAGCTTGCTGAAGGGAGTGCCCTCACCGCAGGCGGTCGGCGCCTTGGCATGGTCGGCGATCAACTCATCGGCGCGCGCGCCCGAAGCGGCGATCGAATGGGTCGGATGGACGCTGCGCACGGTACCCGGGCGTCTCCTAAAGGTCTCCGTGATCTCGCCCATCTGCGACGGCGACATATCCACGTCGAAGACCTCCCCCGAGCTGATCGAGGGTATGTAGAGAGTCGGCATGGCCACGGTGCCGCTCGGGCCGACGGCCTCCATGAGCGCATCGATCACGGTATCCGCGCCACCGTCCACCCTTCCGAAGCTGGACAGAGCGCTGTGCACCATCAGCACGTCGCCTTCCCTCACGCCAAGCTCGCGCAGCCCGCGAACGATATCGTCTCTTGTCAGCACCAAGGTAACCTCCGGGATGGAGTGATGGAGTACTGGAGTAAAGGGTTCCCAATACTCCATCGCTCCATCATTCCGCGTTTGTCAGCATCGCCCTCGCCGGCGAGGCGCATGCGCCTCGTATCGGCAGCGGGAAGACTATCAGTCTGCCGGTGTCCTGCTCGAACTGCTCCAGGTTCACCAGCGGAGCGAGCAGGAGAACGTCCTGCCGAAAGAACCCCCCAAAGAAGCCCTGCGGGTCATCGAGGTTGTCCCAGCGAGGGAGGTCCGCCCCGACCAGCGCCGGCTTCAGCGACAGGATGTGCTCCATGGCGGCCGACGAGAAGTACGGCGAATCGGCCAGGAACCGTGGGTCATCCCAGCGCCTTCCCCACTCCGTGCACACCAGTATCGCGGCGCCTTCAGCGATCCTTTCGGTCAGAGGAAGCAGTTCCTCCACCCGGATCGGTTCCTTCGGGCCCTTTACACTCAGACGGAGGACATGCGCATTGAGGAGCAGTTCGTCAGGCGTCAACTGATCGATCGTGCGCAGTTCGGGGAACATGTGCGCGCCGGTCTCCAGGTAGGTGCCGGTCTGCACGTTCATCGAGATGTTCTGCGAGTAGGTGGGATACGCCACCCAGTCTACCGGCGGGATCTGCTCCATCTTGAATGGAGCGTAGGGGAGGCCGTAGGTCCACATGCCTTCGTAGATCGGGCCGGTTATGTCGAGTACTCGTCGCAAGCTGGTTTCCCTCAACGATCGGGAGTCTTTCACAGAGCATATTACCTTTCGGTGTACGGAGTGTCAACAACCGGAATGCAGGGCGCACCTGATCCGCCCTGATCATTTCCTGCCAACCTGCTCTGCCAGGCAATTCGTGTGGTACAATGGCCTGAAGCAACAGCCCACGGACAGGAGGTCGGGGCGATGCTGCCTGTGGGTATGGACAACCGGGCGATGATACTGCCATCATTGTCCTGGACCGCGGCGCGGACCGACAGAGCGTATTTCAACAGTGTTGTAGGAGCGGCTTCCCAGCCGCGAATGCCCACGTAACGCCACGAATTCGCAGCTGGGAAGCCGCTCCTACAGAGACACGCCCTGGAGCTTCGCGTTGGACGGCCGAGAGATCTCCACATTGCGAGTCCCGCATCTTCCGATCACCGCGCTCTTCAGGGACTCGTTCTCATAGGCTCTACTATGCTCTCTGTCCTGGATCGACACTTGGGGTGAGCGGCTATGTCCGAATACTTGGCACAATCCGGCACCACGGGGGACCTCTCTGATCATGAGCAGTCGAGGCGGTTCAACGCCATACTGAACGACATCAACGTGGCGATCAATTCCACGCTCGACCCCGATGAGATGATGAGGCGAGTAGTCAATCGGCGGGCGAGGCATTGGGCGCTGATGTCGCAGTGGCTAATGTGCTCGAGAACAACCGCTGGGTGATCAGACAGGTGACAGGCATACCGGATCGCATCATCGGCCATGGCTTTGCATCGGTCAAAGGCACGATATCGGAACTCGCGGCTCTGACGGGCGAACTGGTAGTAGTCCACGACGCCAGAAGCGACGATCGCATCGATCCCTTGGTGGCCGAGAAGTATGGCCTCGTGGGAGCCCTCGCCGCCCCGCTGATCGTCCGCGGTCAGACTATCGGAGTGCTCGTCTTTCGCTACAACAAGCCGATCCCGAGGTTTACGGCCGCTCAGCAGGATTTCGTCCGCAAGGTCACCGCTGCTCTATCCATAGGACTCGAGAACGCCAGGCTGTTCCAGGAGCTGGAGGCATCAAACAAGCAGGTCACCTCCGTGCTGGAGGGCATCACCGACGCGTTCGTGGCTCTCGACAGCGAGTGGCGCTATACATACGTGAACAAGGAAGCCGAGCGCCTGCTCCAGCGGCCCCGTGAAAGACTGCTGGGCAGGAATATCTGGGATGTCTACTCGTCGGCTATCAACGGCCCGTTCCATGTGGCGTGTCACGAGGCGATGCGCAATCGCACGATGGTCTGCTTCGAGCACCATTCCGGCACCGTCGACAAATGGTTCGAGAACCGGGTCTATCCATCCCAGAACGGCATATCGGTCTTCTTCCACGACGTTACCGAGCGCAAGCACCGCGAGCAGCTTGGCGAGACCCTCGACCGCATCAACACGGCCATAAACTCCACTGTTGATATCGACCGGATCGTGAGAACCGTCATAGACGACTCCATGAAGGCGCTCGGGATGGAGATGGCGGCGGTCGTCCTGCGCGAGGACGGCGCGTGGGTGTCGAGATACCTGTCGGGTCTGCCCCGGGAATACGAGGGACATCGGTTCTCGGACGAACAGGTCCCGGTTGCCATCGCAACCGCCCGGTCGCGTGACGTGGTGACGATCGAAGACATGCTCGACTTTCCCGACGGCAGTCTTTGCCTGTCACGCAAGCTGGGCGCCCGATCCGCCATCTCCGTTCCCCTGATCGTCAGGGCCGAGGTTGCCGGCGTCCTCATCTTCCTGAGCCGGTCGAGACAGGCTGCCTTCCCGTCCTCGCAGTTGGACTTCGCTCGCAAGCTCTCGGCGTCGGTTTCGCTCGCACTGGACAATGCCCGGCTGTTTGCAGACCTGCAGACCGAACTCAGCGAGCGCGTGAGCCTCCTCGACCGCATGAACACCCTTGTCCGAGCATCGCGCGAGATCCTGGGAGCCGAGAGCGCTCAGGACATGCTGCGAACCGTCGTGGAGGCTGCGCGGGACCTCACCGGAGCCAGACTTGCGGCGGCAGGCCACGGGTACCGTGATGGAGTCTTCAGGGTCGGCTCGACATCGGTCTCGCCGGATGTCCCTCAGTGCGAGATCAGGGAGAGGTCCGCTCAGCGTCAGGGTGGTGTTGTCCTGGAGATGATCCGGACGAACCGGTCCGTCCTGCTCACCGATGAACAGCTTCGCCGCCACGAAGGATGGCGTGGACTCCCCACAGGCCACATACCGCTCCGAGGCCTGCTCGGAGTGCTGCTCCGGGGGCGGACCGGGGAGCCCGACGGGCACATCATGGTTTCGGACAAGTCCGATGGCGGGGAATTCACGGCGGAGGACGAAGTTCTGCTCAGCCAGCTTGCGGCGATCGCTTCACTCGCCCTGCAACATCTGGAGGCCAGGAGCGAGGCGGAGCGGAGGGCGCAGGAGGCTGAGGAGAGCCGGCGCATTCTCGAAGCGCTGATGGAGTTCGCACCGGAGGGCATCGCAATCGCCGACGGATCGGATGTGCGGATCCGGATGATGAGCAAGCACGGCCGCGAGCTGCTCGGCCGCGCGAGAGAGGACGTCGAAGGTGTCTCGCTTCGCAATCAGCCCTCCGTATGGGGAATCTGTCATACCGATGGTACTACCCCCGCCGATGTCGAGACCATGCCGCTGGTGCGCGCCGCGCAGGCCGGAGACGCTGTCGTCGACGAGGAATGGGTGATCACCAGACCCGACGGCAGCAGTATCACCGCTCTGTGCAACGCCGGTCCGATCAGCGATGCCGATGGCAGGTTGATCGGCGGCGTGCTCGTCTGGCGTGACATAACAAGGATCAAGGAGACACAGAGGGAGCTCGAGGAGGCATATCAGCGAGAGAAGCATTTCGCGGAGTCGCTGCAGAAAGCTCTCGCCCCCCGCAAGCCGTCCGTAGGGAGCGGATACCGCACCGCGAGCAGGTATAAGGCGGCGTACGACGGGCAGGAGATCGGCGGCGACTTCTATGATGTCTTCGCCACCGCGCAAGGCTACGTAGCTCTGGTCATCGGTGATGTCTCAGGCAAGGGTCTGGAGGCAGCCTCTCTTGCCGCAGCCGCGCGAAGCACGGTCCGCGCCTTTGCATTCGAGGCATCGTCCGCGGGTCATGCGCTCACCCATGCCAACAGGGTCCTGCACTCACAGCAGCCGTGGGGATCGTTCGTTACCGCGGCCCTGGCGATCATCGATCTGCCCCGAGGGTCCGTCAAGTACGCCAGCGCCGGGCATCCGCCGGCCGTGATCCGTCGAAGGAGCGGTGAGATCGAGTTCCTGACCATCGGTTGCCCGCCGTTCGGTATCGATGAGAACATGAGGTATATCGAAGACGAGATCAATCTGGATCCGGGAGACAAGATCGTCTTCTACACAGACGGCATCTCCGAGGCTCGCGACGGAGCGAACCTCTTCGGCACGGAGGGAATCGCCGATGTGCTCGGCCGGCACGGCGACGGCGACCCGGAAGTCATTCTGGCGGAGTTGCTGGAGGCTGCCCGCAAGCATAGCGCGGGCAAATTGAAGGATGACGCGGCGGTCATCGTCATCGAGCGGATGGATGGCGGCAGTGCGCGACAGGCAGCGGCAGGAGGAGATCCCCGATGATTGTCGGTATGAGGCTTGATCTGCCCACGGACCCGGCGATGGTTCCGGTCGTCCGACGCCAGGTCGACGCCCTCCTCAGACATATGAGCGTCGTCGATGATGACATCTACCGTGCCGATGTAGTGGTGACGGAGGCATGCTCGAACGCGGTCCGGCACGCCTACTGCGAGTCGGGCAACAGATACTGGGTGGAGATCGAGTACCACACCGATCGACTCGTGCTGAGGGTCACGGATCGCGGCTCGGGTTTCGATCTATTCGCCGTCCCGAAGCCCGAGCCCGGACAGATCGGCGGCTACGGACTCTACTTCATCCACGAGTCGGCGGACGAGGTGGAGGTGATCTCGCATCCGCAGAAGGGCACGATGGTGGTGGCCGTGATCAATGTCAGTTACCGCGATGATCGGGCGTTATCCGATGCGGCCTCTCTTGAGCACGGGGCTTCGCCGACTCCTGGTCCCTGACACCTGACTTCCGTTCCCCTCCGTGGTATAATCTCCCCGCAATGAGTTGCACCGACTGCAGACCTCTCCCCAGGGAGTTCTACCTTCAGGATACCGTCCGGGCCGCGCGATCGATCCTCGGCAAGGTGCTCGTCCACCGGACCGAGGATGGCGTCCTCTCAGGACGGATCGTCGAGGCCGAGGCGTATACGAGCAACGACCCCTCATGCCACGCGTGCAAGGGGATGACGAAGCGCAATGCCCCGATGTTCGGCCCGCCGGGACACGCATACGTCTACTTCACCTACGGGATGTACCACTGTTTCAACGCCGTGACCGCGCCGGAAGGGGTGGGGGAAGCGGTGCTGATCCGGGCCGTCGAGCCGCTCGAGGGGATCGACCTGATGATCAGGAATCGCGGGACCGATGTGCTGACGAACCTCGCCAGCGGGCCGGGGAAGCTCTGCATGGCGTTCGGCCTCGGCAGGGAGCAGAACACGCTCGACCTCACGGGCAGCGACCTCATGATCGTGGACGACGGCTTCGTTCCCGGCGAGATAGTCACCTCCACGCGCATCGGTATCCGCCTCGCCGCCGACTACCCCTGGCGGTTCTACCTCAGGGGGAATCCGCACGTGTCGAGGAAGTGAGGAGTGAAAACCGCCCAGTCCTGAGTAGCGAAGCGTATCGAAGGACGGCCGGGACTAGCCAGAGGTATGGTGGAGCGAGGCCGCCCTTCGATACGATGCTGCGCATCACTCAGGGCTGACGGTCTCCTCACTCATCACTCATCACTCCTCACGCATCCCAATCTCCTCATCCGTCAGATAACACGCCGGATCGGGCGCCCAGACGTCGCCGTAGACCGCCTCCGCCCGGACGCGGAAGTTGCCGTTGCAGATATCGAGCCACTTGCACGACGCGCACCGCCCCTTGAGGAGCGGCTTGCGGTCCTTCAGCCCGGCCATCAGCGGGTCGGACGTGTCCGTCCAGATCTCGCTGAACGGGCGCTCCCGCACGTTCCCGAACGAGTGATGCCACCAGAACTGGTCGGCGTGGACGTTGCCCTCGTTATCGATGTCCGCGATGCCGATCCCCGAGCTGTTCCCGCCGTTCCACTTCAGGAGCTGGAGCACCTCGTCGGCGCGGGGGTTGCCCTCGCGGAGCATCCGCATGTAGAGATAAGGCCCGTCACAGTGGTTGTCGACCGTCAGGATATCGACATCGAGCCCGCGCCGGTTCATATCAGCCGTGCGGTCGATGATCAGGTCCACCGCCTTCCGCGACTCCTCGTGTGTCAGGTCGTCTTTCCTCATCTCGCTCCCACGCCCGGTGTAGACGAGGTGGTAGAAGCACGCGCGGTTGATCCGATGCTCCTCGATGAAGTCGAAAATCGCGTCGAGTTGCTCGTAGTTATGGCGTGTGAGGGTCAGCCGCAGACCGACCTTCTGCCCGACGGCGACGCAGTTGTCGAAGCCTCTCATCGCCGCGTCGAACGCGCCCTTCTGCCCGCGGAAGAAGTCGTTCGACTCGCCGATCCCGTCGAGGCTGATGCCGACGTAGCCGAACCCGGTCTCCTTGATGCGCTGAGCGGCCTTCTCCGTGATGAGCGTGCCGTTCGTCGAGATCACGGGCCGGATGCCGAGTTCCTTGCAGAGCGCGGCGTTCTCGTATATGTCCTCGCGGATCAGTGGCTCGCCGCCCGAGAAGAGGAACACCGGCGCGCCGAACTCGCCGAGGTCGCGGATGACCGCCTGGATCTCCTCGGTAGACAGCTCGTTCGGGTACGCCTTGTTCTCGGAATCGGCATAGCAATGGATGCACTTCAGGTTGCACCTCCGCGTCCCGTTCCAGACCACGATCGGCTTCTTGTCGGCCGAGTACTGGAGCAGGTGCGCGGGCATCCCCTTGCTCTGACGTCCATATCGAAGCGGGTCGCCGGTCATCGCCGTCCCGCAGTATAGCTTGGTGATTCCTATCATGCAACTTCCTATCTTGCCGCGGAGAAAGACCAATCCGAAATCCCAAATCCGCAGTCCGAAATCGTTCAAGCTCCCTTGCCGTCGAACCTGATCGAGCGCGTGTCCTGCTCGAGGCCGGTCGGGACCGCGAGCGGGCCGTAGAGCTCCGGCCTGCGAGTCATGATCCACCGGCGGCCCGTGCTGTTCGGCAGGAGCGACGCATCGAGGTCGGCGACCACCATCTCGTCGCCCGCCTTCCAGGTCTCGGAGAGGATGCGCCCGTACGGGTCGATGATCATCGCGTTGCCGGTCCGCACCTCATCGTCGTCCACCCCGACCCCGTTGCTGAAGACCACGAACAGCCCGCTGTCGTGTGCCCTCGACGGGAGCCAGCGCATCAGCCACGCCCGGCCCTTGTCGCCGCGGAGTTCGGCCTCGATCGCCTCCGGGTCCGTATGCCGGTTGTCCCACAGCCGCCGGTCGATCAGCCCCATGATGTTCGGGTCGTTCGACGCGCACCCACCGGTCTGATGAGGCGCCAGCAATATCTCCGCGCCCTGAAGCGCCGTCAGCCGCACATTCTCGATGATGTTGCAGTCGTAGCAGATCAGCACGCCGACCCGGCATCCGTGCGGCGTGTCGAACACCGTGAACTCCGAGCCGGACAAGATGTGATCGCTCTCGAACGAGTGGATCTTCCGGTGCCGTTGATGCTCTCCGTTCGGCATCGCCACGACCCAGGTGTTGTACATCCGCCCGTCGGTGTCGATCTCCACCAGCCCCGCGCCGATCGTCATCCCCGACTCGCGGGAGAGCGCCAGGAGCGCCTGCGTCGATGGTCCGCCCGGCACCGGCTCGGCGAGGGCGACCAACTGGTCCCGCGAGAGGTTGCGCAGGAACCAGTACCCGGTGATGCAGCACTCCGGGAACGCGAGGATTTCGACCCCGTGAGCCCTGGCCTGCTCCACGAACCCCCGGACCTTCGCGAAGTTTGCGATCTTGTCCCCGGCCGCGTGCTCGAACTGCACGGATGCGACTCTGATGTCTCTCACGGCTTGCCTCCGGTGTCAGGATAGCATCCCAGCTCGCGCAGGATCTCCGGCCAGTCCTTCCGGTTCGGATCAGCGTGGTAAGCGTCCTGCAGCTTTCGGGCGGTCTTGCGCGCTTCACCAACTGATGTGCCCTGCCAGGAGCCCACAAGGATGTCCATGAACTTCAATCGCGCAGATGGGCTGGGCAGGGCACTCACGATTGCCACGACTGTCTCATCATCAAGCACCGTATGTACCGGCGATCTGATGCCGTAATCGGCGTATGAGCTTCCGAAAGCCCTGATTGTCTTGCTGGCACGTGGAGCCCATTTGTGCTGATGGCGCGCGTCTATATTCCTCCGCCAGTACTGCGCAAGGGTTCCTTCGGTCTCCTCGGAGAAGACGGGAACAGCCAGAATCCGCAGTTCCGACTCACTCGCGCCGCAGTACAGGCACATGGAATACGTCTGTTCCTTCCAGGGCGCCAATGCGGCGACTATCGGCACTATGACCAGGCAGACCCCAAGCACCGTCCACCATGTAGTGGTCCGAGATTGACTTATTGCCTCCCCGCTGTGGCCTCCAGGTCCAACGTTCGCTGTATCGGCCCCATCCTCGAAGGATGGGGCTAGCGATGGTCGAAGCAACCTAAAGGAAGCTTTGGTGTTCGACACGCGCCCTAGCTTGCTTCAGCTTGATTCTAACATCACTAGCCTGAGGCTTCAAACCTCAGGCCTTGACTCACCGCGGAGACTGCTTCCAGCACCACTAGCCTGAGGCTTCGAGCCTCAGGGCTCGCACCAGCCCCTCGATCGTGTACTCCTCCGCCACGATGTCCGGCTTGAGGCCGTGCTCCTCCGCCATTTGAGCGGTGATCGGGCCGATGCAGGCGATCGTGACGCCCTCCGGGACCGACTCCCGACCGACGAGTTGCACGAAGTTCTTCACCGTCGATGAACTCGTGAACGTGATAATGTCGATCTCGCCCTTCTGGAGCATCTCCCTGATCGGCGGCGCGCAGGACTCCTCGATCACCGTCCGATAAGACGTCACGATGTCCACCTGCGCTCCCTTCTCCCGGAGCTTCTCGGGCAGGACTTCGCGCGCCTCCTTCGCCCGCGGGATCAGAATGCGCTTACCGGCGGGGTCTTCGGGGAACTCCTCAACGACCGACTCCGCGACGAACTTCGACGGGGTGAAGTCGACCCTCACGCCCAGGCAGCCGATCGTCTCCGCCGTCGCCGGACCGATCGCGCCGACCCTCGGACCCTTCAGCCATCGGACATCGCGCCCGATGTCACGCAGGCGGTCGATCACCGCGCGCACGCCGTTCGCGCTCGTGAAGAGCGCCCAGTCGTACGTATCTATACGGTCAAGCGCCGCGTCGAGTTCGTCGTAACTCTCAGGCGGGGCAATGCGGATCACCGGGAACTCGACCGGCTCCGCGCCCTGCTCGCGAAGGAGCGCCGACAGCCCGCTCGCCTGATCCCTGCTCCGGGTGACCAGCACCCTCTTCCCGAAGAGCGGACGGTTGTCGAACCACCGCAGCTTCTCCCGCAGGTTCACCACATCCCCGACGACGGTCACCGCCGGCGACTTGAATCCCGTCTCCCGCACCTTCTGCGCGATGTCGGCGAGCGTCCCGACGAGCGTCTCCTGCTCGGCGCGCGTGCCCCATCGGACGAGCGCAACCGGCGTCGAGGGGTCGCGTCCGTTCTTGAGCAGCTCAGTGGTGATATTGGGCAGGTTCTCCACGCCCATCAGGAAGATGAGCGTATCCAGTCCGGTGGCGATCTTGTCCCACTTGATCCGGCTCTCCGCGTCCCCCTGTCTCCGCGTTCCCGCGTCCGCTTTCTCATGTCCGGTGATGATCCCGAGCGCCGAACAGAAATCGCGATGTGTGACCGGAATCCCCGCATACGCCGGGGCCGCGATCGCCGAGGTGATCCCCGGGATCTCCTCCCATTCGATGCCGGCCGCGACGAGCGTTTCCGCCTCCTCGCCGCCGCGCCCGAAGACGAATGGGTCGCCGCCCTTGAGGCGCACGACGGTCTTGCCCTCCCGCGCCTTGTCTACGAGCAGTTGGTTGATCTCCTCCTGCTTCATGGTGTGCTGACTCGACGCCTTGCCGACGTAGATCAGCTCGGCCTCGGGGCGGGCGTGACACAATATGGCCGGATGCACCAGGCGATCGTAGACAACTACATCCGCCCTATGCAGGCACTCAAGGCCCCTTATAGTGAGCAGGCCGGGGTCTCCCGGCCCTGCACCAACAAGATAGACTTTTCCGTCCGCCATAGACTCAACCGCAAATTCGAAACTCGAAGCACGAAGCACGAAACAAGGCAGGAAACCCTGAAACTCGAAAAAGCAATCACGACGGGCCGTCGATCTTACGCATGATTGCGCCGAAAATGTTCGTGAGCTCAGTGGCTTCCTGCGACAGCTTGCCTCGCTCCATCTCGGCATCGGCATTTCCCTGCACGTCGAGCAAGCCCAGCCAGAAACGGCACTCATTGGCTTCCTTGCGGCAGATCCTGATGCGCATCAGGAGGTCTTTCTTGCTCAGCCCGTCGTTGGCCTCGATATAGTTGGCTCCTACCGATCCTGAAGCTCTCACCAACTGCTTGGCATCTTCGATGTTCGCCAGGGTCTTCGATAGCGCTTTCACAAAGGCCCTGTCCCGTTTCGCAAACTCGAACGTTCTGTCTTCCAGGTCATACCGCTTCCCACCTTGGCTTCCACTCATGCGTCTCTGCCTCGCATCTTGGGTTTGCTTTGGATTTCCGACTTGCTTTGTTGTTTCGAATTTCGAGTTTCGTGCTTCGAACTTGAGAGTACGGTGTCTTTCGCATTCTCATTCAGCCCGGGATAGTCAAGATTGTAGTTCAGCCCGCGGCTTTCCTTGCGGAGTATCGCGGACTCGACGATCAGCGACGCCGTCGTGATCATGTTCCGAAGCTCCAGCAGATCCGCGCTCAGCCGGCCGGACGCGTAGAGCTTCTCCACCTGGCCCGCAAGCTCGTGCAAGTGGCTCTGCGCCTTCTGCAGGCGTTCGTTGGTGCGCACGATGCCGACGTACTTCCACATCGTCTGCCGAAGGTCCGCCTTGAGTCCCGAGATGACCTGGGGGTCGATCTCCTGGGCGTGCTCCGACTTCGGGAAATCGGCCATGGTGCACTCACAGCCCTCGCCCACGAACTGCTTCGAGTCGGCGACCGCCCGGTGAGCGAAGACCACCGCCTCCAGCAGCGAGTTCGACGCCAGTCGATTCGCGCCGTGGACTCCGGTGCACGCCACCTCACCGCAGGCGTAGAGCCGCTCGACCGATGTGCGCGCGTTTCGATCGGTCAGCACGCCGCCGCAACTGTAGTGGGCTGCCGGCACGATCGGTATCCAGTCCTTGGTGATATCGATGCCGACGGACAGGCACTTCTGGTGGATGTTCGGGAAGCGCTTCCGCACGTGATCGGGCTCCAGGTGCGTCACATCCAGAAACACGCATTCCTCGCCGCTCTTCTTCAACTCGGCGTCGATCGCGCGGGCGACGATATCCCTCGGGGCGAGGCACGCCATCTCGTGGTAGTTCTCCATGAAAGTGCTGCCGTCTTTGAGCCGGAGGATGCCTCCCTCGCCTCGGACCGCCTCTGAGATCAGGAACGACCGCGCGTTCTCGTGGCAGAGCGAGGTGGGATGGAACTGGATGAACTCCATGTTGGCGATCTCCGCCCCGGCGCGATAGGCCATCGCCACGCCGTCGCCGGTCGCGATCTCGGGGTTTGTGGTGTGGAGGTAGACCTGTCCCGCGCCGCCGGTCGCCAGCATCGTAACCTTCGCGCGGAAGGTGGTGATCTCGTCGGTCTCGGTATCGAGTACGTATGCCCCGCAGCAGACCAGCTTGCCGTCGTCGTTCGGGCGGGTGATCAGGTCGATGGCGTACTCGTGCTCGAAGGTGCGGATGTTCTCCTGGTGCTTGCACTGGACGATGAGAGCGCGCTCGATCTCGCGCCCGGTCAGGTCGGCGGCATGGAGGATTCGCCGCTTGGAGTGGCCTCCCTCACGGCCGAGCGCGAACCGCGTTTCGCCGGTGGGGGTCTTCTCCCGGCTGAACTTCACACCGAGCTCGACAAGCTCCCTGACGCGCTCGGGGCCTTCCTTCACCAGGATATCGACCGTCTCGAGGCGACACAGACCGGCGCCGGCCACGAGCGTGTCCTGGATATGGAGGTCGAAGTTGTCGTCCGGACTGGTGACGCTGGCGATTCCGCCCTGCGCATAGTTCGTATTCGATTCGGTGTCGCTCTTCTTGGTGACCAGCGCGACCCTGCCGAGCTTCGCTACCTTGAGCGCGAAACTCAGGCCGGCTATGCCGCTCCCGAGAACGAGGTAATCTACATCAATGACCGCCATGAAGCATCTCTTTTCATCGTCGCCGAGACCACGTCCCGGCCGAGAGTTTTTCGGCTCTTCCGTAACGATTATCCCACTTCGCGGCGTGCAGAGTCAACAAGAGCGCAGGGGGAGGGTGGGGTATGGGTACACAGGGGAGCGCAACCACCGTAGCCTGGGGCCTTGTGCCCGTCCGGGATGCACAACCCGACGCCCATAACGGGTCAGGTTACGGTCGGAGAGCAGCCAGGATCCGGTCCGCCCCGCCCGAGAGAAGCACCTGCGCCAACTCCGCTCCGAGTTCCTCCGGCCGGTCCGGCGAGCCGACCACTCGCCCGCGAACCAGGTCTGCGCCGCGGACGCTCGCCACGACTCCCTCGACCACCAGACTCCCGTCCTCGATGCGTCCGAGCGCCCCGATCGGGACTTGACAACCGCCTTCCAATGCCCCCATCAGCGAACGCTCGGCACGGACCGCCGCGCGCGTCTCGGGGTGTTCGAGGATGCTCAGCAGGCCGAGCGTGCCGGTGTCGCCGCTCCTTGCCTGGAGCGCCAGCGCTCCCTGGCCGACCGCCGGGAGGCATATCTCCGTCGGGAGCATCTCGGTGATCCGGTCGGTCCAGCCCATGCGGTGGAGTCCGGCGTAGGCGAGGATGATCGCGTCGTACTCGCCCTCATCGAGCTTGCGGAGACGCGTGTCGAGGTTGCCGCGGAGGTCGAACACCTGAAGGTCGGCTCGGTAGTTGTGGAGCTGCGCGCGCCTCCGAAGGCTGCTGCTTCCGATTCGCGCGCCTCCGGGCAGGTCGGCGAGCCCCGGCCCGTTCGAAATCAGCACGTCGCTGGGATCGACACGCTCAGGCACGGCGGCGATGCACAGACCCTCCGGCATCTCTGTGGGAACGTCCTTCATGCTGTGGACGACGAAGTCCACCTCGCCCGCCAGGAGCGCCTGCTCTAGCTCCTTGACGAAGAGGCCCTTGTCGCCGATCTTTGCCAGCGGGACGTCGAGAATCTTGTCGCCCTTGGTCTTGATTATGCGAATATCGACATCGAGCCCCGGGCGCGCATGCCTCAGGCGCTCGACCACCCGGTTGGTCTGATTGAGGGCGAGGGCGCTTCCCCTCGTGCCGACTGTCAGTCTGTCCATCTGATGCCGTCCTGCCTGCCTCGTCTGTGGGTGTTCTGCGGCCACAGGATTATCGCACGTCCGTCGGTCGCAGTCAAACAGCAACCTCTGTATGTGCTGGCCCATGATATTCCAGGAACTTTTTTCTTGAGGGAGGTTTGAGCTCTTCCAGCGTCTGGGTATATCCAGAGTGCAGTGCGCTTTGTGCGCGATCGGGCAACCGTCGTTGCCCCTTGCCTTCCTCATGCTCTCGGCGGCAGTGAACTCGCTTCGCTGCCGCACCTTTTTTCTGGATACCCCCGGCATCTTTCGGTACAATAACCCCGAGGCAATGGAGTATTGGAGTAATGGAGTGTTGGGAAAGCCAGTGCTCTATCGCTGCATTGTTCCGTTTCCAGTGCAACCCGCGGTGTGGGAGCTCTACTGGCGCATCACCCGGCACGAGACGGCGGACGGTATCGTTTGATCCCGGAGATGCCCCGGGCATATAATGGCGTACTTCAGCCCGGGAGACGAGCCTCATGCGCATCCGCCTGATACAGGAGAGCGATCTGGGTGTCTGCGGCCGGATATACGCCGATGCCTTCTCTCAGCCTCCGTACTGCGAGCATCCCGATCCCGAGTGGGCGTCGAACATGCTCGCCGGTCCGCTGGAGAAGAATCCCGAGAACTGCTGGGGCATAGAAGACGACGGCCGTCTGGTCGGATTTGCCTTCTGCAATGTATTCGGCAGCCTCCGGGCGACGATAGAGGAGTTCGCCATATCCCCCGAGTGCCAGGGCGGGGGATTCGGGACCGCTCTCATGCAGTACGTGCTGGACCAGTTCAGCCGACGAGGCATACAATCGGTCGACCTCGTAGCCAACCGAAATGCCCCCGCATACGGCTTCTACCGCAGTTTCGGCTTCTACGAGCCGAGGAACTACGTCCTCATGACCCGGCGGCTGCCTCGCTGACGACGGCCATCCGCGCGCTCAGGACTTCCTCCGTCTTCTCGGAGTCGCTCGGCTCCAGTGAGACCCTCAGGCCGGGGATCGGCTTCCCGTCGCGGTCGCAGATCCGCACGTACAGGTCCTTCACTCCCGGTTCGAGGGCTACCTTCACGAGCACGCGGTTCCATCCCCGCTTCAGCACGATCTCGCCCTGCTCGGTATCCGGGAAGCTCGGCTTCCCACCGAGTCCCGTCAGCGCGAGGTTGCCGTTTACCCACGCCTTGATCCGTCCGGTGTATCCGGTGCGAATCTCCGCTCGATGAGTCTCGGGCGACCTCACGTAGGCTGCCAGGTAGGCCGCTCCGCTTTCCTTACCGGGGAACGCGGTCGAAAGATCGACCAGCCCGTCGTATGATTTCCACTGCTGCCACTTGCCGTCCGGGAGCTTGTCGCCGAGCCTCGGCGCCGTGAGCGGCTCACCCGAATCGAGCAGGGAGTATCGGAACGAATTGCATCCGTACTGCACCGTGCCCTGCGACTTCACTTTGATCTCGATCGCCTGCTTGCGAACGAGCAAGTCCGCCGGGATGATCGTATCGACTTCCTTCCAGAGGCGGAACCGCTCCCTGCCCGGGTGCTTCCAGATCGTCTGCCACTTGCTGTCCACGCTGATGCTCGCGCGCTGGTCTCTGTCGCCGGCGTCTATCAGCCTGCGGAGGATCAGATCGCCTCCCCTGTGTCCGGCAAGCGACATCGTCAGGGTCTCCTCGCCGTGGAAGTACCGGCCGCTCTCCTTCACTCGCAGGCCGTCCGGGCCGCGGAAATTCCGCTCGCCGCTGGCATATTCCTCCGTGATCGAGTACCGGTGAGCCTTCTCGCTCGCCTCGTCCATCGTGTCCATCGTGTCGAGCGGCTTGCCGGCAAAGAAGTCTTTCGCAATCAGGGCATCCGCCGATGCCACACTCCCGTCCTCCGACTGCATCAGGAACGGCCCGGCGGTCAGCCACTCGGAGATGAACGCGTTCGGTGCGAGCACCTCGGCGTCCCATGCGATCTCGTCACCGAAGCGGCCGTGCGCCTCAGCCATCCCGACGGCGAGGCGCTGGGCGCCCGGAGCCTCGGGCGTCGCTATCGTGATCCGCCACGATCGGTTGGCCAGCGTGCCGATGGTCTCGCCATCTTTCAGCATCGGCTCGACGACCGTGATCACGCTCGGCGAAAGCGATTCGAGCCCGATCTTGTTGAGGTGGTACCAGGGCAGGTAGCCGACGTTCCGAATGCTGAGCGCCAGATCGTACTGCTGGCCGGCGAGCAATGCCCGCGGGAAGAACTGCAGGACCGACGGCCGAGCGTCGTATGGCGGATGCCCCGCCAGCAGGTTCGCGCGAACCCGGCTCCGGACCTCGGGGAGCAGCGCATACATCCTGTCACCGGGGCAGGCGGTCGCCCCCCAGTCCCTGTGGCCCGCGATCGTCGGGGCGGTCTGCTCGAATATCACGGCCTTGGCGGTCGGGTCGATATCGTACTTGTCGCACAGCCAGGAGAGCAGCCTCACGAGACTTTCGATCTGAATCGCGGAGGGGTACTCCTTCTCGTGGAAGTCGCCGATGACGTTCACGCCGATGTTCGACGTGTTCGGCGGCGCATGGGTGCCCATCCATCCGAGCGGACGGCCCTCGTAGACCGTGCCGTCGCTGCCGATCAGCAGGTGGTATCCGACATCGCCCCAGCCCTTGCCGACGTGCATGTTCTGGATCTCGCGGAGCTTCTTCTTGTCCTCCTCCGGGTCCGGCGGGTTAGCGCCGGGCGGGATATATGTATGATGCACGGTTATCGCCACCGGGTCGCCGAGGAGTCCCTGAGAATACGGATCGAAGATTCTGTCCTGGTAGCGGTCTCCTTCCTTCATCGAGCCCCACTTGTCCTTGGGCACGATGTTGGGCGATGGGATCCGATCGTTCGATCCGGCGAAAACAGATGAGATGCAGAGCATCAGGATGGCGGTTGTGAGAAGGGCGGCGGTGACAGGTTTCATGGCGTCTCCCGGGAAAGGTGTGACAAACAAATGAGGCCGGGGGTGAGCCCGGCCTCATTATAGCAGAAGGCAGTATCAAGGGCAAATCTCCGGAGCAGGTTTTCGTGCGCTTCGGCGTAGGATCACACCCCACGGTGATCCATAGTCGATAGCTGTCGATCTCCGGTTCACAGCGCCACACCCAGGACGCTTGCCGCGTGTCCGGACATCGTTCCCGCTCGGAGATCGGGCGGCCGCAATGCCCCGTCCCGCCTCCCGGCTACTTATCGGTTGGAAGTCGGCTGGCTGCGGCATTCAGGTTTCACCCGTTCGGAGTCTTCCAAAGCCAGCCGGCTTCCATGTCCCTGCCGCTAGTCTTTTACCCCCACCGACTGCTTTCCAAACATATGAAACGAAAACTTTCCGAACTTTTTTCCTTTTCTTCTTCCGTGCCCTGAGTTGGGTTTCGCTATGTTGCCAACCCAGCCGGCGCCAGGTCCACCAGGGCATGCCTCGCAGGGAACGCCCGCCGTCGCGTTCCGTCGTTGGATGCCTACACCCGACGGAACGGGACAGCGCCCGTTCCCTGTACACGCAGGTCCGCATTTCTTGACACCCCCATACCCCTTTGTTATACTGGCCCCGAATCAACCATCGTTCCGAGGAGCACATGGAGCAGACTCTGGTTCTGATCAAACCCGATGCCGTGAGCCGCGGCCTCGTCGGCGAGATAATCAGCAGGTTCGAGAACCGCACGATCGAGATCAAGGCGCTCAAGATTCTTCGGCCGTCCAGGGAACTGGTGGAGAGGCACTACGAGGTGCACAGGGGCAAGCCGTTCTTCGAGAGCGTCGTCGAGTTCATGTCCTCCGGCACGGTGGTCGCAATGGTCCTCGCCGGCGACAACGCCATTGCTCTTGTCCGGCAGATGATGGGCGCGCTCGACCCACTCAAGGCTCAGCCCGGAACGATTCGCGGCGACTACACGCTCAGCACCCGGGAGAACCTCGTGCACGGCTCCGATTCACCTGAGAGCGCCGAGAACGAGATCGCCATCTGGTTCAATCCCGAGGAGATACTGGACTAGCGCTGCAGCATATCCCGTCTTCCTTCCCCCCGATCCGTCAGTCACGCAGTAAGCCAGTATCCGGCGACCGGTATTCAGCACAAGGAGTGACACATGGCAAAGCTTAGCAGACGGCAATTCCTCAAGGGCGCGGCGGCGGCGACCGGAGCCGGGATCTACGGCGCCGGCATGCTCCCCGCCGATGCGCTCGCGGCGGACGGCAAAGCGCGTCTGGTGATCGTCAACAGCAACAAGGTCCTCGTCGATCCGGCGAAGAACCCGAACACCGTCATCACCCTCAAGATGGCGTCGGTCGGCCAGGTGGACACGGCCATCGATCAGGCGGTGCTGAACTCCATGGTCGCCAAGGGCGTGCGGGCATACACCGGCGCCGCGACCGAGGCGGCGGCATGGAAGAAGCTTTTCAAGCCTACGGACGTCGTCGGGATCAAGGTCAACACCCTCTTCCGGATCGGCGCATCGACGCATCCCGAGGTGGTCGCATCGATCATCGCCGGCCTCAAACTCGCAGGGATCAAGGAGGAGAACATCATCGTCTGGGATCGGAACGATCGCGAGCTGACCCAGTCCGGCTTCGTGATCAACCGGACCGGCAAGGGAGTCGCGTGCTACGGGACCGAGGGCGAATACGAGGAGGAGCCGACCGTGGTCGGCAAGTTCAGCGGCAAGCTGAGCAAGATCCTCACCAGGCGGATCACCGCATTGATCAACGTGCCGATCCTGAAGGACCACAGCATCTCCGGGATCACCTGCGCGATGAAGAACCACTACGGCTCGCATCACAATCCCAGCGCTCATCACAGCAACAACTGCGATCCGTTCCTCGCCGAGTTGAACTCGATCCCGGTGATCCGGGAGAAGACTCGGCTGATCATCTGCGATGCGCTCAAACCGCTCGCTCACGGCGGCCCCGGATACCGGCCTGAGTACATGTGGGAGTATCGCTCGATCCTGGTCGGCGCGGATCCCGTGGCGATGGACTACCAGGGCTGGCAGATCATCGAGGCGCGGCGCAAGGAGATCGGCGAGAAGCCGCTGGCTGAGGCCGGTCGCCCGACCAAGTTCATCCAGACCGCAGCGTCCATGAACATCGGCACCAACGATCCGTCCAGGATGGAGATCGTGCGGAAGATAGTCTAGGAGGAGTGTTGGAGTAATGGAGTGTCGGAGTACTGTGAACCCATCACTCCGACACTCCATTACTCCGCTTTTCCAGGAGGTACCAATGACAGACAAGTTCACTCGCCGTGAGTTCTTTCGGCGGGCAGGCATAGTAGGCGCGGCAACATACGGACTGACCTTCGCGGGCGACGAGTTGCTCGGCATTCTGGAGGAGGCCGAGGCCGCCGGATCGATGCTCTCCATCGCTTCGTCCGGCAGCATCGAGGCCAAGGTGAAGAAGGCGATCGACGGCCTCGGCGGGATCGGCAAGTTCGTCAAGAAGGGCAAGTCCGTCGTCATCAAGCCGAACCTGGCATGGGCGCGCAGTCCTGAGCACGCTGCGAACACCAACCCGCAGGTGTTGGCCGCGATCATCAAGCTCTGCAAGCAGGCCGGCGCGGGGCGGATCACCGTCGTCGAGCACACCTGCGACAACTGGAGTACCGCCCTCGAGATGAACGGCGGCAAGAAGGTCTGCGCCGACAACAAGGTCAGGCTCGTCTCCGCCCACGGCAAGGGCATGTACGAGCCCGTCAAGATCCCGAGGGGCAAGATCCTCAAGGCCGACGAGTGCGTCCGTGAAATCCTCGATGCCGACTGCTTCATCAACGTGCCGATTGCGAAGGTCCATGGCGCGTCCGGCATGACCGCGAGCATGAAGAACCTGATGGGTACGAACTGGGACCGTCAGAACTGGCACCGCAAGGGCCTCGACCAGTGCATCGCCGATTACGCGTCTGCGGTGAAGGCCGATCTCATCATTCTGGATGCCGTTCGCATACTGCTCACCGGCGGCCCGAAGGGTCCCGGCAAGACGAAGGACGTCGGCCAGATCGTCGCAGCCACCGATCCCGTGGCGCTCGATGCCTACGCGGCCCAGCTTCTCGGCAAGAAGCCGACCACCGTCGGCCACATCGTCGCCGCATCGAAGCTCGGCCTCGGCCAGATCGACCTGAAGAAGGTTACGCAGAAGAAAGTCTGACGAGCGGTGCGTGATTCGTGAGAGGCAACTGACCGGCCTCCTCACCCATCACTCCTCACTCGTCACTTATCACTCATCATGACACGTACTATCCGCCGGATCAGCCAGATAGCATTCCTCGGGCTGTTCCTGTTCCTGGTGTTCAAAACAGCATATCCGCTCCGTCACGGAATCCCGTCCGACCTGCTCATGCAGTTCGATCCGCTGGTCGCCGGCTCCGCGATGCTGGCCGCCCGGGCCTTCATCCCCGAGATGGCGCTGGCAGTGATCGTCGTCGTGCTGACCGTCCTGCTCGGGCGCGTGTTCTGCGGCTGGGTCTGTCCGCTCGGCACGACCCTCGATCTCTCCGACCGGCTCTTCTACCGCAGACGTCCACGAGGTACGGTGCGTCTCCTCAGTCTCAAATACTACATCCTTGCCGGGCTGGCTGTGAGCGCCCTGTTCACCATGCAGTTCGTCTACCTGCTCGACCCGCTGAGCCTGCTCCACCGCACGGTGATCATCGTCTTCGTCGCACCCGTCCAGATGGCCCTCCGATGGGTCGCCGATCATCTCTACGTGTGGTCGGGGAGCAGCTTCGGGCCGCTGGCGTCATCGAGCATGTGGCTCGGAGACCGGATGGCCAACTCGACTTTCATCTCGAACCAGCAGACCTACTTCAGCCAGGCTTTCCTCATTCTCGCGGTTTTCGTCGGGATCGTCGGCCTGAACAGCATCTCCCGCCGGTTCTGGTGCAGGAACCTCTGCCCGCTCGGCGCACTGCTCGGCCTGCTCGCGCATGTTCCGATACTGAAGAGGGTCGTCGGGTCCGGCTGCAACGACTGCACCCGATGCGCGCACGACTGCAAGATGGCCGCCATCCCGGAGAACCCGCGGCTCACCCGCTCGACCGAGTGCATCGAGTGCCTCGACTGCGTGGAGGTCTGCCCGCGTCACGCGATCAGCTTCCGTCTCAGGCCGCGTCCGGCGCTCCACAGGGACACAAGCCTCGATCTATCACGCCGCCGGGTGCTCCAGGGCGCGGGTGTCGGCCTCGGACTCGTGACCGTCGCCAAGATCGATCCCGGCCGGAAGCTTCCCTCGGTCGCGGGATCGACCATCAAGCTGAGCAGCGAGTACCTGATCCGGCCGCCCGGCTCCGTACCGGAGAGCGACTTCGTCGCCCGGTGCACCCGATGCGCCCTCTGCATGAAGGCCTGCCCCACTAACGGCCTTCAGCCGGCTCTGTTCGATGCCGGGATCGAGGGGATATGGACGCCGGTCCTCGTGCCGCGGATCGGAGCCTGTGCCGAGCAGTGCAATGCATGCGGGCAGGTATGTCCCACCGATGCGATCAAGCCGTTCAGGGTCGAGGAGAAGAAGGAGATCTTCATCGGTACCGCCGTGGTCGAGCGCGATCGGTGTATCGCCTGGAACGCAGGCAAGCAGTGCATCGTGTGCGACGAGTATTGCTCCTACAAGGCCATCGAGTGGAAAGAGGTCGATGGAGCCAGGGTCCCGTTCGTCAACGATGAGAAGTGCGTCGGCTGCGGTCTCTGCGAGTCCGCCTGCCCGATCCAGCCCGTCGCCGCCATCCGAGTACACTCCTTCGGCGACCGCCGAGGCTAACCACGTAGGAGCGGCTTTCAGTCGCGATATCGGATATCTTCCCATGTAGGAGCGGCTTCCTAGCCGCGATACCACCGGTCGCCGGGTGGCATCGCGGCGACAGCGTTGTAGGAGGGGATTTCAATCCCCGAATTCGAGGCGCTACTTGCTCTGCCGGGGTCGTACCCCGGTAGCCCGGATCGCGGCTGGAAGCCGCTCCTACATGTATCATGACAACCTTGGGCCGGCGGATGCTATGCCGCCGCCTGACGGTTGATACTTCTCTCCGCGACCATCGAGAGGGTCTTGTCGGTCCTCTTTTCCTCTTCCAGCGTTGTCTGCAGCTTGTCGGCTATGTCCGTCATGCCCATGGTGTTGGCGAAAGCGCGCAGGGTCCCGTAGGCAGCGATCTCGTAGTGCTCGACCTTCTGTGCCGCCCCGATCAGGGCCGCGTCCTTCACGTTCGGGTCGCCCTCCGCCACCGCCATCTTGTTGCCGTCCTTGATGATGCCCGCCATGCCGTCGCAGTGCTCGCGCTCCGGCTCCATGTCGAGCATGTCGAAGATCTCCTCCAAGCGGGCGGTCTGCATCCTTGTTACGTCCAGATGGCGCCGGAACTTGTCCTTGACCTCCTGCGACGATGCCGCGTCGATCATCTTCGGCAGCGCGTCGATGATCTGGTTTTCGGCGTCATACGTGTCCTTGAGTTCGTGCACGAACAGATCGTTGAGTGTATTCAGCTTCATTCCCATTCCCAGCATCGGATGTACCTCCTCGATATCGTGACATTGTCGGGAGTGTACCCGCCCCGGGAGTCCCGCACACCATGATTCGTGCGCGGGGGAACGGGTGCGTCCCGATGTTGCACCCCCGGGAACTCAGGCACGTAGGGAAACGGACGCTGTCCCGTTCCGTCCGTTTGAGGCCGATACCAGCGGCACAGGACGGCGGCAGTGCCCTACATAGACAGACGTCGCCCGCAGGGAACGGGCGCTGTCCCGTTCCGTCGGTTGTAGGTATCCACCCACGGAACGCGACGGCGGGCGTTCCCTGCATGGCATACCGGAGGGCTTCGGCAGCGACGTTCGCCGGAGTGGACTCTGCGTCCGATGCATCCGTAGTCGTTCGCGGACCGAAGGTTGACCCGGCCCGCGAGGTGACCTATAATCAGGGAAGCATACGCCGGGCCGGACGGCCCGTACTCCTCATGCCCGAGATACATCCATGATCATCGACATCCATACGCATGCTTTTCCGGACGAACTGGCGCCCAGGGCGTTGGCGGCGCTGTCCGAATGCAGCCACGTCCCTCCTCACACGGACGGCACCTGTGCCGGCCTCTCCGCCTCGATGCGGTGCGCAGGAGTCGATCGGTCGGTGATCATGCCGATCGCCACCAAGCCTGCCCAGGTCGGAAGCATCAACAACTGGGCGGCGGCGATCAATCGGCAGCACCGGGACCTGATCAGCTTCGGGACCCTCCACCCGCAGCAGGACGACCTGTCCGCTGAGATCGACCGGCTTGCCGCCGAAGGGATCCCCGGCGTGAAGTTCCACCCGGACTATCAGGACTTTTTCGTCGACGCCCCGGAGATGATCCCGACGTATCGGGCGCTGGCGGCTGCGGGTCTCATCGTGCTCTTCCACGCCGGTGTCGACATCGGACTGCCGCCCCCCGTGCACTGCACTCCCGAGCGCCTGGCCCGCGTGCTCGATGCGGTCCCTGCGCTGACCGTCATCGCCGCCCACATGGGCGGATACGACTGCTGGGACGATGTCGAGCGTTGCCTCGTCGGACGGGATCTGTACTTCGACACGTCCTACTCGCTCGCCGACCTCGGATCGGAGCGCATGACGGCCCTGATGCGCGCCCACGGCGCAGGGAGGATACTCTTCGGCACGGATTCCCCGTGGACCGATCAATCGGACGAGGTCGCCGCGATACGAGCTCTGCCGCTCACCGATGACGAGATCAGCGCCGTGCTGGGTGGGAATGCCGCGCGCCTGCTCTCCGTCTAGCCCGCCCGCGGCAGCCCCGGATTTGAACCAAGTCCCCGAATTTGCTATAGTTTTCCTTACATCAAGGCACGTAAGGAAGACTCGAAATGGCGAAAACCCAGACCAAATACGTCTGTCAGCAATGCGGCTACGAATCGCCCAAGTGGCTCGGACGCTGTCCCGACTGCGATCAGTGGAACACCTTCTCCGAGGAGGTAGTTGCCCGAGCCGGCGCGTCCACGAAGCGCGAGACGGCCGCCATATATAACCTGCCCAAGCCGATCAGCCAGATCACCTCGAGCGAGCAGATCCGCCACCGGACCGGCATCGGCGAGTTCGACCGGGTGCTCGGCGGCGGCATAGTCCCCGGCTCCGTCGTGTTGATCGGCGGCGACCCCGGCATCGGGAAGTCAACCATCCTCACGCAGACCGCCGACAGCCTGAGCCGCAGCGGGCAGATCACGCTCTACGTCTCCGGCGAGGAATCCGTCGAGCAGATCAAGCTCCGTGCCGACCGGCTCGGAGTGCGGACCGACACCCTCTACCTCGTCGCCGAGACGAACATCGAGCAGATCGAGGCGTGCATCAATCACCTCAAGCCGGGCGCGGTGATCGTCGATTCGATCCAGACGATGCATGATCCCACGCTGGAGTCGGCGCCCGCGACCGTGAGCCAGGTGCGCTCGTGCACCGGCGTGCTCACCCGCATCGCCAAGAGCACGCAGACGCCGGTGTTCATCGTCGGCCACGTGACCAAGGAAGGCGCTATCGCCGGCCCGAGGGTGCTGGAGCACATGGTGGACACCGTGCTCTACTTCGAAGGCGATCAGCACCAGACCTACAGGATCCTGCGCGCGGTGAAGAACAGGTTCGGCTCGACCGACGAACTGGGAATCTTCGAGATGCGCGAGGACGGCCTGCAGGAGGTCAGCAATCCGTCGGAGATCCTGCTCTCGGAGCGGCCTGTGCACGGCCCGGGATCGGTCGTCGCCGCGACCGTAGAGGGCACCCGGCCGCTCCTCGTGGAGGTCCAGGCGCTCGTGGCGCCGTCGTACTTCGCCAGTCCGCGCAGGATGGCGACCGGCGTCGACTACAACCGCACGATGTTGATCCTCGCCGTGCTCGAAAAGCGAGTCGGGCTCAGCCTGGCGAATAAGGATGTATACATCAACGTCGCGGGCGGTGTGAAGATCATCGAGCCCGCGCTCGATCTCGCCATCGCGGTGGCGGTCGCATCGAACCTGAAGGACCTGGCGGTCGATCCGAACACCGTGCTCGTCGGCGAGATCGGCCTCGCAGGCGAGGTGCGAGGTGTCAGCCAGCTCGAAAAGCGGGTCAAGGAAGCGGCTCGACTCGGCTTCGAGCGGGTGATCACTTCGCGCCACAATACGTCTCGCGCACGTGACAATGGAGGCATCAAGGTCCAGGGCGTCGAATCTCTCTTCAGAGCCGTCGAGCTTGCGATCGGCGAGTTCAAGCGAAAGCCCAAGGAAACCTAGACTACCGATGTTCGCGCGGATTTGTGATCCGGCGCGTTGCGACGAATGGGGATCAGCGATCCCGAACGCCCGCCGGATTGCAAATCCGCGCCAACGCCGGGCGCCGGCCGTGGGCCGAACGTAAGAGGAGTGAGTAATGTCGGAGAATCAGCCGCGCGTGAAGGAGACAACCATCGATCTGGTTGCCAGGATCGACTGGATGAGGACGGCAGCGAACGCCGTGATCCTCGCGCACAACTACCAACTCGGAGAGATCCAGGACATCGCCGATTTCACCGGCGATTCCCTCGAGCTGAGTCGGAAAGCGGCTGAGACCACCGCCGACGTCATCGTCTTTTGCGGCGTCCACTTTATGGCGGAAACGGCGAAGATCCTCTCACCGACGAAGACAGTGCTGCTCCCGGACCTGAAGGCCGGGTGCCCGATGGCGGACATGATCACCGCCGACCAGCTTCGGGGGTTCAAAGCGAAGTACCCCGGCCGTCCGGTTGTCGCCTACGTGAACACCTCCGCCGAGGTCAAGGCCGAGAGCGACATCTGCTGCACCTCCGCCAACGCGGTCAAGGTCGTGGAGTCGCTCGACGCCGACGAGATCCTCTTCGTGCCGGACAAATGCCTCGGCGACTACGTGGCCTCACAGACGTCGAAGAAGGTCATCCTCTATCCGGGCTTCTGCCCGACCCACCATCGGATCCGGCCGGAGGACATCCTCCGCCAGAAGGCCGAGCACCCCGATGCCTACGTCATGGTACACCCCGAGTGCACCCGAGCGGTCGTCCAGCTTGCGGACGGCGTGTTCAGCACCTCAGGCATGATCCGCTTTGCGAAGGAGAGCCCGCAACGGGAGTTCATCGTCGCCACGGAGAAGGGCATCCTCCACCGGCTCTACGAGGACAGCCCGGACAAGAAGTTCTACTCGCCGACCGAGTGGACCATCTGTCCGAACATGAAGAAGATCACACTCGAGAAACTCGCGTGGGCGCTGGAAGACATGCAGTACCCGATCGAGCTTCCCGCCGATATAATGGATAAGGCCCGCGGCTCGATCCAGCGGATGATCGAAATCACATAGACATCCGTCCCATTCGTCCCATAGGACCCATACGACCCATGAACCTGAACTACATCGAAGTCGAAGACATCGTCCGGCGAGCGCTCAACGAGGACATCGGGAGCGGCGACATCACGACCGCCCTCACCGTCTCTCCCGCATCGCTCTGCACGGCGCAGATCATCTCGAACGAGGACGGCGTCATAGCCGGCCTCCCGGTTGCCTCCATATGCTTCCAATTGGTGGCCGAGAGCTACTCCGCCGGGAATATGACCGTCCTCAAGCGCGTGCGTCCGACGAACCTCCCGAACGTGAACCTGGAGAGCCGATCCCAGGCCGGCAAGCCTATTCGCATCACCGCAAAGCATCTCGGCAAGCCTGCCGTCCAGGTGACCGGCGGGCCGTTGCCGCAGAGGAAGCCCATCGAGCAGGACCGACCGGTCATCTTCAGGCCCGAGGTCGCCGATGGTTCGGTCGTCCAGCCCGGAGACGTCGTAGCGGAGATCACCGGTCCGACCGCCGCTATCCTGACGGCGGAGCGTACCGCGCTGAACCTCCTGCAGCGGCTGTCGGGGATCGCCACCCGGACCGCGCGCCTGGTATCCCTGATCGAAGGCATCGGCGCGACGATCGTAGACACCCGCAAGACCACGCCGGGCCTGCGCATACTGGAGAAGTACGCCGTCCGGATGGGCGGCGGGCAGAACCACCGCTTCGGCCTCTACGACGGCGTATTGATCAAGGACAACCATATCCGAGCCGCGGGAGGCATAAAGGAAGCCATACAGGCGGCCAAGGCAGGCGCGCCTCACATGGTCAAGATCGAGGTCGAGGCGGATACCCTGGCCCAGGTCGAGCAGGCCCTCGAAGCAGGCGCCGATATCATACTTCTCGACAACATGAGCGTTGTGAATATGAAGAAGGCGGTCGAGATGTGCAAGGGTCGGGCAACCACCGAAGCATCAGGCCGCATCACGGAGGATTCCGTCGTCAAGATCGCCCGGACCGGCGTCGATCTGATATCCGCCGGAGCGCTTACACACTCGGTGAAGGCTCTGGACCTTAGTCTCGAAATCGCCGGCTAGAGCGTACTTCACGAGTGTTGTAGGAGCGGCTTCCCAGCCGCGAATGCCCACGCAACGCCAGGAATTCGGGGCCCTCCTACGGCAGTCTCCACGTGCGCGCCGGACCGGTACTCCACATTCCGCCATATGCAGTACTCTGTCCATCGGTTCGAATCAGTCACATCGACGAACGACCTGGCCGCCCGGATGGCCGAGGAAGGCGCTCCGGAGGGCACGGTCGTCATTGCCGACGAGCAGGTTCACGGACGCGGGAGGCGGGGCCGGCAGTGGGTCTCACCTCCGGGCTCAGGACTCTATGTCAGCGTCGTGCTCCGGCCCCACACGCCGTCGAGTAAGTTCTGGCAGCTTGCTTTCGTGGCATCGCTCGCCGTGGAGGAGGCGATCAGGCGGTCTGCGCGCCTCAATCCCATGATTAAGTGGCCGAACGATATCCTGGTCAACGGACACAAGGTCAGCGGAATTCTGGTCGAGGCCCGAAAGCCGCGCATCAGTTTCGAGCCGGTCGCCGTTATCGGCATCGGGATCAACGTGAACACCCCCGAGTTTCCGCCCGAGCTGGCCGAGACGGCCACCTCGATGGCGATAGAGACCGGCCGGCCCGTCTCCGTGCACACGGTCGAGCGGGAGTTGCTCAATGCCCTGCACACGCGCTACGAGCAGTATCAGAAAGAGGGGTTCCGCTCGATACTCGATGCGTGGAGGGCTCGCGATTGCACCGTCGGCCGTGACGTTGTGGTCCAGACCCCGGAAGGGACCGTCGAGGGCACGGCCGTCGAGGTGAACACCTACGGCGATCTGGTCGTCAGAGTGCGAGGCGGCGAACTGAAGGAGATCACTGCCGGTGAGGTCCTCCTCGCTGATTGATGTCGGCCCGCGATTTGACGGAACCTCAGCCGTCATGCTATACTTTCAGATACATCATCAGGATGCCGCACACCGTCGACCCGCATTTCCCAGCAGCGCATATCTATGCGACAGATGTGTTGACGGCAAAGGCAGCGGCATGAGGGAGTGAAAACAGATGTCAGGTCATTCCAAGTGGCATAATATACGCCTTCGGAAGGGCAAACAGGATGCCGAACGCGGCAAGATCTTCACGAAGCTTGCCCGCGAAATCATCGTTGCGGCGCGCGAAGGCGGCAGCAATCCGGATGCCAACAACCGCCTCAAGCTTGCGATCCAGAAGGCTCGCGAGAACAGCATGCCCGCCGAGAACATCAAGCGCGCCATCCAGCGCGGCAGCGGCGAGGTCGAAGGCGCCAACTACGAGGAGATAGTCTACGAGGGATACGGGCCCGGCGGCGTGGCAGTCCTGGTCACCTGCCTGACCGACAACCGCAACCGGACCGTCTCCGAGCTTCGGACCGCCTTTTCGAAGAACGGCGGAAGCCTCGGTGAGTCGGGCTGCGTAGCCTGGATGTTCGATCCCAAGGGCATCATCACCGTCCAGAAGGATGTCGTGGATGAAGACACCCTCATGCTCACCGCCCTCGATGCCGGCGCTGAGGATATCCGCACGGAAGGCGACACCTTTGAGGTGATCTGCTCCGTGGAGGATCTCGCCGGTCTGCGCCAGGCCCTCACGGATGCCGGTATCGAGTTCGTCAGCGCCGAATCCACCATGCTCCCGAAGAGCACCGTGAAGCTCGAGGGAAAGGAAGCCCTGCAGAACCTCCGCATGATGGACCAGATCGAGGATCTGGACGACGTCCAGCAGGTCAACGCCAACTTCGACATAGACGAGGACGTTCTCGAGGCCGCCGCAGCCGGCTAAGCGAAGAAGTCATCACGGAAAAGCGGAGCCGCCGCCCGGTGACTCCGCTTTTCTCACTCCTCACTCTACACTCCTCACTCTACACTCACCCAAGTCCCATCAGTTTCGCCGCGATCTTGCTCCTCTCGCTGACTCGCAGCTTCTCCACGATGCGGCCGATGCATTCCGCGACCTCCCAGTCCGGCATCTCCAACCGGTCGCTGATCTCCTGATCGGACATTCCGCCGACGATCGCCAGGCAGACCTCACCTTCGCGAGGCGAGAGATCCCAGTCTGCCATAGCCCCCCGAAGCGCGTTCTGGAAACGGTTTGCCACCTGCTCCAGCTCGACGACATACTGGGGCTTGCCGCTATTGCGCCGTACCGGGTACGCCCTGAGCCTGTACTCCGTGCCGCATATTACGCGTGTGGTCGTCATCGGTTCCGGAATGCGATCGGGGCGCACGGCGCTCCTCTCTATCATCTCCACCAGGATGCGCTGTACCTGTGGGATGACCGGATCGGCCAAGCCGCGCGCGCCGGGGCATGACTCCCGCGCGCGCCTGTTCATGTGGAGCAGTCTGCATTTGCTTCCGAAGACGAAGACCGGGTTCTGTGCCAAGTCAAGGCCGGCCACAAGGGAGGTCTTGACGTTCAGAGACAGGTTCATGAACCTGGCCTGACAGAAAGCCTGCTCGAGGTGAGCGTGGAGAAGTCCGAGCAGACGGACCTCCGAGCGGCTGAACGGGCTGTCTCGATCGGTTTTCGCAAAATGAAGCCGCATGGCCGTCTTGTCGTTGCGAAGTAGCGCAATGCCGAGGAACTGGTGGAAGCCATACGGAGCCAGCAGTTCATTGTAGACCTCGGACCTGTCCCATGTCGCCTTTGTCACCACGTCTGTGGGCCGCCACACCCTGTGGCCTCGGGCGATGGCTTTGGCCACGTGGGGTTCGCGGTCCAGGAAGTGCTCTCGGTAATTCTCAAACAGGCTGTGGCTCATGTCGCGGCCTATGAACCAGGTAGGTACGCTGGTCTTCGGGTCATATCTCATCACCGCCCCGGCCTCGGCGGAGGTATGCTCGGTGACGAAGGAGAGCACCTCAGACCATATCGCAGGCGACAGCGCGTCCGAGTAAACCGTATGGATTATGTCCAACAGCGCCCTGATCTCTTTGCTCGCAGCGTTGATCATGGTTGTCGTCGCCTCCTTTCATGCCTGCCGGTCGCCGTGCAGCGGCTAGAGTCCAAGGAGCTTGGCCGCGATCCGGTTCCTGCTCGGCACCTGGAGCTTGGCGAGGATACTCTTTACGTGGTCCTTGACCGTCAGTTCGCTGATGAACAACCGCTCCGCTATTTCCCGATTGGACAGCCCGTTTATCAGCATGCCGCATACTTCGCACTCACGGGATGAGATCCCGTAGGCGTCCAGCGCCTTGTCGAACGCCCACCGAAGGTTCTCACCCATATCCTCCGCGGCTACGATCCAGTAAGCGGGAGAGTCCTCCGGCCTGATGTGCGCCATCGAGAGCCTGTACGCACTGCAGCCCACTCTGCGGATGGTCTCTCCGGGCGACGACACGTCCACGGAGCGGATTTCCTCCCGCAATGCCTCGCGCACCAGCGACGGATCTTCGTTGCCGAAAACGGACTTGGCCTTCGGGTTCATGTAGAGCAGATCCAGGTCTTCGCCGAACAGGAATATCGATCTGTTCACCTGATCGTAAGCGGATTTCCAGCGGTTCTTCTCCTGCTGCAGTCCTGAAAGCGCCTCGGCTTTCTCCAGGGCGCTGGTCAGATGAGGATGAAGCAGGCGCAGGTACTGCATCTCTCTCTTCGTGAAGGGATGTCGGCTGTTCCGAGCCAGACGGAACCAGATGCGGGGGTCGTCAGCCCCGACCGCAAGTGCGCTGGTTGCGACCTGACGGCAGCCGTATCTGACCAGGTACTCCGAATAGATCTCGGTCTTCTCCCATTCGTCCCTCGGCATCAGGTCTGTGGGCTGCCAGGCTTTCAGAACTAGCCGAGCCTTGCTCATGGGCAAATCGAGCCTGTGGTAGTACTGCTCGTACTCGTCGTACATCTTGACGTCGAACCCGCGGTTGGCATAGCGTTCGGGTCTCCGGGTCTGAGGGTTGATGAATATCGCCGCCGAGGCGTCCGAGGGGACAACCGTATCCAGAAGTGCGAGCATGTGGAGCCACGCTTCGGACGACAGTATGTCCGAATACGCTATGCGGATGATCTCGGATAGAATGCTTACTTCGTTGTAGGTAAATGTAGGCATTGTGGTAGAAAACGGAAGCCTCACAATTCTACCGTATTCGGCCTGTCCAGTCAAATGAAAATCCCTCTATCGGGGGATTGCAGCATGCTCCGCTGAAGCGTAACATGAGATCACTGCGCTCGTTCGATCCGTACTCAGCAGGACAACAGGCCTGGCCACAGGTATACATAGCCTCCAGACGTAGGTCCGGTAAAGCCGTCATGCTTGCCGGACCTATTCGTTTTCAGGCAGGTCGCCGCCGGGCAAGGGTGCTGTGCGTGTGTTTGGAACCGACACTTCCGGGCAAGAAATAGGAATGCGAATCCGGAGGTACACCGAATGGCGCTGCAAGTGGGAATAGTCGGGGCGGGAAGAGCGGCAACACGACGTGCGCGGCAGTTGGAGGCGTACTCTGATGTCCGAATCACCGCCGTCGCCGACCCGAACCGACCCGCGCGCGACGCATTCGCCTCCACCTTCGGCCCGGAACTCTCCGTGAGCGACTACAACCGGCTGGTCCTCGATGAGAGCGTGGATCTCGTGCTCATCGCATCTCCGCCTCCCACCCACAGTGCCATCGCTCTCGCGGCCTTCGAGGTCGGGAAGCACGTCATATGCGAGGCCCCGATCTCCACAACGGTAAGCGACGCTCGGGAGATGATCAAAGCCTCGCAGGAATCGAGCGGGCGGTTCTTCGTCTCGCTCCCCCAGCGGTACGATCCGGTCAGCCAGGAGGCCCTCAGACTCATCGATAATGACGAACTCGGCTACGTGTACCTGGCGACAGGGTCGTTGATCAGGAACGATTACGACCGCCTGAACGACTGGCACGACTGGAAGGGCACCTGGGACAAGGGCGGTGGAGGGATCCTGATGGAGTGCGGCTCCGAGATGATCGACCTCTACCACTACCTGATCGGTGAGATCGCGGCGGTAAGCGCGATCTGCACCAGGTTCGCCATCGAGCCGCTCCACAAGGCGGAGGACTCATGTCTGCTGGGGCTGGAGTTCCTCGATGACATCTCCGCCGAACTGGCGCTCACCGGTGCGGCGCGGTTCAGCGCATGGCCGCCGGACTACTCGGGCAGCGCGATGCACATGGAGGTCTACGGCCTCGAAGGGGCGCTCAGGATCACCAGTCCGCCGTCGAGGTTGTCGGTCTCCCTCAAAGGAGGTCGGACGTATGAGCTGTCGGCTGAAGACATCAAGACCGATCAGCCGACGGACATGCTGCGAGACTTCCTCGACTGCATCTTCGAAGACCGCGATCCGCTGGTGCACGCGGGACACGCGCTTACGGCTCTCACCGTGCTCCTGGCCGCCTACAAGTCCTCCCAGATGAAGCGCCGAGTCGAACTCCTTGAGGAAGTGTAGGCAAGCGGAATGCAGGAGTCAGAATGGGGGCTGGCTCCGCTTACTTCTGACTTCTGACTCCTGGCTCCTGACTCCCGCATTCTACACTTTGAAGCGTACCACCATGATATCGCCGTCCTTCATCACATAGTCCTTGGTCTCTAGGCGCATCAGACCGGCCGCTTTCGCCGCGTCCCACGAGCCGGCTTTCCGGAAGTCCTCGTACGAGACGATCTCCGCGCGGATGAAGCCGCGCGCCAGGTCGGAGTGGATCTTCCCGGCGGCTTCCACGGCCTTGTCGCCCTTGTCGATGGTCCAGGCCTTGACCTCATCCTCTCCGGCGGTAAAGAACGATATCAGGCCGAGCGCCCGGTACGCGCTCTGCACGACCTTGTTGCGCGCCGGTTCCTCTATGCCGAGAGCCTCCAGGTACTCCTTCTCCTCGTCTGCGGGGAGCTGAGCGACCTCCATCTCCACGTTGGCCGCGAGCACGATCAGCTCCATGCCCTCGCCGGCACAGTATTCCCTGAGACCTGCCAGCAGTGGGTTGTCGGTCTGACCGATCTGATCCTCGCCGACATTGGCGACGATGATCATCGGCTTCAGGGTGAGGAAGTCGAAGCTGCGGATCATCTTGACCTCGTCGTTCGACAGCTCCAGTTCCTTGAGCGGCTTCTCGTTCTCAAGCTGCTCCCTGATCCTGAGCATAAGGTCGCGCTCCATCGTCTGCGGGCTGCCGGCGACGATCTTCTTGCCGTGCAGGCTCTTCTCGATGCGCTCCAGCCGCGTCTCCACGAGCGTGAGGTCGGCCAGCATCAGTTCGTCGTTCACCTTGCGGACATCGCGGAGTGGGTCGAGGCCGCCCTCCGGTACCGGAAGCATCGGGCTCTCGAACGCGCGGACGACGTGGATCAGCGCATCGACCGCCCGGATGCCGGCGAAAAAGTCGGCGCCGAACCCGCGCTGCGTCTCGACTCCGATCGGCGCTGCGCCGTCGATGACCTCGATGTGCGCCGGGCTGATCTTCTTCGGCTTGCAGACCTCGACGATGTGATCGAAGCGCGCGTCCGGAACGGCGATCGTGCCGATGTTGGCCTCCGACCGCTTGCCGCCGAACTCCGCCACCGGCGCCTCGCCGTGGGTCAGTGCATTGAAAAGGGTTGTCTTGCCGGTCGCCGGCAGACCGATGATTCCTACCTTCATGTCCGTCTCCTAAACATGCTTCGCGCCGTAGTGGAGGCCTCCAACGGCCTCCCCAGCCACTACAGGGGATTGGCATGAAAACGCGGGCAGCGCCTCTGTTCGCTGCCCGCGTACCTGCTGATGATCAGTCGCATTATACCAGATGTGGCCGGCATTGCCCATCCTCGCGTCTCCGCGTCCCCGTGTCTCCCGGGTGGGGAAGTGGAGTGATGGGTAATAAGGTGTTGGGGCAATGGACACAATGCTCCGGCATTCCATAGCTCCATCCCCCGGTTTCCTTGACAAGCCATCGGGCATTCACTACAATGAGCGTCAGCCGCCCGAACAAGGGGTCGGCTATCGAGGAGGAGTTAACATGAGCAACGCACTTGCGGTCACCGCCGACGATTTCGAGAAGGAAGTGCTCCAGGCTGAGACTCCCGTACTGGTTGATTTCTGGGCGGAATGGTGTGGTCCCTGTAAGGCCCTCGGTCCCACCATCGATGACATCGCGAACGAGACCACCGGCAAGCTTAAGGTCGTGAAGGTCGATACCGACAAGGCCCCCTCCGTGGCGGCCAAGTACGGAATCATGAGCATCCCGACCCTGATCCTCTTCAAGAAGGGGGACATCGTCGAGCAGCTCGTCGGCATGATGCCCAAGCAGAAGATCATGGAGAAGGTAACGCCCCACCTCTAGGCGTCCCTGCTCCTACCCACCAATCCTACTCGTACTCGTAATCGCAATCGTACTCGAACGCCCGCATGAGGGATTCTGCGTCGATAAATGACGACGCAAGGTCCCTCATGCACGCCGCTTGATGCCCCGCCGCACCCCTGGAAAACGATTACAGATCGGGCAGCAAGCCGGTTTCTCCTCGATTCTGCGCAAAAAGGTTGTTGACAGCGCAGATTGCATACGGCTATAATCGTGAACGGTGGGCGTAATTTCGACCAGTTGCACGATGTGATCCGTTTCGGCCGAGACTCTCGCTCGGCATGCAGCCTTCTACCGGAGCCTCCCGCCGGGACTCACATCAGGTAACCCGCCGGCCCAACGCAATACGCCTGCCACAGCGTTCAGGGCACGAAACGGCGGTCGAGTCGACACAGCATGAGGAGGAACCTGATACATGGCTGGCGTCACCTTGAAAAACCTGACCAAGACGTTCAAGAACGTAGTGGCCGTAAATAACGTGAACCTGGAGATCCAGGACAAGGAGTTCCTTGTCCTCGTCGGTCCGTCCGGGTGCGGCAAGACCACCTGTCTGCGTATGGTAGCCGGTCTCGAAGAGGCAACCAGCGGTGAAATCCTGATCGGTGATCGCCTCGTCAACGATGTCTCCCCCAAAGACCGCGACATCGCCATGGTCTTCCAGAACTACGCTCTTTATCCTCACATGAGCGTCTTCGACAACATGGCGTTCGGCCTGAAGCTTCGCAAGGTTCCCAAAGACGAGATCAAGCGCCGCGTGCAGGAAGCCGCCCAACTCCTCGGCCTGACCGAACTTCTCGACCGCAAGCCGAAGCAGCTCTCCGGCGGACAGAGACAGAGAGTCGCCCTCGGACGAGCCATCGTCCGCGAGCCGAAGGTCTTCCTGATGGACGAGCCGCTCTCCAACCTCGACGCCAAGCTCCGCGTACAGACTCGCGCCGAGCTGATCAAGCTTCACCGCCGCCTCGGCATCACCACCATCTACGTCACGCACGACCAGGTCGAGGCCATGACGATGGGCGACCGCATCGTAGTCATGCGCGACGGCGTCGTGCAGCAGGTGGACACTCCTCTCGGCCTATACAACAAGCCTGCGAATATGTTCGTCGCCGGCTTCATCGGCACTCCTTCGATGAACTTCATCGATGCTACCCTGCAGAAGAACGGCGACAGATACGTCGTCGATGCCGGCAGCTTCAAGGTTGTCATCCCGAAGGAGAAGAACGGCGGCAGATTCGAGTCCTATGTCGGCAAGCAGGTCGTGTTCGGTGTTCGCCCCGAGGACATGTTCGACAAGAACATCGCCTCCCTGGTAGAGCCTACCGAAGAGAACACGATCAAGGCTACGGTGGACGTGATTGAGCCGATGGGCTCGATCGTGACAATGTACCTGACCAGCGGCAAGCATTCCATGGTGGCCACCATCGACGCCGAGACCAAGGCCAAGGAAGACCAGGAGATGGACATCGTGCTCGACGTGGCGAAGACTCACCTCTTCGACAAGGACACCGAGGAAGCGATCTACTAAGTGTAGAGTGCGGAATGCGGAGTGACGACCGCTCTGACCGCACCCTCTGGAATATGCGATGGCCGGCCTCTGCGCCGGCCATTTTTCCGTGTGGGCGTCACATATCGTAGGAGCGGCTTCCAGCCGCGAATCAGGGCTTCCAGCCGCGA
>CAYXOC010000014.1:78356-89427 GCA_964466715.1 uncultured bacterium
GGCTTCCAGCCGCGAATCAGGGCTTCCAGCCGCGAGTCTCGCCGCCGGGATGCAATCTCGGCAGAGCAGGTAGCGCTCCGAATTCGGGGATCGGAATTCCCTCCTGCAACGCTGTCACCGGGTTGTACCCGGCGACCGGTGGTATCGCGGCCGGGAAGCCGCTCCTACAACAGATCATCGACGAGGTGCACCATGCCCGGACTACTCGTAACAGGTGGAAGCGGAATGCTCGGCAGCTACACGGCGATCCAGGCCGCCGATGCCGGATGGGATGTCTACGCAACCTACGCCGGACACGCCGTCGATCTCCCCGGCTGTCGGACGTTGGAGCTCGATCTCACCGATCCCGCTGAGGTGTCGGAGGCGGTCGAGAGTATCCGCCCCGATGTCATCGTCCACACCGCCGCGGAGGCAAAGCCCGACGTCTGCGAGGAGCACAAGCGCCGTGCCTTCGACACCAACGTCCGGGGCGCCTACAACCTCCTCCGCGCCGCCGAATGCGTCCGCGCCCACTTCGTCCACATCTCGACCGACCTCGTGTTCAACGGCGAGCACAGCCCTTACTCCGAGGGCGATCGTCTCAGCCCGCCGAACTACTACGCGCTGACCAAGGCCGCCGCCGAGACCGCGGTCTACTCTGCCGATACCGGCGCCGCGATCGTCCGCACGTCGATCATCTACGGCCCGAGGATGTTCCCGCATCTCAACTCCTTCTCCGACAAGATCGTCGAGTCGCTGAGCGCCGGGAAGTCGATGACTGCATTCACCGACCAGCGTCGATGTCCGATCCCGGCGTGGAATCTGGCAGATGTGCTCCTCGAGATCGCCGAGCGGAGGCTCACCGGCATCTTCCACGCGGTATGCCCGGAATCGAGCAGCCGGTACGAGTTCGCCGTCAAGGTCGCCGAGGCATTCGGCCTCGACGCATCGCTCATCATCCCCGCCACCATGGACCAGGTCCCCTCCGTCGCCCACCGCCCGGAGACCCTCATCCTCGACACCACCGCCACCCGGTCGTGCCTGACCACCCGCCTCCTCGGCTTCGAAGAGGGGATTGGCGAGTTGCGGTCGAAGGTAGCATAAACCGCCAAGTCGCCAAGAACGCCAAGGGAAGCAGGGGAGATCAAATTGTTGGAGGATTCACCAGGTATCCATCTCGCAAGGAGCCCTCAGAGGAAGTCGATCGCTTGGCGCATAGAGTCATCGGTGCTGCCATTGAAGTACATAGGGTGTTGGGTCCGGGGTATCTGGAATCGGTGTATGAGGAAGCCCTGTGTCTTGAGATGGAAGCCAGAGGCATTCCATTCGTGCGCCAGTATCCCATCGGTGTAGACTACAAGGGTGGCGAAGCCAGGCTTGATCTGCTGGTTGGCGGCATACTTGTCGTGGAGCTAAAGGCGGTGGATGCCCTTGGGCCGATCCATACTGCACAGGTTCTCTCGTATCTCAAGGCTACGGGGCGCGAGCTTGCCCTACTGATCAACTTCAACACCGTCTTGCTGCACAAGGGCATCAAACGTGTCGTGCTTTCCGATGACTAGATGGTTCTGATTCGCAAGGTATTCTTGGCGTTCTTGGCGACTTGGCGGTTAGATGGAGGTCTCGCTATGTACCGCATCATCCTCGTGCTGTCTCTGTTTCTCGCGTCGCTGGCATCCGCCCAGACGACCTATCAGCCCACGTGGGAATCGATCGACTCACGGCCGATCCCGCAGTGGTACGACGACGCGAAGTTCGGCATCTTCATCCACTGGGGCGTCTATTCCGTCCCCGCGTGGGGACCGAAGGGCTCGTATTCCGAGTGGTACTGGCACTACATGAACGATCCCAAGCATCCAACCTACAAGTATCACAGAGAGAACTGGCCCGAACTGTCCCACTACCAGGACTTCGCGCCCATGTTCAAGGCCGAGCTGTTCAACCCCGATCAGTGGGCCGACATCTTCGCCCGCTCCGGCGCGAAGTACGTCGTCCTGACCTCCAAGCACCACGAGGGATTCTGTCTCTGGCCGAGCGCCGAGTCGTGGAACTGGAACAGCGTCGATATCGGCCCGCACCGCGACCTCTGTGGCGACCTCACCAAGTCCGTGAAGGCGAAGGGCCTCAAGATGGGCTTCTACTACTCGTTCTACGAGTGGTACAACCCCCTCTACCGCTCCGACGTGAAGCGCTACGTCGATCAGCATATGCTTCCCCAACTGAAGGATCTCGTCACGCGCTACGAGCCTTCCATCGTCTGGCCCGACGGCGAATGGGAGCATCCGAGCTCCACCTGGCGGAGCGCCGAGTTCCTCGCATGGCTCTACAACGAGTCGCCGGTCAAGGATGAAGTGGTCGTCGACGACCGCTGGGGGAGCGACTGTCGCGGCAAGCATGGCGGGTTCTACACGACGGAATACGGCCGTCACGCCGGCGAAGGGGTCGGCAAGGACTCGCGCAAGTGGGAGGAGTGCCGGGGCATGGGCGGATCGTTCGGCTACAACCGCAACGAAGACCTGAGCGACTACAGGACCGCGACCGAGATGATCCACCTGCTCGTGGACATCGTCAGCAAGGGCGGCAACCTGCTGCTCGACATCGGACCGACCGCCGACGGGCGCATCCCCGTGATCATGGAGCAGCGCCTCATCGAGATCGGCGACTGGCTGAAGGTGAACGGCGAGGCGATCTACGGCACGAGGCCGTGGAGAGTTGCCTCCGAGGGCGATGTCTGGTACACGGCGAAGGACGGGGCGGTCTATGCGATCGCCAAGCGCTGGCCGGGCAAGGAACTCGCCCTCGCCGCGCCGAAGTCTTCGAATAGCGCGACGGTCACGATGCTCGGCGTTGCTCAGCCGCTCAAGTGGAAGGGCAGGGACGGCAAGCTCATCATCGAGGTCCCTCAGCTCTCGGTGGACGAGGCTCCCTGCCGCCACGCGTATGCGTTCAAACTCACGGGAGTAGAATAGCCGGATGGGGATCGGAGTGATGGAGACCCATTACTCCAGTATTCCAACACTCCAGTCCAACTCCCATCCATCACATAAGGAGATACGCACATGTACGAACCAACCTGGGAATCGATCGACAGCCGGCCGGTGCCCGAGTGGGTCGATGACGCGAAGTTCGGCATCTTCATCCACTGGGGCATCTATTCCGTCCCCGCGTGGGCGCCGACCGGCGGCGGCGCGGATGCCTACGCCGAGTGGTACTGGCACCACATGAACAACCCGAAGCATCCGACGCACAAGCGCCATCCCGAAGTCTACGGCGAGAAGTTCCAGTACCAGGACTTCGCCCCGATGTTCAAGGGCGAGCTGTTCGATCCCGACCAGTGGGCCGATCTCTTCGACCGGGCGGGCGCGAAGTACATAGTCTTCGTCTCCCGCCATCACGATGGGTTCTGCCTCTGGCCGAGCGCGCATAGCTGGAACTGGAACAGCGTCGACATCGGCCCGCACCGCGACATCTGCGGCGATCTGTCGAAGGCCGTGAAGGCGAAGGGTATCAAGATGGGCTTCTACTACTCGCTCTACGAGTGGTACAACCCCGACTACCTGAACGACCTCCCGCGCTACGTAGACCAGCACATGATCCCGCAGATGAAGGACCTCGTCACGCGCTATGAGCCCTCGCTGCTCTGGACCGACGGCGAATGGGAGAAACCGAGCGAGGATTGGAAGAGCGTGGAGTTCCTCGCATGGTTGTTCAACGAGTCGCCCGTCAAGGATGAGATCGCGGTCAACGACCGATGGGGCAAGGAGACGCGCAGCGTCCACGGCGGATACTTCACCACCGAGTACGGCCAGATCCACCTCGGAGCGGACCTCACCCTCGCGGAGAACCGCAAGTGGGAGGAGTGCCGGGGCATCGGCGCGTCGTTCGGCTTCAACCGCAACGAGCACCTGGAGGACTACAAGTCCGCGAAGGAGCTGATCCACCTCCTGGTCGATACGGTCAGCAAGGGCGGTAATCTGCTCCTCGATATCGGACCCGCCGCCGACGGCACGATCCCCGTCATCATGGAGGAGCGGCTCCTTCAGATCGGCGACTGGCTGAAGGTGAACGGCGAGGCGATCTACGGCGCCAGGCAGTGGAAGGTCGACTCCGAGGGCGATGTATGCTATACGACGAAGGACGGCGCGGTCTATGCCATCGCCAAGCGCTGGCCGGGCCGGGAACTCGTCCTTTCGGCTCCAAAGGCGCCGAACAGCACGAAGGTCGAGATGCTCGGCGTCGGCCCCGTCGAGTGGCGCGAGCAGGGCGGAGCCCTGACAATCGAAGTTCCGCAGCTCTCGGTCGACGAGCTTCCGTGCGAGCACGCGTACGCCTTCAGGCTCACGGGAGTGGAGTAATGCGCAGAGTGCGGAAGCAAGGTCTCTCGATGGCGCTTCCGCACTCCACATCGAACAATCTATCCCGCCGACCGTCTTGGTGAGTAATTCCACCCGAAGGATGTGATACCATGAGAAGACACTTCAGACTCAGTTTCATCATACTGATCGCCATCCTTGCCGTCACTCCGGCGTTCGCACAGGGACAGCAGCGCATCCCGGCGGATGTGGAGCTGATTCGCGACGTCGAGTACGGCAAGGGCGGAGGCGTATCCCTCAAGCTCGACATCATCCGCCCGAAGACTCAGCCCAAAGATCCGATGCCGGTGGTGATCTTCGTCCACGGAGGCGGATGGTACGCCGGCGACAAGCAGGGCGCCGACCTCTTCCTGATCCCGTTCGCCAGGAAAGGCTACTTCTGCGCCAGCATCAACTACCGGCTTACGACGGTCGCGCCGTTTCCCGCTCAGATCGAGGACTGCAAGTGCGCCATCCGCTGGATGCGCGCTCACGCGAAGGAGTACAACGTCGATCCCCGGCGCATCGGAGTGTGGGGCGGCTCGGCCGGGGGACACCTTGTCGCGCTGCTCGGCACGTCCGCCGGCCGGAAGGAGCTCGAGGGCAAGGGCGGATGGGCCGGCTACTCCAGCCGTGTTCAGGCCGTCTGCGACTGGTGCGGCCCGACCGACTTTCTCTACTGGGCCGAGGAAGTGACCAAGAAGGGGATCGACATTGCGAAGCTGGAAAACGAGGTAGCCGGTGGAGCGATCTCCAAGCTGTTCGGCGGACCGTTCTCCAGGAAGCGGGACCTTGCGAGGCAGGCCGGCCCGATCACCTACGTCTCGAAGGACGATCCGCCGTTCCTGATCATGCACGGCGACCGGGACAACATCGTTCCGCTGAGTCAGAGCCAGGTCTTCCACGACGCCCTGAAGAAGGCCGGAGTGGATTCCACCCTCAAGATACTGGAGGGCGCGGGTCACGGTTTCGACCCCAAGTATGAGGCGGAGAAGACCGTCATGGAGTTCTTCGACAAGCACCTCAAGCCTAGAAGGTAGCCGGATGTTGGTGCGGACTTGAGATCCGCACCAACTCCCTTTGGTCTTTCCCACCGCCCCTCCGTGCTTCCATCCTTCCCTGGAGGATATCGCCCCCCCGCTCGCGGAACTTAGCCGTGTACCAAACCTACACGAAACCGGTGAGCGACCATGCGACTTCTCCACGCCCTGATACTGACCTGCCTCCTGGCCCCGAACGCCCTGTGCGCCGGGCAGACCGACTACGTGCTCTGCTCCGATCCCGCGTCCGAGAAGGCGCACAGGATGACCGAGTCCGGCTCGAAGATCGAGCGGTGCGGCGGAAACGTCGGCCTGCGGAGCGAGTTCTACCTCTGCCGCACGACGCCCGTGATCGTCCCCGAGCCGAAGAACCTCGCGCTCAACCTGCGCAAGGAGGGCTACCCGCGTCCGTCCGCCAGCACGACGTCCCCCGGCTACGACGTCTGGGGCCCGCTCGACGGCGGCGACGGCACCTGGACCAACGTTCATACCGACGAGAAGGAGTCTACCTGGGACCTCGACTTCGGCAAGCCGACGACGATCGGCAAGGTGATGGTGAAGACGTGGGCGAGCTATCCTCTCAGCGACTTCGACCTGCTGTTCTGGGACGACAAGGCCGGCGGCTGGCACACCAATCCGCTCGCGTCCGTGCGCGGGAACAAGGGACCGCTCATCACCCTCCCCGGGCTCAGCGTGACGACGAGCAAGCTCCGGATGCGCTGCATCAACGGCCCGAAGCACCAGGCGATCTACCGCCGCATCCAGGAGTTCGAGGTCTACGCGCCGCCCGCTCCCGTCCCGGCGTTCACTCCGCGGGAGATCAGCTACGAGATGAAGGCGCCGACCTCCGGCACGTGGACGCTCGAGGTTCAGGAGGTCAACGACGAGCGCCGCAACGGCGATCGGACCCTCTACCGCGTGCTCGTCGATGGGAAGTCGGTCCACCTCCGCGACTTCGTAGACGACGGCCCCGGCCTCATGACGTATTTCGTCGATGTCCCCGCGACCGGCAAGCCGACCGCGAGGGTCACCCTCCGCGACACGTCCGGCTATGGGATGCGCATCCGCTCGCTCCGTGTCTACGACGACTTCGAAACCTACTGCGAGCAGAACCGCTTCATGCTTCCGATGCTCATCTGCCCGAGATACACGCGCTTCGACGCCGCCAAGCACTCCGAGGAGATCGACCGCTGGATCAAGGTCTTCGAGCAGGCCGGCGCGCGCGACTGCATCGGGTTCGCGGTCGATTTCGCCTACCTCCAGAAGGGCCCGGCGGCGATGAGGGATCTCGCCGAATCGCTCGGCAAGCTCGTCCTGGCGAAGAACGTCCCGTTCGTCCCCGGCTTCCCGACGACGTGGTCGTTCACGCCGCTCCATACCCCGGACGGCAACGGCAAGACCTTCGGCGCGATCGAGTATCAGCAGATCGCCTGGAGCGAGTTCGACAACTACCACGATCCCGGCCTGAAGGAGTACATGGACTCCTGCAAGCCCGGTTGGTACGATGTCCGCTACGGCCTCACGACGCCCAACCACTGGTCGAACACACCGTGGCTTACCATGAACAACCCGAGACTGAACGATGCCCGCACGAAGGGCATCGCGAACGCCATTGAGGAGCTCAATCCGTGGCTGCTGAAGATGGAGCAGGCGGGGATGGGCGGCAACCTCATCGGCATGATCGGCGAGGACGAGCCGGTCTACTGGACGAAGATCGTCGACGTCTTCGAGGACGGCTACGGCCGCGTGAACAACGGCGTGCCGAGGATCGACATGCTCGTGGACTTCAACTGGGGCGTCATCTGCGACGCCGCGAAGGACGGGGTGACCCTCGATCCATCCGACGGCCTCGACGATCGGGAGAAGATGTGGCTGCACCTCAATCCGGCGAAGTTCAACCGGATGCTCTCGCGGACGATGAGGGAGAGCATCCGCAAGGAGGCGATCGTCGTCGAAGGCGACCGGATCGAGTTCCCGAAGGACGACCGAGGCGCGAGCAACTACGTCTACTGGGTCGGCGGGAAGGGCTACCCGCTCGACGACCGCTTCCATCCGATCTGGGAGCAGGCGGTCTACCCGGAGGCCGGAGTCGGGCTCGGCGGCAATCCGAAGGACTACCTCCGCGCCCGAGAGCTTGGCCGCGTCGCGTGCTCCGACTACGAGAGCCACCGCGACAACAACGCCTATAGGTTCATCCCGAACCTCTGCGGCATGTACGAGAACGGCTGCCGGTTCTCGCACCACACGAACCAGGGCGAGCCGGAGAGCTGGGCGCCGATTGCCCGGATGCTCGCGCGCCCGACGCCCGAGATGCGCCGCAAGCGGATGGAGAGCCTGCTCATCACCTGGCGGCGCGACGCCATCAACCTGATCGAGGAGCTTCGACCCCTGGTTGAGAATGCCGAAAACACTCCGACCGATCCCGGGCGGAGTCCCCGGCCGGCGACGGAGTCGCCTGAGATCGGTCGTCCCTCCCCGCCCTCTGAGGGAGATGGGTCGGGGCTGAGGGGCCGGCAACGCACGCTCCTCGCCAACGCCCGGCGGCTACTCGACGAGGGCCGATACCGCGACGCCTACGAGGAGGCCCTGAAGGCCAAGTCGATCGCGCTCCCGGCGAACTACCGCGTCAAGGGCTCCGGCGCGCTCCGGCCCCACGACGTCACGATCACCGGCGCATCCGTCGAGGCAACCATCCGCGGGGTGGGGAAGGACTTCGCCATCGACACCCGGTCCGCCGAGGCGTTCACTCTGACCGCCAGGGGCCTCCCGCCCGGCGCGGAGTTCCTGCTCTATGATCCATTCCCAGCGTTCGATACGCGCACGACCGTTCGCGTCGACTCGACCGGCACGCTGAGGGTCCAGGTTCCCGCGGGGAGCTACACGCTGGAGGTCAGGCAGCCTGTTCCTTGACTGAGCCTTCGTATGGCAGGTATGATGTAGCTATCGGCCGTCGAGCGCCGATAAGGCATGTGCGCGCGTGTCCGGTGGACGGACTGCCCGCCGGCTGGAGGACACACGGTGAGGAAACTTACGTACATAGGTCTGTTCGCAGTTGCTCTCGCGACTCTGATGCACGAGGTACTTCTTGCGCGCATCTTCAGTGTTACCATGTGGTACCACTTTGCGTTCATGGCGGTGTCGATCGCACTGTTCGGCATGACAGTCGGCGCGATTATCGTGTACTTACTCCCCTCCCATTTCCGTGAGGAACATGCCCTGCGTCAGATTGCGCTGAACTCACTTCTCTTCTGCATTACCACGGCAGTCAGCTTTCTTGTGTATCTACGTATCCCGGCAGCTACGCGCGATTTCTCACCCATCGTCTCGCTGCTTCTGCTGATCCTGACCTATGTTGTGGTCGCTATCCCTTACGTATTCAGTGGGATAGCCGTCTGCCTGGCCTTGACCAGATTTCCGCTGCAGGTAAGCAAGTTGTATGCTGCCGATCTCGCCGGGGCGGCCACGGGGTGCGTGTTGCTGGTGCTCGTACTCCGCCTTACCGACGGTCCCACCGCCGTGTTCGTCATCGCCGCTCTCGCCGGTCTGGCGGCGATCCTGTTCGCCATTGCCGGAAGAGTGAGAAAGCTCGCGTGGGTCTCGGTTTCTTGCACTGTTGCGCTCGCAGGCTTCGCCGCGGTGAACACAGTGCAGGTGCACAGGCAGTCTCCGATATTGAGGCTCACCTGGGAGAAGAACGCTCGCGCCCGTGAGACGATCTATGAGAAGTGGAATTCGTTCTCTCGGATTACCGTGTTCGGTGATCCCCATACACTGACCAGTCCATTCGGCTGGGGAATCAGCAATGTCTACCCAACCACTCCGAGCTGCAGTCAGATCTCACTTCAGATCGATGCCGCAGCTGGAACTGTGCTGACTGGTTTCGACGGCAACCTCGATAGCCTTGAGCACCTCAAGTATGATGTGACTAACGTGGCTCATTATGTCCGACCAAATTCCGACGTGTTGGTTGTCGGCACAGGTGGAGGCAGGGACATTCTCTCCGCGCTCGTGTTCAAGCAGCGGTCGGTGATCGGTGTGGAGATCAACCAGGACATACTTGAGACGGTCAATTCCAGGTTCGGTGACTTCACCGGTCACCTCGATAGACGACCGGGAGTCAGATTCGTCGCGGACGAGGCCAGAAGCTACATAGCGCGACAGAGGAGCAAGTTCGACATCATCCAAGTCTCGCTGATAGATACGTGGGCCGCCACCGCCGCGGGCGCCTTCGTGCTGTCCGAAAACTCGCTCTACACCGTCGAGGCATGGAAGTTGTTCATGCAGCGACTGAACCCGTCCGGGGTTCTGACGTTCTCTCGGTGGTATTTCGCGGAGCGCCCCGCAGAGACATACCGCCTCGTATCTTTGGCGTCGGCTTCCCTGAAGCAGATCGGCGTCGATTCCCCGCGAGGGCATATCCTCATAGTCGCGAAGATCTCCGACGGCAGTGCCGGCGATCTGCCCGACGGTGTCAGCACTATTCTGGTCAGTAGGACACCCTTCACCGAGTCGGACGTACAGAGTGTCGAGCGCTTTGCCCGGGAGATGAACTTCCGAGTGATCCTCACCCCTCGGCACGCCGCCGACGATACGTTCGCAAGGCTGGCTTCCGGCAAAGATCTCGAGTCCTTTACAGCCCAATACCCGCTCGATATATCCGCGCCGACGGACAATAAGCCTTTCTTCTTCAACATGCTGCGCTTCCGCGACTTTCTCCGCGTTGACCGATGGCCGCAGGGATCAATGAGCTTCAACCTCAAGGCAGTCGCCATCCTTGGGAAGCTCCTGATTACCGTTACGGTGCTCACATTGTTGTGTATCATCCTGCCTCTCGTTCTCACCAGTCGGCGTGTATCGATGAAAGGCGCATGCCCGCACCTTCTCTACTTCGCCGCCATCGGCCTCGGCTTCATGCTGGTCGAGATCTCGCAGATGCAGAGACTTATTGTCTTCCTGGGCCATCCCACATATGGACTCACGGTGATCCTCTTCACGCTCCTTCTGTCCAGCGGATTGGGGAGCTACACCACGCACAAGCTGGGTAAGGGCGGCCTACTCGATTCCCCGGTCGTTCGGCTTGTGGGCTTGGTGTGCGCTCTCGTCGTGTTTGGGACGCTCACCGGCTACGGTGCGACCGCGCTACAGTCATCGAGCACCCCCGTGCGCGTCCTTGCATCGGTCGGAGTGCTGTTCCCGCTCGGCCTGCTGATGGGGATGGCGTTTCCAATAGGTATGAAGGCGGCATCGACCAGATTCAGCGCACTCACGCCTTGGTTCTGGGGGATCAACGGTGCCACATCAGTCTGTGCGTCCGTCATGGCGATTGTGATTGCGCTGAACTGGGGCATCTCTACATCGTTCTGGACCGGATTCGCCTGCTACATCATCGCCCTTCTTGCGTTGGCTAGTTCGCATCGCCAGGCAGAAGCATAGTCGCTGTATCTGCACGGCATCAGGGCCATATCCCGGGTTCGCACTGTCCTCTCAGCCCTCGGTGGATGGCAATTCGCGTATTCGTTCACCTCGTCCGTTGTCGATTGCCCCTGCCGCCTCTGTGGTATAATGACTGGACGATGACTCGCCGGTCGGCATCTCAGGAGGTGGCTCGAATGCTCTCACATCAGCGTCCGTGGATCCGTATGGTGATCTGCCTGCTCGCGCTCGTCATCCTCTCGGGATGCAGGCCGACGCCGAGTCCCG